>DATMVE010000027.1:0-26514 GCA_035563515.1 Pyrinomonadaceae bacterium
CGACTGACGCGGCGACAGTTGAGGCCGCGACCGCTTTAGCGCCTTCGGGCGCGGTGATGGTCGGCTGCGACGCCGCAGTCTCCGAAACGTTCGCGGCGCGCTTGATGGCCGCGGCGGCCGAGACGCCGTCGGTCTCGTTCATGAACTCCGCGACGCGCTCGGCGGCAGACTTCTCGTACGTCTGCAACGCGACCTCGCGGGCGGCGGCCCTCTCCTCGCGGGCGGCGCGGCGCATGTTCATGCGCTCCTGCGCTCGCTCGCGGCGGGCGACGCGCCAAGCGCGGAAGCGGCCGGGCAGGTTGCGGAAGAAGGTGAAGCGGTTGCCGAACTCGCCGCCGAGCCACTCGTAAGCGCGCACGAACGAGAAGTTCGTCGCGAGCAGCAGCCCCGTGGCCGCGAGCGCCGCGAGTAGGATGGTCGCGCCCGCCGTGTTCAGCCCGCTGACGAGCACGTCCGAGATGAGCGCGCCCGCGAAGCCGCCCGCCCTGTAGCTCATGTCCACGAGCGGCCGCGTGACGTAAAGGTTGCAGAGCGCGGAGGCGGCCAGTACGAGCGTCAGGAGACCTACGACCCTGGAGAGCGGGGCGCGTATGCGCCGCGTGCGGAAGCGCCGCCAGGCGGCGGCGAGCAGCAGCAGCGGCAGCAGGTAGGCCGCGAGCCCGACGAACTGGAAGAGCGTGGCGGCGATGTTCGCGCCGAGCGGGCCGACCCAGTTGCGCGTCGCCCCCGCGGCGGCCGTGTTCCAGGAGGGGTCGTTCGGCCTGTAGGAGACTAGGCACAGGGCCAGCAGCACGCCCACGGCGCAGAGCAGGATGGCTATGATCTCGTTGCGCCGCGTGTTCTTGGGCGCGACCGCCTTCGCCCGCGCTTCAGTCTGTGTAGTTGCCATAAACTCTCCGGTAAAGCGAATACGGGTTCGTTAACCGACGAACTCGTACAGCACATCTTCCCGCATCCTCATGAGCCGTTCCGAATTTAAATCTCTAAGGCTGACCTTTTCTCTGCCGAGGATGTCAATGCGTTCTCCGCCGAAACTTCCGCCATACATGTGCAAGAGCAATCCGATTCTGGGCGCATACCCGGACCCGAGCAGACTGGCAATGAAATCAACCCAGGGGCCCGCCTCAGTCGCACTCGCTTCAGCCCGATGCCGGGCTTCGCGCATATACCTTTCCTTCGCCTGTTCCTTTTCTTCAAGCCACCTCTGAATCTTTGCTTCGCCCCAACCCTGCTTTCGGAATTTTTTCAACTCGCGCTCGTAGCTCACAGATTCATAAATATCCCTGGGGTTGAGAGAGCCTAAGGCTGTATCGCAGTCACAGTACCCTCTCGTGGTTAGAACATACAAATCCCCCGGCTCAATCTGTGCGGAGACTTGAGGATTGGAGATCAGCCGAAAACCAAGCGCGTGTGATTCAAAGACCGAAGCTACGGATTCAACTTTGACGTTATAGGGCAGTGTGGCCGTTACGTAGAGGCACATCGAGCCTACTTCTCATCGTCTGAACTTTTGCCTCTCACGCCGCCCGGCGCGAAAGTAAGTACGCCTTGATGAAGTCGTCTATGTCTCCCGCAAGCACTGAATCAACGTCGCCGCGCTCGAGTTTGGTGCGCGCGTCCTTGACGAGCCTGTAGGGCGCGAGCACGTAGTTGCGAATCTGCGAGCCGAAGGAGATGTCCTGCTTGTTGGCTTCGAGTTCGGCCGTCTCGGCGCGCAGCTTTTCGAGTTCGAGTTCGTAGAGGCGCGAGCGCAGCACCTGCATGGCGACGGCGCGGTTCTGGTGCTGCGAGCGCTGGTTCTGGCACGAGACGACGATGCCGGTCGGCAGGTGCGTGATGCGCACGGCCGAGTCGGTCGTGTTGATGTGCTGGCCGCCCGCGCCCGTCGCGCGGTAGGTGTCAACCCTCAAGTCCTTCTCGTTAATCTCCACCTCTATGTTCTCGTCAATCTCCGGGTAGACGAAGAGGGAAGCGAACGAGGTGTGGCGGCGCGCGGCCTGGTCGAAGGGCGAGATGCGGACCAGGCGGTGCACGCCCGCCTCGGCCGCGAGCAGCCCGTAGGCGTACTCGCCTTCGACCCTGAAAGTTGCGCTCTTAATCCCAGCCTCCTCGCCCGGCTGCAAGTCCAGAATCTCGGTCTTGAAGCCGCGCTGCTCGGCCCACTTCAAATACATCCTGAGCAACATCTCGGCCCAGTCCTGTGACTCGGTGCCGCCCGCGCCCGGCGTGATCGTGCAGATGGCGTTCAAAGAATCGTTCTCGCCCGAAAGCAACAACTCCGTCTCCGCCTGCCCGACCTCGTTCGTCAACCGCTCGACGAGCGCGCGCAGCTCGCGCATGGAGTCCTCGTCCTCTTCGGCGAACTCGAAGAGCACGCCCGCGTCAGAGATGGCCGACTCGAACTGCTCCTGACGCTGAATGGTGCGCTCCAGGCGGCTGCGCTGCGCCATCAGCTTCTGCGCCTCCTCCTGGTCGTTCCAGAAATCCTGCTCGCTCGCGCGATCCTCTATGCGCTTCAACTCGTTGCGCTTCGCGGCGACATCAAAGAAACCTCCCGAGCTGTTCCACGCGCGTGCGCAGGTTCTCGTAGGCGTTGCGTAATTCCAGAAGCGATACTGTCTCGATCATTGCTTGATTCCTCTCAAACCCTGTTTGCTTAAGCTCGCGCGCCCTTCCTCCACGAGAGGGCGACGACAATCAGGCTCAGCGCAGCGCACATGCCGACGAAGAGATCGCCGAACCTCGTGTAAAAGGTCTTGCCGGCGGAACCGCGGCCCACGGCCCACGTCCTCACTTCGGGCCGGAAGCCTTCGGTCGCGTCCAGCACGTCGCCGCGCTCCGTGACGAAGGCCGTGATGCCCGTGTTCGTCACGCGCACGACCGCGCGGTTGTTCTCGACGGCGCGGAAGACCGTGTTCGCCAGGTGCTGCCGCATCACGGGCGTCGGCCCCAGATACCCGTCGTTCGAGATGTTCACCAGCACGTCCGCGCCTTCGGCGGCGAAGTGGCGCGACAGGTACGGGAACGCCGACTCGAAACAGATGAAGACGCCCGTCCGCGCCTGGCCCAACGGCATCAGCGTGTACTGCGCGCCGGGCGTAAAGTCGCCGACCATCGTCGGGATGTAGCTGACGAACGGCAGCCAGCGCGGCAGCGGCACGTACTCCCCGAACGGCATCAGGCGAATCTTATCATACTGCGCGACGAGCCGGCCCTCTTCGTTGACCATCACGGCCGAGTTGTAACTGCCGCCCGCGGGCGCGGGCTCCTGCGAGTTGAAGAGGACGGACGCGTGACTCTTCCTGGCGAAGGCCGCGATGAGTTGACGAAACTCCGAGTCCCTCGCGTACTGAAAATACATGGGCGACTCGGGCCAGATGACGACGCGCGGGACGTTCGGGAACTTGTCCGCGAATTGTGCCAGCCCGCTCTCGCTCAGTTGGTAGTGGCGCTCGACGAGCGCGGCCGTCTCCGCCAGGGACTCCTGCGGGTCCATCGGCACGTTCGGCTGAACCGCGACGACGACCGCCGCCGGCTCAGTCGTCTGTGCGCCCGGGCCTGATGTCAGAGAGGCCGCGAGGATGACGAGGGCCGCGAAGACGATGGCCGCGCCGCCCCACTTCGTCGCGCGCGCCGTCCGCTCGAAGAGCATGTGCGCGACGGCCGCGTTGACGAGCACGATGAGAAAGCTGACGAGGTAGACGCCGCCCCAGCGCGCGGACTGTATGAGCGGCGTCGCGTAAGCCTGCGAATAGCCCACGGCGTTCCAGAGTTGGCCTGTGACGCCGAGTCGCGCCCACTCCATCGCCGCCCACATGAGCGGCGCGACGAACATTGCGCGGCCCCCCCAGCGCGCCACTGCGCGCGCGAGCCCCATGGAGCAGAGCGCGGGGAAGATGCCCAGGAGCAGAGCGCCGGGAACTATCAGCGGGAACGCGACCCACGGCGGGATGCCGCCGTAGCGAATCATGGAGTACGTCAGCCAGTAGCACGAGCCGTAAAAGTAGACTGTGCCGGTAATCAACCCGAGCAGGAACGCGCGGCCGCGGCCGGGCCTGCGCGCGACCGCGAGGAAGAGCGGGACGAGTCCGACCCACGCGAGCGGCCAGAGGTTGAAATCCGGGAACGAGAAGATGAGCAGGGCCGCGGACAGGAGCGCCAGGGCGGCTTCGGCGCGCGCGGGTGCGGCGGCGCGCGCGCGGCGTCTGAGCCGAGCGAGCAGTCGCCCACGTATTGGCGCGTCGAGCGTGACGGCGTCGTCCATGGGCGCGAGTTTAACAAATGCGCGGGCGCGAGTCTTGAGCGGACCGGGCGGGAAGAAATTTTTTTGACGGTGGGGAAAAATTTCGCCGCGGGTAGACGCGATCAACCACGGCGCTGCCGAAATGGTCTACCTGCACGGTCATTTCGACAGAAAACGTCACCACGCCGGTGACAAATTTCGTCTCTCGCACTTGGAAGGGCGCGAGTGTGTCACCGTCGGAAAGGGGGCGCGGAGGCGTAAGATATAGGGGGAGATTGGTCCTGAGATGAAATAAAAGCCTGTAAAAGCGGGCGAACCCGGCCATTTCTGACCGGGTTCTCGTTTCGGAGAGTTAAACTGAAGGATCGCTCGGCGGGCGGCTGGCGCAGCGGCAGGCGGCGCTCAGAGGGTTGATGGCGGCGGGGGCACGTTACATTTCGTGCTTGCCGACATTATGCTCAGCACATCGCGTGCCACGGAAAAATCTTTTCTGGAAAGCCGGAAGGATTAGGCATGAAGCAGGCAATAGGCAGTGGGCAGTTGGCAGTAAAAAGAAAGACAAGAAGGCGGCCGCGCTGGTCACACTCGGCCGCCTTCTTGTTTTTGGTCTTAACTGCCCACGGCCTACTGCCTACTGCCCACTGCTTTCTATCACTTTCGCGTTCTTGAGGCGCGCGTCATTTGTGCCGCGCATTCGTTTGACGGCTTCGCGGGCTTCGTCCTGGGTGAAGCGGCCGACGAGGACGGAGTAGCTGGGCCGCTGCGCGCCGGCGCGTGGGCTCGTGGTGCGTATGTCCGTGTAGCCTGCTTCCTGTAGAGACTTGACGAGCGATTGCGTCTTCTCGGGCGTGTCGTAAGTGGCTACGAGGACGGAGAAGCGGCGCGCGGCGCTGGGCGACGGCGCGGGGCTCGGGGCGGTCGCAGCCGGCGCGGCCGCGGGCTGCGGCGATGGCGCGGGCGTCGCCTGGGTCGCGGGCGAGCTTGACGGGGCCACGGCCGCGACGTTCGGCTGGGCAGTCCAGCGCCCGACGAGCAGGCCCAGGCCGAAGAAGAGCGCGGAGAGGAGAAGCGCGCTCAGGAGCAGCACGGCGGGCTTGCGCTCGTCGCGGCCGAACTCTTCGAGCGCCGAGTGACGCGTCTTGTACTCGACCCGGTCGGCGTATTTGTGAGTGTCTATCGCCATAAGCGCGGACTCGGTCGCCGTAGGTTACTCGGAAGAATTGGCGCGCAAGGGCGCGACTAAGAGCAGGTGCCGGCTCGCGCCGACGACGCGGACCGCGCGGCCGCGCTCAAGGCTCGCGCCCGTACTGGAGCGCGCGCGCCACAACTCGCCGCGAACCATCACCGAGCCCTCAGGCCCGAGCGTCGTCTCGACAGAGGCCGACGCACCCAGGAGATCAACGTCGCCCGAGCCGGCCCGCTTGTGCCTCCAGAGCGCGACGACAAAGAGCCCCAGCGCCAGCACGACGAACAGCGAGGCCGCGAAAACGATCTGTGAACTAGTCATCTCTGATGTTAAGTGAAACTCCCAACCGGCTGGACGCGCATTCTAACATAAGGCAAAAGGAAAAAGGTAAAAGGGGAGGCGGAAAGCCGCTCATTATTAAATGCGGCGCTCCGCGCTACTTACTTTTACCTTTACCTTTTTCCTCTTACCTTCTTACTTGCTCCCCGTCTCCACCTGCCGCTGGAGCGCTATGGCTTCCTGGTTGTTGGGGTCAATCTGGATGGCGCTGCGGGCGTAGGAGAGCGCCTGCGCGCGGTCGCCCAGTTCGAGGAAGATGCGGCCCAAAAGGATGTGCGCGTCAATCGTCCTGGACTCCCAGAAGATGGCCGTCTTGAGCGCGCTGATGGCCGCCTGCTGGTCGCCGAGCCGCTGGTTGATGCGCCCTATCAGGAGGAAGGCGTCGGCGCTCGTCGGCTCCAAAGTGAGCACGCGGCGCAGGAGCTGTAGGGCTTCCTCGTCGTGCCCGTCCTGGTAGAGCTTTTGCGCCTGCGCGAGAAACTCCTGCGGGCTGCCCGAAGTGGGCACCATCTCTATTCCGTCCCCACTCGCGGACGAGGGCCGGTCGCCGGGGTTGAACTGCTTCAGACGCAGCGCCACGTTCGAAGTGGTCTGCGATTTCTGCCACTCGACCTGCCACTTTGCGTAAGCGGACACGAGGAAGAGTCGGGCCTGGTTGTCGGCCGCCGCCGCCTGCTCCTCCTGGCCCATTTTCTCCAGCGCCTTGGCGAGCAGAAAGTAGGACTGCCCGTCCTTCGGGTCCGCGGCGATGATGGGCCGCAACTGCTCGGCGGCCTCGGCGTACTTGCCCGCGAGGAAGAGCGCGTAGGCGTAGTTGAAGCGGACGACGGAGTCGTCGGCCGAGGAAGAGTCTGCCGCGCGCTTGAGGAACCTGGTGCCCTGCGCGAGCAGCTCGTCGCGCTCCTTCGTCTCCTTCTCCTCGCGCGCCGCCTTCAGCGAGAGCGCGCCCGCGTTGTTGACCACGCTCGTCAGCGGCGTCTTGGAGTTCTCGGGCGTCAGTGGCATCAGCGCGTCGAGCGCGGCGCGCTGGTTGCCCAGCCTGTCGTAGGCGAGCGCCGCGTGGAAGGCCGCCTCAGTGTAGTGCGGGTCTTCCTTCTGGAGCCTCGAAAAGTACTCGGCGGCCTGCTTCCAGTCCTGCTCCTGGAAGTAGAACTGGCCCAGCTCGAAGGCGGCCTCCGGGTAGACGGCCCCGCCCTTCTCGTCCGAGTAAATCTTGAGCGCGTTCTTCAGGTAGTTGACGCGCTTCTCCTTGTGGTCGGTCTGCACGCCCTTCAGGTAAGTCTCGAAGGCGACCTGCGGGACTTTGGTCGCGCGCTCGATCAGCTCGTTGCGGGTGAAGGGGAACGCCTTGTCGCGCGCGTAGAGGATGTCGAAGGCGAGGCGGCCCTGCATCCTCTGCAACTGCGTCAGGGGGTCGGCGAAGTCGAAGACGCGCGACGCCCAGCGGCCGTCCGGCATCACCTCGCCCATCAAGCGCCCCTCGTTGACCTTGATGACGCGCGCCGTGCCGAGGAGCGCGGCCGCGGTCTTGTCCTCGCCGGCCGTCGCGACGCTGTAGGTGCCGAGCACGATCATCGTCGCGTTGGCCGCGCGCGCCAGGCGTATGGCCGTGGCGAGCGACGGGATGGTCGTCAGCGGGAGCCCGAGCCGCTGGTAGGCCAACTCGCGCTCGTCGTTCGTGAGGACGACGAGGCCCGGAACTTTCAGGAGGTCGGCCAGCGAGTTGGCGAAGCTCTCGCCGACCCAGTTGTACTCGGGCAGATTCGAGGAGGTGTTCTCGAACGGCAGAATCATCACCACGTCCCTGGCGGGCGCGGTCTGCGCGGCCACCCTCGACGGGCCGAAAATAACTGGCTGGATAAAGAGCAGGGCCGCGAGCGCGGCGCACGTCAAAGCGATTCGTCTGAGCATGAATAATACCTTCATAAAGCCACGGAGCCGCCCGGCGCGGCTCATCGAAAAAGTCAGTTTGCCACACAAAAGAGGGCGCGCACAAACAGCGGCGCGCCCCCGAATCAGATGCGTCTTCGCCCCGAAGGGTTGAGTCGTTTCGCCCCTTTCCCTTTTAATCCGTCATCATTGAAACGCCTGCGCGTGGTCTCTGGCGAACTGCGCGAAGGTGATGGGGTCGCGGCCCGTGACTTCGCGCACGGTGTCGCGGACGCGGTCGGCGCGGCCGTCCCTGTAGAAGTCGAATAACTCGACGAGCGTATCGGCCGTCCACTCCTGCATCCCGGAGCCGACCATCGCCGCGCGCGCCGCCTCAATCGGAACTTCCACGTACCTGACCTCGCGGCCGAGCGCCGCGGAAAGCTCGCGCGCCAGGTCGTGGTAGGAGAGCGACTGCGGCCCCGTGATTTCGTAAGCCTTGCCCTCGTGGCCGTCCTCGGTCAGCGCGTGGAAGGCGACCGAGGCCACGTCGCGCGCGTCGACGTAGCTGACCTCGGCGTCGCCGTAAGGCGCGTAGAAAGCCCCCTGCGATTTGATGGACGGGGCGAACATGAAGCTGTTCTGCATGAAGCCGTTCGGGCGGAGGTGCGTGTAGGCAAAGCCGGCGCGCTCGATCTCCTCCTCTGTCTCGCGGTGGACGCGGCCGAGCGAGATCGCGTCCAACTCGCCGCCGACGCCTATGGCCGAGAGCTTGACGACGTGGCGGACGCCCGCGTCGCGCGCCGCGCGCACCAGATTGTTTTGCAGCTCGGCCTGCCGCTCCTCGGGCGCGGAGAGCAGGAAGACCCTCTCTACGCCTGCGAGCGCGGGCGCGAGCGTCAACGGCTTGTCCAGATCGCCGACGGCCGCTTCGAGGCCGAGCGACTCGACGGCCTCCGCCTTGTCGCGGCTGCGGACGAGAGCGCGCGCCCGCACGCCCGCCGCGCCAAGCTTTCTGACGAGGAAGCTCCCGACCGTGCCGGTCGCCCCCGTGACGAGAATAGTGCTTCCCATGAGTCGTTACCTCTACAACGCGGGCTAAGACGGTTGAGTCGGCGGCGTGCCCGGCGGCGCGTTGTCAGTCCCGCCCGGCGCGGCCGTAGAGTCGGTCGTGTCCGCCGTCTCGTAGCCCCAGAGCTTTTTGAGGCCGTCCATGTCGCCGTTGTACTTGTCGCGGTCGCAGGCACCTATGCCCGGAACGGTGTGCGGCGGGAGGCCGTCCCTGCCGTCCGTGTACTGCCACATCGTCCACTCCTTCCAGGCGGGCGGCAGGTGCGGCGTCGGCCCGTACTCCGCCAGCCAGAACCAGCAGAAGCCGAGCGCCGTCTCGCCCGGATGGGCGCGCAGCAGCTCCGTGATGTAGGAGCCGCCGTAGACGCCCGGCCAGCGGCCCGTCTCGGCCTGGACGTAGTTCACCCACTCTTCGGCCTGGGCCAGCGTCATGCCCGGGCCGCTCGGGTTGATTTCGAGGTCGAGCACGAGGAGGTCGTTCGGGCCGGGCTCGACGACGGAGAGGAAGAACTTGGCCTGCGCCGCGCCGTCCTCGTTGCCGACGCCGAAGTGGTAGGCCCCCCACCAGAGCCCCGCGGCGGCGGCCGCGGCCTTCCGCTCGTGGTACTTCGAGTCGATCATCGACGTGCCCTGCGTGGCCTTGTGAATGACTCCGACGATGCCGCCCTCGTTTTTGACGGTCTCGAAGCTGGAGACGGTGTTGAAGTGGGACAGGTCTACGACGACGTTAATGGGTGTCATGCGGTTCGGGCCTCCGGGCGAGTTTGAAAATCGCGGTCGAGCGGGAGCGATTCTATCACGGACCAGCGGCGCGCCCCCCAATTATCTCGGCAGCGCGTCCCGGCCATAAAAAAATATTGTTGACATTTGCCGCGCTCTGGAAATAACGTGCGGGCGAACGGGATGGTCCCGACGATTCCAGAGGGCGCGCGTCTGCTCTCCACGCGACGACGCGCACCACGCACTCAACTTCGCGCGCGCGGGCGTTCGGCTCGCGCGCTTCGGCTCGCCGAGGAGTTCCTCATGCCCAGCACAAACGTGAACGCCGTGCCCGCGCCCGGCACGCCCCAGCCCGCGACGCCCGCCGCGGAGCAGCAGCAGCCGCCGCCGCCCGTCGCCTTCACGCAGGAGCTGCGCTTCGCCGTCGTGATGTACGGCGGCCTGTCGCTCGCCATCTACATGAACGGGGTCTCGCAGGAGATGCTTCGGATGGTGCGCGCGACCGCGCCCGGCCGGAAGGACCCGCGCCGCGCCTTTCGCTCCGACGCGCAGCTCAGCTCGACGGAAAAGGTTTACAGGCAACTGGGCCAGATTCTGGAGCGCGGGGTCTCGGACATCCCCAACCCGGAAAAGGTCGCGCCCGACGCGCCCATCCGCACGCGCTTCCTCGTGGACATCCTTTCGGGCAGCTCCGCCGGCGGCATCAACTCCATCTTCCTCGCCAAGGCGCTCGCCAACGACGAGCCGATGGACGAACTCAAGAGCCTCTGGGTCACGGAGGGCGACATCGGCGTGCTCCTCAACGACCCGCAGTCGGTCAAGGGCGTCGCCCTGACGCTCCAGAAGCCGCCGCGCTCGCTCCTGAACAGCGAGCGCATGTACCTGAAGCTGCTCGACGCGCTCGACGGCATGGCGCGGAAAAGGGACGGCCGGGCGGGCGCGGCCCAGCCGGAGCACGACGCGGCCGCGGACCCCTCGCCGAACGTCGAGGAGCTGGACCTGTTCGTCACGGCCACGGACATGGAGGGGCAGATCGTCAAGCTCAAGCTGGCCGACAGGCACGTCTCGGAGCTGCGCCACCGCAGCGTCTTCCACTTCGTCTACAGCGAGCGCGATCGCGACCCGGACTGCGAGTGCGCCCGCGGGCAGGCGGACCCGTGCTACTGTTTTCGCAACGACTTCCGCGCCGACAACAATCCCTTCCTGGCCTACGCGGCGCGCTGCACGTCTGCGCACACGGCCGCCTTCGAGCCGATGTCGCTCGGCTCGATTGACGCGGTGCTGCGCCGCCACCCCTCCTACAGCGGGAAACATGATCTCCGCGCGAGCCGCGCAAACTGGCAGCGGTTTTATGAGGAATACCTGAGCCCCAGGCACGGCAAGAAACAGCAGGACGGCGCGGAGAAAGGCGACGGCGGGGAGCATGACCGGCGGAAGGAGGCGGCGAAGTCGTTCGCCGGGCGTTTCTTCAACGACGGCGGGACGCTCGACAACTACCCCTTCAGCCACACGATCAACACGCTCCCCTACCACCAGGCCAGCCTGCCCGTGGACCGCAAGCTGTTTTACGTGGAGCCCGCGCCGCGCCACCCCGAAGACAAGCCGCCCTTAGAGCGAGAGCCTCACATCTTCGAGAACGCCTGGATGTCGCTCTCGACGCTGCCGCGCTACGAGAGCATCCGCGAGGACTTGCAGCGCGTGCTCGAACGCAACCACCTGCTCGAACGCGTGCAGCGCATCCTGAAAGGGCTGGAGCACGACGTGAGCGTCGGCGTCAGGCCGGAGAACCCTCCGCTCAACAGCACGCAGTTCAGCGAGAGGACCGTCGGCGAAATGATTAAAGACGAGGGCATGGGGCCGGGCTGGGGCGGCTGCCAGCGCCTGCGCGTCGCCGAGACGACCGACGAGTTGGCCCTGATGCTGACGCGCGCCGCCGGCTTCGACGCAGAGTCGGACGAGTTCCGGGCCCTGCGCTACGACCTCGTGACCGAATGGCGCAACCAGCGCTACGACCCCTACGGGCTGAATGGTCGCAAGTCGCCCCCGCCCGACTTCATGAAAGCCTCCGACCAGGAAAAGGTCAGGGACAAGTTTTCCGAGAACCTCTTCCTCTTTCGCTACGACCTGAAGTGGAGGCTGCGGCGTCTGCGCTTCGTGATGGACAAGCTCGACGAGATTTCGCTCTTCGATGAGAACGCCGACAAGGTTATCAAAAACGCCGACGAGAGATTGTTGGTCGGCGGCGAAGAGGTCGCCCTCTCGAAGCTGGTCGAGGAAGACCCCAAATTAAAGAAACGGCTCCGGCACAAGCTGTCCAAAATTAAGAGAGGCCTCGGCTCCGCGCAGGAAGAACTCCTTCGCGCCAGGCGCTGGCTGCTGGAGCGCGGCAAGGACAACGCCCTGCGCGGCCGGATAGAAAAGCTGGGGCCCGAAACTTTGGGGATGAAGGCCGGCGAGCTGCTGGGCGGGCTCGAAAAACTCGTCGAGCGCTCCCAGCAGGGCAAAAAGTATAAGGGCAAACCCACGCTGGAAGAGCTGACACACGCGCTCGACAAGATTCTCGACGACCTGAATGAGAATGTCCTGCGGGACGTGCTGGATAAAGCGTCGAACCGGGTTAAGGGCGTGAGAGCAGAGGACGGCAAGACGGTGGCGTTTGGCATCCTCGACGAAGGCGTGCTGCGCCTGAAGCGGAACGCCGCGCGGCCCCGCCCCGCGTCGCTCGTCATCAGGAGCGCGCTCCTGCATTACTACCTCTACTTCGACCGCTACGACATGATCTCCTACCCGATCCTCTACTCGACCAACGTCGGCGAGGAGACGGACCCCGTGGAGGTCTTCCGCATCAGCCCGGAGGACGCCACGAACGCGAACTCGCCCGGCACCGATCAGAAAAGCAAGCCGAAACTGGCGGGCACGAAGTTAGCCAGCTTCGGGGCCTTCTTCAAGGAGGCGTTCCGCACCAACGACATCATGATGGGGCGGCTCGACGGGGCCGAGCGCATCATCACGGCGGCCCTGCCGGACCCGAGTCACGCCGCGCAGCGGAAGTACCTGATCGAGAAGGCGCAGCGCATCATCATCGAGGAGGAGGTCGGCCTCGCGGACACGGCGCGCGTCGCGGAGTTGCTGGAGAAACTGCCGGCGTCTGTGGGGTCCACCGACGAACAGAAGAAACAGTTCCTGGCGCTGACGGGCGAGCTGAAGGACAAGCGCGTCCAATTCGCGCTGGCGGCGCACCTCAACGAAAAGGATCAACTCGAGCACTTCAGGAAAGCCTACGAGGTGGACCGGGAGTTGGAGGCTCAGTCCTTCGTGCGAACGCTGGCGCGCGGGACGAAAGTCCTGGGCCTGATGCTCGAAAACGTGGCGGAGGTGCAGCGCCTGGACAAGAAGCGCATCCGCTGGGTGACGCGGCTCGCGCAAGTCTTCTACGGGATGGTCGAGGTGGCCGTGCCCGACAGCGTCCCGCACCTCATCTTCCGCCACTGGCTCAAGCTGCTCTACCTCTTCGAGCTGCTGACGGTCGTCGCCGGCATCATCTTCACCAACCCGGCGCTCAACCAGTTCGGACTGATCGCCTTCGGCATCACTGTCACCGCCCAGGCCGCCGTGCTCGTGCTGGGCGACGCCATGCGGGGCCGGCACCCCTGGATGATAGTGCTGCGGGTGTTGGTCGTCCCGGTCGTCGCCGTCCTGACGGCGCTCGGCGCATTCTCGGTCTACGCCGCCGTTTTCGGCGGGGACGATGTCTGGAATGTTTTCTCGGACGTGCGCAAGTGGGTGGGGCCCGGACGACTGTCGGGATGGAAGAAGGGGCTTCTCCTCGCCGCCATCGCCTCCTTCTTCCTGGTCTCGATTCGGAAGGACCTGAGCGCCGCCTGGCAGAGCCTCAAAGACCGCTGGTCGTCGAGCCCCGAGCCGTAGGCGCGGACAACGAGGAGGCGGAGGGCGGGGGGCGGGAAGCAGCAGCTTTAGGCCGCGCGTCAAGTTTTCAGTGACCTGCGCCTTTCATATCTGATATGCTCCAACGCTCTCACCGTGAATTCGCTCAAATCGGTCACCGGCGGGGCGGATAGTCTTCGAGAGAAGTTTCAGCGGAGGTGTGGTATGCGAAGTAAAAAGCCTGAATTTTCGCGCGGGAGAAGCGGGCTCCTGCTGACGGCCTGCGCCGTCACGCTCCTGTGTCTCTCACAGGCCGCGCTGGCACAGTCCGGCCGACGCCAGAACAAGCCCCTTTCCCCGGCCACGCCCGTCGCCGCCAAAGACGAAGGCGAGCCCAAGCCGGAGGCCAAGCCGCGTCCCGAAAAGGCGGGCCCCGTCGCGACCGTCATCGTCGGCGGCGACAGGTTCGGCACCTCCAGCTCCATCATCCCCGGCTACGTTGACGAGGCCATAGAGTCCTGCGTCGCCGAGCTGAACAAGACGCGCAGCCTGGAGGCCAGAGGCGGGGGCGGCATGTCGCGGAAAGAGGCCATCGACCGCGCGAAGAAGGAGACGGGGACGCACGTCCTCTGGCTCGATGTCAGAATCGACGGCAACCGCCAGGAGGACATCGCGGTCAGCTACACCCTCTTCATGCCGCAGACGGCGAAGGTCGTGACGTTCGGCAGCGTTTACCTGCTCGGCCGCCGCGCGGGCAACGGCCGCGTGGGCGTCGGCCTGCCCCCCATCGGCGGGCGCAACATGCCGCTGCAATACCAGATGAGGGAGGCCGGCCGCAGCGTCGCCGAGCGCGTGATCGACAAGCTTCAGTCCGCGCCGCGGGATTGAAAGACGCGGTAGGAAAGACAAGCTACACATCGACTCGACCCCTTCGCGCCTCGGGCGTGATTGGCTTTGGTTTTCTCTCGCGAAGGCGCTGGGGGCGCAAAGGAGAAGGAGACTGACGGAATGGATGCTCTGACCGGGGAGCACAAGGGGACGCCGGCGACCGGGCGGTTGATTTCACTGGATGTCTTTCGCGGCATCACCATCGCCGGCATGATTCTGGTCAACAACCCAGGCAGTTGGGAGACCATCTACGGCCCGCTTGAGCACGCCGCGTGGCACGGCCTGACGCCGACGGACCTGGTCTTCCCCTTCTTCCTCTTCATCGTCGGCGTCTCGATCACGCTCGCGCTCTCCACGCGGCAGGCGCACGCCGGGAGCCGCCGCGACCTCTACCTCAAGATCGTCCGCCGCACGCTCATCATCTTCGCGCTCGGCCTCTTCCTCGGCGGGTTCCCCTACTTCGACTTACAGACCATACGCATCCCGGGCGTCTTGCAGCGCATCGCCGTTTGCTACCTGATAGCCTCCGTCATCTTCCTCAACACGCGCTGGCAGACGCAGGCCATCATCGCCGCCGCGCTCCTCGTCCTCTACTGCGCCGTCATGAATTACGTCCCCGTGCCCGGCTTCGGGGCGGGGAACCTGGAGATGGAGGGGAACCTCGCGGCCTACGTCGACCGCCGGCTGCTCGCCGGGCACACCTGGAAGCCCTTGTACGACCCGGAAGGCATCCTGAGCACCATCCCGGCCATCGCGACGACGCTCGCGGGCGTGCTGACGGGCCACCTGCTGCGCGCGAAGTGGGCGGCGCTCGAAAAGGTCTCGGCCATGTTCGTCGCCGGTGCGGCGGCGCTCGTCGCGGGATGGGTGTGGAGCTTCTGGTTCCCCGTCAACAAGGCGCTCTGGACCAGCTCTTACGTTTTGGTGACGGCCGGGATGGCGCTACAGCTCCTGGCGCTCTGCTACTGGCTGATCGACATCAAGGGCTACCGCGCCTGGGCCAAGCCCTTCGTCATCTTCGGCTCGAACGCGCTGGCGCTCTACTTCCTGGCCGAACTCTTCTCGCGCGTCATCTCGATCGTCACTTTCCCGAACGCCGGCGGCGGCCGCACAGACTTGAAGAGTCTGATTTACGACAACCTCTACGCCTCCTGGGCGCAACCTTTGAACGCCTCGCTGCTCTTCGCCCTCTCCATCGTGCTCATGTGGCTCGGCGTCATGACGATCCTCTACCGCAAGCGGATTTTTATTAAAGTCTGAAGCAGGGTGGCGACGCGGACCGCCGATTTGACTCGAACCTGAGCGCCTTCACCTTGATTCGACACTGATGAGACGGATTGACCTGAACAAAGACAACGTCGCGCGGGCGAACACGATTCGCGACATCAACCGGCAGATCGTCCTCAACTACGTCCGCGAGAGGGGCCCCATCTCGCGCGCCGAAATCGCCTCCGAGACCGAGCTGCAACGCTCCACCATCTCGCTCATCGTTGACGAGCTGAAGCTCGGCGGCCTGCTCGAAGAGGTCTACGGCGAATCCACCGGCGGGCGTCCGCCGGGGCTGCTCTCCCTGCGGACGGTTGACGCCGTGGCTATCGGCGTGGACGTGGGCACGAACCGCACGGTCGTCGCGGCGAGCGACCTCGCGGGCCGCGTGCTGGAGCAGGAGGTCTTCGAGACGGACCCGTGCGCCGACAAGACGGTCGCGCAGATCATCAAGTGCGCGCGCAAGCTCATCAGAAAAAATAAGGGGACGATAGAGGGCGTGGGCGTCAGCCTGCCCGGGATGGTCGAGCCGGAAACTGGCACAGCGCTCTTCATCCCGCACTTCAAGTGGAGCAACCTGGAAATCTCAAGGGAACTGAATGCCGCCACGGGCCTGCCCGTGAAGGCGGACAACGACGCCAACGCGGCCGCCCTGGCAGAACTCTGGTTCGGGCGCGCCGAGGTGCGCGACGTGCGCGACTTCATAGTCGTGCTGATTCACGAAGGGGTCGGCACAGGGATAGTCTTCGACGGGCAGATTTACCGCGGCAAGAGCGGGGCCGCGGGCGAGTTCGGCCACATGAGCATCGGGCGCGACGCGCCGGTCGCGTGCGCCGCGGGGCGGCGCGAGTGCTGGGAAGCATTCACCTCCGAGCGCGCGGCGCTTGAGCGCTACAGCAGGCTCGCGCCCGGCGCGGGTCGAAAGGGTTCGATCAAATTCGAGGAACTGGTTGACCGCGCGCTCAAGGGCGAGGAGGCGGCCGTCGCGGCGCTGAAGGAGACGGCGCACTACCTGGGCGTCGGCATCGCGAACCTCATTCAGGGGCTGTCGCCGCAGGCGGTCATCATCGCCGGCCTGATGGCGCGCGCCTGGCCGCTGATAGCCGAAGACGCCCGGCTGGCCGTCGAGAAAAGAATCTGCCGCGGCCTGCCGCCCGCGCGCATCATCGCCTCGACCCTCGGCGAACAGCCCACCCTGATGGGCGCTCTCTCCCTCGTCCTCGCCAGCAAATTCGCCTCCGTCTCGCTCGCGTAAGTAATCAGTAATCAGTAATCAGTAAAAACAAAAAAGCTGACTACTGACTACTGATTACTTTTTTGATTACTTCTTGCCAGTACGAGCGCGCCGTAAATACCGCTCTCGCCGCCGAGCGCGGCTTGAAGGATTCGCACCCTGCCGGTGGGGACCATCGTCGCGCGCCGCTCCACGAGCGGGCGCAGGGGGCCGAGCAGCAGCTCGCCCGCCGAGGCCACGCCGCCGCCGAGGATGACGGCCTCGGGCGCGAGAATCGTCACGACGTTCGCGATGCCGATGGAGAGGAAGTGAATCGTCTCGTCCCAGACGCGCCGCGCCAGCTCGTCGCCGCCGCGAACGGCTTCCGCCACCACCCGCGCCGTAATCTCTCCGGGGCGGCCGGCCAGCTCGTTAATCCGACTCGTCGCGCCCTGGGCCAATAATTCGCGCGCGCGCCTGGCGATGGCCGTCCCGGAGCAGAGGGCGTCCAGGCACCCGCGCGAGCCGCAGCCGCAGGGCGGCCCGTCCGGCAGGATCGTCATGTGCCCGACCTCGCCCGCGCCGAGCCTTCGCAGGAGTCTGCCGCCCGTGATGATGCCGCCGCCTATGCCCGTGGAGATGGTTACGTAAACGATGTCCGTGAAGCCGCGGCCCGCGCCGTGCGCGTACTCGCCGAGCGCGGCCAGCTTGGCGTCGTTCTCTATCGCCGCCGGGACGTTCAGGAGTTCTTCGACGGCGCGCACGACCGGGAACTCGTGCCAGCCCGGCAGGTTGATGGGAAGGAGGACTGTGCCGCGCTCCGCGTCCACGGAGCCGGGACAGCCGATGCCGACGGCCGCGAGCTTCGCACCGGCCTCCGCGCACATCACGTTAACGGCCGACGCGACGCCGGCGAGGATGGCCTCCGGCCCGAGTTCCGCGCGCGTGGGGAACTGGCGGCCGCCGATCCTCGCGCCACCCGTTGATTCGAGCGCGACGGCAATCTTCGTCCCGCCGATGTCCACTCCCGCGACGGCTTCAGTCATTGGTACGACACCCCTTCTCATCTACAGCGTGAAGCAAATTTCTCACGCGAAGGCGCAAAGACGCAAAGGCCATGCGGCCTCATTTATTTTTGGGCCATTCGCGTTTCGGAAGAAGTTTTACACCGGCGGGGGCCGGTGCTACGCTTGAAAGCGACATTCGGCCGGGGACTCTTTCCATGCATCCACGCAGACTTCTGCTCGTCCATCTGTTTCTTCTCGCCGCCAGTCTTCTCGGTCCCGCGAATTGCCCCGCGCAGACGCGCGCGGACGAGTGGCGGTTCTACGGCAAAGACCAGGGCGGCGGCCGGCACTCCGCCCTCACGCAGATCAACCGCGGCAACGTCGCGCGCCTGCGGAGGGCGTGGGTCTACCGCACCGGCGAGTTGGAGCTTGGACTCAGGACGGCTCCCTTCCAGGCGTCCTTCTCCTCCACGCCGCTCGTGGTCGACGGCGTGATGTACGTCTCGACGCCTTCGAGCCGCGTCATCGCGCTCGACGCGGAGACGGGCAAAGAGCTTTGGAAGTTCGACCCGCAGGCCGGGACGACGGCGCGCGAGTTCAACTCTCACAGGGGCGTGGCCTACTGGGAGGGGCCGTCCCGCAAGGGGCGCGGCCGCGACCGGCGCGTCCTTTTTGGCACAGTCACCGGGTTGCTCGTGGCCCTCGACGCGGGGACGGGCGAGCCGGCCGCGGGCTTCGGCCGCGACGGCCGCGTTGACCTGCGCGCGGGCCTCGCGGACAGGTGGCAGCAGACGCCTTCGTGGGGCGCGCGCGTCACGTCTCCGCCGGTCGTCTACAAAGATTTGGTCATCGTCGGGTGGGGGCTTCCCGAGTTTCCGGCGAAGGGGCCGGGCGGCGACGTGCGCGCCTACGACGTGCGTTCGGGCAAACTCGTCTGGACGTTTCACACCGTGCCGCGACCGGGCGAGAAGGGGAGCGAGACGTGGGAAGGGGACTCGTGGCGCGACCGCATGGGGGCCAACGTCTGGTCGGCGATGAGCGTGGACGAAGAGCGCGGCCTGGTCTTTCTCCCGACGGGCTCGCCCGCCTACGACTTCTACGGCGGCGACAGGAAGGGCCAGAACCTGTTCGCCAACTCGCTCGTCGCGCTCGACGCACGCAGCGGCCGCCTCGTCTGGTACTACCAGATGGTTCATCACGACCTCTGGGACTACGACCTCCCGGCGCAGCCGCTGCTCGTCACCGTCAGGCACCGGGGACGCCGCGTCCCCGCGGTCGCGCAGGTGACGAAGATGGGCTTCGTCTTCGTCCTCGACCGAAGGACGGGCCGCCCGCTCTTCCCCGTCGAAGAGCGGCCCGTGCCGCAGTCGGACGTTCCCGGCGAGGCGACGTGGCCGACGCAGCCCTTCCCTTTGAAGCCGCCCGCGCTCGCGCGCCAGGCGATGACGCGCGACGAGATCAGCCGCGTCACGCCTGAGTCCGAGCGCCACTGCACGGAGCTGTTCGACAAGCTCGTCGTCAACAAGGGGCTCTACACGCCTGCGAGCGTCGAGCCGACGCTCATGTTCCCAGGCTTTCACGGCGGCGCAAACTGGTCCGGCGCGTCGTTCGATCCCTTGACCTCTTACCTCTACGTGAACATGAACGAGGACGGGGCCGTCGGCGCTATGACGCGGCAGCCGCCGGGCTCGCCCCTGCCTTACGTCCGCCAGGGCAGGTTCGAGGAGTACGCGTGGTTCCGCGACCAAAACAACTGGCCCTGCCAGCAACCGCCGTGGGGCACGCTGAGCGCCGTGGATTTGAACAAGGGCGAGATCGTCTGGCGGGTGCCGCTCGGAATCGTCGAGGAGCTTGAGGCGCGTGGGGTCCGTCGCACGGGCACGCAGAACCTGGGCGGCTCAATCGTCACGGCCGGCGGGCTGGTCTTCATCGCGGGGACGACAGACCACCGACTCAGGGCCTTCGACGCGAGGACCGGCGAAGAGCTGTGGCAGGCCGAACTCGAAGCCAACGGACACGCCACGCCCATGACCTACCGCGGGAGAAAGAGCGGGCGGCAGTACGTCGTCGTCGCGGCCGGGGGCGGCGGCTTCCTGAGGGCGTTGAGTAAAGTGCTCTCGGACACGCTCGTGGCCTACGCGCTGCCGCAGTAGTAGCCTCACGCTGGTGGGGCGGCATCCACGCCGTCCGCCGTCCGCGGAAAGTGTTAGAATGCGACGGAACTTTTGCGGCCGGAATTCTCTTTAGGCTTTGACCGTCAGCCCCTCACGGGGAACGTTCCCTTATCATGAAAAAATGCCCCGAGTGTAACCGAACTTACCCCGACGACACGCTCGCGTTCTGCCTCGTGGACGGCGCGATTCTCTCCGCGCCTTACGACCCTAGAGAGACCAGCCCTTATAAAAGGGAGCCGCCGCCGACGTTGGAAATGTCCAGCGCCGCCAGGACGGACGAAACCGCGCCCCCTTTCTCCTCGAAGCGCGGCGGCCGGCGCGTCCTGCTCGCCGCCCTCGCGGTGGCCCTCCTGCTGGCGACCGGGTTGATAATCGGCGCGAACTGGAAGACGTGGTTCGGCAACGACGGCCCGAGCGCGAAGGCGTCGGGTAACGCAAACACAGGCGACAGGACGACGCCCAAACCAACTCCCAGCGTCGCGCCCAGCGCCACGCCGAGTGCCACGCCGCAGAGCACGCCCTCGCCCTCGCCTAAGACCACCCCTACGCCCGCGAAGAGAATGGACATGAGAGGGACGTGGGCGGGCACGTTCGCCAACCGCGACGCGGTGCTCTACATCAACAGCCAGGACGGCGACTCGTTCAACGGCATACTGAGGACCAGCAAGGGGGCGATTATCGCCGTCAGCGGTAAGGTCAACTCGGAGACTCGGCGAATCACGATGCAGGAGAATAGCATCGTGGAGCAGGCCAAAGACGGGCCGCAGTGGATTCTGGGCGCGAACACCGGCTGGGTCTCGGCCGACGGGCAAAGGCTCAACGGGAGCGGCAAGGACACGGCCGGCCACGCCTACACGTTCAAGTTCACCAAAGACTGAGGCCGCCGCCCAAAGCCTTCGCGTCCCTTCGCCGCGAACGCGCCGCGCGGCGGGAGAATTTTTATGAAACGGTGTCCAACGTGCGGTCGGACTTACGCGGACGAATACCTGAGTTACTGCCTGGACGACGGGTCCGTCCTTTCCGCCCCTTACGAGCCGGAGCAGACTCAGCGCATTCACGCTCCCCGCGCGACCAACCTGGTGACGGAAGCTCTGCCCGCCGGACAGGCTACTCATGCGGCGCAACGAGGCGGCAAGCCCGTCCTCGCTTACGCCCTGATCGGGTTGCTGGCTCTGCTCGCGGGCGGCGCGTTCGTCGCGTGGCTTAAGTGGGACTCGGCCCCTTCGTCAACAACTAAGAGCGAGGCCCAGAGTAACGCCGCGAGTTCGGCCGGGGCGAACGCTTCTTTGGAAGAAGAGAAAGCGAGGCTCGAAAGAGAAAGGCAACAACTGGAGCTGGAAAAGGAGAGGCAGCGACTGGCCGAGGAGCGGCGGAAGTTGGAGGAGCAAAGGCGCGCGTCCTCGTCGTCAACCCCAGAGCAACCCCCGCCGCCGCCCGGCGGGAGTTGGTTCGTCTTCCTGGGTGCCTTCCCCAAGAGCGACTACGCCAGGGCCGAAGAGCGCTTGCAGTCCATGCGGGGGCAGGGTTACGACGCGAGGATAATCGACACGGACGAATATTCGAACCTCACGGGCGGGCTGTGGGCCGTCGTCCTGGGGCCTTACTCCAAGTCGTATGCGGAGACTCAGGCGGCCAGAGTGAAATCCGTTCGCCCGGACGCTTACGTCAAATCAGGCTGGTGATTATGCGGTTGAAAAACTCACGCTGTTCTCGCCTTCCGATTGCCGCCCTCGCGGCGGTCTTCTGCTTATCCTGTTCGCCCCAGGGCGTTCAGAATGAATCGCCGCTCGCCACGCTCGGGCCGAGTCCCGAGCAAAGTCGGCCGGACAAATTCACGGCCTCCGTTCCGCAAGGCCCGCCGCGCCCGGAGATTGTTTCGCGCCGCGAGTGGGGGGCGAAAGAGGCCGCGGGCGAGATGGAGCCGCACGCCCTGCGGCGCATAACCATTCATCACACGGCCTCGCCTCAGAAAGCGGGAGTGACTGTGGAAAAGAAGATGCGGAGTTTGCAGAGCTTTTCTCAGAGCAAGAGCCGGCTCGCGTCCGGCGCGAATAAACCCGCTTGGCCCGACGTTCCGTATCACTACTACATCGCCGCGGACGGCCGGATAGCCGAGGGGAGAGACCTTAAATACGTGGGCGACACCAACACGGATTACGACCCCGCCGGGCACGCCCTCGTCGTCCTCGAAGGCAACTTCGAGAAGGAGCAGCCATCTCCCGCGCAGGTGGAATCGCTGCGCGCCCTGGCGGCCTGGCTGTCTGCCGAATACGGCCTCCCCGCGTCGGAGATTAAAGGCCACAGCGATTACGCCTCGACCGCCTGTCCTGGAAAAAACTTGAAGAAGGCGCTGCCGACACTTCGTCAGGAAGTCGCCGGGGCGAGAGACGCCTCCGGGCAAAGGTGACGGGGTTGTGCTGTGGCCTGTGAGCTTCCGCGCGGGGAACTCACACTCGATCCGCGGAACGTTCCGCCCGCTCGAAGCGTAGAGCAGGACAGTACCATTAACTTGAAAGGCTGACTCCGTTGATGAAACGATTTCTCGCGCAACGCCTTCTGCTTCTCTTCGCCCTGCTCGCCCTGCCGGCCGGGCAGGTTCTGGCACAGGCCAAGCCCGGCGAGCAGTCGCCCGAAGAACTCTCGCGCACTCTGACGGCGCTGGACGCCGCGGTCTTCGACAGCTTCAACCGGTGCGACCTCGAAAAGTTCGCGAGCTTCTTCGCGGACGACCTTGAGTTCTACCACGACAAGGGCGGTCTGACGCGCACGCGCCAGAGCTTGGTCGAGAGCATCAAAAACAACATCTGCGGCAAGGTGCGCAGGGAAGTGGTCGCGGAGTCTCTCGAAGCGCACCCCATCCCGGGCTTCGGCGGGGTCCAGATGGGCACGCACCGCTTCTACGAGTTGAACGCGCCGAAGGGCAGCGGGCCAGTGGGCGTGGCGAGGTTCGTGCACCTCTGGCAGCAGAAGGACGGCGCGTGGAAGATAACGCGCGTGATCAGCTACGACCACGGCCCCGCGCCGAAGTAGGGAAGCCTGAAACGCATGAACGGACAGGAGAGGAAAGAGATCAGACCGGGGCTCGTGGTCGACATAGTGCTCAAGCAGGATCAGCGCACGGGGAGGCTGACGCGCGGCACTGTGAAGGACGTGCTGACGAAATCCGCTCACCACCCGCACGGCATCAAGGTTCGGTTGGAGACCGGCGAGGTGGGCAGGGTCAAGGAGATTATAGAGGAAGGCTGAGAGCGCGCTCCCGACTCAAAACTCAACCCCTTTGCGTGAGGATAATTTCTCGCAAAGGGGTTGAGTCAATTCTTAGCTTGAGTTTGAGCTGACTCCCGAATCAGTGGAAAGGCCCCCAGACGTATTCGCCGTTCTTGTTGATGTAGCCCACGCCCCGCTCCTTGCTGCTGACCCAGGCCATGCCCTCCGCGAAGTCGCGCGCGGCGTCGAACTGCGGCGCGACGACCATGCGCCCCTGTGTGTCTATGTAGCCGTAGCCTTTGCCGCGGACCTCGACGGCGGCCAGCCCTTCGGAGAAGTCCTGGGCGAACTCGTACTGCGGCTTGATGACCAGCCTGCCCGTCTTGTTAATGTAGCCGCTCTGGCCTTTAAACTCGACGCGCGCCATGCCGTCGGAAAACGGGCGCGCGCGGTAGAACTGTAGCCGTATGACCATGCGGCCCGTCCTGTCTATGTAACCCGCCTGGCCGTTCAGGCGCACGGCCGCCAGCCCCTCGGAGAAGTTAGAGTCGTCCGAAAGGTCATACTTGTCGGGGCCTATGACGAACTTACCCGTCTTGTCTATGAAGCCCGCCTTGTCGTCGCGCGTCTTCACCCACGCCAGCCCCTCCGAGAAGTCGCCCGCGTAACTGAAGCGCGCCTCTATGACCGTCCGGCCCTCTTTGTCTATGTAGCCGTACCCCGTGTCGAGGGCGACGGCCGCCAGACCTTCGGAGAAGCGCGGCACGTCCGACTGCTCGCGCAGAGTGATGACGAACTTACCGGTCTTGTCTATGAAGCCGCGCGGCCCGTCGAGCCACATCTTCTCCTCGGCCCACGCCAGCCCCTCGTAAAAGTCCGAAACCCTCTCGAACCGCGGCTGGATGACCAAGCGGCCCGCGGTGTTCATGTAGCCGTACCTGGTCGGGGCGACTATGTCCCCCGAGCGCACGGAGACTTTCGCCATGCCGTCGGAGAACTCCTCTATCTCGCCCTCCAACTGCGGCTCGATGACGACTCGCGCCTCCGAGTCAATGAAGACTTTCTGATTGTCCAGCCACGCGCCGAACAGCCTGCCCGCGCTCCCGGCTTCGCCCGACGGCCGGTACACTACGCGCGCCCGCGCGGCCGCGGCGTCGCGCCGGACTTCGTTGATGGCCTCCGCGGCGCGCTTGAGCGTCGTGACCTGTGGCCGCAGTTGCTCCAACTCCCCTCTCTCAATTTTCAGCTCGGTCGCGGCCAACTCCATCAGCGAGTAAGCCTCGCGCGAGACGGGGCACCTGTAAAGGTAGAGGTTCGCGAGCAGCAGGCCGAGGGCGGAGCGGTGGTTGCCGCCGTCCAGTTCGCCGTAAAAGACTTCTGGGTGGTCTGGGTGGTGGCGGTCCATCAGGCACGGGGCGGCGAGTTCGACCGCCTTGCGTATCGCCGCCTCCACCTTCGGGTCCGGCGACTCCTCGGGCGGGGCTTCTTCGACGTTGAGGTCGTAAGAAATCTTGATGTCGTTGCAGGAGTCCTGCTGCGAGCTGACGCCCAAGTCCCATTCGAGCAGGTCCGGGCTGCTGATGAGGACGTGCTTAGCGTCTTTCCAGGCGGCCTCAATCTTGAGCCGCCCGCGCAGCGTCACAAGGTGGCACACTTCGTCGCCATCGGGCAGGAGCGTCGTGGGCGGCGTCCGCATCATGGCGGCCGTGTAAGTGATGGACGTGCATTCGCGGTGGTAAAGCTCGACCGCGAGCGAGCCGTCGGGCGACGGCACGCGCTTGACGGGCGTGTTGCGGCACTGCGCCGAAGCCGAGCCGTAGAACCCGGCCGCCGCCAGACAAAGAATCAAAACTCTCGCCATTTTCATCATGAGGACAACCTTCAGCGGGCTCCCGAACCCTACTTTGAAGATAGCATCAAAGGGAGAGATTATTCAGCAATTAAATTGAGACGCCCGCGTGCGGCGGGGCCGCGGCCCGCACTCATACGCGCGGCACGTCCGGCCGGATTTCAGCGTCTCTGCGCGCCAGACGCTCGACCTCGAACTGGCCCAGTGCCGGAAATTAATTCGGCGCGTCGTGGCAATTGGGGTGCGGACTCGGTATAATCCCCGCGTCCCCTGTTTTCCCCCGTCACCGCTCCCCGTCGGTCTAAGCCGGACAACTACGCCTATGCCCATCAAAACCCCGCCGGAGGGGTTACCCGACAACACAAACGCCACGGACTTGCTCAACGATTTGCAGGGCCCGGAGCTTGCTCCCTACTGGCTTTCGGCCATCATCGAATCCGCGGACGACGCCATCATCAGCAAGACGCTCGAAGGCGTCATCACGAGCTGGAACAAGGGGGCCGAGCGCATCTTCGGCTACACGGCCCGCGAGGTCGTGGGTAAGCCCATCGCCATCCTGATACCCGAGGACCATCAGGACGAAGAGCCCGCCATCCTCGCGCGCCTGCGCGCGGGCGAACGCATACAGCACTACGAGACCGTCAGAGTGCGCAAGGACGGCTCGCTCGTCGACATCTCGCTCACGGTCTCGCCCATCAGGGACCGGGAGGGCCGCGTGATAGGGGCCTCGAAGATCGCGCGCGACATCAGCGAGGGGCGGCACGCGGAGGCCAGGCTGCGCGAGCAGGCAGAGGTCATCAGGCAGGCTTACGACGCGATTTTCCTGCGCGACTCCTCGAACGCCATCACGCTCTGGAACCGCGGCGCGGTGCGAATCTACGGCTACACGCAGGGCGAGGCCATCGGGCGCTCGCCGCACGAGCTGCTCAAGACCGTGTCGCCCGTCCCGCTCGAAGAGATTTACGAGAGCCTGCGGCGCGACGGCTACTGGGAGGGCGAACTCAAACACACGCGCAAGGACGGCGTGCAGATCATCGTCGAGACGCGCTGGGCGACCGTGCTCGACGAGCGGGGCAATGTCGCGTCCATCCTCGAAATCACGCGCGACGTGACCGAGCGCAAGCGGGCCGAGGACGGGCTGCTGCAAATGGCGGCCATCGTCGAGAACTCGGACGACGCCATCATCAGTAAAGACCTGGACGGCCGTATCCTCAGTTGGAACCCGGGGGCCGAGCGGCTCTACGGCTACACCGCGGCCGAAGCCGTCGGCCAGCCCGTCACGATGCTCATCCCGCACGACATGCCCGACGAGGAGACCCGGATTCTGGCGCAGATCAGGCGCGGCGAGCGCGTCGACCATTACGAGACCGTGCGCCGTCGCAAGGATGGGGCGCTCCTTAGCGTGTCGCTCACCGTCTCGCCCATCAAGGACGCGTCGGGGCGCGTCATCGGCGCGTCGAAGATCGCGCGCGACATCACCGCGCGCAAGCGCGCCGAGGCGGAGCTGCGCGAGCAGGCCGAGATCATCGAGACGGTCAACCGCCTCGGGCAGACGCTCGCCGGCGAACTCGACCTGCACAAGCTGGTGCAGGCCGTC
>DATMVE010000028.1:0-14749 GCA_035563515.1 Pyrinomonadaceae bacterium
CCCACGACCGGCGGGCCGCCCGTCGCCACCTCGCACGGCACGCCGCCCGCGCCGTCGGGCGCGGGAGGCTACGGGGCGGGCGGCGCGTCGGGCCCCGACACCTCCGCGCTCGACGCGAAAATCGAGCAGGCCGAAACTAAGGCGAAAGCGTCGGGCGCGAGCAGCGCCGACAAGAAGGCGGCCGCGGCGGCTTACATCGAGCGCGCCAACGTCTTCTACTCGGCCGGCAGCCCTATACTCTACAAGTTCGCGCTCCGCGATTTCCGCCGCACGCTCAAGTACGACCCGGCGAACCAGGAGGCTCTCGCCAAGAAGCAGGAGATCGAGAGGATTTACAAATCACTGGGGCGGCCCATCCCCGAGTTGGGGAACGAGCCCTGACCGCAATCATCAAGCTACGGCAGTCCGACTCCGCTCAACCAAAGAGGTCAGCCATGCGTCCCTTCCTTCTTCGCACACTCGTTGTTCTCTGTCTCTCGTTCGCGCTCGTTACGAACGGCACGGTCGCGGCCCCCTCGGCGGCGCTTCGCCAGGAGGGCGCGCCGCAGTTGCCGTGGCTGAAGGAATCAATGACTAAACTCGAAACAGAACTGGCGGCCAAGTACGGCGAGGGCGTGCGCGCGCGCTTGCAGCGTGGGCTGAAACAGGTGGCGAGCTTCTGGCGCGCGGAGGACGGCGACGCCGCGGCCTTCGAGGGGTTCGTCCGCACGAACTTCGCGGGCGACCAGCAGACCCTGGATACCATGTTCGCGCGCTTCCAGCACAACCTTGAGATGGTGGACGGCCACATGGCAGAGATAGGGCGCGAGTTCCGCCAGCAGGCGGACCTGGACCTCGGCCCGATTCTCCCCTTCGACGAGGTGTTCGCCGGCTACGCCCCCTCGGCGCACGTGACGGACGATTTTTTCCAGAACAAGCTGGCCTTCGTCGTGCTGCTCAACTTCCCGCTGACCACGCTCCAGCAGAGGCTGACCGAGGGCGAGAACTGGTCGCGCCGCCAGTGGGCCGAGGCGCGCCTGGCACAAAGGTTCTCCAAACGCATCCCGGCCGAAGTCAACCTGGCCGTCGCGCAGGCGTCATCGGAGGCCGACCGCTACATCGCAGAGTACAACGTCTGGATGCACCACGTCCTCGACGAGAAGGGCGCGCGCCTCTTCCCCGCGAAGATGCGCCTGCTCTCGCACTGGAATTTGCGCGACCAGATCAAGGCCGACTACAGCGACGACAGGAACGGCCTCGCCAAGCAGCGCGTCATGCAGCAGGTGATGGAGCGCATCGTCACGCAGACCATCCCCGAAGTGGTGGTTAATAACCCGAACGTGGACTGGAACCCTTTCACGAACGAGGTCAAGCCCGCGGCCGTCGAGGACTCGGACGAGGCGCAGGGCGACGGCGCGGCGGGTGGAAAACCCTTGACGAACGCGCCCGAGCCGAACACGCGCTACGCGAAACTGCTCCTGACCTTCCAGGCTTCCAGAAAAATTGACCCCTACTCGCCGACCGCGCCGACTTTAATCGCGCGCCGCTTCGACGAGAACCGCGAGATTCCAGAGGCGCGCGTCAAACAGATGTTCGAGCAGGTGCTCTCCAGCCCCCTCGTCCCGGAAGTCGCAAAGGTAATTGAGAAGCGGCTGGGCCGCCCGCTCGAACCCTTCGACATCTGGTACAACGGCTTCCGCCCGCGCGGCGCGTACTCCGAGACTCAGCTCGACGAGATAGTCTCGAAGCGCTACCCGACGGCCGACGCCTACAAGAAGGACATCCCCGTTCTGCTCGGGCAGCTCGGCTTCAACAAAGAGCGCGCGCAGTACCTGGCGAACAACATCGTCGTCGACCCGGCGCGCGGCTCGGGCCACGCGCTCGGCGCGAGCATGCGTCAGGCGAGGGCGCACCTGAGGACGCGCGTCGGCAAGGGCGGGATGGACTACAAGGGCTTCAACATCGCCGTCCACGAAATGGGCCACAACGTCGAGCAGACCTTCTCGCTCAACGACATCGACTACTACACGCTCCAGGGCGTGCCGAACACGGCCTTCACAGAGGCGCTCGCCTTCGTCTTCCAGGGCCACGACCTCGAACTGCTCGGCCTGGCGAAAGAAGACCCGAAGAGCAAAGCCTTCAAGACGCTCGACGACTTCTGGGGCGCTTACGAGATCGCCGGCGTGGCGCTCGTGGACATGGCCGTCTGGCACTGGATGTACGACCACCCGAACGCGACGCCCGCCGAGCTGAAGGAGGCGACGCTCGGGATCGCCAGAGACATCTGGAACAAGTATTACGCGCCCGTCTTCAAGAAGCGCGACGTGGTGCTCCTCGGCATCTACTCGCACATGATCGACTCGTTCCTCTACCTGCCCGACTACCCCATCGGCCACATGATCGCCTTCCAGATAGAGGAGCAGATGGAGAAGGCCGGGAGCATCGGCCCCGAGTTCGAGCGGATGTCGAAGGTCGGCAGCGTCGTCCCGGACCTCTGGATGAAGAAGGCCACCGGCGCGCCCGTCGGCCCCGACGCGCTGCTCGCGGCGACCGGCAAGGCGCTCAAGGAGATCGGCCCGTGAGGCCGCGCCCGCGCCGCCCCCTCGTAGAGACATGAACGACGCCCCGTCACATAAGGAGCGCCGCAAGCACCCGCGCATCAAATACTCCATCGAAGTTGACTGGGGCGAGACGCCCGCCTGCGCCTACAAGGGTCGAGTCACGACGCTCAGTGTCGGGGGCTGCTTCGTCCAGACGACGCTGGAGGTCGCGAAGGGGGGCCTCATCTTCATACGCCTTTTGTTAGCGCCAACAGCGAGCGCGTGATGGAAGGCGTGGTCTGGGGGCGGGTCGCGCATCACAAGCCCGAGGCGGGGTTCGGCGTCGAGTTCAAGAAGCTCCCGCCCGGCTACGAAGAGCACATCCGCGACATAGTGGAGTTTCACCTGGAGGCCGGCGACGAATCCTGCGGGGCCGCGCCGCACGCGCCGCGTCACGAAATGAAGAGGCGGCACCCCCGCGCCGCCCGACGGCAAATCCTTTCCGCCCCGCGCGTCCTGGCCCTGTACGTTTGAGTGCTCTGCGACAGCCGGTTAATCAGACGCCGGCGAGTCGCCTGTCTCACCAACGCAGGTGCGCCGCGGAGTATTCGCCAGCTCAACTCACCACTCTTCTGAAAGGAGAACCTTATGAGCGGCGTAATCGAAGCACCCACCGGTAGACCGGAGGAAATCGGAACCTTCAACAACATCAGATACCTCAAGTACAGGGGCCGCTTTACGGGCGAGACCGCCTCGGGCCGTTTCAACGTCCCCTACGAGATCACGACCCCCGCCAACCCGCGGGAGGGGAGCAGGATTTTCGTCTTCGAGCCGCTGCACTTCAGCGGCGGCACGGTCGCGCGCGACGGTTACCTCGGCCCGGACTTCCTGTTCGTCGGAGGTATCAGCCACGCCACGGTCAGGCACAAAACTTTCAGGGTTCAAAGCCTTGAGCGCGACCCCCTTTCGCCAGTCACTATCCGCGGCAGGGAATTCGAGGGGCCGGAAGTGATTACGGACGACGACATCCTGCGCGAGTTCGCTACGGCGCTGAGGCAAAGCCCCGCGACCTCCTTTGTCGGGAAGGTCGCCAGGCTTTACGCCATCGGCTTCTCCGATTCGGGCAACACCGTGCACCAAATCTACAAGCCTTTCGGCCATAAACTCTTCGACATCACGTTCGCGTGCACCGCGGGCTACGTCGAGCCGGTCAACATAGCCGGCCAAAAGCCCATCATCGTTTTTAACACGGAGGCGGATTTCGACCCCAGGGCGGTCCCGAACCCCGCGTTCCCGCAATACCGCTGGTACGTGGTCGCCGGCGGCGCGCACATCCCGGACGCCGCGCTCACGCGGCAGTTCTTCCCCAACCCCCCCGAGGCCGGGAGCCCCGCGCCCGCCGTCGAGGGTACGTCCCCGATCAACTGGCTGCCGTTCGTCAGGGCCATATTCGCGGCGGGGGATCAGTGGGCGCGGAGCGGCGTACAGCCCCCGCCGAGCGTGACCCTGAAGCTGACTTCCGACGGCCTTGTCTTGCGCGACGACAAGGGCAACGCGCTCGGGGGCATCCGACACCCCGCCCTGGAGATGCGCGAAGCCGTGTTCATGCCCTCGGTGATAAGAGGGAATTGGGCGCTGTTTGGCGGATACAGCTCCCTCAGGAAGCGGCTGCAACCTAACGAGTTCGCCGGTTACCTCGGCGAGTTCACGAAAAAAGCCGAAGTCCTGGTCGGCGGCAGATACTTGATGCCGGCGGGCAGAGACAGGATGATCGCGCAGGCCAAACTTAACCCGCCCAACACGTTCACGCGGAACTATCAGGAGGGGCGTTTCTTCGTCCCGCCGCCCCCGGCCCCGTCTCCGGCGGGCCTTGACGACTAGACGGCTTTAGCCCCGGCGCTATCGTTTACCTCGCCGCGACCGTGAACCGCGTAAAGCGAAGGGGCAGGGATTATCCCTGCCCCTTCGTCAATTCAACCGTTTGAGATTTAAGCTGACTCTACTACTGCGCCGCCGAAGCGCCGGCCACTTCCCTCTTCTCTTCCCCCTTCTTCGATGAAGAGAGGATGAAGCCCTCCTTGATTAGATAATCGAGGATGCGGTCGGCGTTCTCCTCGGCCGAGAGCTTGACGGTGTCAATCGTGATCTCGGGGTTGGAGGGCGGCTCGTAGGGGTCGTCGATGCCCGTGAAGTTCTTGATCTTGCCCTCGCGGGCGAGCGCGTACATGCCTTTGGTGTCGCGCCCCTCGCAGACTTCGAGCGGGGCGTCCACGAAGACCTCCACGAAGCGGTCGTCTCCGACCATCGCGCGGCACTCGTTGCGCGTGGCGCGGTAGGGGCTGACCGCGGCGCAGATGACGCCGCCGCCGTGGCGCGCGATCTCGGCCGCGACGAACCCTATGCGCCGCACGTTCGTGTCGCGGTCCTCCTTGCTGAAGCCGAGGCCCTTCGAGAGGTGCGTGCGGACCACGTCGCCGTCGAGCGACGTGACCTGCCGCCCGTGCTCAAGCAGCTTGATGATGAGGATGTCCGCGGTCGTGGACTTGCCCGCGCCGGAGAGCCCCGTGAACCAGATGCAGAACCCCTGCTCGTGGCGCGGCGGGTGCGCCTCCGCCAGAATCGAAGCGACCTCGGGGCGCGTGAACCAGCCGGGCAGCGAGCGCCCGCGCTGCAAGTACTGCTCCCTCACCTCTGTGCCAGAAATCGAGGCCGTGCGCTTGCCCTCCGGGATGCGCGAGGACTCTTCGTAGCGGTCCTCCTCCGGGATGTAGAGCAGCTCCGAGAAAGGCATGGGCTTCACGCCGATCTCGTCCGCGTGCTGGGCGACCAACTCCTGCGCGTCGTAAGGGCCGTAGAAAGGCTTGTCCTTGGAGTCCTTGCCGGGGCTCGCGTGGTCGCGCCCGACGATGAGGTGGTTCGCGCCGAAGTTGCGCCGGATGACGGCGTGCCAGAGCGCCTCGCGCGGCCCGGCCATGCGCATCGCCAGCGGCAGCAGCGCCAGCAGCATGCGGTTCGGGTCGTAGTAGCGCTCGGCCAGAACGCGGTAAGAGCGCACGCGCGTGTAGTGATCTATGTCTCCGGGCTTGGTCATCCCGACGACGGGGTGGAGCAGGAGCGCCCCGTCGATCTCTTTGGCCGCGCGCGCGGTCAACTCCTCGTGCGCGCGGTGCAGGGGGTTGCGCGTCTGGAAGGCGACGACGTTCCGGTGTCCGAGCGCACTCAATCTCTCACGGACTTCAACCGGCGTCAGGCGTAAGGAGCGGAAATCGTAGTAGCGCGGGAGCGCCAGCACTTTCAACTCGCCGGAAATGTAAAACTCGCCCCAGGAGTTCATCTCGGCCACGAGCGGGTGGCGCAAGTCGGTCGAGCCGTAGGCGAGCCGCGCTTCGCGCTCCTTGTCCCACTCGTAAATCTCTTCGACGCGCATGACGGCCAGCAGGTCGTTGTGCTGGTTGGCGAGCGCGACTTCAGCGTCCAGTTTCACGCCCGATTCGGCGCGGACGGGGAGCGTGACGGGGATGGAGAAGAGCGCGCCGTCACTGAGCCGCATCTCTTCGAGCACGCGCTCGTAATCCGCCTTGCCCATGAAGCGCGCGAGCGGCGAGAAGCCGCCGGTGGCTAACAGCTCAAGGTCGCAGACGCTCCTCGCGCTCAGTTGCAGGCGCGGCAGGCCCGCCGCCCGATTCCACAACTCGTCCCGCTCCTCGCCGCCGACGACGAGGTCTACAAGCTCGCCCCCGTACGGCTCGATCAAATTCTGTCCATCATTGCTCATCAAGAAATCTCCTGAAAGGGTGCTCGGGTTTTACACTACTCGGATAAAGACGACGACGGCCGGAAATGACGGGCCGCCGCAAAGTTGACCATTTACTCACGCATCCCCGAAAAAATCAAACGCGCCCGGCCGAACGGCATGGATGCCGGGATGTCTCAGAATGCTTGGGAGATTGAAGATATTATTGTTGACCCGCCGGACAAGTGTTAAACTCTGCCTTCCTGCGGACCCTTACCTCAAAGGGGGATACTCACGATGGGATCCAAGCGGAAAAGGTATTGCCGCCACTGCGGGGAAAGAATACGCAGGACGGCCAGACACTGCCACCGCTGCTTCAAGCTCACGCTGCCGTGGAAGGACTATCTCGCCATCGCCCTCGTCTCGCTACTGCTGATATTCCTTCTGCTCAAATATCTGGGCGTTCTTTAAACTGGGCCACTACCAGGCGAAGGTCGGAGACTGATGACGACGGATTTCGAGGCGGGCGTGTTGCTCTTCTCGGCGACGCTGCCGATGGGGACGAGCACGTTTGCCTCCGGGAAGTAGGTCGCGGCGCAGCGGCGCGGGATGCTGTAGGGGACGACGACGAAGGACGGGGCCGTGCGCTCGCCGTCCTCGAAGTGGCTGACGAGGTCAACGAGTTGCCCCGCCGAGAGTCCCGCCTCTTCCACGTCCTGAGGGTTGAGAAAGACGACGCGGCGGCCGTTGTAGATGCCGCGGTAGCGGTCGTCCAGGCCGTAGATGGTCGTGTTGAACTGGTCGTGACTGCGCATCGTCATCATCAGGAATTGGCCCGGCCCGAGGTCGTGGCGCGGCAGGTCGTGCACGGTGAAATTGGCGCGCCCCGTCGCGGTCTTGAAGCGGCGCTCGCGCGCGAAGTTCGGGAGGTAAAAACCGCCTGGCTCGCGCACGCGCCGGTTGTAGTCTTCGAAGCCCGGGATGACGCGCTCGATTGACGCGCGTATGAGGTCGTAGTCGGACGCGAGCTTGAGCCAGTCAACGCGGCCCTGCTCTCCGAGGGTCGCCGCCGCGAGCCGCGCGACGAGCTGAGGCTCGCTCAAAAGATGCTCCGACGCGGGCTCCAACACGCCGCGCGACGCCTGCACGACGCCCATCGAATTTTCGCAACTTACGAACTGCGGGCCAGCGGCCTGCACGTCGCGCTCCGTGCGGCCGAGGCAGGGCAGAATCAGCGCCTGCTCGCCCGTGACGAGGTGCGCGCGGTTGAGCTTGGTCGAGACGTGCGCGGTCAGGCGGCAGCGCCTGAGAGCTTCGGCCGTGAACTCCGTGTCGGGCGTGGCCGAAAGAAAGTTGCCGCCGAGCGCGAAGAAGACGCGCGCCGCGCCTTTGTGCATGGCCTTGATCGCTTCCACCGTGTCGAAGCCGTGGCGGCGGGGCGGGTCGAAGTTGAACTCTTTCGAGAGGCTGTCGAGGAAAGCCTCGGTCGGCCGCTCCCAGATGCCCATCGTGCGGTCCCCTTGGACGTTCGAGTGGCCGCGCACGGGGCACGCGCCCGCGCCGGGCTTGCCCATCTGCCCGCGCAGCAAAAGGAGGTTGACGATCTCCTGTATGTTCGCGACCGCGTTTTTGTGCTGCGTCAGCCCCATCGCCCAGCAGATGATCGTCCTGTCGGAGCGCATCATGATCTCCGCGGCCTCGCGCATCTGCCCGCGACTGACGCCGCTCTGCTCCACGATGTCTTCCCAGCTAACTCCGCGGAGCGCGTCGGCGAAACTCTCGAAGCCGTCGGTGTGCTCTTTGATGAACTCGTGATCCAGGACTTCGCCCGGCCGCCGCGACTCCTCTTCGAGCAACTCCTTCATGACGCCTTTGAGGAGCGCCACGTCGCCGTTGATGCGGACCTGTAGGAAGAGGTCCGCGAGTTCGGTCCCCTTGCCGAGCGACGCGAAGATTTCCTGCGGGTGTTTGAAGCGCGTCGTGCCGACCTCGGGGAGCGGGTTGACGTGGACGATCTTGCAGCCGCGGCGCTTGGCCTTTTGCAGCGCCGTCAACATGCGCGGGTGATTCGTCCCCGGATTCTGGCCGATGACGAAGACGGCCTCCGCGAGATTAAAATCTTCGAGCGTGACCGTCCCCTTGCCGATGCCTATGGTCTCGGTCAAGGCCGAGCCCGAAGACTCGTGGCACATGTTCGAGCAGTCGGGCAGGTTGTTCGTGCCGAACTGGCGCACGAAGAGCTGGTAAAGAAACGCGGCCTCGTTGCTCGTGCGCCCCGAGGTGTAAAAGACGGCCTCGTCTGGCGAGGCGCACGCGTTCAACTCGTTGGCGACGAGCGCGAACGCCTCGTCCCAACTGATGGGCTCGTAGTGCGTGGCGTCGCGGCGGAGCAGCATGGGCCGCGTCAGGCGGCCCTGCTTGCCGAGCCAGTGGTCGGATTGTTTCGAAAGCTCTTCGACGCTCCACTCGCGGAAGAACTCCGGCGTGACGCGCCTGGTCGTCGCCTCCTCCGCGACGGCCTTCGCCCCGTTCTCGCAGAACTCCGCGTGCGAACGCTCCCTGTCCGGCTCGGGCCACGCGCAGCCTGGGCAGTCGAAGCCGTCCTGCTGGTTGACCGCGAGCAGGGTCTTGAGACTTCGGCCCACGCCCATCTCGCCCCACGCGTGCTTGACCGTCTGGACGATGGCCGGGATGCCGCCCGCGGCCCTGCCCGTCCGCTTAACCTCTACGCCGTCAGTCTCGATTGGCGGCTGCGCGCTCGCCGGATGAGCCGCGCTTTCATGCTTCATCTCTTCCGAGCCGCCGCCGTTCGGCGCGGGCGCAGTTTCCTCGTCGTGCGGCGCGACGTTGTAATGCGTCGGCTGCGCCGCGCTCGCGATCTCTTCGGTCGCGAGTTGCTCGAAATGCTCTTGCCGCTTCTGGCCCATTAGCTCTCCCCGGACAGGGATTTTAGCATTTTCAGGGACTGACCCTGAGCGTGAACCCTTCGCTCAAGTCGAGCACGAACTTTTCCCACTTCTTCTGAAAAGCCGTCATGTCCGATTCGCCTAAGATCATTTGCAGAGTCTGGTAGCCGGTCGGGTCGTCCTTGCGGCGGTCGTGGAACTCCTTGTAGAAGCGCGTCAGCAGGCCGCGCTCCTGTAGGTAGTAAAGGAGGTAGCGCGACTGGCCGTAGTTCGTCCCCTTGTCCTGGTAATAGAAGGCGCTGGAGTTCATCGCCGTCAATTCCTTGAAGGTGGGGACGGCGCTCTGTCGTATGGCATCTTGCAGGCCGGGCAGACGCCAGTTGGGGTAGCCGTAGATGCGGCCGTCCTGCTCGCCGCTCTGCTCGTAGAGCGAGCCCAACCCCTCGTTGAGCCACGGCGGGGCATCGGGGAAGTTGGCCTCTATGAACGGGTGGACGATCTCGTGGACGAGCGTCCCGCCGCCCGTCGCGATGTTCATGATGAGCGCCTTGTGCTCGGGCGAGTAGTAGCCGTAGGGCGTGTCCGGCTCGTCCTTGAAGAGTTGGCGCGTGTGCTTGCGGTAAGACGCCTCGTCCTTGAAGAGCCACACGTCGAGAATCTCGGCCGGGTCCTTCGTGAAGTAATCCTGCTTGAGCTTGTCCACGGCCCAGCGCACGGTCTCCGACTGCGAGCGCACGGCCGCGGGCGGCCCGTCGCCGACGACGACGAAAGGTTTCTGGATGACAATCGTGAACCCTCGGCCCGGCAGCCTCTTCTTCAGCGCGGCGACGTGCCGCGCGAAATCCGCGTCCGTGAAGGTCCGGGCGGCGGCCGGCGTGTCGGACGCTCGCGGCGTCGGCGTGCCCTGCGGGCGGACTGCGGCCGCGGCGGCGGGCTGGCTGCCCGGCGTATGCCTTGTGCCAAAATAGAGCGCGGGCATGAGCACCAGGACGGGCAGCGCCAGCGGCGCGAAGAGGGCGAAGGTTCTGCGGCCCGACGGCGTTTGGAATTTGATCTTCATCGAACGTTAGACGGGTGCGGTCAACTGGCTTTTGCCGGCTGCGTGGCGGGGGGCGCTTCGGCGGCACCGGCCGGGCCGAGGCCGCGCCCCTCCATTAGAAGCTGCTCGAAGGCGTCCACGGGGAGCGGCCTGCAAAAGAGGTATCCCTGCATGGCGTCGCACCTCAGGAGACTGAGGAAGCGCAACTGCTCTTCGGTCTCGACGCCCTCGGCCTTGACCTCAAGTTGCAGGCTGTGCGCGAGCTGGATGATCGCCATCACGATGGCCGCGTCCTTCGCGTCGGCGGTCATGTCGCGCACGAAAGACTGGTCGATCTTCAGCACGTCAATCGGCAGGCTCTTCAGGTAACTCAGACTCGAATAGCCCGAGCCGAAGTCGTCCACGGCGATCTTGATGCCCATCGCCTTCAGCTCGCCGAGCGTGCGGATGGAGCTTTCGGCGTTCTTCATCACGGAGCTTTCCGTCACTTCCAACTCCAGCGAAGCCGCGTCGAGCCCAGTCTCCTTGAGCAGCCGCTCGACCATCGGGACGAGGTCCGGCTGCTGAAACTGCCGCGGGCTCAGGTTGACGCCGACGCGAAGCTGTTCGAAGCCGTCGTCCTGCCACTTCCGCGCCTGCGCGCAGGCCGTGCGCAGGACCCACTCGCCTATGGGCGAGATGAGCCCCGTGTCTTCCGCGAGCGGGATGAACTCGGCCGGGGAGACCAGACCCATCTCCGGGTGCTGCCAGCGCACGAGCGCCTCCATCCCCGTCACGCGCCCCGTGCCGATCGAGACCTGCGGCTGGTAGTAGACGCGGAACTCGCCGCGCTCCATGGCCCAGCGCAGCTTGTTTTCGAGCGCGAGGCGGTGCAGCGCCCGCTCGTTCATGTCGGCCGTGTAGAACTGGTAATTGTTCCCGCCCGACTGCTTGGCGCGGTAGAGCGCGGAGCCCGCGCTCTTCAACAACTCCTGCGCGTCCGCGCCGTCCTCCGGGTAGAGGCCGATGCCTATGCTGCCCGTGACGTAAAGCTCGTGCTCTTCGACTAAGAAGAGCGGGTCGAGCACGCGCTGGAACTCTCTGGCCGCGCGCGCCGCGTCGTCCGCCCCTTCGATGCGCGTCAGCAGGAAGGCGAACTCGTCGCTCCCGAAGCGCGCGACCGTGTCGCCGTCGCGCATCGCCTCGGTCAGGCGCTCCGCGACGTTCCTGAGCAGCCGGTCGCCTATGACGTGGCCGAGCGTGTCGTTGAATTTTTTGAAGCGGTCGAGCGAGAGGAACATGACCGCGAGCCGGCCGCGCGCCCGGCCCGCGTGCGAGACACTTTCGGCCAGGCGCTCCTCGAACGAGACGCGGTTGGGCAGGCCCGTCAGCGTGTCGTGGTAGGCCAGGTAATTGATCTTCGCCTCGGCGGCCTTGCGCTCTGTGATGTCCGCGACAATTACCATGATGCCGCTGACCTCGTTCGCAGTGTTGCGGAGCGCCGCCCACCAGACATCCACGTCAATCAAGGAGCCATCTTTCCTCTGCCGGCGCGTCTCGTAATCGCCCCCGATCTTCCCTTGAAGCGCATCCTCGAAGCGTGCCTGGAACTCCTCGCGCCCCTCGTCGGGCACGAGCGGGAAAGGCTTGTTGAGAATTTCCTTCTCGTCCCAGCCGAACATGCGGCGCGCCGCCGGGTTCCAGAGGCTCACGCGCCCCCCTGTGTCCAGGACGAAGATGGCGAGCGGCGAGGCTTCGATGAGCACGCTCAGGGTCTGGTTCGACTTGTGCAGCTCATTCGTGCGCTCGCGCACTATCTCTTCCAGAAAGTTTTCGTAGTAGCGCTTGGACTGGCGCAGGGCGCGGTGTTCGAGCGCGCGCTTGACGGCGGCCTCTACGTGGCGCAGGTCGAAGGGCTTGGTGATGTAGTCGAACGCGCCGGCGCGCAGGGCCTGGATGGCGCTCTCAATGTTCTGCTCGCCGCTGATCATGATGACGACCATGTCGGGCGAGAGTTCAATCACTTGCGGGACCATCTCCAGGCCCGTGATGCCGCCCATCATGATGTCGCTCAGGACGAGGTCGAACTCTTCGGCGCGCAGCCGTTCGAGCGCCTCCTCGCCCGAGGAGACTTCGGCGCACTCGTAGTCCTCGCCGAGCAACTCGTGCAGCACCTCCCTGATCTGCGCGTCGTCGTCGGCGATGAGAATTCGCGGCCGCTTGTCTCCGGGTCCGAACATAAAATGGTTCCGGCCACGATTCTAACTCATTCCGTCCCGGTCTGACATTAGCTAAAAGCGGGCGCGCGAATCTTCGGCGGGGCGCGGCCACCGCTTCACGTTTGCGGCGCGCTCGGTTATACTGCCGACTGTTCGTCCCGCCTTGTCCCCTTCCCGGCGTTGCGAGTAGGTCAACGCGCCGGAGCTTTAGATGACCCGGAAGCACAGGTGAACAGAAGTTTCCCGGTGCGCCGCGTGACGGGCGAGACAAAGATTTTCGCGGGCCACACGATATCGGTCCCGCGCGATCCAACTTTTGACAGGCGGCCGGAGCGGGCAGGTTTTCGCGAGCGAGCGCAAGACGCAAGTGTTCTTGACGCGCTCCCTGCGCGCCGTCGGCGTGCGCGGCCTTTAAGTTTACCGGGCCGCGCGGCCTTCGCCGAGCCGTCGGGGATTTCCGTTTGAACAAGTCAGCATGCTTTCGCGCCGCGGCGGCGCAAGGCGGACAGTGTCCGCACCCGCGCCCTGCGTCCCAGCGCGTTCACACCACCAAACTCACGGCCCATAAATTAAGGATGAGCAAGCGGAGCCGCGCGCCCGAGACTAACGCGCGCGCCTGCGGTCTGCCCGCTCCCGCTAATTATTCGCGGCCACTTTCCGGGGAGAGATTTCAGTCAACATGTCAAAAGAGTTAATAGTCAGCGTCAACGGGCGCGAGAAGAAGATCGCCATCATCGAGAATGAGCGGGTCACGGAGTTCTACATCGAGCGCGGCGAAGAGAACCAGGGCATCGTCGGCAACATTTACAAGGGGCGCGTGATGCGCGTCCTGCCCGGCATGCAGTCGGCCTTCGTCGACATCGGCCTGGAGCGCGACGCCTTCCTTTACGTCTCGGACTTCTTCGACGAGGAGGAAGAGTTCGAGCGCATCGTGATGGACAAGACGAAGAAGGCGGCGGACCCGGCCGAGGCCGCGCGCGCCGCCCGCGGCGCAATCGAGCAGGCGCGCGTCGAGCGCGAGCAGCACATAGAGGCCGCGCAGGAGCGGGTCGAGCCGCTGCTCGACGCGGAGCCACTGGCGGCCGAGGAGGCCGTCGAGCCGGAAGTCCTGGAGGCCGTGGAGGAAGTCGAAGAGCCGTTGGCCGCGACTTCCGACGAGCCCTTCGCGCAGGCCGAGGCGCAGGCCGAAGAGACGGCCAGGGAGGGCGGGCGCAAGCGCGGCCGGCGCGGGAAGCGCAGGGGCCGCGGCGGCGAAGAGCACGCGGCGGAAGCCCCCGCGGCGTCGGCCTCGGACGAGCGGGCAGCCTCGCCGGCTTACGAGGACGTGAGCACGCCTTTCATCGCCGACGCCTCTTTCCAGCGCGTCGTGGACGAGGACGAGACGGCCGCCGAGAACGGCGAGATGTTCAAGGACGCGCGGATTCAGGAGCGCATCTTCGATCAAATCCACGCCGTCGAGTTCGACATGGAGGACGTGCCGGCCACGGAAGTCGGCTCGCTCCTGGGCAGCGAGACGCCGCAGCAGGGCTCGTTCCAGCGCGTCGAGGACGACGACGTGTCCGAGGCTGAGGACCGCTCCGAGGCGGCCTACGTGCAGGAGACGGTCGCCGCGCACGTCGGCGCGTTCATCGACGAGATTAACGAAGAGACCGTCGGCACCTCGCAGACCTTCGAGCGCGTGAGCGACGACGAGGGCGCGGAAGAAGCGGCCGAGCCGAAGTCCAAGCGCGCGGCGAAGCGCGGCGCGACCAAGCGCGCCTCTAAGAAAGAGGCCGAAGTCGAAGAGGCGGCCAAGCCCAAGCGCGCGGCGAAGGCGGCCGCGAAGAAGGCCGCCGCGAAGAAGTCCAGTAAGAAGGCGAGTAAGAAGTCGCGCACTGCCGCGACCGAAGAGTCTGGCGAGGGCGAGACCGACATCGCCGTGCTCGAATCCGAGGCCGAGCGCGCGGAGAGCGCCGACCTCGTCGCCGCCGAGGCCGCCGACGGCGAGCACTTCGAGGCGGGCGCGGGCGGGAACGGCGACTACGAAGACGCCGAGGCGACTCTTTCCTCCGGCCGCTCGCGCGGCGAGTTAGCCACGCGCCGCGGAGGCCGCCGCCGCCGCCGCCCGACCGGCAAGTCGCAGGACGGGAACGGCGAAGACCGCACCAACGGGAAGGACGAAGAAGTAGTAGAAGCAGTCGCAGAGGTCGAGGAAGCGCCGAGCAAGAGGGCTTCCGCCCCGCAGCCGCGCAGTGATTCGCGCCGCGAGCGTGGCGAGCGCGACCGCGGCGAGCGCGCCGTGCGTGAGCGCCCCGAGCGCGGCCCGCGCGAAGAGCGTAGCCCGCGTGAAGACCGTGGCGCGCGCGAAGAGCGCG
>DATMVE010000029.1:0-43485 GCA_035563515.1 Pyrinomonadaceae bacterium
CGTCAGCGCCCGCGCCCGCGGCCCCGCGCCGTTCGGCCACCAGGCCCGCGCGCGACGCGGAGGCGGAAGAGGCCGAGGCCGTCGAGGAGATGGTCAAGTCGGCGGAGGTCGTGCGCACCGAAGTCAGCGAGGAGGCCGCGCCCGCCGCCCCCAGGCAGTCGCGCCGCGCCGCCGCGCCCGCGCCCGTCGGCGATTACAAGATGCCGGGGATGGAATTCCTGCACCCGCCGCCGCCGCACAGCGAGCAGGCCGACGAGGAACTGCTCGGCCTCGCCACGCGCCTCGCCGAGAAGTGCAAGGAGTTCAACGTCACGGGCCAGATCAAGCACATCTGCCCCGGCCCGGTCGTCACGACCTACGAGTTCAAGCCGGACCCGGGCGTCAAGTACTCGCGCGTCACGGGCCTCGTTGACGACCTCTGCCTCGCGCTCAAGGCCGAGTCCATACGCATCGACCGCATGCCCGGCAAGCCGCACGTCGGCATAGAGGTGCCGAACCCGGAGCGCGAGACGATTCACCTGCGCGAGGTCGTAGAGTCGCGCGCCTTCCGCGACTCGCCGTCGAAGCTAACCATCGCGCTCGGCAAGACGATTGACGGGCTGAACTACGTCGCGGACCTCGCGAAGATGCCGCACCTTTTGATCGCGGGCGCGACCGGCGCGGGCAAGTCCGTCGGCGTCAACTCGCTCATCGTCTCCATCCTCTACAAGGCGCGGCCCGACGAGGTGAAGTTCATCCTCATCGACCCGAAGCGGCTCGAACTCGGTCTCTACGAAGACATCCCGCACCTGGCGACGCCGATCATCACGGACCCGAAGCGCGCGGCGATTTCGTTGAAGTGGGCCGTCGGCGAGATGGAGCGGCGCTACAAGGAGCTGGCCGGCTGGGGCGTGCGCAACATAGACGGCTTCAACGCGGAAGTCTTGAGGCGCAACCTCGTCAAGGACTACGACGAGACGACGAACGAGCCGCACAAGTCGCTCCCCTACATCGTCATCATCATCGACGAGCTGGCCGACCTGATGATGGTCTCGGGCCACGAGGTCGAGGAATCGATCACGCGGCTCGCGCAGATGGCGCGCGCCGTCGGCATACACCTCGTGCTCGCCACGCAGCGCCCGTCCGTCGATGTCATCACGGGCCTGATTAAAGCGAACTTCCCCTCGCGCATCTCCTTCCGCGTCTCGTCCAAGGTCGACTCGCGCACCATCATCGACGCCAACGGCGCGGAGCAGCTTCTGGGCCGGGGCGACATGCTCTTTTTGCCGCCGGGCACGTCACGCCTGATACGCGTCCACGGCGCTTACGTTGACGAGGGCGAAATCAACCGCATCGTCACGCACATCAAGGCGCAGGGCGCGCCCGCCTACGACGAGACGATCACGCAGTCGGACGAAGAGCTATCGGGATTGGACGGCACCGGCGGCGAACGCGACGAGTTGTTCGAGGACGCGCTCAGAATCTGCGTCGAGATGAAGCGCGCCTCGACCTCGGTCTTGCAGCGAAGGCTGCGCATAGGCTACGGCCGCGCCGCCGCCATCCTCGACATGATGGAGCGCGAGGGCTTCATCGGCCAGGCCGACGGCGCGCGCCCGCGCCCCGTCCTCAGCCGCGCCTACGAAACCGTCTCCGACTGGGACGAGCAGGAAAGTGGGCAGTAGGCAGTTGGCAGTTAGAAGAAAGCGAGGGGCAGCCGAGTTAACCACACTCGGCTGCCTTTTCAGTTAATTTTACGCCCCGCCCCGCGACCCAGATTCTTGAAGCTGGTGAAGAGCGTGAGCCATCCGCCCATGCCCTGGTGGCTGAAGACGCGCCGGCCGCGCCGCCGCCCGCGAGCGACTGCAAGAGCGGCTCGGCGCTCTCCCGGTCGACACGGGCGAGCGCCTTAACGCGTCCTGGTTGTCAACCGAACTGCGCGTCCGGGGCCGGTCGCCATGCGCGACCCAGTAGTCCAACAAGTCTTCGAGGGGCGCGGCGTCGGCGCGGGCAGCGCGAGCAACTGTCGCAACTCTTCCGCGCTTTGCCCGCGCGCCGCTGGCGTCGCGCAGCAGAAGCAGGCGCAGAGGAGTGTGAGCGAGATTAAGGGGCGCACGGCCATCGAGTAGTCCGCCTCAGCGCGCGGCGCGGCTTTCGAGCCGCTGAATCCGTTTCCTGATCTCGTCCGGGAGCGGGGCCTTTCTCTTTTCGCGGTAGTCGTAGACGACTATCACCCCGCTGCCCTCGGCGGCGACTTTAGCGTGGCGGTGACTGACGACGAGGTACTCCATGAGGAAGCGGTCTTGCTCGACGTTCGTTACCCTGGCCCCGACGGAGACGGTGTCCGGGTATTCGAGCGGCAGCCTGAAACGGCACTGCGTTGACGCCAGGATCGGGCCGACGCCCGTCTCCTCCATGTGCACCCAGAAGCCCACCTCGCCGAAGTAAGCCATCCGCACGCTCTCGAAGTAGCGGAAGTAGACTATGTTGTTGACGTGCCGGAGCGCGTCCATCTCACCCCACGCGACGGGCGTCTCGATGACCACGGGGTAGTCTTTGAGCAACTCTTCCATTCAACTCTCCTGACCCGCGAGCCACCTCTTGATGACTTCGAGGACGTAACCTTTCGCGGCCGCGTCGAGCGCGCGGCCCTTCGGGATTCTGTGCCATTTTTCCAGACACCCGCGGCAGCAGGTCGCGGTCGCGTGCTGCGCCACGAAGGCCGGGTGGTTCCCCGTGGGCGTCTGCCTGCCGTCGTTGGCCGGCGCGGCCGGCGCGAGCCGCTGCTCCACGAAAGAGGCCGCGTGTTCGAGCACGACCGGCAACCCCTTCTGGCGCAGGTATTCGAGTTCCCTGCCGCGCAGGCGGAAGCTGCTCCTGAACTCGGAGCGCCCGAGCGCCGCGAAGACCTCGTCCAAGTCCCTGTCCGTCATGTCAGGTGTATCACTCGTCGCCCGCCGAGCAGCCGGTCGAAAGTGTCTTCCGGGAGGTCCGCGAGTGAGTTCACGACCACGTCCGCGTCGAGCGCGACGTGAGACGAAAGCACACCGACGCGCCGCATCCCCGCGCGCCGCGCGGCCTCGACCCCTGCTGGAGCGTCTTCGACCACGACGCAGCGCGCCGCGGGCACGCCCACCTTCGCCGCGGCCGCCAGAAAAATCTGCGGGTCCGGCTTGCCGCGCTCCACGTCTTCGGCCGAGGCGACGGCGTCGAAGAACTCTTCGAGCCCGAGCGCCTTGAGAATCGCCTCCAGGTTGAGCCGCGGGGCCGAAGAGGCCAGAGCCTGACGCCAGCCTTCCGCCTTCAGCTTTTCGAGCCAGCGGCGCGCGCCCGGCAGAGGCTCTATGCCGCGCGCCACGACCAGCTCGCGGTAGCGCACTTCTTTCGCCTCGCCTATGCGCGCGACCTCATGAGCCGGAAGGTTCTCGCCGAAGTAGCCGCGCAGGATTTCGTCGTTGCGCCGCCCGAACGAGGCGTCGAACTGCGCGCGCGTCAACTCGTAGCCCTCGCCAGAGAGCGTCTCGCGCCACGTCAGCCAGTGGTACTCGGCCGAATCAATCAACGTCCCGTCCACGTCCCACAACACCGCGCGCGGCGTCCCGTTCGATTCCCCTTGCGATTCACTCATCAGTCGGCCCTGCGCCTTTCGCTCAACGGTTGACAGAGGCCATGGCCGCCTCGGGGTAACGCTTGCCGGCGACCGCTTCGGGCCGCGCCACCTCGTTGATGCGCGCGAGGTCTTCGGCGGTCAGCTCGACTTCGAGCGCCTTCGCGTTCTGCTCAAGGTACGTGCGCCGCTTCGTCCCAGGGATCGGGACGATGTCCTCGCCCTGTGCCAGAACCCACGCGAGCGCGAGCTGCGCGGGCGTGCAGCCTTTACTCTCGGCTAACCCCTTCACCCTCTCGACGAGCCGCAGGTTCTGTTCGAAGTTCTCTTCCTGGAAGCGCGGGAACATGCGGCGGCGGTCGTCGGGCGGCAGGTCTTCGGGCTTCTGAAACTGGCCCGTCAGAAACCCGCGCCCGAGCGGACTGTAAGCGACGAAGCCCAAACCCAGCTCGCGGCACGTAGGGAGAATCTCTTCCTCAACGTCGCGCGTCCACAAACTGTACTCGCTCTGCAAGGCCGCTATCGGGTGGACGGCGTGCGCGCGCCGTATCGTCTCGGCAGACGCTTCCGACAGGCCCAGGTAACGCACCTTCCCTTCTTCGACCAGCCGCTTCATCTCGCCGACCGTCTCCTCAATCGGAGTGTTCGGGTCAACGCGGTGCTGGTAGTAGAGGTCTATGGTTTCGACGCCGAGTCGCCGCAAAGAAGCTTCGCAAGCGGAGCGCACGTACTCGGGCCTGCCGCTGACGCCCAGGAAACTGCCGTCCGCGCCGCGCACGTTGCCGAACTTGGTCGCGAGCACGACCCCTTCGCGGCGGCCGCGGACGGCGCGCCCGACCAGCTCCTCGTTATGGCCCACGCCGTACATGTCCGCCGTGTCCAGGAAGTTGATGCCGAGTTCGAGCGCGTGATGAATCGTCGCGATGGACTCGTCGTCGTCGCGCTCGCCGTAAAATTCGGACATCCCCATGCAGCCCAGCCCCAGCGCCGAGACCGTCAACCCGCTTCGCCCAAGCTCTCTCGTTTTCACAGACAAATTCCTCCTCAGGATTTCTAAACCACCGCCCCCGCGGACAGACGTGTTGATTAAGATTGCCACTAAGTTATATGTTAGCCGTGCGGGAAGCAAGGACGACGGCCGGGCCGCTGACGGCCGGGACAATTTGTCTGTGTTGACACAAATTTGGGATTTTTCCACAGAAGCTGTGGAAAAGTCTGTGGAAAAGCGGCTCTTTAAAGTTACAAGTTCCTGAAAATTTTATACTTCTAGCATTTTGCACACGGTCGCGGCAATTTTCCCGCAGCCATCGCTGACGGTGGTCTAAATCACATGAGAAGACGCAGGCCAACGGGACGCGCACGCCCTTTCTTCTCGCTCTTCCTACTGGTGTGCGCGCTGGCGGCCGCGTCCTGCGTCCAAATGCCGCGCAGGCACGCGGGCGCGACAGGGCAAACTCCGCCCTCCGTCGCTCGAACTGAAAACGGCCCCGCGCCGCGCGTCAACATCAACGCGGCCTCGACCGCTGAACTCGAAAAGCTGCCGGGCGTGGGCCGCGGGCTCGCCGCACGCATCGTCGCGCACCGCGCGGAGTACGGCCCGTTTCGACGGGCGGAGCATTTGATGATGGTGCGCGGCATCAGCGACCGCCGCTTTCGCGCGATGCGCGCGCTGATTACGACGGAGTGAAAAAACTTTTGGCTGACCTGCCCTCACTCAGACGCGCCGCGCGCGAGATTTTTGATAGGGCGCTCAAGAGCGTGGACGCGGGGGAAGCCGTCCGCCGCGCAGTCAGTCTTGAAGGCTCCCGTCTCGAACTGGTCGACACAAACATCTCGCTCGCTCACAATCGCGCGGGCGTTTACAGCGTCGCCGTGGGCAAAGCCGCGCGCCCTATGGCCTCGGCGTTGAGCGAGGCTCTGGGTGAGCGTTTGACCGCGGGCGTCGTCGCGGCCCCCGCGTCTGAAGTATTGCTGCCCGATTGCTGGCGCGTGTTCGCAGGGGGCCACCCGCTTCCCAACATTGAGAGCCTTAACGCCGCGCGGGCCGCGTTCGAGCTTTTGCGTCGCGCGAATGTCGAGAGCGCGCCCGTCATCTTCCTGATTTCCGGCGGCGGCTCCGCGATGATGGAGTGGCCGCGCGACGAGCGGACGACGCTCGACGAGCTGCGCGCGATGAACGAGGCGCTCGTCTCGTGCGGCGCGAGCATTGGCGAGATCAACTGTGTGCGCCGCGCAGTCTCGGCCGTCAAAGGCGGCGGCCTCGCGCGGCTCGCGCCGAACTGCGATCAGGTGAGTTTGATAGTCTCCGACACGAACGCGAAGGACGAAGCGTCCGTCGCCTCCGGCCCGACTTTTGAAGAGACGCACGAAGACGTGACCGCGGCCGATGTCATCACGCGCCACCGACTCGAAACGAAGCTGCCCGAATCCATCCTGCGCGCCGTCCGAAGCCACGGCCGCGCAACGTCGCCCAACCCCGCGCGAGCTTTGCGGCAGCACTACGTCCTGCTGGACAACGGGAGCGCACTTGCCTCCGCGGCCGACGCGGCCCGCTCGCTGGGCTTCGCCGTGGAGGTCGCGCGCGACGTAATCGAGCAACCCATCGCCGAAGGCTGCGCGGCGCTGCTCAACAGGCTTTTGAGTCGCCGTGCGGACGCCCGGCGCGGAGCCTGTCTCATCTCAGGCGGCGAGTTCGCGTGCCCCGTGCGCGGAGGCGGCGTGGGCGGGCGCAACACCGAATCTGCGCTGCGCTGGGCCATAGAACTCGACGCGCTCGCGAAGTCCGGCGCAGTCTTACCTCACACCGTCGCCCTCAGCGCGGGCACTGACGGCGTTGACGGCAACGGCCCCGCGGCGGGCGCGGTCGCTGACGAGACGACAGTCGAGCGCGCGCGCCAAATAGGTCTAGACGCGCGCCGCTTTCTAGACGACAGCAACGCCTACGCCTTTTTCGGCGCACTCGGCGACGCGATTGTCACAGGCCCCACGGGGACGAACGTACGCGACGTGAGAATCATGCTCGCGGGTTGAAGTTTTTTAAGCCCGACGCCGGATTGACTCGCGCGTGCCGGGCGTACTATAAAGCCAACGGCGCACAAGTAATGCGCCCGCGCGGCCCGACTTTACCGACAGCATTATCTTCCCGAAGGAGTTCCCCGAAATCATGTCAACGAACGTCACGCACGAGGCCCCCTTCGCGCAGCCGGTCGAAAGCAACGGGCGGCTCTTCTCTTTCAAGTCGTTGACGGAGAGGCTCGCCGCGCTCCGGGCTGCCCCGGCCTTCACGGATTTGAGCGACTGGCTCTACCGCGTGACGGTCACCGCGGACGACCTGCGCCCCTACCGCTCCTTCAAGGCCGGCACTTACAGCCGCCACCGCGTCGTGCGTAACGAGTTCGCGGAGTTGCTCGTGCTCTGCTGGAGACCCGGGCAGCGCACGCCGATACACGACCACAACGGCTCTTACGGCGCGGTGCGCGTCTGCGAAGGCGTGATGTGGGAGACCGTCTTTCAACTGGACGACGAGCGCAGGCTCTATTACCACTCGGCGCGCGAGTGGAGCCCCGGCGAGATGACCGCCGCGGACGTGCCCGACATACATCAGATCGGCAACCCGGACATCAGCGGGCAAGACCTCGTGACGCTACACCTTTACGCCCCGCCGCTCGGCGTGCTCAACACCTACAAGGTCGGCAGCCGCGAAATGGGCCACTATTCGCCCAACGAATTCATGGACGGGGCGGGGATATAAAGCGGGAAGCAGGAGTCAGAATACACAAGTCAGAATAAGAGTGGTTGCCGAGCCGCCTATTTTCAAACACTCTCTGCCTGTAATAGCCCGCGCCAATTTTCCCCATCCTCTCTCTCTCTTAATCACCTTTTCTGTCATCCTCGCTTCTTCGCTCGGGTGTTCGCGCGGCGCGCCTGATGAGAGGCAGGGCGCGTCGCCTGAGATAACGGTCGCGGCGGCGGCGAATCTGACGGATGCGTTCGGGGAGTTGGGGAAAGAGTTCACGGCGCGCACCGGCATACGCGTCACGTTCAGCTTCGGCGCGACCGCGGACCTCGCGCGGCAGATAGAGAACGGCGCGCCGTTCGACGTATTCGCCGCGGCCGACGTGGAGCACGTCGAGCGGCTCAACAATCTAGGGCTCGTCACGCCCGGCACGAATAAAATCTACGCGCGCGGCCGCCTCGTCCTCTGGGTCCCGCCCGCGAGTAATCTCGCCGTTAATCGCCTGGAAGAAATCGCGCGCCCGGAGGTCGAGCGCATCGCCCTCGCCAAGCCGGATGTCGCGCCTTACGGCCGCGCGGCCGTCGAAGCGTTACGCGCGCTCGGCCTCTGGGCGCAAGTCGAGCCGAAAGTCATCTACGGACAAAACGTCTCTCAGGCCAAGCAGTACGCCGCGACCGGCAACGCCGAGGTGGCCTTCATCCCGCGCGCCCTGGTCAGACCCGGCGAGGGCCGCTTCGTCGAAGTTGACGAGCGCCTCCACCAGCCCATCAACCAGGCGCTGGCCGTCGTCAAAGACTCGCCCCACCACGACGCCGCCCAAGCCTTCGCGACTTACGTCCTCAGCCCCGAAGGCCAGGCACTGCTCGAACGCTACGGCTACACAAGAGCAGTGAGCGCTGACAGGTGAAGCGGCCGCTTCACTCGTCACGGCTTTACAAACGTTTCCACTTTCAGGTCGCTGCCGTCCGTGCTGATGGTGATTGTGCCACTTTGTCCGGTGGTGAGGACTTGCGCGCCGCTCGCGCGCCAGCGTTCGACCGCTTGCTCGTGCGGGTGTCCGATGCGGTGAGCAATTTAAGTTCTGTCAAACGCTATTCGTGCGGTCCCCGTTCCCGCCGCGCGGGCGGCACGCCCTCCTCTAGTTGCCCAGAACAAAGAACGGGATCGAGTCGGCCGACGCGGTGATCGCCGTCATGCCCGAGAGCGCGCTCGGCATCACGCCGGAGCTGGAGAGCGCCGTGCAGGTGCCGAACTCTATCGCCGAGACGTTCAGGAAGGAGTTAGTCCCGGCCGCTATCGAGACCGTCGAGAGCAGCGTCGCGGCGGTCGTCGAAGATGACCAGGCGAGAACGTAGTCCGAGCCCGAGTCGAGCGTGGCCGTCGCCGATAGCGTCTGCGTGTTGTTGCTTGAGCCCGCCGCCAGCGAGATCGAATCGGCTTTAGCCAGCCGCGTCGTCCCCGCCGAGTCGTAGAGGCCGACCGCTCCCGTAGCGCCGGCCGTGCCGATGCGGAAGGAGACCTTCGAGACGCTGGAGCTATGGTCCGGCCGGAACCTGACGAACTTGCAGCCGTCGCCCACGTCCGCCATGTTGTCGGTCGTCACGGTCCCGGAGGTCGCCGGCATGTTGTAGGGGATGGCGATGCGCGCCGCCGCGCCCGTCCGAACCTTCTCCCCGACGGTGATACTCCCCGCGCCGTTCGTCACGGCCAGGCCGTTGCCCGCCGTCAGCGTCGCCCACGTGACGCCCGAGCCGTTACCGATAGGGAGCTGCCCGTTTGAGCCCGAGAGAGAGGCACCCGCGCCGCCCTCCCAGGCGACGCCCCAGTCCGTCCCGTCCCGCGAAATGAAACAGACGCTCTGGCCCTCGCGCGTGAGCTGGTAGCTCGTCGCCGAGCCGTTGACCTTCTCCGTCCCGGCGCTGCCCGTGAAGGTGACGGTGTTGGCCGAGGAGTCCGTCTTCATCGCGCAGGCGACGTGCCCCTTCACGAAGCCGGTGAAGGGCGAGATCACGGGCAGCGTGTACGTCTTGTTGCCCGACGCGGCGTTGACGTAGACGTAGCCCTCGTTGTGGCCGATGGCCCCCGACGCGGTCTTCGCCGGCGGCGTGTAGAAGTGCAGCGCCGAGACGGCCGCCTCCTCGTACTGGACGCCCGGCGGGGGCGGGATGGCGACCGTGTCGCCGCCGTTGTTGGCCCACTTGATGTTGACGGCCTGGTCCGTCGCTATCCCGGACGTGTCCACGTAGACCGAAGACTTGTCGGAGACCGAAACGTTCCCGTCGAACCCGTTGCCCTGGATGACGACGCCCGTGGTCTGCGTGGTCGAGTCGCCGTAGAGCTTCAGGAATTTCCCGTCCGAGGGGACGCCCCCGCAGCCCGTAATGGTCGGCCCGTTGTAGAGCGTGACGAAGTTGCCGATGATGTTGATGCCCGAGCCCCTCAGCTGCAACCAGGTCCCGCCGCAGTTCGCGTCCCAGAAGCCGTTGCCGACGATGTTGATGGAGCGGGGCACGTGCGAGGCGTCCTGCCTGACGATCACATCCTCGGTCGTGATGGCGCGGCCCTTGCCCGCCGGGTCGTCGTCGAGTTCGAAGACGTTGTTCGTGATGTTCCACTGAGTGCCCGGCTGGACGACGGCGTAGCCGCCGTACTGGACCGACGACTGCACGTCGAGCGTGGGGTGGCCCTTGATCCACGCGAAGCGCGAGCGCGTGACCGTGACGGCGTTCGAAAAACCCGTCCCCGACTGGCCGACGCCCGGCGCGGAGTTGGCACGCCCGCAGATCGCGCGCCTCGCGAGCGTGAAGACCGAGTCCTGGATGACGGCCTCGGTGTTGTTGCGGAGCAGCAGGAGGCAGCGGCTGTTGACGGCGTTGTTGTGCCAGGTGGAATCACTGCCACCCGCCCCCGCCAGCAGCACGGAGTCCAGCATGTGCCCGGTCGAGACGCCGGTCCGGCCCAGTGAGATGAGGTCGCCCGTGAACGAGGCGGAGGTGTAGCGGATTGCCAGGTTGCGGAAGGTCAGGTTGGCCGAATCGTCGGCATGGATGAAGGGGTCGTTGCCCGCGCCCGTGTACCTCAGCTCGGTGCGGGCCGAGCGCGTCGCCCCGCCGGTGTCGGTCGTCCCGACGCGCCCCGGAGAAGCGCCCTCGATGACGATCTGCTCCAGGTTGTCCATCGAGACGGGCGAGTCGAATTTGTAGTAGCTCGAATAGGTGCGGCCGAGCTTAATCGTTAGCCCCGCGTCCGCATCGTCCACGGCGTCGATGGCCGCCTGGATCGGGGGCGAGTTGTCGGTCGTGCCGTCTCCGAGCATGCCGAACCAGGCCCCGTAGATGAGGCTCAGCCCCTTGTTCCCGGCGAAGCTCACAGTGCCCTGGCCCGCGTACACGTTGTCGAAAACTTTCGCGTCGGGGGCGGCGTCTATGTGCCCCTGGACGGTCAAGGTCACTCCGGTCGCGGGCGTGAGCAGGCCGCCCGGCAGTCGCTTCAGTGTCAGCGTGGAGGGGACGGTCACGTCGGCCGAGATGTTGACGGTGGTCGAGTACTCCAAGACGGCGGGCGTGGAGATGAGGGCGTCCACCGCAGCCGCGAACGAGGCGTACTCGGCCAGGTTGTGCACGCTCTGCGCGTGGGGCGTCCACATCTGCCCGCCGCGCCCGCGGACGGAAAACTCACCCGTCGCATTAAAGCGCCCGTAGGTCGTCGTGCCGATGATGAAATCTATGGGGGCCGGCCCGTCGTTGTCCGAGTCGGCGACGTTGGAGAGCGCGCCCGTGCTGCTGGAGCCGCCGACTCCCGCCGCGATCACGCCCGTCAGCCCCGCCCCGTTGCCGGAGAATGTCCCCGTGATTGTCCCGGAGGCCGTGACCGAGCCGACGTTGAGGTCCCCCTCGAAGGTCACGTCGTTAATCGTCGCGCCGTTGATCGTCACATTCTCAAACGTCTTGTTCAGGATGGACGAGGGCAGCATGTCGTTCGTCAGCGTGCCCCATTGGGAAGTGCCCGTGCCCGTCCCGACGAGCACCTGGTTGGTCGCGGGCGCGGAAGAGCCCGAGCCGACCTTCTGCTGGGTCAGGATGACGGCCTGCGCGAGCGTGTTCGTGTGCGCGGCCACGATGGCCCCGCGCACGCTCGCGCCCGCCGAGTGGCTGGCTGCCACGGTGCCGTCGGCCCCGCGCACGAGGCCCGTGAGCGTCGTCGAAGTTTTCCCCGTGTAGAAGAGGACCTCGCTGTCGATGACGACCGCGCCGGAGGCCGGGAAGCTGGAGGCAGAGCCGACGGTCAAAGTCGTCGCCGACGAATTGATGCCGACTGACAAACTCGACTGCGCGCGGTTGCTGGCGCGCACCAGGCTGTCGCCCGTGTCGATGGCCGTCGGGAATTTGACGGTGCCAGGAGTGTCCTGCGCGACTGCGGGGGGACCGCATACCAGGATCAAAATCAGGAGTGAAAAGGTCGCTAAAACTTTCCTCATGTCATTAACCTCGTCTCAAGTAATCGAGTCGTAAATCGGCACGTAGCCGAGGGGGTTGCCGTCGGCGTCGAAGACCTGCATCTTCTTGACGACCGCGCCGGGGGTTGAAGCCGTGGCGGAGTTGCCGACGCCGAGGCCGCCGGTGGCGAGCACCTTGCCCGCGCCCGTCGAGATGTCGCCGGCCGATGAGAGTTGGTTGACCTCGACGCTGGAGGCGACGAAGTCGTAACTGGCGTCGTAAGAGCCCGCGGCCTTCGCGCCGTCGCCGAAGGCGTTGTGCGCGTGCACCGAGTAGTAAAGCGTCGAGAAGCCCGCGCCGAGCGGGAGGGTGAACTGGTTGCCGCGGACCTGGCGGGCGTCGTAGCCGGAGAGCGCACCCGTCACGTTGCTGCCCGAGAGCCCCGTGCCGACGGAGACGACGTAGTAATCAATGGTCGCGCTGTTCTGCGCGGGCGCGTCCCAGCGCAGGATGTCGGAGGAACCTGTCTCCAGGACCTCCACGTCCTGCGGCGCGCTCGCCACGCCCCCGCCCTGCTCGATTCCCTTCCCGCCGTAGGTGTAAGAGAAGGGCTCGCCGTCGTCCAGGTCCTCCCCGAAGGACAGGGCGACGAAGTTGAAGGTCTTGCCCACGTCGTCGCGGTTGATCGTGACGCGCTTGACGGCGTTGGTAATCAGCACGAACCGGTCGCCTATCGCGTGAGTGGAGCCAGTGCCGGTAGTGCCGCGCATCTCGCGCCTGATGTGTGAGAGCCTATAGAGGCCGCCGCCCAAATCCAGCGCGTCGCGGAACTGGAGGGTCTCGTCCCCGTACGCGGCGAGGTTCGTCGTCTGGTCATCGTTGAAGGCGTCGTCAGTGATCGAGGAGAGCGTGAGACTTTCTTCGTCGAGCTGGATGTCGACGGTGTGCGTCGTGTCGACGCCCGTCCCGGCCGCGAGCACGGTCGTGCCTTCCCCCATCGTGGCCGCCTCAGTGCTCTGCATGACGAAGCGGTAATCTCCCGCCCCGTCGATGTCGCGCAGCAGGACGAAGCCGCGCCAGACCTTCGTCGGGTCCGAGCGCCGGCCCGTGATGTAGTAGCCGGCCTGGCCAACGTCACGGTCTAAGAAGGGCGGGCGGTCGTTCATCCAGACGGCCGTCGGGCTGATCTGTTCTACCCCGCCCGGATCGGGGACGACCTCGCCCGGCGCGCCCGTGGCCGTCTGCGAGTAGGCGGAACTGAGCTGCTCGACGCACGAGACGCGCACGAGACCGGGAGCGCCCAAACTGATGCGCTCGACGCGCATCTCCATGAGCGTGCCCTCTTCGTCCACTTCGAAGTTGAACACGGCCCCGGCCCCATACCTCATGTAGTCCGGCGGCAGGGTGAAGTCGGCGGGCACGCGCTCGTTCCAGCCGACGACGGCGTGCGTCTTGGCTATGACGAGCGCGCGGTCGTCCGAGAGCACGAGCCCGGAGAGGTTCACGTCGAGGACGATCTCCCCGCCGAAGTTCTCGCGACGGTAGTGCTGCTCGCCCTCCTCGTAGTCGCGGCTCTTGGCGATATAGGAGACCGCGACCTCGCGCGCGATTTCGAGGCCCTGCTTACGCTTGAGCCGGACCGCCGGCTCTGGCTCCTCGTCGTCGAGCGACGCCTCGCCCTCGTCGAAGCCGATGTGGCCGAAGGGCACGGTGATGACCGGCGCTTGCGGCCGCTTGAAGAAGTTGACGCGGGCGTCGTACTCGGAGGCGTCGAAGAAGAAGCCCTCGCGCAACTGCTCAAGGCTTGAGCGCACCGCGGCGCGGCTCGTCACGAGGTAGCCGTCAACCGTGTCGCCCGAGAGCCCGTCGGCGTCAATCAGCGAGCCGGTGAGGCCGACGAGCGAGCACTCGTCTTCGACGACTTGCTGGAGCGAAGGCTCCGTGGCCTGCACGACCTCGGCCCGCACGTTCGGGATGCGGTCCCCGTAAGGGGCTAGATCGATGTCCTGGCACCAGAGCGTGATGTAGTCGCGGTGGGCGGAGACGTTGCCGACGCCCTTGTCGGCCTCGTACCAGGTGTTCGGCGTTTGCGTCGCCCCGCCGAGCATGATGTGGAACTTGCCGCTGATGACGTTTGAGCCCGTGACCGCGCCCTCGTAGACCACCTTGTCGTCGAATTTAATTCGCGCGATGCCCTGGACGCCGGAGGGGGGAACGCGGCCCAGCAGGATGCCGAAGCTGCGCGAGTAGACGTGGTTGATCTGGTCGGCCGTCCCCGGATTGCGCTTCGAGGGCTTCTGCCCGGGCACGAGCGTCGGCGTGTCTTTGAAGTCAGTGGCCCAGATGACCTGGCCGGCCGTCTCGTACGTGCCGTAGCCGCGCGGGATGACAGCGCCGTAAGAGGAGCCCTGGACTTTCGGGTCCACCGCGCGCGCGTTGTCCTGCGTGCCCTGCTGGCCGGGCCGCGGCCTCAGGAGCAGGCTGGAGGCGGTCGAGATCGCGAAACTCACGCCGATGAGGATGAGAGTCTCTAAACCCATAAGACTCCTCTGAACCTCCACACGCCCAGAATGCGCGACGCCCAGTCATCGTCGAGCGAGTGCTCGGTGACGCGCGCGATGCTCATCGCGGGGAAGATGTGAATGAGCCCTAAGTCCGAAAGGAATCCCATGTGCGCCACGCGCTTCTTCCTGTCGCCCGAGTGGTACATCGTGAAGAGGTCGCCGGGGCTCGCCTCCGCCCTTTCGACCTGGTCGACGAATTGCCCGATCAGGTTAAAGAGCCGCGGGTTCGGCCGGATGACGGAGTAGGCGGGCCGGCGGAAGTCTGCCGGCATCTGCGCGAGGTCCTTCGCCACGCGCATGCAGAGGCCGGAGCAGTCGAGCCCGGTGCGCGTCTCGCCCTGGTGCCTGAAAGGCACGTTCATATAGGCGCGCGCCTGGCGCACCACGTCGGGGCCTGTGATGACTGCCGGGGTGAAGGTCATACGTTCGGCCTCCTGATCATCTCCTCGGTCCCCGGCAGGTAGTCCTCGGCGCTGCGGTTGAAGACGTTCAGCACGTCTTTGCAGTCGCCGAGCCTCTTCAAACAGCCCTTGTAAATCTTGAAGGTGTCGCCTTCCTGGATGGCCTGGCGCGGCGCGTCCTGGAGTTCGACCGTGTGAGTGCTCCCGGACTTGGTGTGCGACTTGACTTCGCTCCGGCGGAACTCGTTTCCGCCCGTCATCCAGGTGAACTTGCCGCCGTTGAAGTAGGTGGTCGGGACGACGTGCGAGGAGATTTCGAATTTGAAGGTGGTGCGGTTGACGACCTCGGTGACTTCCACGTCCAGGTACTTGTAAGGAATGCCGAGCGTCGGGTGCGTGCCCGCCTCCAGGTCGATGCGGCAGCGTTCGTCGCCGAACGAGTTGCGGCATAAGGGGGCGGTGACTTCGCCGACCGTCTGCTGGAGTTTCTGCGAGAGGCCGCGGACCTCCAGGACCCAGCCGAGATCGTCTTCCGTCTCGGCGTTGCCGACGGTGCCGCCGATGACATCCATCTTGCCGTAATCCAGGTGCTCGAAATCAATCAGGGAGATGAGCACCTCGGCGTCGTCGAAGCGGCCGCCGAGCACGTCCCCCTTCGTGATCAGCTCCTCGTCTAACGCGCCGCGGATTTCCAGATTGTCAACGGCGAAGTCGTTGGAGGCCGCGATCTCGGTCGCCTCGACCCCCAGGCGCGCGAGGTACGTGTCGCCACCGAAAGCGATGTCTACGTCGTGCACGGTGATCAGCAGCTCCGGCCCGTCCAGCGGCGTGACGCGCAGGAGGGCGGTGAGCGTCTCCGCGCGGGCGGCTATCTGCGCGAGCAGTTCGGGGCTCGCAGTCCTCTCTCCGTAGCTCACAGCCGCACCTCCTGAATGAGAATCGAGCCCCACTCCCACATGTCGTTTTCCACGTCGAAGCGCGCCGAGATTTCGTCAGAGCCGAAGCACGCGGGCACGTCGAACTGGAAGGAGGCGAGCAGCTCGTCCTCTTCCGTCAGCCCCGCCGGGTTGAGTAAGGTGACGAGGCCCGTGGTGTAGTCGCAGGTGGCGAGCGGCGTGTCGTAACTCTCGCCCTCCCCGAAGAGCGCCTCTCCGAAGAGCGGGGCATTGAAGCCCGAGGAGACCGAGACGAGCTGCACGCTCAGACCGTTCAGCGCGAGCGTGAGCGTGCCCACGACGGGCTTAATAATTTGCCGCCACTTCGTGACGACGACGTTGCCCTCGTCGTCCAGGACGCGCGACGCCTTGCGCAGTTGGAAGACGGAGCCGCCCGCCGAAGTGTCCAGTTGCTCGTCCGCGGCTTCGTAATCCGAGAAGTCCTGAAAGCGGAAGGCCGCGTGCGCGCCGTCCATGCAGTCTTGAAACTCCATCACGAGCCGGAGGTCTTCGGGCGACTGGATGCCGCGCGCGGCGTCCCACTCGCGCAGCTGGTTCGCCCACCGCTTGCCCCGGCGCTGGAAGCCGTTGCGGCCCGTGCGGATTTCCGTGCGCGAGCGCCGGCGCACCTCCGCGCCGCGCGAGACCTTCAGGGGGAACCTGATTTCGTAGAAGGGCTGGCTCATGTATTTCTGCGCCCCTCTTCCGCGGCCCGGAGGTAATCGACCGAGATTTGTGATTTACTCCTGACGCGCCCCTGGGCGTCCGGCCTGATGTTGACGGTGACGGCGGGCCGATTCGTCCCTGAGTCTCCGCGCGAGGGGCGCGGCCCCGGCAGGTTGCTGATGAAGTCGCCGGCGGCGAGTGCCGGGACGCTTGAAGTGACGGAGGCGAGCAGCCGCTCATTGAGCGCGAAGCCCCCGCGCCCGAAAGCGGGCGCGAAACCTGTGAGCGAGAGGAAGCGTGCGAGCAGCCGCTCGGTGCGGCCGCGGTACTTCGGATCGGTCGTTAAGACCACCTCGTCGTAGCCGGCCTCCGCGACCCTGATTAACCTTCCGCCGGGCGTGGCGGCGTGCATGTTTCCGGCGGCGTTATCCTCGGGGCCTTCGCTGACGAACCCGCCCCGCGCGAAGCCGCCCGCCGCGAACAACTCGTCGGGCGAGCCGAAGCCGCCGCCGCCCCCCCCGATAATATTGAGCGCCGCCATGACCGCCTTCAGGACGAGCATGCGGATGATGGCCCGGTTGACCTCTTCGATGAGCGTGACGAAGAAGTCGCGCACGTACTCTTTGGCGTTGGTCGCGTCGCGCCCAATGTTGACGAAGAGGTCTGTGAGGCCGTCTACAACACTATTAATGGCTAAGTCCTTCAACTCCCTTTTGAAGTCGATTAGCTCATTTTTCATCTGCTCTATGGCCTGACGCCGCTTGCGAATCTCAATGAGGAGTTCGGGGTTTTTGGTGAGAGCGGCGCGTATTTCTAACTCTTTGACTTCCTTTTCCAGAAGCTCGATGGCTCTTATATTTTCATCGTTAATTTGCTCACGCACGCGCAACTCTTCAATGTAGTTGCCGACGCGACGGCTTTGAATCTTGTCTATCCGCGCATAATGTTCCTCGAATTGCTTATCCAAATCCGAGAGCAGTTCAGTGTTTTGAGCTTTGCCTAGTAGTATCTCGACCAGCTTAATGATGCGCTGCACCTCTTCGGACATGTCCTCGAAACGCAGCCCCGCCCCTTTTAGAATCTCGTCAAAGTCTGCGGCCGTTACGCCGCCCAACTCTTTGACATCTGCGATCACTTGCTGAATCGGCGCGGTCAGCCCTTGCCCCGTGTTCGCCAGCGCCCCCAGCAGGTCGTCTTGAAAGGTCGCTTTAATCCGCCCCGCTTCGGCGTCGAAGGTTCGCCCCTGCGCCTCCAAGAGTTCGTTTTCAATTTCTCTGATATGTTTCTTCAGAGCGTCCGTCGCCTCGCGCTCCCGCCGCGCGATCTCGTCGGGAAGGGCCTTACGCTTCTCGCCCAGAATAGTTATCTGCTCTTGCAGGCGGACGTTCTCTTGAAGATGTTTGTTGAGTTCGTTCTCTTCTTTCGCCTTACGCTCCTTTTTGGATAACTCTTTATCCTCTCCGATTTTCTTTAAGGCGTTTTCAAACCGTAGTTTCTCCTGACCCATCAACTGCTCTAGCTTGATGAGTTCGGCGTCAATCGCCTGCGTCTCGATCCGCTCCCGCTCGCCGTAGAAATCTTTTATCGTGATGAGGCGGTCTGCGAGCTTCGTCTCGTACAGCTTGTTCTCACGCTCCAGTAAATCTTTCGTGAGGTTGAAGCCGCTTTCGATTTGAGCACGCGTGAGACTTAGCTGTGCGTCTAGCGTGTCAACGTCAGGCCGCTTGCGTTTACCGCCCCCGCCCCCGCCGCCGCCGCCTTTGCCCGGCCCGGCCAAGTCGAAATCATTGTCGCCGCGCCTCCCCTGCGCGCCCTTGGCGCTCTGTTTGATCGCGGCCGCCGTGTCGGCCCGCCGCGCGGCGTCGATGCGCTCCTGGGGGACGCCGAGCGTGAAGAGGCGGACGGCCCCCGTGAGGCCGGTCATGAAGTTCCAGACCCGCAGGATTGAGCCCGAGAGCCCGTCGCCCCACCTGTCCCACGCGCCGGCGTTTTCGTCGAGCAGCGTCTCGATGAGCGCCATTGAGTTTTGCGTCGTCTCGACGAACCTCCCGCCCAGCTCGACCCGCGCCCGCTCGATCCTGAGCCGCAGCATGTCCATGCGGTCGCCGAGGCGGTCGGCCGCGGCCGCGGCCTCGCCCGACATGACCAGGTTCATCTTGCGCGCCGCCTCGATGGTCTCGTCCACCTCGCCGCCCAGGTCCTCGACGAAGACGCGGAGATTCTTGTACGCGCGGCCCATGACCTCCGCGCCGACGACGTTGCGCTTGCCCTCGTCGTCAATCGAGGAGAGCGACTTGAGGACCTTGCGCAGGGTGCCGTCCATGTCGGCGAGCGCCGCGTCGAAGTCAGTGATGCCCATCTGGGCGAAGGTCTGCCTGAGTTCCTTGTTGCCCGCGGCCGCGGACCCGAGATTTTTTTGCAGGAAGAAGACGCCGTCCGAGAGGTCTTCGACCGAGGAGTTGCTCTGGCGGAGTTGATTCTCCAGCCCGGAGAGCGTCTCGACGCTGAGCCCGCTCGCAATCGAGAGGTCGTTAAAGCGCGAGCCCAGCTCGACCGCCGCCTGGACGGCCTCGTTGATCTTCTCGACGACGAATTGGACGGCCGCGCCCGCGGCCATGACCCCGCCGGCGGCGATGCCCGCGCCCGCGGCCATGCCGCCGAAAGAGGCTCCCGAGGCTTTCTCTATCCGCTGGAACCGGTCGATTAATCCGTCGCCCGTGGAGGACAGCTCGCGGAAAAGGCCGAGGGCGCGGTCGCGGCCCGTGACGTTGACGGACAGCTTCTTGCCCGCCGCCCTCTCGATGCCCTTCAGCTCCCCCTGGAGTTTCTGGACTTCCTTGAGGCCGGCGACGAGTGCTCGGATTTTGACATCGATGGTCTCCTGCACTTAAGTCGCGCCCCTTTCCTCACCTCTAAAGCACCGGAGGCGGTGCGCGCCTGGTCATTTCAACTCGTCCACCAGTCGCTTCACCGCCTCATCTTTCGCGTGCATCGCGGACCGAACCAGCCCGAACTGGAGCAGGTGCTTTTGTTTCTGTCCCTCGTCTATCGCCCCGATGAAGAGGCGGACCTGCGCGAGCGTGTACCCTCTGATTTCTTGGAGCCTGTGCCCGTGCTCGATGAGGCGCTGGATAGTGCGCGCCCAGCTCCCCTTATCAGGCTTTCCGCGAGTTCCCACACCGGCCCGAGCAGCTCCTTTAGCTCGAACTGGTTCCGGGAGAAAAAATCCAAATTTACCTCGTAGACCTTTTTCGCCAGGCGGACCGCGTCCACGGGGTTCAGTCTCCCCGCCCACTCCTCGTCCCTCCCGGTGGCTACGGCGAGCAGCTCGACGAAGTCGCGCCCGCCGCGCAAGAGCATCTTCATGAGTATCTGCGTCGCGCTGCCGCGGCTGCCGACCTTCACGGCCAGGCGCTCGACGATGGGGAGCGCGTCGGCGAGCTGGAGAAGGTTGAGGGGCTTGACCTGGAGGGCGGCCTCATCGACGGTCACTTCCTCGCCGGTCTCGCCGAGCACCGCCTTCAGATCGTCAGGGGAAATTTTCTGTGCCAAAGGATTCACCTCGAAAAAGGGAGAGTCGGCGGGCGGCCCTGACCACAGAGGCACTGGCCGCCCGCCGCGGGGGTTACAGGTTCTCGCCCACGTAGACCCAGCGGAAGAAGGCCCCGTACTTGGTGTCGTCCGCGCGGGTCGCGTCGCGCATGACCTCCGCCTCCATCTCCAACTGCCCCTGCTCGTCGTTAATGAGCGCGAGCGCGGCGACGGGGTCGAAGACGTTCCGGTAAATTTCTATGCCGATGGGCTGGTCAGGCGACTGCTCCGTGTTCGCAAGAGCGCAGTAGACGTAGTATTCCTCGTCGTCCGAGCCCTCCAGGCCCGTGATGACTGTCGTCGCCGCGTAGGCGTACTGCGCGCGGAAGGGCTGCACGTAGGAGCCGAGGTTAAGGATTTCGACGATGCCGTGCGCGGCGCTGTGGATTTTATAGTCCGTGCCTTCGACGAGCGTGGCGGGCGAGCCGGCCGAGTCCTTAATGACGAGGGTGGAGACGTTGAAGTGCTGGAGCTTGACGATGTCGCCGGCGGCCAGGCCCGTCTCGAACGTGTCGTAATTCCCGCCGCTGAAGGACCCGGAGATGGACTGCTCGTTGCCGGCGAAGGCGAGTTGGAGATTCTTCTTCTGGATGTCCTCGAACGTGAGTTTGAGGCGGCCTTTCTTGGTGGTCGTCTGCGTCTTGTCGGTCAGACGCCCCCCCGAAGTGGACTCCTTGTGAGTGCGGCGCTCGACAGCGAGGTCGAGCGAGCCCTTCGGGCAGTTGCCGATGAACCAGCCGCCCTTCCGCGCCCCCGCCGATGTTCGCTTGAAAAGGAAGATGCCCCCCTGGAAGCTAACGTAATTGTCTTTGAAGTTCTGCTTGAAGCTCATCTTAAGTTCCTCATCTTAAATTCATGGTTCCCAGGGTCTCGTGAAATACTCGACGGTGAGCGCCACGCGCGCGCCGCCGAGCCAGTTGCCCTTGTCGTCCGTCATCAGCCGCGACTCCCGCATGATCGTGAGCCTGGCCCGGCCCCCCCAGGTGGGGTCGACTGCGACCGCGCGCTCCACGTCGGCCAACCCTTTGCGCGCCAGCGTCGCGCTCACGTCCGTCTCTTTGAAGACGAGGTCCGCCACGACGTTCAACTGGCGCATGACCGAGCCCGAATGCTTGTCCTTGTAAGTGACGGACTCGGACTCGTCGCGCAAGTTGATGCCGGGCAGCTCCTCCTCTGCGAAAGCCTCTGTCCGCCACTCGGAGAGCGACAGGCCCAGGTCGGTCTCGAAATTATGACCCGGCGCGTACTCGTTCGCGGTCGTGATGAGCGCGAGCCGCTCTTTCACCTCGTCGACGATTTGCTGGCGGCGGCTCGTCATTGCTTCCTCAGTTGCACGGTCGAGACGCCCGTGCCGTCGTCTTCACGCTCGCCGATGCGGTAGGCCACACCATTGATCGTCACCGTGTGCGACTTCGTGACGCCCGTAAGGTCCGAAGTCTGGCACTGCATGAAGGGGACGTTGACCTCCGCGCCCGCGTCGAAGATCGCCGCCTCCTGCGTCGGCGTGTTGAAGATCACGCTGATGGAGCGAATCACCGTCGGGCCGTTTTTGATGACGGCCGCGACGGCGAATTCGTCCTGTTCAAAGAACTGCGAGAGGTCCTCCGTGAACGGCACGGCCCCTCCTTCAGACGGACAACTCCGCGGCGAAGCCGCGCAGCTCCGCGCTCGACGGCGCTTCCTCGGCGTCCGACAGGATGGCGAATGCTACCGCGTACGTGCCCGCGGTGCCGTCCCCGCCAGTCAGCGAGAGGTCGAGGTAGCGCTTGCGCCCCTTCGTGTTGACGTGGATGGCGTACATCTTGTTGTCGTCGGTCGCCGCCGGCAGCGTCGAATCCACGCTGTAATCGCCCCCGTCCACGTCCACCGCGCCCGTCATGTCCGAGGCGTTCGACTCCCGCAGCTTGAGGGCCGCGAGGGCGATGTCGAGTGCGCCGAGGAAGACGACGATCGTCACGAGCGCGAAGCCGCGCGTGTCGACCACTGCGGTCGTGAAGGCGGCGTTGTCCACTATCGCGCCGGGGGGCGTGATGGCGACGACCTTCTGTGCTAAACCGTTTCTCATTTCTCTACTCCGTCAGTCGAAACTTTCTGTTTAAGGGGGAGGGTGAAAATTTCTCTTCACCCTCTACCGCGTCGGGGCGTTCTCCGGCCTTAGCTCGACGCCATCTGGAGGGCGACGATGGGGCCGGCCTTGCGCTGGCTCGCGGTCGCCGACGCGTTGCCGACGTCGTGGACGTTGATGTCGAAGCGCTCGGTGGCCTTCCAGGCCTGGATGTCTTCCTCGAAGTCGTCGCCGTTGGAGTCCGTCATCTTGACGGTCATCCCGCGCCGGTCTCCGAACTGGGCCGCCTGCGCGAGGTTGCCGTGGAGGAGCGGAATCTGCGAGTTGGCCTCGGCGTGCGGCATGACCTCGACCTCCTCGACCGGCAGGCCGAGGAAGACCTTGCGCATCACGCCGTTTATCTCGGCCATCGTCACGCCGCCCATCGAGAGCGCGATGCGGCAGAGCACGGTCGCCCAGAATTCGTTGGTGCAGTACCACTTCACCTGGCCGCTCTTGCGCGCGAACGACGGGAGGCGGCCGACGAGGGCGAGGATGTCTGCCAAGGTGATCTCCGACCACGCGTTGCCCGAGGCGACCACAATGCCGGCGACGTTGGCGACGGTGCCCGAGAGCCCCTGGAGCTTGGGGATGACGCCCATGATGCCGTGGTAGTCCGAGGAGCCGTCGCCGATGAAGCCGCACTCGTCCTCGTACTGCGCGAACGCGTAGGCGGCCTCAGACGCGAAGTTGTCGCCCGTCGCCATCAGCCAGTCTTCGGAGAGTTCCTCCTCGTACTTGGCGAGCACGCCGACCTTCTTGGGGTCGAGGGCGACGAGGTCCCAGCCCTGCTTCGACTCGGTGAGGCGGCGGTTATTCTTGCCCGCGCCGATGGGGTACGCCTTCAGGCCGCCCTTGCGGCGGGGCTGCTCCCTGCGGCCGCTACCTATCGGGACGACGTTGGCGTTCGGCCGAAAGACTCCGTAATCGAGCCGGAGGTCGATGATCGTCTGCTCGAACTCAGTCGGCACGAGGAAGCCGCCCGACTCGTTGTCGGATTCGGAGTGCGCGCGCTTCATCGCGATGCCGTGCTCGCGGCAGAACTTGATCGCGTCCTCGTGGCGGTGCAGCACGGCGGCGAGGAAGTTGCCGAAGCGGTGCGCCGTCTGCGCGGCGTTCTCGCCGCGGAAGGCTTTGAGCTGCACGCGGGAGCCGACGCGCGCGAGCTGCTGCTGCGGCTGGCCGCCCGAGCGCTGCGCGGCCGCCGACGGGTCCTCCGGCGGCGTCTGCGTCTGCGCGCCCTTGCGCTTCTCCCTGACGGCCGTCCTGAACTCGACGGGCGTTTTGTCGTCGGCGATGAAGTCGCGCGCCAGTTCCTGCTCGCCGAGTATTTCGCCCAGCTCTCTTATCTCGCGAGCGCGGGTCAACTCGGCGCTCTCCTCAACGATGTCGTTCTCGTCCATTGCTTTCCTCGTTTCGCTAGTTGGTTGATCGGTGGCGCGCACTGCGCCGGAATTCTGTTGCGGGGGGGCGGCCTCTTCGGTGGGGTTCGTCGCCGCGGCTTCGAGGCTGCGGCCGACGCCGGTCGAGATGTCCGCCGGGATGGGTTCGAGCGAGCCTTCGAGCGGCTCCCAGAGCGTTGCCCGGTAAGTGTTGCCGTCCTCGTCACTCGACTCTTCGAGCTGGAGTTCGTGGACGATGAACATGCAGGACGTGGTCTTGCGGATTTCGTCCTTAACGTCCTGAAAAATCTCTTCGCCGAAGCGGCTCCTGGAGAAGCGCGAGGTGCCGCGCAGTTTCCCGCCGGCGATGTAAGGCTCCTCGATGATGCCGACCTGCTGGTTGCGGTCGTGGCAGACGAGCAGGGGCGCGGCCCCCGCCTTGAAGCGGTCGAGCATGACCGCCTCCGGGGACATGTCGAGAATGACGCGGCCGAACCAGTGCTCGATGGGCTCGTCGGAGGCGAACGACATTTCGGCCGTCCGCCTCTCCTCGTCGATCTTCAGCTCGGCGCGCGAGAGCGTGAGCGAGCGGCGCTGGGGCTTGCCGATGATGCTTCGATAGTCCTGGTTGTTCTCGTCCATAGCTCATCCGCCAGGGGCTTCCCCGTGACGCGCGGGACTATGACACAGCGGCGATTTCGGAAGGCCGGGGGGGGGGTGTCCGAGTGAGGTTATTTAATCAGGCCGACTATCTTGAGGGCGTCGTCAATGGTGCGCGCGATAGAGAGCTGTCCCGCCCAGCACGGGTGGAAAAGTTGCTGCTCTTTGGTCAGGGTCCCCGTCAGCGTCTTGACCTCCACGAGCTTGTTCTGACGGAATTTCTTGGAGCAGTTAGGGCACGGCATGCTCCCGCCGACGACCAGGTCGGGGAAGCCGCCGCCGATGGCGGTCGTGTAGGCCACGCTGAAGTAACCGTCCACGAGCGCCGAAACTATCTCGGGTTGGTTGGCGTCGACGCGCCCGTCCCGCCTCATTCTTCTTCCGCGCCCTCGTCGTCCTCTCCGGCGGGCAAGCCCTTCGCCGGCTTTTCTTTCTGGAGCTTGATGCCCTTTTGTTCGAGCGTCTTCTGCTCGCGCTGGATGGTCGTCGTCAGCTCGTCGAAGTCGCCGCCGCCCTCCGCCACAACGTCCGTCCTGCTCTCCAGGGCGTTGTCTATGGCCGTGACGTGCGCCTGTACTTCTTTGAGCGGGTCAACCCACGTCCAACCCCGCGGCTGCCAGAGAACTTCCTTCAGGCGGGCCACGTCGCGCGCGCGCAGGTCGCCCAGCGCGCCCGAGAGCCAGGCCGATTCGAGCCAGCCCAGGTAGACGGGTCGGCAGAAGTGGACGATCATCCACGCCTGCAAGCCCCGCCACACGTCACGCTCCGAAAGCAGGCCGATGCGCGCGCTGGAGTAGTTGACCCCTTCGAGGTCCTCGGCCATCGAGAAGTATGAAACGTCGAGCCCGGCGGCCGCCGTGCGCAGGATGACCTTGACGAAGGCGGCCACCTGCGCGTTCGGGTGCTGCGGGTCGAAAGTCTTGACCTCGTAGCCCGGCGGCAGCTCGTCGAACTGGCCGGGCGAAACGTCCGTCATCAGTTCGGGCCGCTCCGACTCTTCCTCGTCCACGTCGCCCGCGAACTCGTCGCCCTCGGGCGGGACGAAGAAGCCCATCTTGCTCGCGCCGATCCTGGCCGCGACCACCTCCGCCTCCGCGTAGCCCTTGAGCATGTGCAGGTCGAGCATGGCCGTGTGCCCCCAGGGCACGCCGCGGACCTGCGCCTCGTCCTCGAACACCAGGAACTTGTGAATGATTTCGGAGGCCGGGATGCGCGTGCGCTGCCTGATTTCCAGCGAGCGGAACTGGTATTCGGTCGGGGGCGGCGTGAGCCAGTAGGCGACGGGGCGGTCGAGCGCGTCCACCTCGATTGACATGATGACGCGGTTGCCCGAGGCAAGCGTGTCGTTGTAGTTCTCGTCGAGCCAGTTCACGTCGTAGAACTTGAGCGCGTAGCCGAACGGGTTGTCGGCCGCGATCTCGCGCGCGAGGACTTCGCCGTCGCGCGCGAGCGTCGTGACGAACAGGAGCTGCTGGTCTCTCCAGGAGAGTTTTCCGGTGACGGAGGCGTTCTCCGGGTAGGCCCATTCTTTGAAAGCCTTCTCGACGCGCTTGTTCAAAGCCTCGTCGAGTTCGCCCCGGAGGTCGGTGGCGCGCACCTGGAGCTTTATCCCCGCGGGGCCGACGACGTTAGTCCGGCACATGGAGAGGAACTTTTTGAAATGTGAGTTGTTGCGCGCGAGCGCGCGCGCCCTGGCGCGCAGGGTGCGCAGGGAGTAGCGCAGCTCCCAATTCTGGGAGGTGGGCACGCTCTCCCAGTCGGCCGTCAGCCGGTCGCGGCGCGCGGCCTGGTACCTGCGCTTCAGGGCCTTACGCTTCTGCTCGCGGTTCGCGCGCTTCGTCCCCTCGGTGACGATTGTACTGATGCCCAGGCTGATCATCACGGCCGCTTAAACCTCGCGTTGATTGATTTGAGGAGAGGCGCGCCCTTCGCCACGCGGCGCTCGCGCGCGACGAGCTGCGCGTAGTGCTTACGCAGGCTGAGGAGGTCGGGGATGGGGATGCGCTTGAGAGCGCGGTTGCCGATTGAGTATTCCTGCTGGTCGAGCGTGGCCTTGCCCTTGAGCATGGCGTCGATGGCGTCGAGAATCTTTTTCGCCTCGCTGCGCCCGTCGAACGCGTCGCCGGCGGCGGTCGCCGCGAGCGACGCTTTGACTTTGACCTCGCCAGTGTCGACGATGAACTTCTCGCCCGAGAGGGAGACTTCCGCCTGCCAGTAATAGGTCCCGGCCGCCATCTGGGCAGTCGTCGCCGTGGGCACGTTGACCTCGAAGTCGTCACCGTCGGCCGTGGCCGTGGCGTCAAACCCCGTGCCCGCGCCCCGGAAGTAATACTTGAGCACGTAACCCTCGGAGGCCGGATAATCGAGGAGCGATTTAACCCACTTGAGGGTAGAGCCTGCGGTGATCTCGGTCGGCTCGAAAGTAGAAATGGAAGCGTCTGCCATGCCTTTCGTCTCCGCGCGCGCAAGGGTGCGCGCGGGCATAATGGCAAATGGGCAGTTTTTTTATTCGGGGGGGGGGATGTCCGAGCGGCTATATCAGGTTCAATCACCAGCGGGTCGCGAAGCCGCCGCGCCGTCGGCGGGCGCGGCCGGGCGGGCGCGGCGTTTCCGACTCGTCCGGCAGTTCGGCCAGGGCGCGTAAGACAGCGGCCCCGGCATCTTCAGGCGCGGCCGTCTCTTCGACCTCGGTCTCCGGCTCGGCCGCGGGCCTCACTTCCAGGGCCTCGCCCGCGGCGCGCTTCCGCTGGAGCGCCTTCAGGTTCGGGCTGAGGATGGTGAGTGCGGCCGTCGCGTAGACCCGGAGGTCGAGCGCCTCGTTGCGCGCCGAGGGACGAATCTTCTCCCACTTGCGCACGCCCTGCCCGCGCGTGTAGCGCATGACGGGGCGCTCGCTCCTGAGCTGCTTGAAGTAGTCCTCGTCGCGGCCCTCGGGGAAGTGCATGCAGCCGGGGCCCGGCTCCGTGATTAGCAGGCGGTTGGAGATTTCGTCCTTCGCCGCCTCCGTGCCGACTGTGTAGAGGCGGACGGGCGGCCGCCCCTGCAAAGTGAATTTCGAGACCAGGGGCTTGCCCGGAGTGTTGGAGCCTTTGACGGCGAACCAGCGGCGGCCGCGGTTCTGCCGGCAGAAGCGGTAGACCTGCTTGGTGTGATGGCCGCCCGAGTCCACGCACGCCGCCTGAACTTTCATCTCCGTGCCGTCTTCGCGCGCGAGGGGCGTCGTCCACAATTCTTTCAATTTCTCCCAGACCGCGGGGAGCGCCGGGTCGCCTTCGATCACCTCGTACTTGAGAGACCAGGATTCCTCGTCGAGGCCCCAGCCGACGATCTCGGTCTCCAGGCGGTTGCCCTGCACGTCGGCCGAGGCCGTGATCACGAGCACGCCGTCGGGCACTTCCGCCTCGAAAGGCTCGCGCCTGGAGGCCAGGTCGTCCGTGTGCGCCTGCTCGGGTAGCTCCTCCCAGCCTTCAGCGAGCGACGTGTTGATGAAGACTTTGAGCGTGGCCTTGTTCTTCTTCGCCTCCAGGAAGTTCTGGGCCATCTGCCCCCAGGTGACGAAGGGCGAGTAGCCTTCCCAGAGGTGAAATCCGACGCGCCCCTTGAAAGGTTTCTCCGCGATCCACTTCCCGCGGGCGAGCATGTCGGCCTTGTGCTCGTGCTCGATGAGGCACCCGTTCGTGCAGACGTAATAAGCGTCGAGCACTTCCTCCTCCGAGTCCCACTTCACGCGCCCCCATTCGAGCACCTGGTACTCGCCGCAGTGCGGGCAGGGGACGTGGTACCTGCGCTTGTCTGAATTCTCGTATTCGAGTTCGATGGGCGAGTAGCGCGGCGCGTCCGGGGGCGAGCCCGGCTCCGGCTCCAGCCTATCGCGCGGCGTGGACGGCTTGAAGATGACGGCGTCTGGGAAGGTCGTCGTGCGCTTCTCGGCGAGCTTGCAGTAATCGCCCTCGGCCGTCTCCTTGTACGCGTCGCGCTCGTCGAGGATGACCACGCGACGGGGGCGCGAGGAGGCCGTCGCGGCCGAGGTCGCGTAGCCGATGGCGAGGTGGCCGCCCGCAAAACTTTTGCCCTCGATGGTGTTGCCCGAGTCGCGGGAGCGCGCGTCGCTCACGATGCTCGCGAGCACGGGCGTGTCGCGGATCATCGGCGCGAGCGACTCCTTCGACCAGGCTTCGGCCTTCGGCTCCGTCTCGCAGGTGTAGAGAATGGGCGAGGGGTCCGCGTGCATGAAGTAGCCGATGATGTTGTTGGCCCCTTCGGTGCCGGCGATCTGGGCGCTCTTGACGAACACGACCTCGCGCACGCCGGGCTTCGTGACCGAGTCCATGATCTCGACCAGGTACGGCGTGACCTCGTTGCGCCAGCGGCCGGGCCGCGCGCTGCGCTCGGCCGAGAGGAAGCGGTAGGTGGCCGCCCACATCGAGACGGTCAGGAAGGCTTCGGGGATGGCCGCCCGCAGAGCCTCAGAGAAAACGCTTGTGATCTTCTCTAAGCTCATTGAAGAGGCGTCCCAGTTCCCGCTGGAGGATTTCCGTGGCGTGGGCGGGCGACTCCGCCTTGTAGACCTGCGCCGCGATCTCGCGGGGGAAGCGCACGGCCACGCGGTTGTTGATCGCCTTGAAGAGCCGGAGCGCGTAATCCGCGACCTCTTTTACTTCGACCACCTCATTCTGCTCGCGCCTGTATTCGAGTTCCTTGAGGTCCGCCTCGGCCTGCGTCTTGCGGAGCTTCGCGTCGTCCATCTCTGAGGACTCGCCGGCGATTAGTGCCGGCAGCGCCTCGCTCAGCAGATAGAGCTTCGCGCCCTTCTCGCCCGGGGCGGACGGGACCGCCTCCAGCCGCTTCGTGACGGTGGCGCGGTCGAGCCCGCAGAGTTTCGCGAGCTGCGAGATTGATAGTGAAGTGTCGCCTGCTTTCATGATCAACAGATGAAGACTGTGTTGCCCTCGTAGACGACGGCGAGTATTCTCCTCAGCTCGCCCGTCTGTTCGTCCCACTGGTAACGCTCGGGCTTGAGCGCGGCCAGCTCCCTCATGGCTTCCGCGGTGAACACCTGGCCGCTCGGGAAGGGCACGCCCGCGCGCCCCACCGGGACGCTTCTCAGTGCAACCCGGTCAATCATCACTCCACCTTCGCCGTCTTGACCGCCTCGGCCAGGTTCCGCTCGAAGATCGGGTCGAAGCGCTGCTGCACAGTCAGCTTCGTCGGCTCGACGACAGTGGACTGCTTCCTGATTTTCACGCGCGGCTCCAGGTTGTAGAGCGCGACGATCTGGCGCTTGTTCTTACGCTGGAAGAGCACGGGCCCCGAACTGGTCTGAATCACGAAGGCGCGTTTGAGATTCCGGGGGCGCTGCGAGCGCGCGATGATCTGCCGCTTAGTCCGGCGGACGTTCGCGGTCGGCACGGCGAGGTGGCTCCCCTCGGGAGTCTTCACGCCCGCCTGCTCGTGGCGCACGAGCCAGTCGGCGGCGGACTTGAGTTCGGCGGTCAGGTCGTTTTTCCTCGCCGCCTTCACCTTGACGCCGAACTTATTCGAGGGCAGATACCAGTTGTTGCGCGTGGTGAAGGTGTCCGGGATTTCCGCGATGACATTCGTCTGCGACTCCTTCGCCACCTCCGTCAGGCTCTTCGCCGTGGCGAAGATGATCTGCTTGTCGAGGTTGAAAAGCTTCCTGATGTTTTTGGAGACTTCGACGCTCACTTGATTTTCTTCGGCCTGTCACCCGCCCGTCGCATAGATGAGCCCGCCCAAACAGAGACAGCCGGCCAAGTAGGCCAGGACTGTCAGCCCTACGAACTGGAAGAGAGTCACGCCTTCGTCGCGATCTTCGACCCGCATCACCTATCCTCCCGGCAGACGGCCAACGTTTCGCGTATCAGCCTGGCGTCCTCGTCGTCAGCGTCAGCCTGCGCGGCTTGTGCACGGAGCTGGTCGCCACGGGTCATTGCCTGATTGACGGTGATGTCCGGCAGGAGAATAGCCGGCCGCATGATGTCGTCCGGCAGTGGGTCAGCTTCACGCGGCAGGAAGCGCGCCGCACGGCGCAGGGTGTCCAGCAGTGCCGCGGGCGTGCAGGAGGGCGAGGGCCGAAGAATACTGACCTCCTTTGCCCCGTTGCCGATGAACGCGTCGGCGGGTAGCGTGAGCGAGCCGGTGCCGGCCGCTCCGCCGCTCACGCCGACAATTCCCGTGAGGCCCGCGCCGCTCCCGTTACAGTCGCCGAAGCACTGGGCCGTGATGCCGGCAGGGTCGCCTATCTTCAGGGCCTTCTTTTCGGGCTGTTGCGCCGCGGCCGCCGAGGCGAGCGCGATAATCAAAATTATCAGGGGAAATAATCTTTTCATGCGTCTCACCTTTTCTAGCCCTTCACGAGCACAATGAATAAACCGGCGCTCACGCCGACGGCGGCCGAGAGCGCGGAGAGTGCGAGCAGAAGTCTGGTCGTGGCAGTTACCCTCACTTGCCGTCACGCTCCTTCAGGTCGGGGAAGAGCCGGTCGCGAAGCTTCTCCAGGTTCTCCCAAATCCTGTCCACGGTTTTCCAGCGCTCGTCGAAGACCTCGCGCGTGACCAGCTTCTCCTGAGTCTTCTCGACGGCCGAGAGGCGCGTCTCCGTCTGGGCCTGCGCGACCCAGACGGAGACGGCCGCGGCGATGACCGAGACGATCACGGCCGCGACCACAGTGGCGGCGAGCTGTCCCAGGGAGAAATCCCTGAAGAGCGCCCGCGGCCGGTTGATCTTGATTACCCGTGACATGAACTGCTCGTCCCTTTACTCAGAATCAATCTGCGCGCGCGCGGCGCGCGCGCGGTAGCCTTCGAGCAGCTCGAAATCCGCGGGGTCGTACGGGACGCCCGCGGCCCGCGCGATCTGCCGGTCGCTGAGCCCCTTGGTGCGCAGCTCCGAGACCGTAATCGCGAAGTAATTGGCGACGAAGAGCAGGGAGACCTCGGCCGCGCCGAAGGCCGCGTTCCACACGGGCGACAGGTCCGGGCGGTTCAAGGTTTCGACACGCCTCACGAGTTTGAGCGCCAGCGGCACGAGCGGCTTCAGGGAAGGCTTCTCCGACGCGAGCACGCCCGCCATCGCCTCATTGAAGTCGGCGACCGCAGAGCGCGCCTCCTCGATTGCCTCGTCGAGTTCAATCCGCCCCTGCATGGTGAGCCGGCCGGTCGAGAAGAGCATGAGGGGCAACCCGCGGTTGGCCTCGATGGTGTTCTCGACCGTCCGGCCGGCCGAGGCCATCTTCTCCAGCGTCTCGCGCGAAGGGGGTTTGACGCCGCAGCCCGCGCTCGCCCAGGTGACGCCGAGCAGCGCGAGGGCCGTCAGAGTCTTCCCGGCCTTGCGAGCCGCGCGCCTGTCTTTGCGCACCGCGCGCCGGGCGCGGCGGACCTCGGGCGTGTGGCGCAGGTACCTGGCCGCGACGGCGGCGGCCGCCCCGAGCACCATCACGGCGTCGGAAAGGGCAGTGCTGAACTGGGCCAGCGGCGCGGCGACCGCGCCCGTGACGGCCGTCACCAGGCCGAGGATCATGACGATTGTGGAAATGGTTTTACGCGACATAGAAAGTCTCCGCTTCAAGGATTCGTTTCAGCAGGCCGCTCGTGCCTCGGGCGTCGCCGCCTCGAAGCGTGGCTGAGCATCGCGACTCGCCCTGTGCGACGGCCCCGGAGGCACGAGCGGCCTGGCGACAGATACTAGATGAGAGGGTCTGGATTTAGTTCGGGGGGGGGTGTCCGAGCGCGTCAGGGCCTGACCGGTGAAGAGGAGGGGAGCGGGCCGATCACCTTGAAGCGCGTGTCATAGTCATCGCGCTCCGCGCACCCGCGCTCCGGCCGCAGCACGCCCATGGCGACGAGGCCGTCAATGATTCCCCAGACGACTGAAGGCGGGAACGTGGTCTCCTCGGAGATGTCGTAAACGCACACGCACTGTTGGTCGCGGATGGCTTCGAAAACCCGCTCGTAATCCTGCTTCTGCGGCGGGCAGCCGCGCAGCCGCGTCTGGTTGATGATGTAGTTCAGACGGCGGAGAAGGTCCTCGTCTTCGGCCAGAGTCAGCTCGTCGGCGATGAACTGCATGCGCTGGGCGAGGTCGAGGTAACGGTTTTTCTTGGAGTCTCTGCGTTCTCGTTTGGGGTCCCGGCCGGCCAGTTTGTCGGCCTCGCGCTGGGCACGCCTGCGAGCTGCGCGTGTCAGGTCGGACGGAAATATCCGGCGCTCTGCGGAGGGGTTAGTTGAGGGAAGTGCCATACTCAAAACAACTCGGAGCCGCTCATCGTCTTCGGCCACGGGTGGCCGTTTAGGGGGTTGCAGAGCACGCCGGACGCGGCTCCCATGTCCGCATGATACAAATTCGCCGGACGCCGCCCGCCAGGGGGGGGGTGTCCGAGTGCGATCTTTAACGCGGCTTAACTTTCTCGCGGGCTTCTGGGCTGGGGAGGAAAGCGACGCAAAGACGGAGGGGATAATAGGTAATTTTCTACGGGTAAATCATCACGGCGCGAGGGGAGGCGCAGGGGCCGGCTCTTCCACTTATGAGCTGAGCGCAGGCCGGGCGGCTCGGCAGCACGGAATAAATAACAAGGTTGCGTGCATCCGGGGGCGGCCCGGATGAATAAAACCGCTTCTGACCCGCATAAATACAGCACGAAATGAAAAAGTCCTGCTGATGAAATGAAATAAATTTCTGAGACTGGAGAGAGAGTGCGGTCGCGCGACACCCTCACGGCTTGAATGCAGGGGAAGGACCCGCGTTCGATGCGCGGGCATTAATGCTGGCAAAGGGTAATGGAGCAAGCTACACTTTATGCTGGTCTCATCATCTTTCTTCACAGTGAGGCGTGCTATGGCAAATGAAGAGCACTTGAAGATATTGGAACGAGGAGTAAGTGCATGGAATGATTGGAGAATCAAGCACCCTAGGATAGTTGTTGACCTCGAGGACGCGTCCCTCAGAGAAGCTAAGCTCAGTGGCATAGATCTCAAAAGCACGAACCTCATAGCCGCAAATCTCTTCGGGACGCAACTCGTCGGTGCCGACCTCAGTGGTGCGCTCCTCATGAGGGCGAAGCTCATCGCTACGAACCTCAGCGGCGCGAACCTCAGCGGGGCGTACCTTACTGACGCGAACTGTGACGGCGCGAACTTCAGTGGGGCGGATCTTAGCGGGGCGGACCTCCGAGACACGAACCTCCTAGGCGTGCACCTCCAAGACGCAAACCTCAGTGGCGCTAACCTATTCAACGCGAACCTCAGATATACGTCCCTCAAAGGCGCAAATTTCGATGTAGCCGATATAAGTCATGCAGTTATATCTGGAGTTGATCTTAGTGAAGCTATTGGATTAGAAGCTGTGAATCATGGTGGGCCTTCGGATATTAGCATCAGCACTATTTATGATTCAGAAGGAAAGATTCCTGAAATATTCCTCCGCGGCTGTGGTGTGCCGGATGAGTTTATTACCCAAATCCCAGCGCTCGTGGCAGCTATGCAACCCATTCAATTCCACTCCTGCTTTATCAGCTACTCGAACAAGGATGAAGAGTTCGCCAGGCGCTTGCACGAACGGATGCGCGCGGCTGGTCTGCGTGTTTGGTACGCCCCTGAAGAAATTAAAGGCGGGGAAAAGCTGTACGAGCAAATCGACAGAGCCATTCAGGTTCATGATCGCCTGCTATTAGTTCTTTCCGAAAGTAGCTTGCAGAGTGAGTGGGTGATGACTGAGATTCGGAGGGCGCGCAAAGCTGAGATTAAAGAGGGGCGGCGCAAGCTGTTTCCCATCCGCCTGACTGGCTACGATACTCTCAAAGAGTGGGAATGCTTCGACGCCGATCAGGGTAAAGACCTGGCGGTGGAAGTGCGTGAGTACTTCATCCCTGATTTTTCGAACTGGAAGAGCCACGACGATTTCGAGAAGGCGTTTGCCCGTTTGCTCTCTGACCTGAAAGCGTCTACCCGATAAGCCGTAACAAGGAATCAGGCACTATTGACATCAGTTCTCAGCAGGCATATCTTTCCCCAGCATTTTTATTCCTGCTAACGAAGTTATTAACCGTTAGCCTCACAATTCCCTATAGAGAGCGCTGACAATATGACAATCATTGAGGCAATCGCGGCCTATCTCGCCCCAGCAATTGCGAAGGCAATTTTGAAGCAATGGATGAAAGAATCGCCCACAGCTGAAGGAGCTGGCTCTGCCTTGATAGATATTATCAAGTCGAAGACAACGGATTTTTTCGCCCAGGCCCGCGCGAGGCGACAGTTTGAAGCAATAGGGGAAAAGGTCGCCGAGAATTTACTCGAAATAATTAATATCGAGTGGGCCAGCGTTCCTGAGAATGGACGCGTGGCAGCCATTCAGACAGCGGGTGAAACCCTCAATAAGACTGATATTAAAGCCGAGCTACTTCTCGAACACAACTTAGACCCGAAGATATTAGCCGATTACTTCTTAGCCTCTAATCCATCCGCCACAAATTTATTTTCATCTGCCGAAACAGAGCTTTATAAGCGAATCATTCACGACTCTAGTCAATATATCGTAGACATCGCCTCCCAACTCCCGCAGTTTAATGAGCGTACTTTTGCAGAGGTTCTCAAGAAGGAGAATCAAATTCTTGATGTGGCTCATCAGGTGCTTGCGGAGGTGCAGCGTATCCGTAAGAGCAGTGATCAAATCGACCTCGAAGTCGCGCGCTTTGAGGGTGATTATCGTCTGGCGGTTTTAAGAAACTTAGACTACCTACAGTTGTTCGGTGCTGACCTCTCTCCTGCCAGTGCCAGACACCGATTAAGCGTTGCGTACGTCACGCTCTCAGTCAGGCAGGGCAGTAATGCCGAGGAAACCGATCTGTCAGAGGTAGAGCAGCCTCCCGAAGGCCAATCAAAAAATGATCCCGGATCTCCTGTATCTGTGAATGAAGTACTCGCGGAGACAAATCGGTTAATAGTTTTAGGCGAAGCGGGGTCGGGCAAGACGACTCTTCTGCAGTGGGTGGCTGTCCGCTCGGCTCAAAAGGATTTTAAAGGGGGGTTAGTTGATTGGAATGAGACGATTCCTTTCTTTATACGCCTGCGTCAGTGCTCAGAGACAGGGCTTCCTGCTCCTGAAGATTTTCCAAAATTCGTTTCAACTGTGATTGCCGGTTCGATGCCCCACGGGTGGGTCCACGAGCAACTCAGATCCGGGCGTGCTGTTGTACTTATAGATGGCCTAGACGAACTCGGACAGGCGATGAGAGATGAAGTCCGTGACTGGCTCAGAGAATTAATGAATTCTTATGAAAGAGTCAGATTTGTGGTCAGCTCACGCCCCTACGCGATTGAAGAGGGCTGGATGGAAGCGGAAGGGTTCGTAAACGCAGAATTGTTGCCTATGGAACTGCCGGATATAAATAACTTCATAGACCAGTGGCACGAAGCAGTTCTTGAGCAACTTCAGGAAGAAGAAGCTCGCGCCAAAATGAAGCCGCTCGCTGAAAATTTAAAGCTGACTATGCTCAGGGAGTCTCAAAAGCGTAAACTCGCTACAAACCCTCTCCTTTGCGCGATGCTATGTGCCCTGAATAGAGACCGGCAGGAGCAACTGCCTTCAGATCGAATCGAGCTTTACGAGGCATGCATTCATATGCTTGTAGAGCGCCGTGACATTGAACGAAAGGTAGACCTGCGAGATTATCCGGCGCTCGGATACCGTCAAAAATTATCTCTCTTGCAGGACATGGCTTACTGGTTGATTAAGAACAACTATTCAATGGTTTTACTGCCCAAGGTCGAAGAGCGGCTTAATCAGAAGCTGGCTGTTATGGATAATTTGGGGGATGGAGTTTCGGGGCAAAGCGTCCTTAAACTCTTCATTGAGAGGAGCGGGATCCTCAGAGAACCAGTGAAAGATAACATCGACTTCACTCACCGTACCTTTCAAGAATTCTTGGCGGCGAAGGCTCTCCTAAACGAAGGGGACTTTGGTTTGTTAGTTAATCATGCTCATGAGGAACAGTGGCGCGAGGTTGTGATATTAGCAGCAGGACTGGCTAGAACCAATGAGCGGGAAGAGCTTATAAACGGATTACTTGAACGCGGCGATTCGGATGCGTCTCTCCGTCATCAATTGTACCTTCTTGCTGTAGCCTGCTTAGAAACCTCAGTCGAGTTAAATAGAGGTATCAGGCAGAAACTTATACAGCGACTGACTGAACTCATTCCACCTAAAAAGATGGGTGAAGCAAAACTGCTGGCCTCCGCAGGCGACTTGGCAATCGCTTATCTGTCAAAAAGAGGTCGATACTATTCCACCCAAGCTGCTGCCTGTATTCGGACTTTATCATTAATCGGGGGTGAAGAAGCGCTTGCTGCGATCGAGACCTATGCCAGCGATGGCCGACTGGCTGTCGAGAATGAGATTATGAGAGCATGGGATTCTTTTGATCGTGCAGAATATGCAAAGCGGATTCTAAGGAATCGAACGGGGCTGTTCTTGAATCGCACTTCAACGTTGGAAGGATTTCAACATCTCCCACAACTCACACAGTTGTCTATAGATAATCTTTGGCAGGTTGAAGACTTTAGCCCACTAACATACTTGGTGAATCTTACTTACCTATCACTGACTGGATCTTGGCGTTTAGCAGATTTAGGGATGATCGAAAATTTAACCCAATTAGAAACTTTAGGTATAAGCACTTTTAATAGCCTCAAGGACATTAGTGCGATTGGAAATTTAACCAATCTTTCAAGATTAACCATGTCTACGATAAATAACATAGAGGATTTAACCCCTATTGCGAAATTGATTAACTTAATGCAGTTAAATTTATTTTTTATGCCGGCACAGGATTTAAATTTTATTTCTGGTCTGACCAATTTAAAGGAGCTTTTGATAGTCCGCTGTTTCTCAGTTAAGGATATATCCGCATTAGCCACTTGTAACAACCTGCAACTGATAATTATAAATAATTGCCCTCTAATTAAGGATCTGCGTCCACTAAGTAGTCTTAATCAAATTCGAACAATTCAAATTATTAAAGATCCAAATGCCACCTTGCTTGTCCCTGAAGAATTGCAGGACAAGGTATCCATAATAGAGGATCCAAGACTCAAGTTTTATACTTCCGACAACTCCGAAGACATTGCATTTTAATGAGGCGGGATACGGGCCAAGACGCGAATGAAATAATAGTAGCGTTTCTCAAGAAACATTATGATTTTATCGTCGAGCGGTTCAGAGAAACTAATCCCGACTTTAATAATGAGATAAACGAAGCGCCACCTAAACTGATTCATTGAGTGGCTTCGCTTGTTATGGGCGGCCGCGTGCCAATCCTTAGGTCAGGATGCCCATCAATAACGTCCTGGCATGGCTTCTACTCCTGAAATATAGTTGCAGGGGCGAAGAGTTTACCCCTGAAGAGTTCCCTTCACCCCTGCGTCAGTGCCGCCTATTCGATGACCAACTCCTTGAAGAGTTCCTTCAGGTACGTCCATTCGCCCGGCACGACGACCGCCCCGCCCTGCTCGTCGCGGCAGTGGATGCCGTTCCAGTGCAGGCTGGACACCGTCACCTCCGCCCCCTGATAGGAGAGCGTCAGTCGGCCGCCGTAACCGGTGATCTGCTCATTGACCAACTTGAAGAGATTCATCGTGGTCCTCTCTTCGTCGGGTGAAAGCCCGCGAGCCGTCGCCGCGGCCGCCGCAGTCCCCGCTCCAGATGTTGCCCCCGAAGTCTCCCCTAAGACCTCAGAAGTCGTTCCCGTCTGTGACGGGACAGGGTTCTCTTCCATAGCTGTGCTCCTCTGTGAATGAGTCGTTGACATGCGTAGCCGCGCTGGCATACGCTCCTCGCGAACGGTAAGCTCGGAGCCGTGAGGTTCAAAGCGTTGATGAAAGCCTGCTCTCTGCAAAGGGCGGGCTTTCGCATTTCAGGCCGCGGCCTGCGCGTCGCGGTCCTCGATACTCCAGTCCTGGGCGCACAGGCTGCGCTGGGAGACTGCGCCCTGCGCCACGTTACGGACCTTATGGGCGCGGTCCTTATTGTCCTGGCCGCTGAGCAGCTCGGCGGCGCGCTCCAAGTGGGCCTGCGCCTCCTCCAACTCTCTGACGACCTCCAGCCGCTCGGGTGTCTCCTTGAATTCGGCCATACAACTCCCCTTCCGGGTGTGAATCACCCTGAGCGAATTATATGCAATCCAGGCAAAACAGTTGTCACAGCGCAGGAAGCCAATATTGGCCCATAATTTACGGGCGAAATAATTCCGGCATCCGCAGGTGCAGCGGACGAGAATTGTGAGAGGAGAGGAGCCTCGGTATTCAGCTTTCATAACTAAGGGTGAAAACTGACTTTTAATTCCCGTTGAAGTGCGCGCGCAGGACGGTGACGGCCTGACTGACCGCGACGAAAGCGTTGTCCGTCCCGCCCGCATCCGGGTGTGATTTCTTTGCCGCGGCCTTGAAGCACGCCTCCATCTCGGCACGGCCACTCAAGACGCTCTGCACCGTCCAGCCGCCTTCGGCACACGCGGCCAATATCGAAGCCGCGGCCTCCGGCGTCAGCTCCTGACGGCCGTCGTGATGCGCCCCCTCGTCCGAGATTTTCTTCCGGGCGAAACCCGAATACTGTTTCGCCTCCTCGGTCTTCCCTGCCGCCTCTGCCCCCGTGCCGGCCACGCCGTAGCGTGCGACCGCGCGCAGGGCTTCGAGCGTGAGCACGATGGCGCGCAGGTTGTCTTCCCAGTGACTGTAGGTCGCGCAGGGGAATTCCAGCGTCTCGTAGACGCCGAGCGGCTGGCCCTGTTCATTCTTCCTGCCTATCGGCTTCCATTTCTCGAAGATGAGGCAGACGCCCGGGAAGCGCGGGGTCCGCGCGTTGGCTTTGGGCAGTCCGTCGAAGCGAATGTCTTCGCCGCGGTGGCCGGTCTGGATGATGGGCCTGCGTGCGCCTGCCCGCGTGAGTTCCGCGCGGAGCTGCGCGAGCGTCTTGCTGTAGTTGGCCTTGAACGTCGCGCGGCGGCCGCTGGGTTTGGCGTAGGGCCAACGCTCCAGGGCCTCGAATTGAAAGTCTTCTGACATTGCCCACTCCTATTATCAGCGTCAAATTGCGTCGAAGTTTTACCTCGGGCAGCCCCCCGGAGCTTCCCCCGCCAGGAGCCCGGAAGTCCCCAGGACGAGCCCGCAGAACAGAACGAATAAGAGAACGCCCGCATAGAACCGGCCGTCGATGTTAGGCCGCCTGCGCAGGACGTGTATGAGCACGCGCAACGTCGCCCAGGACGCGCCGGCGTTGACGAGTAAGAAAAGAAGGGTTTGTCTCATTTCAACTCCCTTATCAGTCCCAACAACAGAAACGAGCCGACGATGAATCCGAAGATGAGGCCGGCCACGAGACCCAGCAGAAACCCCGATTTGAAAATGGCCCACTCCGAACGTGCCATAACGCCATAGCTACTTGCGCCGCCGCCGGCGGCGCTTGCGGCGGCCGCGCCCGCCCGTCGGCACGCGGAAGGGCACGCTGACGTTTTCGGCCGCCAGACGCCGCGCCCGGTCGCCGCGGTGGATGTAGATTTGCGTCGTACGCACGTCGACGTGCCCGAGGTATTCACGGACGAGATCAATGTCGCCCTTCGTCTTCTCCAGCAGGTGCGTGCCGATGGAGCGCCGGAGCGCGTGCGGCGTGATGTGCGAGAGCCCGGCGGCTCGTGCCCTGCGCTCCAACGCGGCGTAGACGCCCGCGTAAGAGAGACGCCGCGGCAGTATTTCCCCGTGCCGGTTGACGGGCCGAAGCAGCTCGCCCTCGTCACGCCCGCGCACTCTCAGCCACAGATGAAGTGCCCGGCGCGCGCCGCCCTCGCGGAAGTAGATCGTGCGGTCCCGGTCGCCCTTCCCGTGGACGCGCAAAGAATGAGCGCGCGGGTTGAAGTCAGAAAGGTTCAGCCTGTGCGCTTCGTTGGCGCGCAGGCCCGCCCCGTAGAGCAGAGTCAGGAGGCAGGCGTCGCGAGCGCCGAGCGGGCCGCCCCCGCGGTCGCACGCCTCGAAGAGCTGCTTGACCTCGCAGAATGTGAGGACGCGCGCGGGCCTGGCGCGATGCCCCAGGGCCACGCCCTCAATATCGCGGATCGCTTCCCTCTCCTGGACACTCATCTGCCCGAGACGCCAGGCGCGGCGGGCGACGCCCTTCAGCGCCGAGAGCGTGCCGTTGATCGTCGAAGAAGAGTACCCTTCGAGCCGCAGGCGCGAGCGCACCAGCTCCACGTCGGCCGCGGTCAGGGCGCGCCAGTCGAAATCGACGATTGAGACGCCGCCGATGATCCGCGCGGCCCTCTCCAGGTTGACTCTCTGGGCTCGCACGCCGCCCGCAGCGAGCCATTCCAGGTAAGCCTTGCAGGGCGCGAAGGGATGGTTTTTCGGGAGCCGGCCCGGAGAGGTCGCGACCAGGTGCAGGACCCCCATTGCGGAGTCTTTTTGGAGCTTCAGAGTTTGGGATTTTACCATCACGAAATTCTCCAAAATTCCTGCAAGCTAAAAACCGCGATTTCGGCACCTAAATCATCCCTCATCCCTCATCCCCCATCCCTCATCGCGGCCAATGAAAACGGGCGCTCAAGCCCCGGCGGCGGCCCTGTTTGCCCCTTTCTCGCGGCTAGGTAATGACAATATGTTTTTTCATTACCTAGAAACCCGCTCGACATCGGCGTCAGTGAGCCGCTTTCCGCAGCTCTTTTTGCGCCCGCCCGTTTGGTGTTTCCAGTAGGGCTTCGGACCCCATGCGTGCCACCTGCCCACCCGACATTTACAGTGTTTGCAAACGAGCATCATTAGCCCCCGCCACGCACGCGCGCACGCACCCCCAAATACTTAGTTGACCGACTCCCCAAAGAGGCGCGCGTAGGCCCCCTCGACAACTCTCTCGGCCCGCTCCTCGTCGTCCACGTCCAGCGCGTCGCACATCTCGTCAAGCTCCTCTTCCGTCAGCCGCACGTCCTGCCAGCCGTAGGGAATCCCGTGCTCGTCGAAGAGGATCGAACTCATCACGCCGCGGCCCCCAGCTCAAGCCTATTCCTCGGGATCGAGAGCCACGCCCGACAGCCCAGGCAATTCCCTTCCTGGTGCAGCCCCCTCCGCTGAAGGGGCACGCCCCTGCTCACGAACCAGGGCGTGCTGTAGAGGGCCATGCAGACCGAGCGGAGCATGACGTGGCCATCCGCCTCGCCGAAGCAGTGAAAGCTGCTTGAGCCGAGCGGCATGTACCAGCCTGGAATTTGTTGCCCGCTCATCGCGCACGATCCTCTCTCGCGACCACGTGCTCGAAGCCGAAGCGGCGCTGCTCACGTTCGAGCTGCGCGGCCAGGCGCTGCGCCTCGCTGTTCGTCGGGCGCACGCCCTTGGTGTGCTTCGTCAACCTATTTTTGACGAGCCATTGTTTGCCCACTTTCTTGACGACGAAAATCATGGCGACACCTCAAAAGTAAATGAACTCGACCCGCACCCAGTTGACGAAGCGCGGGTCCGTGATGCGCTCGGCGTACCAGTAGGCTTCCGCCTGCGCGCGCATGAAAAGATTGTCCGGGCGGTCGGGCGTCATCCCCGGATCGCTCGTGATGCGGTCCCACTGCTCGCCGGTAATCCACCACTCCTCGGTGAATTCCGGCATGTGGATTTGCCCAGGGATTACGCTGGCGACAACCTGGAAGCAGACCTTCGCGGCGTGCCGGCCGGGCCCCAATTCCATCTCCAGGTTGTAGAGCTTCGAGACCACCGAGCGCCCGCCTTTAACCGCGCCGTGCCGCGCGGCCTCGGCCTCCTCGCGACGGATGGCGACGGCGCACGAGACGCAGAGCGGGGCGTTCGACGCCAAGTTGAGGTGGATGGCGTCCGCCTCCGGGTGCTCCGCACATTTTTGAGTTTTGACTTGCTCAGGCATCATTCGTCTCCTTCTCCAGTTCGGCGAGTCTCTCCCGCCAGCGCTTCCTCAGCCGCCAGCCCCAGCCGCTGTAATAAAAAATTAAATCAACTTCGTGGCGCTCTTCGCGCGCACGCTCTCCGGTCGGGTTGCCGCCGACGTAGACGAGCGGCTTCCACCGCGAAGGCACGTCTGACCGGTGCGCGCACTTGCGCGGGCGCTGGCCCAGCCACTCGCAGAACGCGCGCCACTCTTTGAGCCGGGCTGCCGTCACGCCGAAGCCTCCGGTCTGACGTGGCCGAAATTAAGCACCGCCTGCGCACGCCTGCGCACGAGCTGCCTACGCTCGACGAGCTGCTCTTCGAGGTGCGCGCGCTGCTTTGCATTCAGCTTCGCCGCCCTCGCCTCACGCAGCGCACACTCCGGGCAAATCCACTTCTCGCCGTCGGCCGAGAGCGAGAGCCTTGACGCGGGCCGTTTGCAGCGCTCGCATTTGAAGTCTTCGCTTTTCATCAGGCCGTCGCTTTCCTGAACTGCTGCCTGTAAGGGCAGTCCACGAAATGCGAGAGATACAGCGCCTCGCCCCGCGCCCTCGCCTCCCGCAGCTCGTCGCCCGTCAGTACGTCGTACCTCATCGTGGCGCGGTCAAGCCGGAGATTGCCGTCCGGGTGGGGCTCGGCGTTCAGCGGGTTATTCGACGGGTGCTGATTCCTCTCGGTCGGGTTCTGCTTCGCGAAGATGAGCGGGGCCTGGCATCGCCGGCACTTCGGCCGCTCGGTCCGCGCCGCCGGCCTGCCCGCGCCGAGGACGCGCAGGGACCCCTCGTAGGCATGCTCGTACCCTTTGCCGAAGGGCAGATAGAGGGCCTTGCGGATGGCCGGCGACAGCCTGTAGAAGCACGACCCGCAGTGGGACAGCTTCGGCTCCTTGGGGCCGCCGCAGGCTTCGCAGACCGCGGAGCCCAGGGACTCTAAAATCTGCCGCCGTCGCTCGTCGCTGATGACGTTCATGCTCACCCTCCGACGAGCGGCCGCTCGCGCCGCACGCGAATCTCGCCGATGACTTTCTCCGGGCACTCGATCTCGACCGGCCGAGGGCGATTGCGCCTGCGCCAGCGCCGCGTGTACCAGGCGCAGAAGAGGAGCGCCCACACCCACAGCGGAGTCATGTAAACAATCACGATGGGCCAAAACATCACATCACCTCACGTCTGAAATTGGCGGGGCGGTTCTCGGTTGAAAGAAGAATTGTCGTCACGAAGACACTCGCTCCTTTCCCTCACGCGCGGCCATGCCGTCGCGCGCTTCCGGCTGAGATATGCCCGCCCCGCCGGGCGAACCTTTTCAACTAGAATTCACCTGGCGCAAAGTCGCCCGCGCCTCTTCATAATCATGCTGCTCGCGGGCCGTCTCCTCGTCGCTCATCTGGGCGACGGCCGGCGGCAGCACGCAGCGGCAGCGGCGCGCGCCCTTGCCCGGCTGCACTTCCATCCCGGTGCCGCCGCAGTAAGAGCAGTTGCGACACGGGCA
>DATMVE010000030.1:0-48137 GCA_035563515.1 Pyrinomonadaceae bacterium
CCGCCACCGCCGCGCGGCCCGCGTTCCAGAACTCGCAGGACCAGAAAGCTCTGGCCAGGCCCGCCCAGGGCTCGACCATAGAGAGCATCAAGGAGGGGCTCGAACGGCGCAGCCGCATGTTCCTCGTCATCGCGCTCGAAGGCGCGCGCAAGGCTGCGGTCGAAGGCGACGAGTTGTACGTGGAGTTCGCGCCGGAGGCCAAGCACCTGCGCGACAACCTGGCGAAGCCTGAGAGCGTCAAATTGCTGCGCGAGGTGGCCCGCGAGGTGACCGGGCGCGAGGTGGGTGTGCGCATCGTAATCAAGGAGAGGGACGCGAGCGCCGCGCAAGACGAGCCGCCCTCGAAAGACGAGGAGAAGCGGCTGGAGAAGCAGCGCCTGCGCCAGATCGCCGAGCAGGACCCGATGGTGCAGCAGGCCCTTCGCACCTTCCGCGCCGAGATAGTTGACGTGCGAAGAATCGAAGAGCAGTAGGCAGCAGGCAGTGGGCAGTAGGCAGTGAAGAAGCAGCGGCGGGCGGTGTTGCGCTTTTCTTCTAACTGCCCGCTGCACACTGCCTGCTGCGAACTTTTTACCGTCGCTCTCGTATATTAGGCACGGAGGTGAGTACAAAGATGCGCGACCCAGCTTTGGCGGGAGTTTTAAGTTTTCTGATTCCGGGTATCGGCCAACTCTACAACGGCAGGTTTCTGGCGGCACTCTTCTGGCTGATTATCACGCCGGGCTTCTGGATCGGGACGGGCGGCACGCTCGGCTGGGTTTGCCACCTCATCTCGGCCTACACGGCCTACAGCTACGCGAAGGAGCACCCGGTCCGCTCCTGACGTTCGGGCCGGGCGTTCGATAAAAACTGTTCTCCCTCTGACGCGCCGCCCTCCGGGGCGGCGTACCTGTGTTCAGCGTCGGGACGCGGCCGTTCTCGGAGGTGCCGGACGACGACGAAAAGAATCGTTCACGCCCGGCGTCGCGGCAGACGCGGAGGGCGCAGACGGATAGCGCCGCGGCTTGATTTAAGTCGCTGCACTACCCCCCGCGCCCTCCGCGTCCCTGGGGTGAGTGGACTGGTCACTGTCAGTCCTGACACGCGTCGGGCGGGTTTTCGCGTGGGTACGACAGTTCCTGGTTATGTATGCGGTTTCGCGGCGAAATGTTTCGCGGTGACGGCCGTGACATAATTTGGCGCGGGAATTAACCGGCCCCGCGTGAGCGGCGAAGGCGTGCTCGCGCGGGGCCGGGTTTCGATGGGTCGTCGGGTGCGTGCGTGCCGAGCGCCGACAGCGCCGTCAGTTGTAGCGCCTGTAAAGCTTCACGAACTCGCGCCCGAAGCTCGTGCTCGGGCGGCTGTCAAGAAACGTCTTCTTCGAGTCCTTGCGACTCCACAGCACGCGCACGCGCTTGTCGTCTACGACTTTTACCACTGTGCCGGCCCCCCTGCTGACGGAAGCGATTCCGATCCTGGCTTTGGCCGGCACGATCACAGCGTAATTGTCCTCGTCGTCCATGTGGAACCGCAGGTGAATGTCCGTGTCTTCGGGGCGCGAGACGACTGTCAGGTTAGGCGCGCCTTTCTGGATTTCCCTGAGGATGCGGTCGCGCGACTCCAGGTCCATGCCTGTATCGACGAACACCTTCCTGACCCCCTGGAGTTCCGACGGCTGCCCGTATTCGATGGTCGGAGTTTGAGCGAGCGAAGGAATGACGAAAACGAAAGTCACCAGCACCGAGGAGAGAAAGAATTTACGTCGCATTTCAACGCCTCCTTCTTTTCGTGGTTGCTGGGGAGACTGACTCTGGCCTCTTTCTATCACCAGCCCGCGCCATAAACAAGCGCCCGACGCCGCGCGCGAGACGTTTGCGACGAGAGGCTCGCCCACCAGCGCGGCGGCCGCGGGCCGCCGTTACGCGCGGCGCGTGGCTTCGCCCGCCCTCCGGGAGGCTTCCTCGTTGGACCTGTATTCGACCTTCCTACCGGCGTGCGCGTCGAACAACTTCCGGTGCTCCCGCAGTGAGAATTCGTCGTCCCGCGTCTCGTACTCCCTGACCCACGCGACGAGCATTCGCAGGTTCGCGTCCTGCGCCTCCGGGCTCGGGTACTTGTGCGGCTCCCAGGGCCGCGCCTCGCAGTTCCGCACGCACGCCTCGACTCCTGGGTTCAGAAATATCATCTCCGTGCAGTAGCGGGCCGCCTCCTTCAGGAGGCCGGAATAGCAGCCCTCTATCACCCAACTCTCCGCGCCCAGTATGAACCGCAGCAGCGCGCCCCTGCTCTCCTCGAAGGGGGCCCTAACGCCGGGCCGGTCGGCCTCCCAGGCGATCGTGTCCAGGTCCAGGTGTTCCGCGCTGTGGCGGGCTGACAGGGCCTTCGCCAGGCTGGACTTCCCGGACCCGGAGTTCCCGAAGATGAGAATTCTTTCCATGCTGCTCCCGACTAAACCTCACGGCGCGACGTGACGCCTGTACCACCTGCGCCCGTGCCAGCCTTGCACGTGCCAGCCGAACTTCGACACAGCATCGAGTTCCTGAATCCAGAAGCCCGCCGGGACGCGCTCGCGGCTGGCGACGCGCCCGGCCTCCACGTCTGCGATGACGACGCCCGGCCCTTCTCCTTTGGCGCGGAGGGCGAGTACGTTGCCAGCCGCGTCGCAGACGGTCGCGCCCCCGCCGAGGTCCGTCACGTACTCCACCGGCAGCAGCGGCGTCTTGCAGCGTATGCGCCCGCAGTGCGCCGCCTCTACGACCGGGCAGCCGACGAGCCTGGCGAACGGCGCGGCCCAGCCCGTGTAGCGCTCTATCGAAGTCTGAAGGCGTCGGCGGAAAGGCGCCCACTCGGGCGCGCCCCACGTGAACGAGCCTCCAACCACGATGTCCGCCTTCCCGCGCAAGCGCTCGACGGTCCGCGTGCGGTTGAACTCCAGGCACAAGGCGACTCCCGCCGTCAGACCCCCGACCTTGATCAAGCCGTCGTCCGTCCCGCCGACGTAAAAGCAGTTCTCCCACATCGTCGGGATGTCCTTGTCGTGGCGGCCCGCGATGCCTTCCGGGGTCGCGAGGAAGAACGCGTTGCGCACGTGACCGTCCTCGTCCTGGCACAGAAACGACCCGCCGACCACGGCCCCGTGCCGCCGGGCGAGAGAGGACAACAGATCGGTCGCGGGTCCGTCAGGCGGCAAAGAGTGTTCCGCCAACTCCGGCAGGAAACCCATGCCCGTCGTGAAGAACTCGGGCAGGATGATCCACTCCGCGCCTTCGCGCGCGGCCTCGTCGGCCAGGCGCTCACACGCCGCCAGGTTCGCCCCCACGTCGCCGACTACGCTCTCAAGTTGGACGGCCGCCACGCGCATCGCACGCCTCACCTTCTAAGGTCAGTCGGGTCGAATGAGTTGTCGGGCCGTCGCGCGGCCCGCAGACCTATTCCGCTTGAGAGTAACCCTCCCCGTCCCACTTATAGACGAAGATTTTGCCGCCTTCGAGCGGCCTCCCGGAGAGGTCTTTCTTCCTGAGGACGGCGATGTCGTAATACCCGCCCGTCTTCGACGGCAAAATGGCGCTGACCTCGTCACCCACCAGCACGCCCAACGTCCGATTCCTTTTGGCGTCATAAACCTCAAACTCGCAGATCGGGGGTTGCTGATAACACCTCCTGATGAGGCCCTCGGGGAGCCCGTCCCCATTTAAATCGGCGGAGCTGCCCAACGGTTTCCCCGGGGCTGTGAAGCCGGGGATTTGGGACGGCGAACGGCTGTCTCTGACTTCGGGAGTGCTGCCTTTGACTTCGGGAGTACTGTTATCCTCGTCGCGAGTCGTGCCGGTTTTTTTGTCGCCGCTGAAAAAAGCGACAATCGCCACGATTGTGCCAATCACGGTGAAGAAGCCACCGATCTTAGTCCACCTGCCCTCCTGCATCGCTGTTCTCCTAATCCAGTGAGAGTTGTGGCCCTGAGCTTAAGACTGAGCCGGGACGGCGAACAATTGCGGACAGCCCGACTGCCACCCGGGCGGAATATCTCTCCGCATAATACCCTTATCCTCGGGCGGCGCATAGGCGGCGGTTTGCCCACTCCGACTTTTGCGGGCGTTCAGTTATAATCTTCTTTCCGAAATCAAGTCCGATTTTAATCGCACTAAATTCACGAGGAGCAGTCGATGACCGCAGAGAAGATAGAGAAGCGCCCGGAGCGCATCAGGTTCGAGGGTCGCGCCCTTTTCCTGACCGAAGACACTAGTCTCATACGCCGCCAGTTGGAGGCGGGCGAGGACTTGGAGTACGACCCGGCGCGGCCGCTGATGAACAACATCTCGACGGACGAGATTACGCCCGGCTGGGTCTGCTTCTACTACGACGAGACGCTCGGCCAGTACGTCTACGTCGGCATGCGCGAGCAGGCCGTCAAGAAAGATGAAGTGAAGAACGGCGGCTTCGCGGTCGTCGTCTCGGGGCTCTCGAAGGGCTGCGGCTCGTCGCGCGAGACCGCGCCGTACGCGGAGAAGGCCGCCGGTTTGCAGCTCGTCATCGCCAGGACCATAGAGAAGATTTACGGACAAAACGCGCAGAACATAGGCTTGCTCACGTCGACAGACTTCGGCCTGATAGAGCGCATACGCCGCGGCGAGGAGATTCCGCTCGCCGAGTTCACGCGCGGCCTGGACCCCATCTCGCAATCCATCGTCGAGTACGCCGGGCTCTTCAACTACAACAAGGCCAGGCTGGCGGGCGAGGTCCGGCCGCCGCGCGTCGAGACGGCGAAGCGGCCGATGAACATCGTGGAGAAGATCATCGCGCGCCACGCCTTCGTCGGCGCGGGCGAGATGGGCGTGGAAGCCGTCAAGCCCGGAGACGCCCTGTTCGCCGTGGCCGACGTGCGCTTCTCGCACGAGTACGTCACGCCGATGGCCGAGAGCCTCTTCAAGCAGGCCCTCGGCAGGGACGCGCGCGTCACCGAGCCCGAGTCCGTCTACGCCTTCCGCGACCACCTGACGTTCCTCGGCCGCGTGATGTCGGATGAGAAGCGGAAGATGGGGCTCCTTGAGCGCGCCGACGGCCTCGCCGTCACGCAAGCCAATTTCACAGAGGAGCAGGGCATACGCCTCTACGGCGGGACGGAGGAGCGCGGCTCAGAGGCCATCTGCCACAACGCCGTGGTCGAAGACATAGCGCTGCCGGGCCAGTTGGTTATTGGCACAGACTCGCACACGTGCATGGCCGGGGTGCTCGGCTGCTTCGCCTTCGGGGTGGGCTCGACCGACATGGCGAACGCCTGGTACACGAAAGACATTCGCGTCCGCGTGCCCGAGACCGTGCGCTTCGTACTCAAGGGGAGGAAGCGCGACGACGTGACGGCCAAAGACGTGATGCTCTACATCCTCGCGACCGACTACATGAAAGAGGGCAAGGGCATCGGGCAGGTCTTGGAGTTCGCGGGCGAGGGCTTGAAAGACATGCCCATGGACGAGCGCGCGACGCTGACGAACATGGCGGTGGAGGCGGGCGGCACGACGGGCATCATTGAGCCCGACGGCGTGACGCTCGAATACCTGGTGCGCATGCGCGGCCTCGACGCCGACGAGGTGCGCAAAGGTTTCCTCAGGAGCGACGAGGACGCGGAGTACGCGGCGACGTTCGAGATCGACCTGGCACAGATCCGCCCGATGGTCGCCACGCCGGGCGACCCGCGCAACGGCGTCAACATCGAAGACCTGCCGGCCGAGGTCAAGATCGACGCGGCCTACGGCGGCTCGTGCACGGGCGGCAAGATGGCCGACATGGACATGTACGCGGCCGTCCTGAAGCGCGCCGTCGAGCAGGGCCGCCGCGTCGCGCCCGGCGTCCGCCTCTACCTGCAATTCGGCTCGCAGAAGATTAAGGAGTACGCGCGCTCGCGCGGCTACATCGAAATCTTCGAGCGCGCGGGGGCCGAGCTGATAGACCCTAGCTGCGGGGCGTGCATCAACGCCGGGCCGGGCGCGTCGCCCTCGGCCGAGACCGTCACCGTCAGCGCGCAGAACCGCAACTTCCCGGGGCGCAGCGGCCCGGGCAAGCTCTACCTCGCCAGCCCCTACGTCGTCGCCGCCTCGGCCATCGCCGGCCGCATCGTCGAGCCGCACGAATTCCTGCGCGAGCGCGAGGAGGAGTTGGTCGGCGCATGACTCCCACTAGCTGGCAACTGAAACGCATCGGCACGGGCCGCGTCACGACCGAGCACGCGCGCAAGTACGAGCGCGTGGAGCGCGAGCGGCGCTACTTGCTGCGCGAGCTTCCCCCCGGCCTCAGGACGAGCGACCCGCACGCGCAGATCACGGACAACTACATCACGAACACGCGGCTGCGCCTGCGCAAGTCGCGCTGGCCCGCGACGAACGAATGGACGCTCAAGCTCACGCAGAAATACGCGCCGAGCCCGCCCGACTTCTCGCGCACGCTCATCACGAGTGTGTACCTGAGCGAGGAAGAGTACGAAGTCCTCTCCGTCTTCGAGGGCAACGAGCTGCGCAAGAACCGCCACCCGTACGAGCACGAAGGCCGCAGGTATTCCGTCGACGTTTTCCTGGGAGACTTGCGCGGCCTCGTCCTCGCCGAAACCGACTTCGACTCGGACGAAGAGATGGACAGTTTCCCCCCGCCACCCTTCGCCTTCATGGACGTGACCAACGACGAGCTGTTCACCGGCGGGAGCCTCGTGCATCTCTCGTTCGACGAATTACGGAAAAGAATAACGATGAGTGCGGAGTGATGAACGACGAATTAAAGACTTTCGTTTTTAATTCATCACTCATCATTCCGCATTCATCATTTCGTCATGTCTGTCGTCTACACCATCGGCCACGGACGCCACCCGTTCGATTACTTCCTTGAGTTGCTGCGGCGGCACGAGATCGGTCTGGTGTGCGACGTGAGGAGCATCGCGCGGTCGCGCTGGCCGCAGTACAACGGGCGCGTGCTCGAAGAGTTGCTGCGCGACGAGGGCATCGGGTACGAGCACCTGCCGGAGTGCGGCGGCAAGGTGGTCGCGCCGACGCCGGACCTGGAGCGCGGGCTCGACCGCATCATGGAACTGGCCCCCGACACGCGCGTCGCCATCATGTGCTCCGAGTCGCGGCCCCTGACCAACCACGCGCGCCCGCGCGCCAACTGCCACCGCGTCGGCCTGCTCTCGACGCCTCTGCGCGAGCGCGGCGCGACCGTCAAACACATCCTGCCCGACGGCGAGTTGCTGGAACTGGACGAGTCCGCGCTCCCGTCCATCTGGAATTGAAGGCGGGCGGCGGGCGGCTACTCCTGGCGCGGCTCGCCGGCCTCCCTGCGCCCCGCGTCGTCGCGCTGGCGCAGGCGCTGAAACTCCATTTCCAGCCTGTCCAGTTCGTCATCCTCCAGGTCTTCCAGGTCGACCAGGTGGTTACGCGCCTTCTCGGTGACGCGGATCAACTCGTCCAGCTTGAGGTGAATCACCTTGGCGTCACGGTTCTGCGTGTTCTGAATCAAGAAGACCATCAGGAAAGTGACAATCGTCGTGCCCGTGTTGATGACGAGCTGCCAGGTGTCGGAAAAATGGAAGATCGGCCCGGTCGCCGCCCACACGACGATGATGAAGACTGCCGCGATGAACGCCCACGCCGAGCCGACAGCATTGGAAACCTTCTGCGCAATCCTGTGAAAGAGGTCTCTCATCTCCAACGTCTCCCCGCCGGTTTGAGAATTAAGTGTCAGGCTTGATGACTCACCACAACCCCTCGCTCGCGCGCCGGATAGATTGTTAAAAGCCTCGCCCGGTTGTCAAACAGGGAAAGCGCGGCGGCGGCCCGCCGGGCGGCTCAGGGTTTCTCGTAGCCGACGACGCGCGCCCTGACGCGTTCGGCCGTGCGCGGGTCTGTCTGAAAGGCGGCCCAGCCCTCGCGCGTGGAGCGGCGCGGGAGGAAGGCGACGGTGAACTCCGCGCGTTCCTTCTCCTGGCCGCCGCTTTCGAGGACGACTTCGATCATCACGCCCTCGGCGGTCTGGTCGCCGTGGTTGACGAGCGTGACGGGGACTATGAAATTGTGCTCGCGCTGGAGGGGCTCGCCCGCGCGGACTTCTACGCTGGGCGGCGCGTCCGTGATGGTCACGGCGTCGTAAGCCAGGTACGCGAGCGTGGCGGCGACGAGCGCGAGGCCGACGGCGAAGACGGCCCACTCGAACCAGTTCTTTTGCAGTTTCTGCTTTTTCATCTCGATTGCAGTAGGAGTCTCCCCGCCGACGCGCCGAGCGTGGCGGCCACGCCCAGGACGACCGTCTGCGCGACGCAGGTGACGAGTGCCTGCCCGTCGAAGCGGCCGAAGAACCAGAGGATCATGGCGCTCGCGGCGAGCGCGACGGCGTAAGTGATGATCGAGCCGATGACGATGGCCGCGGGGCCGGAGGCCGGCGACAGGCGTTGCGCGCAAGTGAAATCAATCTTGAAGAGGATGACCGCGCCGAGCACGAGCGAGACGAGCGCGAGCAGGAGCAGTTTCCACGAAGAGATTTCCGAGGCGATCATGACTATCTCTTCGGTCGGCGCGACGTTGGCGGCGAAGAGCACCGCGCCGCAGAGAGCTATGACGAGTTGCCCGCCGAAGTGAGCGTCGCCCCCAGGCCCCTCGCCCGTGTCGGAGTTGCCGTTCGTGCCGCCGAGTTGCGCCGTGCCGACCGAGACGCCGATGGCGACGGTCATCGCCTCGATGACGATCTTGCCGGCGATCTCGCTCGCCGTCATGTCGAGCGAGATGCGGCCGAGGAGCAGGAGCGCGCTCGCCGAAATCAGGAGCCCCAGGCCCATCTCCTCGACGGAATCGATGACCACCTCCAGCCAGTTCGCGTCGTGGCGTATGCCCGCGTAGTAGTTGTAGCCGAGCAGCAGTCCGAAGGTCGCCAGGACGTAGAGCACCAGGTGCAGCGGGTGCGCGCTGAAGCCAGCCCACCAGACCTCCATCGTGTAGAGCAGCGGCAGGCTGAAGATGAGCCCGCCGATGACGCCACGCCCGTACTCCTCAATCGACTTGCCGATTGGACGCATGGGAGCAGGATACAGCAGGGAGGCCGGAAGTCAGAGTAAAAAGCGTCTCAGCCTTTGGCGGGCTCGGAGACGCGGCCGCCCACGGGGTAGTTCTCCGCGGCGTAGGCGCGCGCGAAGTAGAGGGCGAGGAGGAAGGCCGCGAACATGATGACGGAGGCGGCCCAGAAGGTGACGCGCAAAGTGTGGTCGCTCATCTTGTGCGGCTTCAGGTCCTGGCCCACGGTGGCGACCGCGCTGTAAATCAGCGACGCGGCGATGAGCGGGCCGACGGTGCGAGAGAGGCTCGCGACGGACTGCGTGACGCCGAGGACGCCGCCCTGCTCGCCGCGGCCGGCGCTCTTCGAGGCGAGGCCCGTCAGTGCGGGCGTCGCGAGCCCGTTGCCGACGGCGAACGTCGCGCCGACCAGGAGCAAGGTCGCGAGCCCCGTGTGCGGCCCCAGGAGCGGCATGAAGAAGAGGCTCGCGCTGAACAGGAGCGCGCCCGCCACGATGAGCGGCGTCTCGCCGAAGCGCCTGACCAGCCGCCCTATGAGCCCGCCCTGGAGCCCCGCGCCGATGACGCCGACGAAGACGAAGAGCCAGCCCGTGTCGTGCGCGTCGTAGCCGAAGCGGTACATCGTGAAGAGCCCGAACGTGGTCGTCATGATCGAGAAGGCCGTGACGAAGAGGAAGTAGATGAGCAGGATGAGCGCGAGCCTCGACTGTTTGAGCGCGCGCCCGAGTTGCGACCAGCGGCCCGCGCCCGCGGCGGACACGCGCGCCGGGTGGTCGGGCGTGACCGTCTCGGGCAGCGTGAAGTAGAGCAGGGCGGCGTTGGCGAAGGCCAGCCCCGCGGCGAAGAGGAAGGGGACGTGCACGCCCCAGCGGCTCATGACCCCGCCGATGGCCGGGCCAAAAATGAAGCCCAGCCCGAAGGCCGCGCCGATGAGGCCCATGCCCTTGGCGCGCTCCTGCGGCGTCGTCACGTCCGCGATGTAAGCCTGCGCCGTCGAGATGTTGCCGCCCGAGATGCCGTCGATGATTCTCCCCGCGAAGAGCATCCAGAGGGTCGTCGCGAAGCCGAGGATGAGGAAGCCCACGCCCGTGCCGATCAGGCTGACGAGCAGGATGGGCCGGCGGCCGTACCTGTCCGACAGTCTCCCCAGGATGGGCGTGAAGACGAGCTGCATGACGGAGTAGGACGCGAACAGCAGCCCGACCGTGCTCGGGCTGGCGTTGAACTTCGTCCCCTCCACGTAGAACGGCAGCACCGGGATGACGATCCCGAAGCCCACCAGATCAATGAAGACCGTGACGAAGATGACGAGAAGCGGAGAACGTTTCATAAAAACAGGGATGAGGGATGAGGGATGAAGTGAAAGCCCGTTGAATCAATGACCCGGCGGGCGGTTCACTCAAAACCCTTTCATCCCTCATCCCTCATCCCTTATCTCAGCCGGGCCGCGATGGCCTGTTTGGGTTGCGCGCCGACGATGCGGTCCACGACCGCGCCGTCGCGGAAGATGAGCATGGTCGGGATGCTGCGTATGTCGTACTGCGCCGCGGTGCGCGGGTTCTCGTCGACGTTCAGTTTGGCTATGCGGTAGCGGCCCTGCGATTCGGCGGCCAACTCGTCCAGGACGGGCGCGACCATGCGGCACGGGCCGCACCACTCGGCCCAGTAGTCCACCAGGACGGGGACGCCGCGCGCGCCCAGAACTTCGCTCGCGAAGGTCGCGTCCGTCACCGTGATCGGTTTCGAGTCCGCGGACGCCGCGCCCTCGTCCAGCGCCGCCCCGCACTTGCCGCAGACGGGCTGCATCTGGCTGGCGGCGCTCTCGTGCACCCGGTTCTTCGTCCCGCAATTCGGACAACTGATGATTGCCATCTTGTTTCTCCTGTATTCCGGCTCCTGCTTTTAGTAAGATTCTCGCCGGAAGCTCTCCCGAAATCAAATTGCGAAGGTACGTTCAGGATGCGCTCCTTTAATCCACGCGCCGTCAGGCTGTCGCTGGCCGCGCTGCTCCTCACTGTCTCGGTCAACGCCGCGGCGCAAGGCAGCCGCCCGGCCGCACAGCCCGACATACGCTTCACGGTCTCCATGCCGAAGCCGCACACGCACCTCCTCGAAGTCGAGATGCGGTTCGCCCCGCCGAAGGTCCAGACGCACGTCAGCTTCGTCATGCCCGTCTGGGCTCCGGGGTCGTACCTGATTCGCGAGTTCGAGCGCCACGTGCAGGACTTCGCGGCCGCGGACGCCGTCAACGGGCGCGCGCTGGCCTGGGCCAAGACGAGCAAGAACACCTGGCGCGTGGAGTCGCCGGGCGTGCGCGACGTCCGCGTCACTTACAAGGTCTACGCCAACGAACTCTCCGTGCGGACCAACGACCTGAACGACCGCCACGCCAACTGGACTAACGTGGGGCTCCTGATGTACCCGGAGGGCCACCTGAACGCGCCCTCGACCCTGCGCGTCGTGCCCTTCGGCGACTGGAAGGTGGCGACGCAACTGCCCGCCGTGGCCGGAGAGCCGAACACTTTCCGCGCCGAGAACTTCGACGTGCTCTTCGACTCGCCCGTCGAGGTCGGCAACTTCAAGACGGTCCCTTTCGAGGTGAACGGGGTGCCGCACCGCTTCGTGATTGACGGCGAGGGGAACTACGACGCGGAGCGCATGCGCCGCGACGCGCAGAGAATCGGCGAGGCGCAGGCGGCGCTGATGGGCGAGCTGCCCGCAAAGGACTACACCTTCTTCACGCACATGCACACGCGCGACGACGGCGGGCTCGAACACCTGAACTCAAGCTCGCTCATCATGGAGCGCAACAGCTTCCGCAACCCCGCTTACTACCAGTATTTCCTCTCGCTCATCTCGCACGAGTATTTCCACCTGTGGAACGTCAAGCGGATTCGCCCCGACGCGCTCGGGCCGTTCGACTACTCGCGCGAGAACCACACGAAGCTGCTCTGGGTCGCGGAGGGCATCACCGAGTATTACGGCTGGCACATGGTGCGCCGCTCCGGGCTGCTTTCGGAGGAGGACTATCTGGCGAAACTCTCCTCGGTCATCGACGACGTGCAGGAGACGCCCGGCCGCCTCAAGATGAGCGTCGAGGAGGCCAGCTTCGACGCCTGGATCAAGTACTACCGGCGCGACGAAAACTCCGTCAACACGCAAATCTCCTACTACGACAAGGGGCAGCTCATCGGCCTGCTGCTGGATTTGGAAATCCGCAAGCTCTCGAACGGCGCGAAGTCGCTCGACGACGTGATGCGCCACCTCTACGCGGAGTTTTACAAGAAGGACCGCAACTACACGCCGGCGGACTTCCAGCGCGCCGCGGAGCTCGCGGCCGGGGCGAGCCTCGAAAACTTCTTCGCGCGCTACGTGCGCGGGCGCGAGGAGCTGGACTACAACGCGGGGCTGAACTTCGTCGGCTTGCAGTTGGGCGACCCGTCGCGCCCGGCCGTCGCGCGCGCGTTCCTCGGCGCGGATTTGGCCCAGGAGGGGGACCGCCTCGTCGTGAGAAGGATGTACAGCGACTCGGCCGCCTACGAGCAGGGCCTCAACACGGGCGACCAGATAGTCGCCCTCGACGGCATGCGCGTCAACCAGCAGTCGTTCATGGCGCGGCTCAACGAGAAGCGGCCCGGCGACACCCTCAACCTGACGCTCTTCCGCGACGACGACCTGCGGACGCTCTCCATCAAGCTCGACGCGCGCCCCGTCAGGGACTACCGCATCCTGCCCGTCAAACAGCCCACGCCCGAGCAGTTGCGGCAGTACCGCGCGTGGATAGGCGCGCCGACGCAACTCGGGCGCGCGAGTTTTCGCCCCTGACGGAAGCCCGAGACGCTGGCACAGTTTCTTATGGCCGACAGATATAGGAGCATCAGATTCGACATCGAGGACCGCGTCGGGCGGATCGCGTTCGCGCGGCCGCCGCTCAACATTTTCAACATCGCGATGATGACGGAGATGGCGGACGCCGTGAACGAGTGCGCGGGGCGGCGCGAGGTCGTGGGCATAGTGTTCGAGGCCGGGCGGGACGCGCGCGCCTTCAGCGCGGGCGTGGCCGTCGAGGAGCACGTCGAGGAGACCATCTACCACATGCTCGATTCGTTCCACTCCGTCTTCCGCGCGCTCGCGCAGGCCGCGAAGCCGGCGGTTGCGGTCGTGGACGGCGCGGCGCTCGGCGGCGGCTGCGAGCTGGTCGCGGGCTGCGACATAGTCATCGCGAGCGAGCGAGCGCGCTTCGGCCAGCCGGAGATCAAGCTCGGCGTCTTCCCGCCCATCGCGGCCGTGCTCCTGCCGCGCGTCGTCGGCGACAAGCGCGCGCGGGAACTTATCCTGACGGGCGAGCTGATCGACGCCTCGGAGGCGCAAAGGCTCGGGCTCGTCAGCGCGGTCGTGCCCGCCGCGCAGTTGGAGCAGAAGCTACAGGAGGTGCTCGGCAAGCTGCGCGAGCTTTCCGCGCCCGCGCTCGAAGCGGCCAGGCGGGCCATAGACCTCGCCAGCGGCCTTCCCTTCGAAGAGGCCCTGCGGGGCGTCGAAGACTTGTACCTCAACGAGCTGATGAAGACGGAGGACGCGCGCGAGGGCGTGCGCGCCTTCATGGAGAAGCGCAGGCCCGCCTGGAAAAATAAGTGATGAGAAGAGGACGGTCGAAAGACTTCAGCCGGTGCTCACATCCGATGTGAGCACCGGCTGAAGTCTGGTCCGCCTTTTACTTGCCCTCAAAACGGCGTCTTATTTCGTCAAGCAGTAGTTCCGTCGTCAACCTCGCGCCTGCCGTTTGTGATGCATGTTGACCTCCGCAACAGCAGCGCTCGATGATCTCGCTGAGCCGCCGAATCAACTCGCGCGCTTCTTTACAATCGCCTTCGCCGCCTCCACCACCACCTCCTCCGTGACCGCCTCCTCCGCCCCCGCCGCCGTCCGGTCTGCCCGGATAGAAAATCAGACCCGTGAACTGCCGGAAGCGCGTGACGCGGTTGCCGCCCGGCGAGGTCGCCGTCACTTCGGTCGAGAAGAGATAAGGTCCGACTAAAGGCGTGTCGGAGAAGTCTCCCCTGTACTCGCCGCTCTCTCCGGGAGAGAGCACCATTTTGCGTGTGGACTCGTCGGGCCTGACGACGCGGACTTCCGGCGGCCAGTCGAGCTTGAGGGGCTGGCCGTAAACGGTCGGCTCTAAAACAACCGTCATCTTGGAGCCGGGCGCGTAGCTGGTTTGAATCAGATACCCCCCGAGGCGCAGGTCGCTGCGCGCCTTGCACATCACGGAGTAGTAAAACGGCTCGCCGCCGCTTACCACGCCGGTCAACGGGTCCGTCGAAGGGCCGGGCGAGATGTTTTCCACCCACACGCGCCAGCGCCCGATGTGTGCCGTGGGCCTGTCGGGGAAGGCCGGGAACACCCACCGGAAAAACATGTGCGCCCTCCCTGTAAAAAATTGGACGTTGGGCAGGGCGTCCGCGTCAGCCGGCGTCACGATTGTGCCGTCCGGCGCTTCGAGCCAGAGTCGTATGTGCTTGGGATACGCCGGCGTCCAGCGAAAGACGACGATGAAGTCCGCGGCCACGTCAACTTCGCCCAGGTAAATCTTCGTCGCCCGTTTCTGTCCGGGCACGACGACGCTCAAAGGGTCTTTGACGAAAGCCTCGTCGCTCACGTCGGAGAGAATCTGGACGTACAGCTTCTGCAACAAGAACTCCTTGTAGCCGACCAGGTCCCCCGTGATTTGGGCCACCCCGTTGGTCACGCTCGCGATCTGCACGAGCTTGTCTTCGAGTTGATTGAGGCCGAGGCCGACGGCGAAGACACGCTGCTTAGGCACTTTGGCCGACACGGTCGCCGCGGCTTCGGGTATGTCCGGGTCCGTGTTCTGTCTCCCGTCGGTCAGCACAATCAAAGCGCGGCTCGCGGCGGCGGCCGAGTCTAAAACCTCGCTGCCCAGCAGGATGCCCGCGCCGACGGAGGTATTGCCCGACGGATTCAGATTGCCCGACGTGAGCTTCTCGTTCGCGTCGTCGCGCCCCTGCCCGTCGCCCTCCGCCCCGACGACTTCCATGTCGAGCAGGATGTCCGCCGGGTCGTCGGCGACATCGTTAAAGCGCGCGAGGCCGACGCGGTCGTTGTCTTTGAGCAGCGCGACGTAGAGCTTGCCCGCCTCGACGGCGAGGTCTACTTTGCGCTGCCCAGGAGCGCCGGTCGCCTCGCTCATGCTGCCCGAGCGGTCGAAGACCAGCACTGAATCTATCGGCTCCGGCGGCACGGCTTTCGCCAGCAGGTCAACCTCGTCGTTCGGGTTGAACGGGTCGTCGGGCGTCGTCACCGTCAGACCGCCGTTGAAGTCGGGGCCGCCGGCGTCGGGCGAGGTGAAGGCGACGAAGATTTGCCGCGCGGTGTAGGGCTCCGTGACCGGCGCGGGCAGCGTGAAAGTAGTCAGCGTGCCGGGCGCGTAACTGAATTGGCCCATGACGGCGCTGAGGTCTACCCGTAGCTGGCCCGGAAAATTGACCCGGTTGTTACGCACCTCGAAGGAGCGGTGCATCGTCAGGCCGTGAACCACGCTGCCGAAGTCGAGCACGGGCGAGCCGTTGCCGGTCACTACTTCCATGCGCGGCTCGGGCGTGATGAACGTGCTTAGTTTGACGGCTATGCACTGTACGCAGACGGCGCAGAACGGCTCGTCGGCTTTTCTCATCCGGCACATGTAGGCCGGGCGATAGAGGCCGCAGTGATCACCCCCCGCGCCCTCGAACAGGCCGATTTTATAGTCGCTGCTCAAGACGTTCGGCCGCTCGTCGCACTTGGAGCAGTCCGGGTTCTCCATCGTCGGGACGGGCACTTCGGGCGTAATCAAGTACCTCCAAATCTTTTTCGCCCCGAAGTTCGCGGCCTCCAGCTCGGCCAGGCTGGTGGCCGTCGTGATATTGGCTACGCTCGGCTCCGAGCCGTCATATACGTCATGACCCGGCTCGTCGTCCTCACAATCCGAGTAGTAGTTATATTCGTCGGCCAACTCGAATGCCGAGTGGCCGAACTCGTGCAGGGCAATGTCCGTCCAGTGCTCGCCGGGTTTAGCGCCCAGCCCGGTGGAGAAAATCCCGCCCCCGAGAGTGGAGCAGCCGCCGCGCTGATTTGTGTTGACGATCACGCAACTGGCCCACCAGGTGGGGAAGTTATCGTCCAGGGCTGAGTCCACCAGCGCGAAGTCGGGCGCGAGGCAGCGGTGCGTTAGCCCGTTAGCGCAGAACGTGGCGTCGAAATAGGTGGCCGCCACTGTGCCGTCTCCGGGCTCGTCCTCGCAGTCCACGGGGTCGTCCGCGCCCTCGTCAGTCGAGGCCACGTTGAGGCGGTGGACGTTGATCGCGATGCCGATTGCCGGGTACCACGGCTCGGCCTTGAGGACCGTGACGAGCTCGTCGCAGAGCGTCTCAAAAAAGCCCTGCTGGTCTTCCCGAAAGCCTTCCGCGACGAGCACCAGGTTCATGCGCTGGTCGTCCGGGCCGTTGTCCAGAATCTTCTGCTTGCCGAGAATCGCTCCGTCATTGACGCCCATCGTCGCCTCCTCTCTCGCCGCGCAGGCTTATTTCGGCGATGCGCTGCGCGGGGCGGCCCGGGCGCACACTTTCAGGCTCGGAAGGCTGAGTGCTTGAGTAGATGTGGAGCGCGGCCAATTCAGGAACGTCGGGCACGCGGACTTTTAAGGTCACGTCGTGCGGCGGCGGCGCGTGCTTCCTGCTGATTTTGCCGCCCTCGTCGAACACCTCCACGCCCGCGCTGAAAGGGTCCATCCTCAGTTGCCTGTAAATGGTGCGGCCCTGTTCGTCCACGGCCTCGTACCAGAACCCGGAGACGCCGCCCTCTTTGGCATTTTCAGGTAGGTCGTCGGATTGGGGCAAAGTCATGCTCTCGACTCTGGATTCTTTCTCGATGGCCCACTGCCCGTCACGCCAGGCGACGTTCAGGCGACGGACGGGACAGGGAAATTTGACTTTGGAATTTGTCATGTGAAGCTCCTTTCTTTAGCAAAGTCGGGGTAAGGATTGAGAAATTGAGTTGCCGGGAGATGCTACCGTCGGGTAATAGCAGGGCTTCTAGTGATCGCGTGACAACGTTGCGATTCCGATGCGCCGCGAGGAAACGGAATTGACGGGTCACTTATCTGCGCATCCGAGTTGAGGCCGACGAGAATAGCACAGAAGGAACGCCCGAACCACGCGCGCGATATGAAGAGACGGGGAGAGGGGGCGTTCGAGGCGCGGCGGCGCGAGAGCTTCAGGGCCGTGTCGGTGCTTACCCGCAAGACCCGGCCGCCGCGACCGTTCTTCTGCTGATTTTCTTTGATTCCCGATTCGGGATTCTGTATTCTGACTTCTGACTTCTGACTTCTATGTTCTGACTGCTGTGAAGTACCGCCCCGCCACCCTCCGCCCTTTCTTCTTGAGAGCAACGCTCGTCGCGCTCGGCTGTCTTCTCCTGAGTTCGCCGCACGCTTTCGCGCAGCGGGACGAGAGCCCGTGGAAGGGCGGGCAGCCGCCGCCGAGCCAGCCGCGCGAGGCCGCGCCCGCCGAAGAGACGGACATCGTCGAGCGCGTGATGGGCACGGTCTGCCTGGAGCGCGAGCGCGACCCCCTGGGGAGTGTGCCGATTGACGTGATGCAGGCGCGCCCCTCGCTGCCGCTCACGCACCCGGACGCCGTCGCCGGCCTGCGCCGCGCCGAGCGCCTGCTGCCCGCGGCGCGCGAGCTGGTCGTAGCCTCCTTGCGCGACCTCTCGAACGAATACTACATAGAGGAGTTCAGAATCCGCGCGGCCGCGCAGCGCGTCCAGGCGGTCAACAAGATCGAGCCGGACGTGGAGCTGCGCGACAACGCCTCCGTGATTTTGAGCACGCCGCGCGTCATCTACTTTGGCACAATTTTCCTCGCGGGGCTGCAATCCGACGAGGGGATGGTGAGCGTGCTCGCGCACGAGCTGACGCACATCGCGGACGGGCGCGAGGACTCTCTCTCGCCGCTCTTCCGGCTCGTCGGGAGGCGCGCGGCGACGCTTTCGGGGATGCGCATCGCGGGGCGGCGGCCCGAGGAGCTGACCTGCGACCTGGTGGGCGCGATGGCCGCGCGCGCCTACATAGAGCGCACGCCGGGCAAGGAGGCGCTCGCGCGCAGGCTGTCGCGCGCCATAGAGCACAACTGCGTCGAGGAGGACGGCACGGACGAGGCGCACCTCAGCCCGCGCAACACCATGCGCGCCCTGCTCCTGCTCGACCCCACTTTCGGCAACGACATCATGGGCGACCCGCTCACCACCATTCGCCTCGCAGAGCCCCCGAGCCGCCCGCCCAGGACGACCCGGCCGCGGGCCAGCGTGACTAAGCCGCGGACGACGCGCCGCGGCGCGCGCGCGCCCTCGCGCCGCCGCCCGAGCGTACGCTACGCCGTCGGGAATTAGCCTGGGCGCGTCGGGTGTAAGTCGAGATTCGTTGACAAGCGCGCGTCCGCCTTCCTATCATCTGCCGTTCAAATGAGCGGGCAATCAACTTACAAAGCGAGACATGCTGGAGGCAGAAAGCGGCGGGACCGTTCCCTCCGCCTTCCGCTCTTCGCCGTCTCCCTCTTCGTTCTCGTCGCGGCCGGGTGTCGCAGCGAGGAGAAGAAGAAGACTGTCACCCCGAACTCGCTGGCCGCGGTCCCGGCGGCCCGCCTGGCTTACGGCTTCGCGGCCGACGCGGAGGCCCCGCCCGGCGCGGTCCCGCAGGAGGAGACCAGGCTCAAGCCCGTTCAGGACGACTTCGACTCGCGGCGCAAAGACGACAGGCTTCTGCGCACAATCGTTTCGCCCGACGGCCAGCGCGCCCTGGCCGTCTTCGACACGGGCGAGACGCAGGAGGGCGAGTTCCGCATAGACATGTACAGCGCCGACGGCAGGTTCCTGCGCAACCTGACGCCGCCGGAACTCTCCGGCGCGTTCGCCCCGATGGTCGCCTGGTCATCGGACGGCAGCCAGATAGCCTTCATCGGACGCAAGACGCTGGCCCAGGAAACGCCGCCCGACATGCTCCCCGACGCCGCGCCGGAGACGCTGCCCTCGCCGCCCTCCCCCCTCGGCGGCGTGCAGGTCTTCGACACGGAGCAAATCTACGTCTGCGACCGCGACGGCTTCGGGCTCAGGCCGCTGACGACGCGCAACGGCCTCATCTACTTCTACCTCGCCTGGGCACCGGACGGACACGCCCTGGCCGCGCTCGCCTGCCGCGAGGACGAGTGGGACGCGCGCTCTCGCGAGAACAGGCAGCCGGCGGGCCGCCCGCGCCTGGTCGAAACGGACGGGCGCGAGCGCCTTCTCGACGACCGATTGATGGAGGCCGGGCCGGTCTGGTCGCCGGATTCGTCGAAGGTGGCTTCGGCCTTCGAGGCCGAAGTGAGAATCTACGACGCGGCCGCCGAGACGCCGACGCAGGCCGTGCTCCCCTTACGCGACGCGCTGCTCAAGGCGTCGGCCGAGTACGACGAAAAAAATCTGAAGGGCCAGAAGGGGAGTGACGGCACGCCCGTCTCGTTCAACCCCATCGTCCGCCTCTACTGGCCCGAGGACAGGACGCTCTACGCCCAGACGGCCTACGTCCGCATCTACGCGAGTGAGCCCGTCGTCACTTTCCAGCGCTGGCACAAATTGGCGCTGAGCATACAGGCCACGCCGCTCAGCCGCTTCGATTACGGCGAAGAGGCCGCGGGCGAAGCCGCCCGTCGCGCGTGTGCTATAGTCTGGCCGCGTCAAAACTCTTAACGACAGGAGCGAGAAACCCCCTTGACGACCTACACGAGCGTCGCGGAGATTTACGAAGCGATAGACAAGACGCGCGAGCGGTTCTACCGCCGCGTCGAGGAATTGAGCGACGAGCAGGCGAGCGCGCGGCCCGCGCCCGAAGCCTGGTCGGTGGCCGAGATCGCGGAGCACCTGGCGATCATAGAGAGGAGCGTGCTGCGCCTGGTGAAAGGCGTGCTGGCACAAATCGAGGCCGCGGGCGGGCAGGGCGACGGCGGCGGCGCGTTGATGAAGCCTTTCTCGCTGGAACGTCACGTCGAGCGCGCGCGCGTCGAGAAGTACGTCGCGCCGGAGATGGCGCGGCCGAAGGGGCAGGCCCGGCTGGCGGATTCGCTTGAGCACCTGCGCCGCTCGCGCGAGGAGTTACTGGCCTTGCGCCCGCGCATAGAGGCCGCGGACTTGAACGCGGTCAGCTACCCGCACCCCGCCTTCGGCCCGCTCAACGTCTACGAGTGGGTGGCCTTCATAGGCATTCACGAGGCCAGGCACCTCAGGCAGGCCGAGGCCGTGCTGGGCGCATGAAGGGCGGGCTGAGAGTCCTGGCGGTCGTCCTTTTCCTGTGCGGGCTCGCGGCCGGCGGCGCGGCCCTCTGGCTCTACACGCGCGCCCTTGAGCTCAGGGACGCGGGGACGAGTCTTAAGAAGGAGGCGCTCCGAATTTACGACCAGTCGGACGACTTCAAAGGCACGCCCGAGGAGGACAGACTCGTCGCCGAGGGCCAGAGCGTCGACCAGTCCGGCGACGCCACCCTCGCCGAAGCGCGGACGAGCCGCCTCTGGGCCATGACCTCCGGCATCGCCAGCATTCTCCTCGTCCTCGCCGCCATCGCCGCCATCCTCACGCACCTCAAACGAAAAGAGGCCGCCCAGCCCTCCTGAGCCAGCCGATTTTCCAACCCTCAAGCCGTAAATCTGTCTCCACTTGCGACCGTGCGCGCCGCCCCCTATAATCTCCCGGCACCGATTAATTTTGTGCCCCTGTAGCTCAACGGTTAGAGCAGCGGACTCGGTTCTTTGAAAAGCCTAAGTGGGAAATGCAAACTTTCCCATACGGCTTTCAAAATTGGGTTGCAGGCATGTCACACTGCGAGCCGGTAGTAAAACTCGCTTTCAGACGTGCCTGTAGAATCTGTCAAATTCGGGGAAGCCTAAGCCGCGAAAGCGGTATGGTAATCCCGAGCCAAGCCTTGCGGATCAGGCGGGGAAGGTGTAGAGACTTGACGGCAGACGCTTAAGGCGAAGAGAAAGTCCAGACCACAAACTTCATTTACGAAGCGCGGCGAAAGCCGTAGTGGCAGGCATAATCCGTTGGTTATTGGTTCGAATCCAGTCAGGGGCAAGCTTAAATAAAAGGGCGATCATTTGATCGCCCTTTTATTCTATCTGCCTGCCGCTTTCCGCCTTCTATTTTTTCTCCGGCGCGCGGAAGGTCGTGTCGGGGATGTCAACGTCGACCTTGACGGTTTTGATGGTGGAGACGATGTCGCCGATGGTTGGGATGGTGGTGGTCGTCTTGTGGGGGATCATCAGGCCGTCGGTCAGGCGGTAGTCGGCGTAATACTCCGTGACGGGCAGTGTGATCTGGGTCGTGTTGCTGGTCTGGAGCGTGTCGCGGCGCAGGAGCAGGAAGCTCTTGGTCGAGACGTAGTCGGTCACGGGGTTGCCCTTCTCCGGCGTCTTGACGACGACGTAGACCTCTTCGTCTCCGACCTTCGTGGTGCGCTTGATCTCAATCGTCTTGAAGAGCGTCTTCCAGTTGAGCACGCCGTAAAAGTCCGCGTTGATGCGCGCGTCTTCGAGCGACTTGCCGGCCTTCTGCTCGGGCGGTCCGAAGCTGCTCACCTCGCCGCCCTGCGCGCCGTCGAAGTACTCGTCGAACCAGCCGATCTTCTTCCCCAGGGCCATCAGGTCTACGTGCGTCGCCTGCGAGGCGGGCGCTCGCTCGTTCATGACCGCCTCCCCCGTCAACCCCTGGTGCTCGAAGACCATCTCGGCCGTGATGACCCTCGACTTGTGCTTGCGCAGGTTCTCCTCGCCGCCAGCGGCCGCGACCATCTTCGCGAGCAATTCGTCAACCGTGATGCCCGCGCCTTTTTCCGCCACGCGCGTGAACTCGAACTCGCCCTCCGGCTGCCTGATGACCAGCCCGGAGACTTTGCCGGCCGCGTCGCGCTTGACCGTCGCGCCGTAGGTGTCCGGCAGGGCGGGGCTCGCGAGCTTGTCCTTCTCCTTCTCGACCAGGGGGTAAGGTGGCTGGCCCGGCACGACGAGCGAGGGCTTGCCCTCGACCAGCTTGACCTCTACGACGGGGCCGCCCGCTACCTCGTAAGACCCGAGCAGGTCTTTGAGCGGGCCGTTGTAGTCGGACGCGGCAGTCGCGTTGCCCTTCGCCTCAGTCTTGACGCGGCCGAGGACCAGGTTGCCATGGGGCTGCTCCAGGTACAACTCCGTCTCGGCGTGGTTGTCTTTCGCCGGGCGGAAGGTGACGTAGAAGCCGGCGGCCGCCGGGTCGTCTATCTTGTAGCGGCGGCCGCCGATGTTGACGAGCTTGTAGACGGGCTGGCCCGGCACGGCCATCATCAGATTGCCGTCCTTCATGTCAACGTCGAAAGCTATCCCGGCCCCCGCCAGTAAATATTTCCCGACCTCGCGCGTGGGGTCGCCCGGCGCTTCCGCCCTGGCTACGTCGGCTCCGGGTTTGCCGACGAGGTTCGACCAGACGGTCTCCATGGCGAACGGGGCCAGCGCCGAGTTGGAGATGTTGGTCAGGAGCGCGAAGCCCAGTTTCTGGTCCGGCATCAGCGCGACCGCCGCGTTGAAGCCGTCGATGTTGCCGCCGTGCTCCACGACCTTGTGCCCTTCCCACTCGCGCAGGAACCAGCCTAGGCCGTAAGAGATTTTGTCGGAAATCTTGTTGTGCGGCTCGACCAGCTCTTTGAAGTTCTTCTCGGAGACGAGGCGCTTGCCCTCGAAGACGCCGCCGTTCAACATCAGGCGGAGCCACTGCGCCATGTCGCGCGCGCTCGAATTGATAGAGCCGGCCGGGGCGGCGGCCGCGATCTCGCGCATGGGCACGCTCTTCGTCTCCTTGGTCTCGTCGTTGTAGGTGTAGCCGAGCGAGTAGTCTTTCGTCTTCAAGGTCTCTGCGACGGTCGTGTTCGAGTCCTTCATGCCGAGCGGCTTGAAGATGCGCCGCTCGATGAAGTCGTCCCAGGTCGTCCCCTGGGCCTTCGCCACGATCTCGCCCGCGGCGGCGAACATGACGTTCTGGTAAAGAAACTTTTCGCCGAGCTTGGCCGAAGGCTTGGCGAGCCCGGCCACCTTTATCAGCTCCTCGCGCGTGAGCTGGCCCGAGACCATGGAGAGGTCCGTGCGGTCCAGGCCCGAGCGGTGCGAGAGCAGGTCTATGATTGTGATTTTGGCGTCCGCCTCTGGGTCGCGCAGCTTGAAGTAGGGGAGGACTTTTTTCGGCGAGTCGGTGAGCGAGATTTTGCCGTCGTCGGCCGTCATCGCCGCGGCCATCGCCGTGAAGGCTTTGGAGGACGAGCCGATGGCGAACAGCGTGTCCGGCGTCACGGGGAGGCTCCGCCCCACGTCCTTGAGGCCGAGCCCCTTCATGTAAATCACCTTGTCGTCCTTGACGATGACGAGCGAGACGCCTGGGATGTGCAGCTCCTTGCGCTTCTCCTCGATGGCCTTCTCGACGGCCGCGAGCCGCGCCTGTAGGTCGGGCGCGGTCTGTGCGGCGGCGGCCGGCGCTTGAGTCGCCTGCGCGAAGGCGACCGGCTGGAAAGGCGTCAGGACAGTCGAAACGATGAGGGTGAGCGCGAGAAGAAAGTGCGAAAAGCGTTTGAGTGTCATATCATCCAATCTCCGGGAACGGGTTCACAGCTTTATCAGATAATTGCCGGGCGAAAGGCGGCCCCGGTTATACGCGCCCGGCGGGCGCAAAGTTTTCCGCAGGGGCGGGGCGAGGGAATTCTCAAATTTGAAATTTCAAATCTCAAAATCCCCTCGCCCCGCGCCTGCAATTTTATTAGCTCATCGCGGATGAAGCCAATCGGAAAGAGGGCGCGGCGCGTGCGCGTCGGCGTGGACACGGGCGGCACGTTCACGGATTTCGTCTTCGAGACGGAAGGGGGCCTGCGCCTCTTCAAAATCGCCTCGACGCCGGCGGACCCGTCGCGCGCGATAACGGAGGGGCTGCGGCGCGTGGGCGTTTCGGCCGGAGTCTGCGTGCGCGAGATAGAGGTCGTGCACGGGACGACCGTCGGGACGAACGCGCTGCTGGAGAGGCGCGGGGCGCGCACGGCGCTGGTGACCACCGCGGGCTTCGAAGACGTGCTCGCCATAGGCAGGCAGGCGCGGCCCGCGCTCTACGACTTGGGCGCCGCGCGCCCGCGCCCCCTCGTCGCGGACGAGCTGCGCTTCGGCGTCGCTGAGCGCGTCGCAGCCTCGGGCGAAGTGCTCGAAGAGTTGAGCGAAGACGCGATCCGCAGGCTCGTCGGCAAACTGAAACGCGCGCGCGTGGAATCAATCGCCGTCTCGCTGCTCTTCTCGTTCGTCCACCCGGAGCACGAGCGCCGCATCGCGCGCGCACTCTCAAGCCTGAACGTCCCGCTCTCCGTCTCGCACAAGATTCTGCCGGAGTATAGGGAGTACGAGCGCACCTCGACCGTCACGATCAACGCCTACCTGCAACCCCTGATGGGGAGCTACCTGACGCGCCTGAGGGCTCACGCGCCGCGGCTGCGCGTCATGCAGTCTTCGGGCGGGAGCATCTCCGCGAGGGTCGCGGCCGCGGAGCCAGTGCGGACGATTCTTTCTGGGCCGGCGGGCGGGGTGGTCGGCGCGCTCGACGTTGCGCGGCGCGCAGGGCTTCAGAACATCATCACCTTCGACATGGGCGGGACTTCGACGGACGTTGCGCTGTGCGACGCGGCCGGCATGCGCATGACGAACGAGGCGAGCGTGGCGGGCCTGCCCGTCGCCGTGCAGATGATGGACATACACACGGTCGGGGCGGGCGGCGGCTCAATAGCGCGCGTGGACGAGGGCGGAAGTTTGCGCGTCGGGCCGGAGTCCGCGGGCGCAGACCCAGGCCCGGCCTGTTACGGGCGCGGCGTGTTGCCGACAGTCACGGACGCGAACCTCGTGCTCGGCCGCTTCGGCGGCGCGGGCTTGTTAGGCGGGGAATTCAAGTTGGACGAGGAAAGGGCGCTCGATGCGTTGTCGAAGCTCGCGGGCGAGATGAGCGCGCAGGCGGGCCGTCGAGTCTCGGCGGTCGAGGCCGCGCTCGGCGTCGTCCGCGTCGTCAACACGAACATGGAGCGTGCGCTGCGCGCCATCTCCGTCGAGCGCGGCTACGACCCGCGCGACTTCAGCCTGCTGCCTTTCGGCGGCGCGGGCGGCCTGCACGCGGTCGCCCTCGCGCGCGGCCTGCGCATCCCGCGCGTCATCGCGCCCCGTTCGGCCGGCGCGCTCTCGGCCCTCGGCGCGCTCTCCTCCGACGTGGTCAAAGATTGGAGCCGCACCGTGATGCTCGAAGCCGTCCCAGGCGACCGCGTGAAGATAGAGCGCGCCTTCCGCGAGATGGAGCGGGAAGCGGGCGAGGGCCTCAGGCGTGAAGGCTTCGGGCCCGAAAGGCAGCGCCACGAGCGCGCGCTCGCCGTGCGCTACCAGGGCCAATCGTTCGAGCTGGAAGTCCGCCTGAAGCGCGGCGGGCGCGAAGGCATCGCGGCGGCTTTTCACCGCGCGCACCTCGCGCGCTACGGCTACGCGCAGGAGGCGAACAGGGTCGAGATAGTCAGCCTGCGCCTGCGCTCCACGGGCGTAGTGGAGAAGCTGAGGACGAAACGCGGCGGCGGCCGCAGCGCTCGAAAGGGAAGCGTCGCCGCGCCGCGGCGGTTCGCGCGCGTGCACTTCGCTCAGGGCGCGTCGCGCGCGGCCGTTTACGAGCGCGACGAATTGAGTCCGGGCGCGCGCCTGCGCGCGCCCTGCGTCGTGACGGAGTATTCCGCCACAACGCTCGTCCACGCGGGCGCTCGCGCCTCCGTGGACGAGCACGGCAATCTCATCATCGAGCCATGAAAAAGAAACGACGAGCAACATCGACGAGGTTCGACCCGACGACGCTGGAAATCTACCGCGCGCTCTACACGTCCGTCGCCGAAGAGATGGGGCTCGTGCTCAGGCGCACGGCCTTCTCGCCGAACATCAAGGAGCGGCGCGACTACTCCTGCGCGGTCTTCGACAGCGCGGGCCGCGTCGTCGCGCAGGGCGACCACATGCCCGTCCACCTCGGCTCGATGCCCATGGCCGTCGCCGCCGCGCTCGGCGAGACGGAACTCGCGCCCGGCGACGTGGTCGCCCTCAACGACCCCTTCGCCGGCGGCACGCACCTGCCCGATGTCACGCTAGTGACCGGCGTATGGATCGAGGCCCGCTGGCCGCCGACTGCTGATTCAGAAACAGTCTTCAAATACCCAATCTTCTACGTCGCGAACCGGGCGCACCACGCGGACATAGGCGGGGCGAGTCCGGGTTCGATGGGGCTGGCGACGGACGTGTACGGCGAGGGGTTGAGGATTCCGCCGGTCAGGCTCGTGAAGGACGGGGTGATTGACGAGGAGATGATGCGGCTCGTGCTGGCGAACGTGCGCGGGGCCGCGGAGAGGCGCGCGGACTTCGAGGCGCAGATAGGCTCTTTAAGGACGGGGGCGGTCCGCCTGCTTGAGATTGTCGAGCGGCGCGGCGCGCGCGAAGCCTCGGAGTACGCGGCGCACTTGATAGCCTACTCGGCGCGGCTGATGCGGCGCACGATTGACGCCATCCCGGACGGCGAGTACGAGGCGGAAGACGCGTTAGACGACGACGGCGTGAACGGCGGGAGCGTGAGGATACGCGTCCGCGTGCGCGTTAAAGGTGAGAGGGCGGTCGTTGATTTCGAGGGGAGCGCGCCGCAGGCCGCGGGCGCGATTAACGCGGTCGAGGCGATCACGGTCTCGGCCGTCGCCTACGTCTTCCGCTGCCTCGTCGGCGGCGACGTTCCCGCGAGCGCGGGCTTGATGGAGCCGATAGAAGTCGTCGCGCCAATTGGCACAGTCGTGAACGCAACGCACCCCGCGTCGGTCGCGGGCGGGAACGTCGAAACGTCGCAGCGGATCGTGGACGTGCTGTTCAAGGCGCTGCACCGCGCGCTCCCCGAAAAAATTCCCGCGGCGAGCCAGGGGACCATGAACAACCTGACGATAGGCGGGACGGACCCTCGCACAGGGAGGGAGTTCGCTTACTACGAAACAGTCGCGGGCGGCATGGGCGCGCGGCCCCGCCTGGACGGCATGAGCGCCGTCCACACGCACATGACCAACAGCCTCAACACGCCCGCCGAGGCGCTCGAACACGCTTACCCCTTGCGCGTGCGCGCCTACCGCATACGCAAGGGCTCCGGCGGGAAGGGAAGACACAAAGGGGGCGACGGCGTCGTCCGCGAGATAGAAACCCTGGTGCCCGCGCGCATGTCGCTTCTGGCCGACAGACGCCGCCTCGCGCCCTACGGCCTGGACGGCGGCGACGAAGGAAGCAGAGGGCGCGACCACGTTATTCGCCGCGGGCGCGCGCGGCCCGTCGCGTCAAAGGGGAGTTGGCAGCTCGAAGCCGGCGACCGCGTGCGCATAGAAACGCCCGGCGGCGGCGGGCACGGGAGAAATCAGTAATCAATAATCGGTTTTTAGCTCCGTCAGGGGCGAGTGAAAATAGCCCGGCACTTCAGTGCTGGGGACGGCGCATAACAAAAAGGTGAGTCCCGTAGGGACGGCTGAAATGTTCAACCGTCCCTACGGGACTCAACCATATTTGGCGTCTAGTTCCCAGCACTGAAGTGCCGGGCTATTACCAAACGCCCCTGACGGGGCTCAGATCACGTGCGGGCCATGAAGTCGTCCAGGTCTTTGACGAACTCTGCGGGCCGCTCCCATTGCGGCGAGTGGCCCGTCTCCTCGTAGACCTTGAGGACGGCGTCAGAGAGTTGCCGGACGAGCGCGTCCTGTTCGGCGCGCGGGAAGACCGTCTCGCGGTCGCCCCAGATGATGAGCGTCGGCGCTTTAATTTGGCCCAACCTACCGCCGGGCTCGTCCGCTAAGAAGGCCGCGGCGGCCGCGCGCCACACGCGCGCCGGAACTTTCCGGCTCTCCGCCACCACGCGTTCCATAAACTCCGCGGGGAGCGGCGCGTGGACCGTGCTCGTCTGGAACTCGCGCACGAACTCTTCGGGCACGGGGCCGTCGTCGCGGAGTTCGTCAACCGCATTCCGCAACTCTGCCACCACGTCGTTGCGCAGCGTCGTCGCGGAGCCTATGAGCACCAGCCGCTCGACGCGGCCGGGCGCGCTCGCCGCCACCTGCTGCGCGACGAAGCTCCCCATCGAATGGCCCACGACGGTCGCCCGCCTCAAGCCCTTCGCGTCCATGAACGCCAACACGTCCGCGGCGAAATCCGTAATCGCGTAACCCTTCGCGGGGCGCTCGGAGTCGCCGTGCCCGCGCTGGTCTAGCGCGTAGACGTGATACTTCGCGGCCAGAGCGGGCAGGACGCGGCTGTACGAGAAGGACGAGTCCGTGTAGCCGTGGAGCAGGATCACGGGCGGGGCGTCCGTCGCGCCCGCCTCGGCGTAACGCAGCCGGACGCCCGTCCTGAGACTCACGTCCGCGAAGCGCAAGCCCTGCGCTTCGCCCCCGGCCGTCTCAGTTTCCGCGCCGAACAGGTCCTTGACCGTCAGCTTCGTGTCGGCCTGAGCCCAAGCCTTCTCGAACTCGCGCTCGACCGAGCGTGCGTCCGTCTCCTTGCCCTGCCGCTTCAGACTCTCCGCGAGGCCGAAGAGGGCGCGCCCGTTGCGCGGGTGCTTCTTCAACTCGTCGCGGAAGACCCGCTCGGCCCCCGGGTAGTCGCCGGACGCGACGAGCGCGCCGCCGAGCCATTCGCGCGTGGGCAGGTCCCAGTCGGGCGGCTCGTTGTAGCTCACGGCGTCCTCGGCCGCGACCGCTTTGCCCAGAAGCTCGAAGGCCGCCTTCTTGTCGCCGCGCGCCTGCGCGATTCGCCCGGCGAGCAGGTTCTCCGCGACCGCGAGCACGCCGCGCGCGGTGCTGTTGCCGAAGGGCGCGTCCACAGGCACCCCGCCGATTATTTCAACGAGGAGCTTCAACTCGCCTTCGGCCTCGGCAACCTGTTTGCGGCTCGCGTAGGCCATCCCGCGCGCGAAGCGCCAGAACGCGGTCGTGAGCTTCAGCCCGCCGTCGGGCGCGGGCGACTTGAGCACGTCGTCCCACTTCTGGAAGCGGACGAGCGCGACGTGCGTGTAGGGCATGAACATTTCGAGCATCGGCATCGCCTTCACGTAAGGCGAGACGCTGGCTTCGAGTTCGCGCGCAGCCTTGATGGCCTCCGCGTAGCGCCCGCCCATCGCGCTGGCCGACGCGAGGAAATGTATGTTGTGGTTGTAGTACATCGCGGGGTAGACGCCGCCCTTGCCGGACTTCTCGAAGTAGGCGCGGTCGGCCGCGATGGCCGCGACGTTGCTGCGCGCCGCGTCATCGTAGTCGCCCGTGCGGATGTAGATGTGCGACGGCATGTGCACCAGGTGGCCCGCCGCGGGCGCGAGATTCTCCAGCACCTTCGCGCTCGGCAGCGCGCGCTCCGGGTTGGGCGACGCCTCGACGGCGTGAATGTAGTAGTGGTTCGCGCCCGAGTGTCTGGGGTCGCGCTTGAGCACGCTTTCGAGCACGGCCACTATCTCCGTGGTCCCAGGCGCGGGCTCGCCCGAAGGCGACCAGAGTTTCCACGGGCGCAGGTTCATCATGCTCTCCGCGTAAAGGGTCGCCGCGTCCAGGTCGTCCGGGTAGCGCTTGACCAACTCGTTCATCGCGGCCTTGTAATCAGCCGCGAGCTTTTGCGAGTCGGCCTGCGGGTCGTCCGAGTACCTTTTCGAGAGGGCCTCTATGTAGGCGCGCTCGCGCTCCGAAGCGCGGGCGGCGAGCGCCTGGGCCTGCTGCAAGTTCGCGTAGGCCTCTTTGAGCTGCGGCGCGTCCGCTTGCAGGTTGTAGTTGGAGCCGAGCGCGAGCGCCACGCCCCAGCGCGCCATCGCCAACTGCGGGTCCAACTCGGCTGCGCGCTTGAACGAGCGCACGGCCTCCTCGTGGTTGAAGGCGTAAACGTAGGCTAGCCCCTGGTCGAAGAACTTCTGCGCCTCGGCGCTCTTCGTCGTGACCGGGTGATGAACTTCGCCGAGGCCGGCCGCCAGTTGCGCGGGCCTTTCTTCGGCCGCCGCGTGGCCGTGCTGGCCGAAGGCCGCGGTGGGAGCGAGGAGTAAGAGTAGTATCAACAGAATTCTCATTTGAAAATCCTCCAACGCCGGCTCACGGGCCGGAACGGGTTTGACGATTTGTCGCACCTAAGAAGTAACGCGCGAAAACACCGCCCCGCGTTCTGAAAGTTTTCTGAAAAAGTTGTGAAGGCGGTAATTCGAGGGAAAAGAAGGCGCGGGGCGGAGACCTGATTTCGATTTGCGATTGCGCCGGAAAGAGGCAATAATTAAATCGCAAATCAAAATTCTAAAATCAAAATTTCCACTCATGCGCGTCACCATCGGACAGATCAACACGACGAACGGCGATTACGCGGGCAACACGGCGAGCGTCCTGCGGGCCATCGAGCGGGCCAGGCGGGACGCCTCCGACCTGGTCGTGCTGCCGGAGACCTGCGTCCAAGGGTACATGTCCTTCGACTGGTTCCTGGACCGCGACGTGGCGCGCTCGTCCTTAGCGCCGCTCGAAAAGATTATCGAGGCGACGGAAGGCTTGACGGCGGTCGTCGGCACGGTCCGGCCCACGGAGCAGGGCGCGGGCCGCAGGCTCTACAACTCCGCGGCCGTGATTCGCAACCGCAAGCTCCTGGGCTTCGCGGACAAGACGCTTCTGCCCGAGTACGACGTGTTCGACGACCCGCGCTACTTCGAGCCGTCGCGCGTGCGCCAGCTCTTTACAATCGGCGACGCGCGGCTGGGCGTCGCCATCTGCGAGGACTTCTGGAACGACAAGACGTTCTGGAAGGAGCGCCTGTACCCGCACGACCCGGCGGACGAGCTGATCGAGATGGGCGCGAGCGTGCTGGTCTCGATCAACGCGTCGCCCTTCAACAAGGGGAAAATGGGCCAGCGCTGCGCGATGGTCTCGCACCGCGCAAAGGCCGCGGGGCTCCCCATCGTCTTCGTCAACCTCGTCGGCGGCAACGACGGCATCATCTTCGACGGCGCGAGCATCGTCGCCGACTGCAAGGGCGAGATAATCTTGCAGGCCCCGCCCTTCGAGGAGTTCTTCGGGACGGTTGATTTGGACTGCGGCGTGGCGCACGACTACTGCCTGCCCGGCGACGACATCGAGACCGTGCACAGCGCGCTCGTGCTCGGGATACACGACTACGCGCGCAAGAACCGCTTCACGACCGCCGTGCTGGGTCTCTCGGGCGGCATAGATTCGGCCGTGGTCGCGGCGCTGGCCTGCGAGGCGCTCGGCTCGGAGAACGTGCTGGCGGTGATGATGCCCTCGCCCTTCTCGTCGCGCGGGAGCATTGACGACTCCGTGGAACTCGGCCGACGCCTCGGCATGAAGACCATAGAGCACCCGATCACGTCGGCGTTCGAGGCGCTGAAGAAGGAGTTGAACCTGCTGACGCCGACGCGCGGCGGCGAGGAGCTGGCGGCGGAGAACTTGCAGTCGCGCCTGCGCGGCAACATCCTGATGACGATCTCGAACAAGGAGGGGAGGCTGCTGCTCTCGACCGGCAACAAGTCGGAGCTTGCGCTCGGCTACTGCACGCTCTACGGCGACACGAACGGCGGGCTGGCCGTGCTCGGCGACCTCCTGAAGACGGAAGTCTACGCGCTCGCGCGCCACTACAACCGCGAGAGCGAAATCATCCCGCGCGAGATTATAGAGAAGCGCCCCTCTGCGGAACTCGCGCCGGGCCAGTTCGACGACCAGTCCCTGCCGCCCTACGACAAGATCGACCCCATCCTCCAACTCTACTTCGAGCAGAAGGCGACGCCCGATGAGATTATCGCGGCGGGCCACGACACGGAGATGGTTTACGACCTGCTGAATCGCGTCGAATCCCCCGCCAACGAATTCAAGCGGCGGCAACTGCCGCCGACGCTCATCATCTCTAAGAACGCCATCGGCATCGGCCGCCGCCGCCCCGTCACGCACCGCTTCCGCCGCCGCCCGCCGACCGACGAAGAGCGCGCCAGCGTCACGCGCGCCTGACGCCGCGCACGCGGCCCGCGACTCCGCCCCGAGCGGGAACAATTCTTGTTGAAATGCGGCCCGCGCCGGGAAGATAATCGTGCGCGCACGGAAGACGGCTTCACGGGAGGCGCGTTCCCCGAGCGCCTCCCTTCGAACGGACGCCTCATCATTTTCTGCTTCGGCCGCAGCGAGGAGACTCATCCAATGCCTGAAGGAACGGCCCCGGAAGGGCAAAAGACGTGCTTCGTCGTCATGGGCTTCGGCGAGAAGGTGGACTTCCAAACCGGGCGCAAGCTCAACCTGGACGCCTCCTACCACAACATGATTAAGCCGGCCGTCGAGGACGCCGGCCTCAAGTGCATCCGCGCCGACGAGATCGTCCACTCGGGCGTGATAGACGTGCCGATGTACGAGCAGCTCCTCAACGCAGACATCGTCATCGCGGACCTCTCGACCTACAACCCGAACGCCTTTTACGAGCTGGGCGTGCGCCACGCGCTCCGGCCCTTCTCGACCATCATCATCGCCGAGGACAAGCTCAACTACCCTTTCGACGTGAACCACATCGTCATCCGCCGCTACCGCCACCTGGGCGACGACATAGGCGTCGGCGACGCGCGCAAGTTCAGCGCCGAGCTGAAGCAGGCACTGGCCGTCATCCTCGCGCAGCAGAAGAACGACAGCCCCGTCTACGAATTCCTCAACGGCCTGACGCCCCCAGAGATCAGGCAACTGGCGGCCGACGTGGCCGCGCAGGCCGCGCAGACACGCGGGGCCGCGCCCCCGTCGGAGGCGAGCGACGTCACCCTGCGCGTGCTCATGCAGCAGGCGGACAAGGCGCAAAGGCGCAACGACTTCGTGACGGCCAGGAGCCTCCTCGAAGACATCCGCGAGATGATGAGGCCGAAAGACCCCGACGACCAGCGCCAGGAAGACCCTTACATCATCCAGCGGCTCGCGCTCGTCACCTACAAGAGCGAGCAGCCCAACCCGCGGGCGGCGCTCGAAGAGGCGCGCGAGCTGCTCAAGACGCTCGACCCCAACACCTCGAACGACACGGAGACGCTCGGCCTCTGGGGCGCGGTGCACAAGCGGCTCTGGGACATAACCGAGGACGAACAGTACCTGGACGAAGCGGTGCGCAGCTACGAGCGCGGCTTCCGCCTGCGACACGACTATTACAACGGCATTAACCTGGCGTTCCTGCACAACGTCTATGCCGCCGCCTATAATCGTCGCGCTGACGCCGCCGCGTCCGCCGAAGAGGCCACGTCCGTGCGGGCCGAGGCCATCTCGTGTTTCGTGCAGGCCAAACGCATCCGCCGAGAAGTAATCTCGATTTGCGATGAGTTGCTGGCCGGGGATGAGCTGACGAGCGAGCAGAAGTATTGGACGATGGCGACGATGGCCGAAGCGTACCTCGGCGCGGGCGACGAGGCCGCCGCCGGGCGGAAGCTCGACGAGGCGTTCGCCCTCCCGGCGGCCGCGGACTGGATGAAGGACAGCACGCAACAGCAGATGGACAAGCTGCGCCAACTGCTCGCCAAGTCGCCGCTGAACTACATCAAGTCCGAAGTTTAGTCGGCGCTCCTCTTCAGCCACTCGTCGCGCAGGACGGCGTAGAGGTACTCGCTCCCCCACTTGCCCTTGAACCAGATGTTCTGGATGAAGTGTCCTTCGCGCCGCATCCCCAGGCGTTCGAGCAGCGCGGCCGACTTCTCGTTCTCGCAGTCGGTGATCGCCGTGACGCGGTGCAGCTTAAGTTCCGCGAAGGCGTAATCGAGGACGCGGGCCGCGGCTTCGCGCGCGAGGCCCTTTCCGTGGAAGGCGCGCGCCACGGTGAAGCCTATCTCCGCCTGCCTCTCGTCCGACATTCTCAGCGCGACGTGGCCGACGAGCGCGCCCGTCTCTTTCAATTCGAGCGCGAAGGTGAACCACTGCATGGGCTCGCCCGGAGAGCGATTCTTCTGCTGCTCGATGACGTCGCGCGCCTGCTCGGCGGTGTAAGACTCCCAGGATTGGTAGCGGGCGACCAGCGGGTCGTTGAGGTACGCCAGGAACGGCCCGAGGTCCGCGTCCGCGAAGCGGCGCAGGATCAGGCGCGGGGATTCGATGGAAGTGAAAACCGCCACGCCCACAGCATATCAAACTTCAAACGTGATATGCTTGGGCGACCAACCGCAAGGCGAGAAAAACTCGGAGGACTTTTGAGCGATGGCTGAGGCTGACATCGGGATGGCTGGGCTGGGCGTGATGGGCTTGAACCTCGCGCGCAACATGGAGCGCAACGGCTACGCGGTCGCGGTCTGGAACCGCGAGGCCGAGGCCGTGAACGAGTTTCTGGCACAGGAAGGCGAGGGCAAGCGCTTCGTCGGGACGAGGACGCCAGAGGAGTTCGTCAAGTCCCTGAAGCGCCCGCGCCGCATCATGATGATGATTAAGGCCGGCCCGCCCGTAGACTGGACGATCGACCAGTTCAAGCCGTACCTCGAAGCGGGCGACATCCTGATTGACGGCGGCAACTCCTGGTTCGAGGACACGCAGCGGCGCGAGGCCGCGCTCCGCTCCGAGAACCTGCGCTTCATAGGCTCCGGCGTCTCCGGCGGCGAGGAGGGCGCGCTCTGGGGGCCGTCTTTGATGCCGGGCGGGGCGCGCGAGGCTTACGAAGAGATACGGCCCATCTGGGAGGCCATCGCGGCCAAGACCGAGGACGGGGCTTGCACGACCTACGTCGGCCCGGACGGCGCGGGCCACTACGTCAAGATGGTGCACAACGGCATAGAGTACGGCGACATGCAGCTCATCGCCGAAGCCTACGACATACTGCGCCGCGTGCTGGGGCTTCAGGCGGACGAGCTGGCCGACATCTTCGCCGAGTGGAACCGGGGCTCGCTCGACTCCTACCTCATCCAGATCACGTCGGAAATCTTCCGCGTGAAGGACAGCGAGACGGGACGGCCGCTGGTCGATTTGATACTGGACAAGGCTGGGCAGAAGGGGACGGGCAAGTGGACGGCGCAGGTCGCGCTCAACTTCGGCGTGATGATTCCGACCATCAACGCCGCCATAGAGGCGCGCTTCATCTCCGCGCTCAAGGACGAGCGCGTGGCGGCGAGCCAGGTCCTCAAGGGGCCGGGGGCTTCGGCCTGGGCGGGAGACCGGCGGCAGTTGATTGACGCCGTGCGCGACGCGCTCTACGCCTCGAAGATATGTTCTTACGCGCAGGGGTTCAACCTGATTCGCGCCGGCTCCGACGAGTACAAGTGGGACATCAATCCGGGCGAGATGGCGCGCATCTGGAAGGGCGGGTGCATCATCCGCGCGAGGTTTTTGGATTCGATCAAGACGGCTTACCAGCGCCAGCCCGAGCTGAAAAATTTACTGCTGGACGAAGACTTCCGCGCGTGGATGGAGGGGGCGCAGAGCAACTGGCGCACGGCCATCAGCGTCGCGCAGCAGCACGGCGTCCCCGTGCTGGCGATGGGCGCGAGCCTCGCCTACTTCGACTCCTACCGCACGGCCGACCTCCCGCAGAACCTCACCCAGGCCCAGCGCGACTACTTCGGCGCGCACACCTACGAGCGCGCAGACAAGCCCGAACTCGGCGCGATTCACACCGACTGGGAAGCCGACAAGCCGCGCGAGTAAGAACGGGCGTGATGAATTAATCGTAGGGGCAGGGACGAGCCCCGCCCCTACAAATTAAAATTAACCTCGGTGTAATAAAACCTCCGGCCGCCCGTTTCTATACAGGCGGCAAGATTAACCGGCCACTTTCTTACCGCCCTACTGACGGCCACCAGCTCGATTCAATCATCGGAGGTTTCATCATGAAAAGACACTTGCGCCTGGCGGCGGGCCTCGCTTGCCTGCTCCTCTTCGCGGCGCAGGCATCGGCAGAGTTGCCCGCCCTTATCCCCCGCGACGTTCTCTTCGGCAACCCGGAGAAGGCGGGGCCGCAGATTTCTCCCGACGGGAAGATGATCGCCTACCTCGCGCCCGAGGGCGGCGTGCTCAACGTCTGGGTCCGCACGTTAGGTCAGACGGACGACCGCGTCGTCACCTCGGACAAGAAGCGCGGCGTGCGCATCTACTTCTGGCAGCAGGACAGCCGCCACATACTCTATTTGCAGGACGAGGGCGGCAACGAAAACTGGCACGTTTACCAGACAGACCTCGCGACGAAGGAGACGCGCGACCTGACGCCCTTCGAGAAGGTGCAGGCGCGCATCATCGCCGTCGACCCCAAGTTCCCCGACGCGATTCTGGTCGCCATCAACAACCGCGACCCGAAGGTCCACGACATTAACCGCATCGACCTCAAGACCGGCAAGACCGAGATGATCGTCGAGAACAAGGACGGCATGGAGAGCTTCGCCGCGGACAACAACCTGCGAGTGCGCGCCGCGAAGAACGTGCTGCCCGACGGCGGCACGGAGGTTTTCGTCCGCGACGACGAGCAGTCGGCGTGGCGCAGCTTTCAGAAGTGGGGGCCGGACGAAGTCAGCGGCAGCATCGCGGGCTTCTCGCCCGACGGCAAGAAGCTCTGGCTCATCTCCAGCGTGGACGCCAACACCGGGCGGCTGGTGGAAGCGGACATCAGTACGGGTAAACAGACCGTCGTCGCCGAAGACAAGCAGTACGACGTGAGCGGCGCGATGTCGCACCCGACGAGGCGTCACCTCGAAGCCGTCCGCTTAGTGCGCGCGCGCAGCGAGTGGGTCGTGATTGACAAGGCCATCAAGGCTGACTTCGACGCGCTCAGGAAAGTGCGCGACGGCGACTTCAGCGTCACGAGCCGCGACGACGCAGACAAGACCTGGCTGGTCGCTTACGCGATGGACAACGGCCCCATCTATTACTACACGTACGACCGCCCGAGCAAAAAGGCCGCGCTCCTCTTCAGCAACCGCCCGGCGCTCGAAAAGTACACGCTCGCGCGCATGCGCCCCGTCTCGTTCCAGGCGCGCGACGGGATGACGATTCACGGCTACCTGACGCTCCCCGTCGGCGTGCCCGAGAAGAACCTGCCGATGGTCTTGAACGTCCACGGCGGGCCGTGGGGGCGCGACACCTGGGGCCTGGACCCGGAGGTGCAGTGGCTGGCTAACAGAGGCTACGCGGTCTTTCAGGTCAACTTCCGCGGCTCGACCGGGTACGGCAAGGCGCACCTGAACGCTGGCAACCGCCAGTGGGGCGCGAAGATGCACGACGACTTGCTCGACGCGAAAAACTGGGCCATCAAGCAGGGCTACGCGGACCCGAAGAGGGTCGCCATCTACGGCGGCTCTTACGGCGGCTACGCCACGCTCGTCGGCCTGGCCTTCACGCCCGAAGAGTTCGCCGCCGGCGTGGACATCGTCGGCCCGAGCAACCTCAACACGCTGCTCAAGTCCATCCCCCCGCACTGGGGGCCGATCAAGGCGCGCTTCACCAAGCGGATGGGCGACACGGAGGAGTTCCTCAACTCGCGCTCGCCGCTCTTCAAGGCCGGCCAGATCACCAGGCCGCTGCTGGTCGCGCAGGGCGCGAACGACCCGCGCGTCAACATCAAGGAGAGCGACCAGATCGTGGAAGCCATGCGCAAGGCCAACAAGCCCGTCGAGTACGTCGTCTTCGCGGACGAGGGCCACGGCTTCGCGCGCCCCGCCAACCGCCTCTTCTTCTACGCCAGGGCCGAAGAGTTCCTCGCCAAGTACCTCGGCGGACGCTCCGAGCCCGCCGGCGAGATCAAGGGACACTCGGGAGAAATCAAGTAGCAGCAGGCAGCAGGCAGCGGGCAGTTAAAGGCAGGAAGGCAGTCGAGTTTGATTGACTCGACTGCCTTCTTCTCTTTCTTTTAACTGCCCGCTGCCTGCTGCCTACTGTTTTTTCGGCGGGACCGCGAGGGGGATGTCGCCGTCGTCGATGACGAGGGGCTCCTGCGAGTTGGGCCTGACCTTGAGCGTGGGCGGGGTGGTGGGCTTGGTGCGCGGAATCTTGACGGTCGCCACGTCCGAGGAGCGGCGCAGGATCGCGCCGCCGCGCCCCGCGACCCAGGCGTCCGAGCCGCCGAGGTAGGCGACGCCGAAGAGCGCCGCGCTCGTCACCGTCGGCTGAAGCTCCCACGTCAGGCCGCCGTCCTTCGTGCGCAGGACGCGCCCCTGGTCGCCGGCCACCAGCACGTCGTCGCGCGCGGCCGCGCCGACGCCGAAGAGGTTGCCGCCCACGCCGCTCTCCTGGTCCTTCCACGTCAGGCCGCCGTCGTCCGTCCTCAGAATCAGCCCGTCGCCGCCGACCGCGTAGCCGCGCAACGCGTCCGCGAACGTCACGTCGTAGAGCCACTCCTTCGCGTTCAGCCTGACTTGCGTCCACGTCTCGCCCCCGTCCTCTGTCCGCAGGATGGTGCCCTGCGAGCCGACGACGACGCCGCGCCTCTCGTCCGTGAACGTCACGTCTTCGAGCCAGGAGTAACTGTTCGTCGGGCGGTAGCGCCAACTGTCGCCGCCGTCCTCCGTGTAGAGGACCGTGCCGCGCGCGCCCGCGGCCCAGCCGCGCTCGGGCGTGACGAAGAAGACGCCGAACAAGTCTTCCTTGCCGGGCACGACCGTCGCCGCCTCCCAGATGGAGCCGCCCGAAGTGGTGCGCAGGATGGTCCCGCGCTCGCCGACGGCCCAGCCCTGCGCCTGGTTGATGAAGAAGACCGAGTTGAGGCGCGCGGCCGTGCCGGAGTAGCGCGGCGTCCAATCCTTGCCGCCCGAGTCCGTGTCCAGAATCTTGCCGCGCGAGCCGACGGCCCAGCCGCGCTCGTCGTCCAGGAAGAAGATGTCCGCGAGGTCGTCGCGCCCGCCCTCCGTCAGTCGCTGCCAACTCATCCCGCCGTCGTCCGAGCGGAGCACGAGTCCTTCGCTCCCCGCGGCCCAGCCCGTCTGCACGTCCGCGAAGTAGACCGTCACCAGCTTCGGGCTGGTGCGCACGTTGACTGGAACCCACGTCGCGCCGCCGTCGCCCGTGGCGAGCACGACGCCGCGGTCGCCCGCGGCCCAGCCGCGCCGCTCGTCCGCGAAATGGACCGACAAGAGGTCGGCGTTGGAGAGCGTCTCGACGGGTGCCCACTTCTCGCCGCCGTCGTCCGTCCTCAGAATCAGGCCGCCGTACCCGACGGCGAAGGCGCGCTTCTCGTTGACGAAAGCGACGCCGGTCAGGGGCTGCTCCGTGGGCGTAGTTATCTGCTTCCAGGTCTCGCCGCCGTCGTAGGTCAGGAGCAGCGTACCGCGCTCGCCGACGGCCGCGCCGTTCGTCTTGTTGGCGAAGGCGACGCCGTAAAGGTGCGAGCGCACGGGCGTGCGCATCACGCTCCAGGTGGTGCCGCCGTCTGTCGTCGCGACGCCGCTGCCGTAAGTGCCCACGGCCCAGCCGCGCTCAGGGTCCGCGGCCGAGAACGTGACGGCGTAGAGGTGGTCTTTGATGCCCGAAGACCTCGCCGCCCACTTGCCGCCGCCGTCGGTCGTCGTCAGGACGACGCCGCGCGCGCCGACGGCCACGGCCCGCTTCCTGTCCTTGACGTAGAGGCCGTAGAGCGTCGTCACGACGGGCGAGCGCTGCACCTCCCACTCGTAGCCGCCGTCGTCCGTGCGCAGGATGGAGCCGTCCGCGCCGACGGCGAGGCCGTGTTTCTTGTCGGGGGCGAAGCGGATCGCGTGAATCGGGTTGCCCTGGGGCCTGGGGTTCTGCCACTGCCAGCCGCGCGTCTGCGCCGCGGCGGTCGCGAAGGCGGACGCGGCCAGGACCAGGAGACACGCGCAGCGCAAGGACGCGCGCCGGAAAGCGCGCGCCGGGCGCGGGCCTGTTTTTGAGGAAGAAGCGAACACCTACTGTACCGAGAATCAGACGGCTGCAAGATGAGGGCGCAAAACCCGAACGCCTCGCTTTATCGGGAACGAGGATTCTATATTAGTCCAAAGTCCAAAGTCCAAAGTCCGAAGTCGTGGGCGCGGAGAATTAATCAAATCAGGGCAGTGATAAGTCGGGGCCGGGGGCGGGGCGCGGAAGGCGGCGGGCTGGGCCAAAACATTTAGGTTGACATGGGGCAGCAAGGGGTATATAAGCCGCGATTGCTTATTCCAGATGAACTCATAATGCGTCCTCGGCAGGAGGACGGGAACCTCGCGCCATCTAAATTTTTCTTCTCACTAAGGGAATTAGAACGTGCGCCCTCTCAGGCACATCTCGTTCGCCACAGCCGCCGGCCACTTCTCAGTCACGGGTCCGCGGCCGCACGCCACCGAGATCGTCCTCGACCCCCTCGACCCCCTCGACCTTGTAAAACTCACTCCGCTCATGCGACTGACGGACGGCCGGGCCGAAACGACTATCGGCCTCATAGACGGGCCGGTCGTGACAACCCACCCGGACATGGCCGGCGCGAAAGTTCGCGAGATGCCGGGGACGCGCGGCGGCACCTGCGCCCGCGCCGGTAGCGCCGCGTGCGTGCACGGGACGTTCGTGGCCGGCATCCTGTGCGCGAAGAGAGGTTCCGCCGCCCCTGCCGTCTGCCCCAACTGCACCCTGCTCGTCCGGCCCATTTTCGCGGAGACCACCCAGGCGAACGGCCCCATGCCGAGCGCGACCCCGGAAGAACTCGCAGCCGCGATTATCGATTGCGTTAACTCGGGCGCTCACGTCATCAACTTGAGCGCCGCGCTGGTGCGACCCTCTTCCAGGGGCGAGCGCAGTTTGGAAGAGGCGCTTAACTACTCCGCGAGGCGCGGCGTCATCGTCGTCGCGGCGGCGGGGAATCAGGGGACCGTGGGGAGTTCCGCCATCACGCGCCACCCCTGGGTCATTCCCGTCACCGCCTGCGACCTGAGAGGCAGGCCCGTAGGCTTTTCAAACCTCGGACACTCCATCGGGCGGCGCGGGCTGGGCGCGCCTGGGGTCGGCGTCACGAGCCTCGGGGCCGACGGCAAGCACCACACTTTCGGCGGGACGAGCACCGCCGCGCCGTTCGTGACCGGCGCGGTCGCGCTGCTCTGGTCGGAGTTTCCCGGCGCGACCGCGGCGGCGGTGAGGAACGCCGTCACGCGGCCCGTCGCGGTGCGCCGGACGGGAGTCGCGCCCCCTCTGCTGGACGCCTGGGCGGCGTACCAACTGATGGCGACAACTCACGGGGGCAGGAGAGTGTCATGAAGAAGAGAGACGCGAAGAGCGATGCCGCCGCAGGCAAGGGTGAGCGCCGGCCTCACCGCGTGCGTTTGCCTGGGTTCGTGAGCGACGAGGACGTGGGCCTCGGCGATGTCATCAAGCGCGCCACTTACGCCGTCGGCATCAAGCCCTGCGGCGGCTGCGAGCAGCGCGCCGCGGCGCTCAACCGCTGGATGGTCTTTTCCGGCAGGCGTAAAGGCTGACCACAGACGGGGCCTGACCCCGACAGGAGAAGAATGTCATGGAGCAAACCGAACTGAACGAGCAACCCCCCAACCAGCTCGGCGCGGGCGGCGCGGCCCCGCCGGCCGAGCCACGCGCTCACGACCACCGCGAGAGGCCGAGGTCCGCGCAGGTCGGCCCCGCGGCCTGCGCCACCTGCGGGGCGGCGGTCGAGCACATCGGCAACGGGGCGGTCACCCCTTCTTACGTCTTCGCCATCGGCAGAGTCGAGGTGCGGTTCCCGACTCTGGCCGTGGAGAAAGAGTTCTTGCAGGCGACCGGGCGCGTGAACACGAAAGGACTCACGGACCGTGGGGCGCTGCGCGCGGTCCTGACTGAGCGGACGAACCGCTACATCGCCCGCCAGGTCTGCTGGGTGTTCACCATCGCGGGCCTGGAAACCTACATCCTCGTCCCGCGCGACCCGGCGGACTACGACCAACTACTGGACGCCGTGCGGCCACAGCCGAGCCCGCTGGACCTCGATGTCGTCGTCGGCGTGCGCGGGCCGATTGCCGCGCCGGAGACGTGCAACGGGCTGATGGTGCCCGTCGTCGCCTTCGACCAAATCTACTCCTTCGACCGCAACGCGCTCATCAAGGCGCTGCCCGCGCGCAAGGGGGCCAGGGCCAAAGGGTACGGCCAGTCGGCGGAAGAATTGTTCGACCGCATCATGCTGCTGGCGGACAACGGGGGCTCGGCCGACGAGCACCGCGCGCTGAATTACCTGGCGTGCCGCTACCCGGCCGTCTACAACTGCGTGGCCGACGCCTACGAGCGCGACTCGTCGCTGACGGCCGTTGACGTGCAGCCGTCGCCGCTCAGCGGGACGCGCAACATCGTGGACGTAATCTTCTCCTTCACCAACCGCAACACGGACGTGGTCGAGAAGTTCTTCACGCGCGTCGACGTGACCGAGGAGTTCCCGTTCCTCGTCACCAAGATGTCGCCGTACTTTGACCGTTGAACACGAAACACGCTTAGGAGGTCACTGAGATGAGCCTGCCGGGATTCACCGCCGATGTTTCGCTCTACGAGACCGGACGGCATTACGTGACCGGAAGGCACGCGCCCATTTCGGCGAGACAGGTGGGTGCGGTCAGGCCGACGATGGAGGTCATCGAAAACTTCGGTTGCCGCCCCGGTCGGCTCGAACTCGGCGAGGGCGAGAACATGGTCTGTCTTGACCCGGACAATCCCTGGGGCGAAGGCGGCGGCGGCGGGGACTGGCCCGACCCGCCGGCTGGTGAGCCGCCAGGCGGGTCCGGGTCCGGGTTCGAATTCACCGAGCCGCCCAGGCCGCCCCCGGTAAAGGTTACTCATCGTTGCAATACGTCGGAGGCTGACTTCTGGTATACCTGTGCGACTGATTGTCTGACTTTCGCTACTTTGGACGACCGGGCCTATAGTGAGTGTTTGCAGTCCCACGGCTGTGATACTGAAACGTACGACCCTCGTGCGGAAGACATATGTCCGGCGTGTCCTAAGTCGAGGTATCGCACAACTCTCCTCACCGACTGGAATACTCAACTCTGTGTTGATTACTGTGACGACGAAAGTATGAAAATCGACAATTGTACTCTCCGAGCGGACATGAAGAAAAGATTCCTGAAGCCCTGGAGCGCCTGGAAACTTAAGAGAAAAAATGAGCAAGGAAAGCCAGTGGAGTAAGCAGGGGCCGGCCGGCGAGATTGCCGGGCTCCGGGTGGCTTTAAGCGCTGCTTATTCTCGAAGCCGGCGGGGAGAATCTTGCCGGTCAGCGGCCATGACTCTATTAGGCTTTAACGTTACGAAGAATCTTAAACCTGGTCACCGATGGGAGGTGCAGTTATGAACTTACCCGGATTCAACGCCGAGGCGGCGCTCGGAACACACGCGACCGCCTTCCGCCGTCAGACTTCGGTCGAGAGTGTTGGGACTCAATCTTTCGACAACCGCGTCGTCCCGAGTTTCAACCAGCGGCCAACGTCCGGCTGCGGCCCGTGCATGGAACTCAAGTGGCCGAACGGGACCGGCACCGGCGCGTGCGTCAAGTATTGCTGTAACGCCCTCGGGTGCGAGATGGTGTCCTGCACGTGCCCGACAAGGCCGGGGGCGGGCATAACGATCTGAAGAGCCGCGGCGGCCGAGTCCGTGCGAAGTCGGGCTAATAGTTCTGCGCCGGGGGGAACGCGGGGTTGGCACGGACCTGGCGGGCCTGCCAGAGGTGGCGCTGCTCGTGCGCGATGAGGAGGGCGAACTCCTGGCCGAGGCTGAGCCTCAGGAGCTTGGTCACGGGCGAGGTGACTTTGGCGCGCTTGAGGTTGATGCCGTTGGACTCGCGCAGGAGGCCGAGCAGCTCGTCCTGTAGCGCGAAGAAGTCGCGCTCGACATCTCCGCGCGCGCGGTCGGGCCTGGGCCTGAAGACGGCGGGCGCTTTGAACTTCATGCGCGGCCGCGGCCCCATCGAGCGGACGATCATCTGGCCCAGAATCCCGTAGCGGAACGGCCCGCGGCTGTAGAGCTTCCGGCGGCGCGCGTCCTCAAGCGTCTCGCGTATGTGGCCGACGGCGACGCGCCCCGTCTGCGTGAGGTGGTCGAGGCATTCGGCGATTGACCACTGGCCGGGCGCGGGCCGCCAGTTGAACTGCGCGTCCGTCAGCTCACTCGTCAAATCCCTCGCATCCACGCCGACGGCTTCGAGCAGCCTGCGGAAGTCCTCCAGGTCCGAGACCAAAGGCTCGGAGTCCAACGCCGGCCCGCCGGTAGTTGCTGCCATCTTTTTACGTCCCTCTTCTCCCGCTCAGAGGCCGACCCGGCGCACGAGGTCCGCGAAGCGCGGGTCCGAGCGCAGGTTGTCCAGGAGCGGGTCAACTTTGAAGTAGGCTATCTCCGAGGAGCGGTCCCGGTAGCTCTTTTCGAGCCACTCGAAGGCCCTGTCCTTGTCGTTCAGGCCGGCGTAGACGAGCGCGAAGGTGTAGGACGAGACGTAGCGCTGCTGTGCCAGTTTGTTCAACTCGTCGAGCATCCTCAAGGCGTCGTCGCTACGGCCCGAGAGGGCGTAGGCGTGGCCCAGCAGCCCCAGCACGAGCGGGTCGTCGTTCAATTCCCGCGCCTCCCGGTACTCGGCTATCGCCTCCGCGTAAGAGCCCTTCATCACGTAAGCCTCGCCCAGCCAGTAGTGCGCGGGGTAGAACCCGCGGTCCATCTCTATCGTCTTGCGCAACTGCTCGACGGCCCTGTCGAACTGCCGCGCGCTGACGTAGATGCTCCCGAGGTCCGAGTTGATGATGAGCGAGAGCGGGTCCAAGTCGACGGCGCGCTTCATCTCGGCGATGGCCTCGTCGTAGCGCTCCATGACCAGGAGCGGGCCGTTGGCGTACCAGTGGCGGGCCGTCGCGTAGTTCGGGTTCAGCTCGATGGCCCGCCTGTACTCCCTGTCCGCCTCGACCAAATTCCAGTCGTAGTCCAGGAGCACGCCGGCCAGCGAGTTGTGCGCCTCGGCGAGCGTCTCGTCTATGGCGAGGGCGCGCTGGGCGGCCGCCTTCGCCTTCGGGTAACTCTCCTCGGGCGTGCCGGCCGAGTAGCGCGAGAGCAGGATGTACGTGTCCGCGAGCCCCGCGTAGGCCAGCGCGTAAGAAGGGTCGTGCTCAATCGCGCCGTTGAAATATTCTATCGCGCGCTTGAACGCCTCGCCCGTGCGCTTGTTCCAGTAGAAGCGGCCCTTGAGGTAGAGCTGGTAAGCCTCCGGGTTATCCGTGTAGCGCTTGGTCACCAGGCTCTCCTCGGGCGGGGTGAGGCGCGTGCGCAGGTTGGCGGAGATTTCGCGCGCGATGTCGCGCTGCACGACGAGCAGGTCGGAGACTTTGCGGTTGTAGGTCTCGCCCCAGAGCTGTTTGTTGAGGGCCGCGTCCACCAGCTCGACGCTGATGATCAAATTGTCGTCGCGCTGCGTGATGCGGCCCGTGAAGACCGCGCGCACGCCCAGCTCGCGCGCGACCTGCACCGCGTCCGTCTCGCGCCCCTTGTAGCGGAAGACGGAGCTGCGCGCGATGACGCGCATGTTCGGGAGCTGCGCCAGGCTGTTGATGGTGCTCTCGGTCAGGCCGTCCGAGAGGTACTCCATGTTCGGGTCGCGGTTCTGGTTGACGAACGGCAGGACGGCGATGGAATCAATCGCGGCCTCGGAGCCGCGCCCGCGCAGGTAGAGCCAGAGCCCGACGGCGAGGGCGGCCAGCGCGAGGAGCCCCGCGGCCGCGGCGAGCCTGTTGAGTTTGAGCCTGCGGGCGCGTGGGCTCTCCATGCTCAGGGTCCGGGCCGCCGCGGCGTTGCCGGCGGTCTGCGTCTCGACGGACCCGGCGCTCGGCTCGGGCGCGCTCACGGCCTTCTCGCCGCTCCGGGCCTGGGCCGGCGTCGCCTCAGTCCCGCCGGAAGACGCGCCGGAGCGGCCGAGCCTCTCGCCGAACTCCAACTCCTGTTTGAGCGCCTTGAGGTCTTGCAGCAACTCCCTGATGTTGCGGTAGCGCCGGTCGCGCTCCTTGGCGAGCATCCTGGAGACGATGCGCTGCAACTCCGGCGGGACGTCGGGCGCGCGCGCGGCGAGCGGCGCGGGCTCGCGCTCCAGCACGCGCGCGATGATCTGCGTCGGCATCTCGCCTTCGAAGGGGTGCGCGCCCGTCAGCATCTCGTAGAGGATGACGCCCAGGCTCCAGATGTCCGTGCGGCCGTCGACGGGCTTGCCGCTCGCCTGCTCGGGCGACATGTACTTGGCCGTGCCCATCACGACGCCGGGGTTGGTGAGGTACACGCGCTGCGTCGGCGCGTCCGGGTCGGCCTGGTCCGAATCCTTCTCCGTCTCGATCAGCTTGGCGAGGCCGAAGTCGAGCACCTTGACGTAGCCGTCCTTGCGCAGCATGACGTTCTCAGGCTTGATGTCGCGGTGGACGATGCCGGCGTCGTGGGCGGCCTTGAGCGCGGTCGCGACCTGGATCGCCAGGTCGAGCGCCGCGGCCGGGCGCATCGGCGCGTCCATCATAATGAGCGCGCGCAGGGTCTCGCCCTCGACGAACTCGGTGGCGATGAAGTGCGTGCCTTTGTCTGTGCCAATTTCGTGGATCGTGAGGATGTTCGGGTGGTTCAGGGCGGAGGCGGCGCGGGCCTCCTGCTCGAAGCGGTGCAGCCGGTCCTTGTTGTCCATCAGGTCGGCGGGCAGGAGCTTGAGCGCGATCTTGCGGTTGAGCCGCGTGTCCAGGGCCAGGTAGACCACGCCCATCCCGCCGGACCCCAGCTCGGACTGGATTTCGTAGCGACCAATCTTAGTGCCCTGCGCAAAGGCCATAATCACGGAGGGGGGCGCGCCGAACTCAAGTCAGCCACGCCATTCTAGCCGCGTTCAGCCGGCGGCGCTAGAAGTTTGAGGTGCTGCCGGGCCCCAGATTATTCCGTCTCCCCGGCGCTGCCGAGGCTGTCGACCGCGTCGCGCAGGACGCCCTCGTCGACGCGGCCCAGCGCGGCGATGCGGCGGGCGGCGCGGTCGGCCGCCTCCTGTATGACGTGGCCGGCGTGACCCTTGGCCCACTCCCAGGTGATCGTGTGCGCGCGCGCGGCCTCGTCCAGACGCTCCCACCACTCGTGATTCGACTTGCGGCGGAAGCGGCCCGACATCGTCTCGACGACGTAGCGCGAGTCGGTGACGACGCGCACGCGGCAGGGCTCGCGCAGGGCCGTGAGGCCGATGGCGGCGGCCGCGATCTCGGCCTGCTGGTTGGTCGCGCGCCCCAGGTATTCGCCGACGCCGCGCCAGAGCCCCTTGTAGCCGAGGAGCGCCACGGCGGCCGCGCGCGTCTCGGCGAGCCCGTTGCCCAGGCTCGACCCGTCGCAGAAAATCGTCACGGATTTTCGGGAGGGATGAGGGCGGGGGGATGAGGGATGAGGGGAAGAACTCTTTGTCATTGCTTAACCTCTCACCTCGGCTATTTCATCCCTCATCCCTCCGCCCTCATCCCTTCTTGTGACGTGGATGATGTGGTCGACGTTCTCCTCGAAGGTGTCGTCGTGGGAGATGACGAAGAGCTGGTCGAAGTGCTGCACCTGGCCGATCTGCTGTGCGAGGCGCTCGCGCCGCTCGGCGTCCATGTTGACCGTCGGCTCGTCGAAGAAGGCGAGCCGTATGTCGGAGAGTTGCTTGAGGAGCGCGAGCCGTATGGAGAGCGCGGCCGCCATCTGCTCGCCGCCCGAGAGGTTCGGGAACGAGCGCTCGTGCCCCTCCTCTTCGAGCAGGATTTCGTAGTCGCGCGACCAGCGGAGCGCGCGCCCCGCCTCGCCCGTAATCTCGCGGAAGAGCTGGTTGGCCTCAATCGAGATGTTGAACAGGTAACTCTCGGTGACGAGCGGGCCAGCCTGTCGCAAGGTGTCGCGTATGAACTCGGTCGCCTCGTTCAGCTCTGTGAGCCTTTCGACTTCGTTCACCTGCTCGCGCCACTGCTCGCGCACCTCCGCGAGCCGGGCTATCTCGGACGCCTTCTCCGCCTCGCTCTGCTCAAACAACTCTCCGACATCCGCGTCGCCTTCTTCGACGAGCCGACCGTCAACATGGACGCCGAGCGGCGCGAGCGCCTCGC
>DATMVE010000031.1:0-6639 GCA_035563515.1 Pyrinomonadaceae bacterium
GCGGAGCGGTCGGCGGCGGTGACGCGGCGGCCGCGGCGAAGGTCGTGGAGGAGGCCGTGGCCGCCTTCGACAAAGGCGACGAGACCGCCGCCCGCGCGCTCTTCACGCGCGCGCTTGAGCTGGACCCGAGGAACGTGACGGCGCACACCTACATGGGCATCATGAGCGACCGCGCGGGCGACCTCGCCGCGGCCGAGCGCCACTTCGCGGCCGCGGCCATCGCGGCCCCGCTGCTCCCCTCGGCGCGCAACAACCACGGCGCGGTCCTGCTGCGCCTCGGGCGCACGCCGGAGGCGATCAAGCAGTTCGAGACCTCGCTCAAACTGGACCGGAACCAGCCGAGCGCGCTCGTCAACCTCGCGCAGATTCGCTTCGCCGAGGGCACGCCCGAGAGCCTGCGCGCCGCGCTCGACCTGTTCACCCGCGCGCAGGCGCTGGAGCCGGACGCGGGTGTCGCGCGCGCCCTCGTCGTCACCGCGCTCAAAGTGGGCGACCGCGCGGCCGCGGCCGCACACTACCGAGACTACGCCGCGCGGGCCGCGTCGGGCGCGGGGCCCGAGGGCGCGGGCGCGGCGGCGCACGCGGACCTGGGCGGAGCGCTCCTGGAGGCGGAGTTGTATGCCGAGGCGGCCCGCGAGTTGGAAGCCGCGACGGCCTCCGACCCGTCGAACGTGGACGCCATCGTGCGCCTCGGCAGGGCCTACGTCGCGCTCAACGACTTGCCGGCGGCCGGGCGCACGCTCGAAGGCGCGGTCGCGCGCGGGACGGAGGCCGCGCCCGTCTACGCGCTCCTGGCCTCCGTCTACGAGAAGAGCGGGCACATAGAGAACGCCATCCCAGCCATGCGGCTCGCCATCCAGCGCGACCCGCAGCGCGAGGAGTACCGCTTCCGTTACGGGATGCTGCTGACGAACGTGCTCGCGCCGGGCGCTGCCGTGATTCGTCTGGAGGAGGCGCTCAAGTCGTTCCCTAACTCCGCGCGCCTCTGGTTCGCGCTCGGGCTGGCACAATTCCGCTGGAGCAAGAACGACGACGCGGCGAAGGCGCTCAGGCGCGCCATCGAGCTGGACGAGAAGTTCGCCCCGGCCTACGCGTACCTGGGGATGACGTCGGTCGAACTGGGCCAATACGACGAGGCGGTCAAGCTCTTCGAGCGGGCGCTCGCGGCCGACGAGAAGCTCGGCGTCGTGCACCACCTGATCGCCGACGTGCTCCTGAAGAAGCAGGACGCGGACCTCCCGCTCGTCGAGTCGCACCTGGTGCGCGCCGTCCGCATGGACGAGACGTTCGCGCCCGCGCGCCTCGCCCTGGCGAAAGTCTACATACGCACGAACCGTTACACCGAGGCGGCCGCGGCGCTTGAGCGCGCCGTCAGCCTGGACCCGAAGCTCGCGGAGGCTTACTACCACCTGGGCCGCGCCTACCTCCGGCTGGGCCGCAAGGCCGAGGGCGAGGCGACGCTCGAAAAATTCAAGCAGCTCAGCGAGGAGCAGAAGACGCAGGCGCAGAACGAGCGGCGCGAGATCGTGCGCCGCCTGGCGAACGTGCTTTTTTAGACCGGGCTATGATAGTGCGCGGGCTCAGGAAGAAGTTTTCATCCACGGGAGGTCTTGTTCTCATGTCAACTGTTTCGTCACGAATCAGGCGGGCGTCGCTCGCCGTCCTCTGTCTTTCGCTCTTCGCGGCGCTCGCCGTCCGGGCGCGCGCGCAAACTCCGCAGCAGCCGGCGCAGCAGGCTAACCCCGCGGTCGCCGAGTGGGGCGACACCTTCGACGGCGGCAAGCTCGACGAGACGAAGTGGGAGCGGTTCACGTTCGAGGGCGGGAGCGGCGGCAAGTTCGAGGTCAAGGACGGGCAGCTACGCATGCGCGGCATCCCGGAGTCGCGCGCGGGCGTGCGCAGCCGCCAGGAGTTCACGGGCGACCGCTTCATCGTCAACGCGACCGTCAGTAAGGTCGGCGCGATGATGCCCAAGCCCGACGAGGCCGGCGGCGGCAAGCCCGGCAACGCCATCCTGACCGTCCTCTTCGACGGCTCGGGCCGCAACCGCCTGGAGTGGCTGCTCACGAGCGAGGGCCAGTTCGAGGCGTGGGTGATGACGGACGGCCGCGGCGAGCGCATAGACAACCGCAAGATGGGCACGAAGGCCCAGAACCCGACCATCAGCATCATGCGCAAGGGCGACGAATACTTTTTCGCTTTGAACGGCGAGATCGGCTTGCAGAGACAGCTCAGGGACTTGCCGCGCGCCTTCCGCGTCATGCTCTACGGCTTCGGCACTTCCGAGAACAACTGGGACTCCGTCAGCGTCGTGACGGCCAAGCAGTAGTAACGTCTGATTGCGACCAAATGAGGGGAAGGGAACGGGCCACCAGATCACACGAGATGGATTGACAGTTTCTACGCGCCTCTTCGTGTCTCCGCGCGGTCCGTTCCTGCCCCTTCTTTCCCAACCATGATTCCGTCTGCCAAACAGCGGCGCGCAGTCTCCGGCTTTCTCCTCGCCGCGCTCTTCGCCTTCTCGCCCGCCGCGCGCGCGCAGAGCGGTGCGGGTTTCAACCGCGCGCCACTCCCCGCGCAGGCGGGCGCGGCGCGCGTCCGCGTCGACGCGCGCCGCGTGGAGGGGCGCGTCAGCCCTCTGCTCTACGGCCACTTCCTGGAGTTCATGTACGAGGGCATCAAGGGCGGGATGCACGCGGAGTTGATTCGCAACCGCAGCTTCGAGGAGCCGCCGAACGCCACGGGGCTCTCGCGCTACTGGGAGCGCTACCCGGACGACCGCAACGACGACTACGGCCTGGCCTTCGCCTGGGACGCCGCCGCTCCTTACCCGCCCGCGAGAAAGAAGACGGTCGAGATTAAGGAGAAGCAGCCGGACGAACATTCTTTGCGCGTCGAGGCCGGCAACGGCGTCATCCCGCGCCACGGCTTTTACCAGCCGCGCGTCCCCGTCCGCGGAGGCGTTGAGTACCGCGGCTACCTCTGGATGAAGACCGCTGGCTACGCCGGGCGCGTCACGGTCTCGCTCGAATCGGACGCGACCGAAGAGGTCTACACGGAAGCCGACATCACGAACGTCGCGGGCGACTGGCGCAAGTACGAGTTCACGCTCAAGCCCACGAAGACGGACAGGCTCGCGAAGTTCGCCGTCCTCTTCTACGGCCGCGGGCGCGTCTTCGTCGATCAGGTCTCGCTCGTACCGGGCGACGCCGCGGCGGGCGGCGTGCGCCGCGACGTGTTCGAGCACGTCAGGGCACTCAAGCCCGCCTTCCTGCGCTGGCCCGGCGGCAACGTCGCGCAGGACTACCGCTGGCCCTGGGGCACGGGGCCGCGCGACGAGCGCGTGACGTGGGCCAATCTTTCGTGGAAGAACGAGCCCGAGCCCTCGGACTTCGGCACGGACGAGTACGTCGAGTTCGCGCGCGCAGTCGGCGCGGAGCCGACCATCACGGTCAACGTCGAGGGACGCGGGGCCGACGTGGAAGAGGCCGCGGCGTGGGTCGAGTACTGCAACGGCCCCGCCACTTCGAAGTACGGCGCGATGCGCGCGCGCAACGGCCACCCCGAGCCTTACAATATAAAGCTCTGGGAGATCGGCAACGAAATCTGGGGCTCTTGGGTGCGCGGCCACTCGACCGCGGACGTTTACGCGCGCAACTACAACCGCTACGCGCGCGCCATGCGCGCCGTAGACCCCTCCATCAGGTTCATCGCCGTCGGCGACAACGACATGAACTGGAACCGCACCGTGCTCAAGGTCGCGGGGCCACAGATTGATTACCTCGCCATTCACCACTACTACAGCCGCAACGACATGGGCGGCGACGACCTCAACCTGATGGCGCGCCCGCTCCACTACGAGAGGTTTTACGAGCAGGTCGAACAGTTGATTCGCGAGCTGGTGCCGGGGAAGCAGATTAAGCTCGCGATTAACGAGTGGGGGTTAGACCTGCCAATCGAGCGGCAGTACTCTATGGACTCGGCCGTCTACGGCGCGCGGCTGATGAACGTCTTCGAGCGGCAGGGCGACCTGGTGGAGATGAGCGCCGTCTCGGACCTCGTCAACGGCTGGCCCGGCGGCATCATCCAGGCGAACCGCCACAGCGTCTTCGTCTCGCCGCTCTACCGCGTCATCAAGCTCTATAACGAGCGGCGCGGCGACGAGAGGTTGACGACGAGCGTGGAGGGCCGGACCTACGACACGACGCGCGAGGGGAAAAGTGTGCCAGTCCTGGACGCGGTCGCCAGCCGCTCGGCCGACGGGCGGAAGATTTACATCAAGCTCGTCAACACGGACCGGCAGCGCGCACTCCAGACGGCCGTCGAAGTCGCGGGCGCGCGCGTCGCGGGCGCGGGCCTGATCGAGACGATCACGACGCACACGCCCGCGACCATGAACAGCTTTCAGACGCCCAACGCGATTGACGTGCGCGGCCGCCAACTGAGCGCCGGGCCGGGCGGCTTCACGGTGCTGCTGCCGAAGCAGTCCGTCTCGGTCATCACGTTGAGCGTCAGGTGAGTCAGGGAACGACGAATCTTGACAGGCGGGTGTTTATGCAGAAGAGACAAGTCACGTTGGAGGACGGGCGCTACCTGATTTTCTACACGTTCGAGGACGCGCCGCCCCCCGCTGCCGAGGAGAAAGACGGGGCCGGCGAAAGAGAACCCCAGGCCGAGCCGGAGGCCGAGGAGGAGCGAAGTGTCTGAGCTGCGCTGGAACCCTTTGCTGGGCGAGTGGGTGGCGACCGCCACGCACAGGCAGGAGCGCACGTTCCTGCCGCCCGCGGACTTCTGCCCCCTGTGCCCCACGAAGCCGGGCGGCTTCCCGACGGAAGTACCCGAGCCCGACTACGACGTCGTCGTCTTCGAGAACCGCTTCCCGAGCCTCAGGCCCGACCCGCCGCCGCCCGCCGTCGAAGGCACGGAGCTTCATCCCGTGCGGCCCGGTCAGGGCGTCTGCGAAGTCATCCTCTACACGCCGCACCACAAGGCGACTCTCGCGCAGGAGCCCGTCGAGCAGATTCACAAGCTCGTGCAGGTCTGGACCGACCGCTTCCGCGAGCTCGACGCGCGCGACTTCGTCGAGTACGTCTTCATCTTCGAGAACAAGGGCGAGGCCATAGGCGTCACCTTGCACCACCCGCACGGACAGATTTATGCCTACCCGTTCATCCCGCCGCGCGCCGCGAGAGAGCTGGAGCAGATGAGCGCGCACCACCTGAAGACGGGGCGCTGCCTCGTCTGCGACATCGTTGCCGAAGAAAGGCTCGACGGGCGGCGCGTCGTCGCGGAGAACAACTCCTTCGTCGCCTTCGTCCCGTTCTCGGCGCGCTATCCTTACGAGGTGCACATCTGCTCGTCGCGCCACCTGCAAGCCCTGACGGACATGGACGAGGGGGAGCAGCGCGATTTGGCGGAGATGCTCAAGACGATTCTCGTCGCCTACGACCGACTGTTCAACCTGTCGTTCCCTTACATGATGGTCCTGCACCAGCGGCCGTCGGACGGCGGCGGCTACGAGCACTGCCACTTCCACATAGAGTTCTACCCGCCGCTGCGGACGGCGACCAAGCTCAAGTACCTCGCGGGCAGCGAGACCGGCGCGGGGCTTTTCATCAACGACACGCTGGCCGAGGAGAAGGCCGTCGAGCTGCGCGAGCGCGTGACGCCCGTCGTCTGGGGCGAGAAAGGCTGAGGGGAAAGATTGGTCGAGCGGGAAGTTCTGCGCCAGGCTTTCGTACGGACCTACGGGCGAGCGCCCCGGCTCTTTCGCGCGCCCGGTCGCGTCAACCTGATCGGCGAGCACACGGACTACAACGACGGGTTCGTCCTGCCGATGGCGATTGACCGCGAGACGGTCGTCGCCGCCGCCCCGCGCGACGACCGGCGCGTGCGCGCCTTCTCGCTGAATCTGGACGAGGGCGCGGAGTTCGATCTGGACAACCCGGGTCCGCCGCGTCGCGGCATCTGGCTAGACTACGTGGAGGGCGTGGCGCAGGCCCTGTTGAAAGGGGGAGCGCGACTCAGAGGCGCGGACCTCGTGATCTCTTCGGACGTGCCGGCGGGCGCGGGGCTCTCCTCCTCGGCCGCGCTCGAAATCTCCACGGGCTTCGCGCTCCTGAGCGTTTCGGATTTGGAGGTCGACCGCGTGCGGCTCGCGCTCGCGGGGCAGCGGGCCGAGCACGAGTACGCGGGCGCGATGGTCGGCATCATGGACCAGTTCGTCGCCGCGCTCGGGAAGCAGGGGCACGCGCTCCTGATTGACTGCCGCAGCCTGGAGCACCAGCCCGTCCCGCTCGACACTTCCGGCGCGGCCGTCGTCATCTGCGACTCCCGCGTCAAGCACGAGCTGGCGGACTCCGAGTACAACGTGCGGCGCGCGGAGTGCGAGCGCGGCGTGGAGCTTCTGAGAAAAGTCCTGCCGGGAATCAAGGCCCTGCGCGACGTGACGGCGGAAGACTTCGAGCGGCACGCCGAAGTCCTGCCCGAGCCCATCGGCCGCCGCTGCCGCCACGTCGTCACGGAGAACGAACGCACACTGCGCGCCGTCGAGGCGCTCAGCCGCAACGACCTCGTAGAGATGGGCCGCCTGATGAAGTGCTCGCACCGCTCTCTCAGGGACGACTACGAAGTGAGTTG
>DATMVE010000032.1:0-5153 GCA_035563515.1 Pyrinomonadaceae bacterium
CATCTGCTTCGTCGTCACGATAGTCTTCAAGGCGGACGTGGAGGCGCAGGGGGGCGCTTACGCGACGGGCGTGCTGGCCCTGATGAGTTCGGCGGCGATTGCCGTCGCGCTCTCGGCGTGGCGCAAGGGGGAGAGCATCCGCTGGGCCTTCCTCGTCATCTCGCTGGTCTTCGTCTACACGACGGTCACGAACATCATAGAGCAGCCCGAGGGCATCAAGATCGCCTCCTTCTTCATCGGCGCGATTATCTTCACCTCGCTGGTCTCGCGCGTGCAGCGCACGACGGAGCTGCGCGTGAAGAAGGTCGAGCTGGACGAGACCGCGCAAAAATTTATCGACGAGGCGAACCAGGGCACGATCCGCATCATCGCCAACCGCTGCGACCGCGGCGACGCCGACGAGTACCGCACGAAAGAGAAGGAGAAGCGCGAGGACAACCACATCCCCACGAACGAGTCGATACTGTTTTTCGAAGTGACGCCGAGCGACGCCTCGGAATTCGCCGGCGTGCTCAAGGTGCAGGGCGAGTACGTTGACGGCTACCGCGTGCTGCGCGCCGAGAGCCCGGCCGTGCCGAACGCCATCGCTGCCTTCCTGCTCCACCTGCGGAACAAGACGGGCAAGCTGCCGCACATCTACTTCGGGTGGAGCGAGGGCAACCCGCTCGCGTACCTGTTTAAGTACGTCGCCTTCGGCGAAGGTGACACGGCCCCGACCACGCACGAGGTGCTGCGCCAGGCCGAGCCGGACCCGGAGCAGCGCCCGACCGTGCACGTCGGGGGCTGACGCGCGAAATTCGTAATTGACTTGCCCGGTGGACGGGCGTAGCATGCGCGCGTTGAAAATTTGTCTGCCGAAGTCGCCCACGGCGCTCGACCATCAGCGCGAGAGGGGCGACGCGGGGGAACCAACGTCCTGCCGAAAGGGCAGGGCACGGGGCGCATCACGGGGCCGAACTGACCTTCGGCCTCGCGTAGGACACTTCCAGTCCAAGCCCGTCAGCTAACCTCGCAGGCTCTACGGAAGGGCTGAGCTGCCACGAATAATTTCGAAAGGGCGTGGAGCTTTCCGAAGCTCCACGCCCTTTTTGCGTGGCCGTTGCGACAGTGCTGCGATGGCGAATTCACAAGCGAAGGCGAGAGGGCCTTTCAAGCGCTGGCTGTTCGGGAGTGTTCAAGAGACGGAGGGGCCGCACGAGTCCGAGGGCCAGCACCACCAGCACCCGTGGTGGAAGGTGATGTGCCTGACGGGCGTCGACTACTTCTCGACGCTCGGCTACCAGCCGGGCATCGCCTTCCTCGCCGCCGGCGCGCTCTCGCCGATTGCCACCCTAGTCCTAATCCTGCTCACGCTCTTCGGGGCGCTCCCCATCTACAACCGCGTCGCCCAGGAGAGCCCGCACGGCGAGGGCTCCATCTCGATGCTCGAACGCCTGCTCCCGCGCTGGAAGGGGAAGCTGTTCGTGCTCGCGCTGCTCGGCTTCGTCGCCACGGACTTCGTCATCACCATCACGCTCTCGGCGGCCGACGCCACGGCCCACATCGTCGAGAACCCTTACGTCGAACAGCACCTGCCGTTTCTTAATCACGCCGTCTGGGTCACGCTCGGGCTCATCACTATCCTGGGCGCGATCTTCCTCAGCGGCTTCAAGGAGGCGATAGGCATCGCCGTCATCCTCGTCGGCGCTTACCTCCTGCTGAACCTGATCGTCGTCGGCGTCGGCGCGTACCACCTCGCGACACGGCCGGGCCACTTCGCCCAGTGGAAGAACATGCTGCTGCTCGACCCGAGGGTGCACGGCAACCCGCTTTTGATAATCGGCGTGTCGCTCTACCTGTTCCCGAAGCTGGCGCTCGGCCTGTCCGGGTTCGAGACGGGCGTGGCGGTGATGCCGCTCGTGAGGGGCGACAGGGACCTGACCAGGGAGGACCTGCACGACATACACACGACGCGCGCGGGGCGCAGGCGGCCGCCGCCGAGCGCGCAGATTCTCCTCGAAGGCCGCGTGCGCAACACGCGCAAACTGCTCAAGTGGGCCGCGCTGATTATGAGCGTGCTCCTGATTTCGAGCAGCTTCGTAACGTCGATGCTCATCGAGCCGGATAAGTTCCGGCAGGGAGGTGAGGCGAGCGGGCGCGCGCTGGCCTACCTGGCGCACTTCTACCTCGGCGAAGTGTTCGGCACGGTCTACGACCTGAGCACCATCTCGATTCTCTGGTTCGCGGGGGCAAGCGCGATGGCGGGACTCCTGAACATCGTCCCGCGCTACCTGCCGCGCTACGGGATGGCACCGGACTGGGCCAAAGCGACCAGGCCCTTAGTCATAGTCTTCACGGCCATCGCCTTCGCCGTCACCGTCATCTTCGAGGCGGACGTGGAGGCGCAGGGCGGAGCGTACGCCACGGGCGTGCTTGTCTTGATGAGTTCGGCGGCCGTCGCCGTCACCATCTCGGCGTGGCGCAGGGGCGACAAGTGGTGGGCCTACCTCGTCATCGCGCTCGTCTTCGGCTACACGACCGTCGTCAACATCATAGAGCGCCCGGAGGGCATCAAGATCGCCTCCTTCTTCATCGGCGCGATTGTGCTCACGTCGCTGGTCTCGCGCGTGTGGCGCACGACGGAGCTGCGCGTCGAGCGCGTGGAGCTGGACGAGGCGGCGCAGAGAATCATCAGCGAGGCGAGCCGTGGCACGATCCGCATCATCGCCAACCGCTGCGACCGCGGCGACGCCGACGAGTACCGCGTCAAGGAGCAGGAGAAGCGCGAGGACAACCACATCCCCGCGGCCGACCCCGTCATCTTCTTCGAGGTGAATCTGGGCGACGCCTCGGAGTTCGCGGGCGTGCTGCGCGTGACCGGGGACAACGTCGGCGGCTACCGCGTGCTGCGGGCCGAGAGCCCCGCGGTGCCGAACGCGATTGCGGCCTTCCTACTGCACCTGCGCGACAAGACGGGCAAGCTGCCGCACATCTACTTCGGGTGGAGCGAGGGCAACCCGCTCGCGTACCTTCTCAAGTACATAGCCTTCGGCGAGGGCGACACCGCGCCCGTGACGCACGAGGTGCTGCGCCAGGCAGAGAACGACCCGGAGCAGCGCCCGACCGTGCACGTCGGCGGCTGACGTTCGAAAGCTTTCGCGATGGGTTTGCCGGACGGATGGGCGCGCGGCCCCGGTAACGCAGTGACGAGTGGAGAGTGACGAGCCAGGGATTATCTTAACTCGTCACCCGTCACTTGTAACTTGTCGCTGCCTTTACGCGCTCGCGCCCTGGCTGTGGCCCGCCAGGAAGCAGGAGCGACAGTAGACGGGGCGACCCTGCGAGGGGTAGAAGGGCACTGTGGTCTGCTGCCCGCACTGGGCGCATTGGACGGAAACTTCTATGCGCTGGCGCACGCCGGAAGCCTGCGCGGCGGCGATGGCCGCGAGCCGCTCGTTCTTGGCCTGCTTGCACGGCTTGCAGCGCTTGGGCTCGTTCTTCAGTCCCTTGTCGTGGAAGAAGACCTGCTCCCCCGCCGTCCAGATGAAATCGTCGCCGCAGTCAACGCACTTGATCGTGCGGTCGTCGAACTCGACTTCCGAATTCGTATGACTCCACTTCCCGTTCGAACTGTCCGTGAGCTGAGTTTGTGACATGACGTGTACCCCCACCGATGTGCGCCTGCCCGGTCTGTGGCGGCGGTGAAGTAAAGCGCCCGCCGGGCGACCAGCTTGTTAAATGTGAATAGCGAGGAAGCCGTGTACCTTGACTAAGAGCAAATTGCTTTCGGGCGAACGGGGCCGTGTGGCCTCGAACCTCGTCGCTCGCTAGCGCCTGGTTTCAATAGAAGACTTTCGGGCGTCCCGGAGGTCTTAAATGTCGGGCGAGGCGTGTCAAACGCCGCAGGACCGCCGCGACCAACTTTCATCTGCTCACTTGAGCCGCCGTTCGGCCGCAGCGTAGGAAAAGTATAACTATCACAAAATTGTGTCAAGGGCTGGCCGTCATTGTGGTAAGGTCAGGGGCGTGCCTGGGCCTGCGGCGGGGCCGCGTCTTGACAGAGCAAGGCGGGCGTGACAGCATCCGGCGCGCTCAGGTTTGGAGTCAACTTTGAATCACGAACAAAAGACAATATGAACATCCTCGTCATCGGCAGCGGCGGGCGGGAGCACGCGCTCTCGTGGGCGCTCAGTAAAAGTGCGCGCCGCCCGCTCAAGCTCTTCTGCGCGCCCGGCAACGCGGGCATCGGCGAGGTCGCAGAGAGCGTGGACATCGGCGCGACCGACGTGGCGGCGCTGGCACAATTCGCCGAAGAGAAGGGAATCGATTTGACAATCGTCGGCAGCGAAGCGCCGCTCGCCGCGGGCCTCGTCGACGAGTTCGAGCGGCGCGGCCTGAGGGCTGCGGGCGCGAGCCGCGCGGCCGCGCGCCTTGAGTCGAGCAAGGCTTTCGCCAAAGACTTCATGGCCCGCCACAACATCCCGACCGCGCGCTACCGCATAGTCAACTCGCCGCGCGACGCGCAGCGCGTGCTCGGCTCGGGCGAGTTCGGCGCGGAAGACTCCGCGGTCGTGGTCAAGGCCGACGGCCTCGCCGCGGGCAAGGGCGTCATCGTCGCGCGCTCGCGCTCCGAGGCCACGAGCGCCGTCAACGTTTTGATGGAGGGCGGGCTCGTCGGCGCGGACGCCGCGAAGCGCGTCGTGCTGGAGGAAGCGTTGGAAGGGCGAGAGGCTTCGCTGCTGCTTTTCGCGGACGGGCGCGATTACGCGCTGATGCCCGCGGCGCGCGACCACAAGCGCGTCGGCGAAAACGACACTGGGCCGAACACGGGCGGCATGGGCGCGATCACGGACCCGTCCGTCCTGGACGAAGGAACGCTCGGGCGCGTGGTCCGCGAAGTGGTCGAGCCGACGCTCGAAGGCGCTCGCGCCGAAGGCTTCCCGTTCCGCGGCGTGCTCTTCATCGGCCTGATGCTGACAGGTGACGGCCCGCGCGTCCTCGAATACAACGTCCGCTTCGGCGACCCCGAGGCGCAGGCCATCCTCGTCCGCCTCAGGAGCGACCCGGCCGAAATCTTCGACGCCGTCGCCCGCCGCCGGCTCGGCGAAGTCAGAGTCGAGTGGAGCGAAGAGGCTTCAGCCTGCGTCGTCCTCGCCGCGCGGGGCTACCCCGCG
>DATMVE010000033.1:0-14596 GCA_035563515.1 Pyrinomonadaceae bacterium
ATCATGCGGTGGTGGTGCGCGGCGTCGCGGACGCTGTAGTGCAGGAGGTCGCCCGCGAGCGTTTCAACCCGCGCGCCCTCGTCCATCTTCACGGACTCGTGAACGTGCGCGCCGCGCCAGCGCCCGCGCCCTCGGTGATAAAGACGTAACTGGTGGTCTGGATACCAGCCGCCGCCGCGAATCCAGCGGTTCATGTAGAAGGAGCGGCGCGCGACGCGGTAGCCGTCCGCGAGCTTCGCCTCATCCGTGTAAAGCAGGTCTTCTATCGAGTGGCGCAACTCTTCGGAGACGCGCTCGTCCGCGTCGAGGCTGAAAATCCAGTCGTGTTTGGCTTCGTCCGCGGCGAACTGCTTCTGCGCCGTGAAGCCGGGCCAGGCGCGTTGGATGACTCGCGCGCCGCACTCCTCCGCGATCTCGCGCGTCGCGTCCGCCGACTCGGAATCCACCACCAGGACCTCGTTCGCCCACGCGACGGACCCGACGGCCTCGCGTATGTTCGACGCCTCGTTGAAGGTGATGATGGTCGCGGTAATCTTCATAAGGGATGAGGGACGAGGGATGAGGGATGAATGAAAAGCTATTGAGTCAATGTCCCACTGGGTGATTCACTCAACACTTTTCATCCCTCATCCCTCATCCCTCATCCCTCCTACGGGGCGGTTGGGGTGTCGACCACGATGTTGTTGGCGCGGAGCGTGGTCGAGGTGGCGCGTTGCAGGTCGGCGAGCGCCTTGTTGTAGTCGGTCTCGGAGCGCAGCTCCAGGTTGCGCGCGTTCGCCAGTTGGTTCTCGCGCTGGAAGAGCAGGAACGTGGTCGAGCGCCCGACCTGGTAGAGGCGCTGCTCGCCGGCGAGCTGCAACTCGGCGTTCTCGCGCGCGGAGCGCGCGGCCAGCACGCGGCGGCGCGCCGTTTCGACCGCCTGCGCGGAGTTGCGCACCTCGACCTCTATGGTCTGTTCCTGTATGCGCGTCGTCGCTTCGAGCTGGTCGCGCTGGATGCGCGCGCCCGCCAGGTTCGCCTCGGCCGTGCGGTTGCGCAGCGGAAGCTGAATCGACACGCCTGCGACGAGGTTGCGCGTGTCGAGGCCGAAGAGGTTGCGGAGCGTGCGCCCGTAGCCGCCGATCAGGTTCGGGAACACGTCGGCGGGGCGGGTCTCGCCCGTCAGCGGGTCTCTGACGACGGTGGGCGTGCCCGCGAGCCCTGTGGTCGCTACGGTCGCCTGTATGTCTATGCGCGGGCGCGTCTGGTTTTTGAAGTACTGTATGTCTATGGCGTTGATCTCGCGGCCCAGGTTCAAGCGGCGAAGCTCCGGGCGGTTGGCGCGCGCTTCGGCGAGCGCGTCCGTCAGGTTGACGGGCGTCGTGTCGAAGGTGGGCGCGTCGGTCGGCGTCAACTGCGCGGACCACTCGCGCGACTGCGGGTCGCGCAGGATGAGCTGCTTGAGGTTGTTCTCGGCCACGGTCACGCCCTGCGTGGCGAGCAGCACGTCCGACTCGCGGCGCGAGAGTTCCGTCTGGACCTCGGCGCGTTCGAGCGGGGCGATGGCCCCGGCCGTGATCTGCGCCTCGACGCGCCGCAGGTTCTCGCGCGTCAGGTTGAGGTTGGCGATCTGGTTCTGCTGGTCGCGGAGGGCGAAGACCAAGTCCCAGTAGGCGCGCTGCACCAGCGTGATGACCTCGATGGTGCGGCGGCGGAACTCGGCGTCGGATTGTTCGAGCCGCTTGCGCTGGATGCGAATCTGGCGGCGGTTGTTGTCAATCGAGCGGTCGCGCCAGAGCGGCTGCGTGAAGGTCACGCCCGCGCTCGAAGAGTAGGCGGGGTTGAGCGTGTTGAAGGTCGAGTTGGTCGTCCGCCGATTGTTGTTGAAGAAGAACTGATAGGTCCCGCCGCCGACGCCGAAGGACTTGCTGAGGCTGCTGTCGAAGCGGAAGTCCGTGGTCGTCAGCGTGCCGCTCTGGTCCGTCCCCTCGCTGAGTACGCTCTGCTGCGACTGCACCAGGTTGCTGATCTCCGGGTTGATGTTGAGCATGGGGTCGTAGACGCCGCGGAAGGCGCGGAGCGTGGTCTCGGCCAGGCGCACGTCGTCGCGCGCGACCTCTATGTCGTTGTTGTTTTCGAGCGCCTTGCGAATCGCCTCGTTGAGCGAGAGCGGGAGCAACTGGTCGCTCTGCACGCCGAGCCTGGTGAGCACGGGCGGGGGCGGCAAGGGGTGCGGCTGGGCCGTGGGGAAGGTCGGCTCGCGCGGCTCCTGTATGGCGTCGGTCGGGGAAGTTGAAGGCGTCCGGGTCGCGTCCGCGGGCGTCTCGCCCGGCTCGGGCGGCAACTGGTCCGACGGCGTGGGCATGGGATTCGCGGACGGCTGTTGCGGCGTAGTGGACTGCGGCGAGACGCTCGTTCCGGGGGGCGCTTGCGGCGCGGGGCGCTGCGACCCGGGGGGAGCCGTCGGGTCGGGCGTGACGGGCCGCACCTGTTCGGGGACGGGCTGGTTGCGCTCTGTGCCGGGCGGGCGCGTCGCGTCCTGCTGCGTGGGGCTTGAGGGCGGCGGCGTCGGCTGAGGCGTCTGCGCGCGGGCCGCAACGCCGGCGCTACAAACAAAGAGCGCGAGCACGAGCAGTGTGAAAGCGCGGGGAACATTCTTCGTTGACATCGAGCCGAAAACTCCTTGGGTCAGACAAGAGACACGCGACCGAGAGCGTATAACTGATTCGCCGTAAAAACAAGACGCGCTGAGTCACAACGCTACTACGTGAGGCGCACACGAGCGGTTTCAAAAAGCAGTGGGCAGAAGGCAGTGGGCAGTCGTCGAGTGTCGGCGGCCTTGAGCCTCTCTGATTAAGCGTCAAGATTCCGCGCGAGGCGTTTTACTGCCTACTGCCCACTGCCCACTGCCCACTGCCTTCTGCCGTCTGCCCGCTGTGTTAAGATGGCGCTCCTCGGACCTGATACTTATGCTTTCTCCTGGCACAGTTTTACAGAACCGTTACCGCATCGTGCGGCAGTTGGGGCAGGGCGGGATGGGGACCGTCTACGAGGCCGTGGACGAGCGCGTCAGCGCGACGGTCGTCGTCAAGGAGGCCAACGAGGCGACGGACGAGCGGGAGCGGCGTGAGTTCGAGCGCGAGGCACGCCTGCTCGCCAACCTTCAGCACAAGACGCTGCCCAAAGTGATGGACTACTTCATAGAGGGCGGCGTCGAGTATTTGGTGATGGAGTACGTCCCAGGCTACGACCTGGCGGAGTTGTTGAGGCGGCGCGGGTCGCCGTTTCACCTCAAGGCCGTGCTGCGCTGGGCCGACGAGCTGCTCGGCGTGCTCGACTACCTGCACGGGTTGAAGCCGCCCATTCTGCACCGCGACATCAAGCCGTCGAATTTGAAGCTCACGCAGCGCGAGGAAATCTACCTGCTGGATTTCGGGCTGGCGAAGGGCGCGGCCGGCAAGATGACGATGACGCAGGCGAGCCGGAGCGTACGCGGCTTCACGCCCGTCTACGCGCCGCTCGAACAGATAGCGGGGCAGGGCACGGACCCCAGGAGCGACATCTACGCGGTGGGGGCGACGCTCTACCACCTGCTGACGGGCGCGCCCCCGGTTGACGCGCCCACGCGCGACGAGCAGTTGGAGTACGAAAACCCGGACCCGCTGCCGCCCATACGCCAACTCAACCCGAAGGTCCCGGAGGCCGTCGCCGAAGTGATTCACCGCGCCCTCTCCATCAAACGAAAGGGCCGCTTCGAAAACGTGTCGGAGATGCGCGAGGCACTGCGGCTCGCGGAGGCAGAGATGAATGCCGCGGCCGCCGACGCCGTCCCAGGTGTGCCTTCGGAAAATGGGCCAGCGGGCGGCGACGGCTCACAGGCTGCGGCGGGCCGCCCGACTGCCTACGGACGTGCGGGCAGCACGGAGGAGTTGGAGACCGCGAGGATGCCGGTCGCAGGCGGAGGAGTAAGAGCTACTGGCCCAGCCGCCGCGGGTCGCTCGGCTGTGAGCCCTGCGGCAAACGAAGGCGGCCAAGCGCGGGCGGGCGAGGCGGCCCCCGCGCGCCGTAGAAAACTCTCCCCGCTCGTCGTGGGGGCCGTCGCCGCCCTCGTCGTCCTGGCGCTCCTCGTGGCATTCAGGGGCAGGATTCGCAGGCGGCTCTTTGGAGGTGGAGGGAGTCAGCCGCAGGCCACGCCCGCCGTTCAAAAGTCTTTCCAGTCGTTCACGGAGAACGTGAACGGCGTAAGGCTTGAGATGGTCGCCGTCCCCGCTGGCACGTTCGTCATGGGCACGGACGACGCGGACCCGCGCAGGCATGGCGAGAACGAAGAGCCCGCGCACAGCGTGACTGTGCCAAATTTCTACATTGGCAAGTACGAGGTGACGCAGGCGCAGTGGCGCGCGGTGATGGGCACGGACCCGAGTTTCTTCAAAGGCGACGACCTCCCGGCCGAGCGGGTCAACTGGAAAGACGCGCAAGAGTTCTGCCGCAAGCTGTCGGAGCTGACGGGGCGGGAGTACCGCCTGCCGACGGAGGCCGAGTGGGAGTACGCCTGCCGCGCTGGCACGACTGGCCCGTTCTACGCCGAGCTTGATTCGATAGGCTGGTACGGCGACAACTCAGGCCGCGAGCGGGTGGACGCGTCAGAGCTTTTCAAGAAACGCGGCGAGAATGAGTACGTAGAACTCCTACTGGAGGAGTACGGCCACAGGACGCGCCCGGTCGGGCAGAAGCCGCCGAACGGCTTCGGCCTTTACGACATGCACGGGAACGTCGCGGAGGCGTGCGAAGACATTTACCACGACGGCTACTACGGGGCTCCCGCCGACGGGTCCGCGTGGCTGAGCGGCGGCAACCCTGGCATTCGCTTGCAGCGCGGCGGCTCGTTTCTGGCGACCGCGCTCGCCTCGCGCTCGGCTTTCCGCGCGAAGATAACCACGGACGTGCGCCACCCGACTTTCGGCTTCCGCGTGGCCGCCTCGGCCGGGAAATAATTTCTCACGCCACACGCGGCAAAATTCCTCACGACGACGCCCGTTTGCGCAGTCGCTTGACACTCAAGCAGCGCGCGCATAATCTTGCCTTTCTCTAACGAAAAGCGTCAGTGGGCTCGCGCGGGGCGCGGGCCGCGTTGCTTCACGGCGATGGCCGGGGCGCTTGTGTGATATGCGTAGATAAGAAGGAGGCACTAAGAATGGCTGTCAAGGTCGGCATCAACGGTTTCGGACGCATCGGGCGCAACGTCCTGCGCGCGAGCCTGGGGGACCCGGACATAGACTTCGTCGCCGTCAACGATCTGACGGACACGAAGACGCTCGCGCACCTGCTCAAGTACGACTCGGTGCTCGGCAACCTGGAGCACGAAATCTCCGCGACCGAGAACGGGATCAAGGTCGAGCAGGACGAGTTCCGCGTCTTCTCGGAGAAGGACCCCGCGCTGATTGACTGGGAGTCCGTCGGCGCTGAAATCGTCATCGAGTCCACGGGCCGCTTCACTAAAGGCGAGGACGCCAGGAAGCACCTGCGCGGGACGGTCAAGAAAGTCATCATCTCGGCCCCGGCCAAGGGTGAGGACATCACCATCGTGCTCGGCGTCAACGACGCCGCCTACAACCCGCAAGAGCACCACATCATCTCCAACGCCTCCTGCACGACCAACTGCCTCGCGCCCGTCGCGAAGGTGATTCACGAGCGCTTCGGCATCCGCACGGCGCAGATGACGACCATCCACTCCTACACGAACGACCAGCAGTTGCTCGACCTGCCGCACAAGGACATGAGGCGCGCGCGCGCCGCGGCGCTCTCCATGATTCCGACTTCGACCGGCGCTGCCAAGGCCGTCGCGCTCGTCCTGCCCGAGCTGAAGGGCAAGTTCGACGGCATCAGCGTGAGAGTGCCGACGCCGAACGTCTCGCTCGTGGACGTGGTGATGGAGGTGGAGAAGGAGACGACGACCGAGGACGTGAACAAGGCCCTGAAGGACGCGGCCAACGAAGAGCTGCGCGGCATCCTCGGCTTCTCGGAAGAGCCGCTCGTCTCCGTGGACTTCCGCAAGAACCCTAACTCGTCAATCGTCGACGCCGAGTACACCAAAGTCATCGGCGGCAACCTCGTCAAGGTTCTCTCCTGGTACGACAACGAGTGGGGCTACTCCTGCCGCGTCCGCGACCTGGTGAAATTCATGGCCCAAAAAGGACTCTAAAGAGCCGTGACGGGTGACGGGTGACAGGTGGCAAGAGAAAACGCTCTTCGTCCTGTGACCAGTCACCTGTCACCCGTCACTTATGAATAAACTTTCCATCAAAGATATAGACCTGAAGGGCAAGCGCGTCTTCGTGCGCGTGGATTTCAACGTGCCGGTCAAGGGCGGGAAGGTCGAGGACGACACGCGGATTCGCGGGGCGCTGCCGACGATTCAGTACACCACCGAGCAGGGCGGCCGAGTCGTGCTCGCGTCGCACCTCGGGCGGCCGAAGGGCGAGCGCGTGGAGAAGTACAGCCTGCGGCCCGTCGCGGAACACCTGGCACAGCTTCTCGGCGGCCCCGTAGAGTTCGCGGGCGATTGCGTCGGCGAGGAGGCGGGGAAGAAGACCGAGGCGCTGAAAGACGGCGACGTGCTGCTGCTTGAGAACCTGCGCTTTCACGCGGAGGAGGAGGAGAACGACGACGCGTTCGCCGGGCAGTTGGCTGAGCTTTGCGACGGCCTCTACGTCAACGACGCCTTCGGCGCGGCGCACCGCGCGCACGCCTCGACCGCGGGCATCACGAAGCACGTCGAGCGCGCCGCCGCGGGGCTCCTGATGGAGAAGGAACTCGAATGTTTGGGCCGCGTCATCAGCGACCCGGAGCACCCTTTCGTCGCCATCCTCGGCGGGGCGAAAGTCTCCGACAAAATCCCCGTCATCAAGGCGCTCATCACGCGGCGCGTGGACAAGCTCTTAATCGGCGGCGCGATGGCCTACACCTTCTTCAAGGCCGAGGGCTTCACGGTCGGAAAGTCCCTGGTCGAAGACGACATGATGGAGACGGCGCGCGAGGTAAAGAAGCAGGCGGAGGAGGCCGGCGTCGAGTTGCTCCTGCCGACGGACCACCAGGTCGTTGACAGCTACGACCCGCTCAACAGCCGCAAGACCATCCCCATCGAGTTCACGAACGCGGGGCTCGTCGGCCTGGACATTGGCACAGAAACGGCCGCGCATTTCGCCGAAGCCCTCAGGGGCGCGAAGACGATCATCTGGAACGGCCCGATGGGGATGTTCGAGGAGAAGCCTTTCGACGAGGGGACGATTGCCGTAGCGCGAGCGGTCGCGGACGCGGCCGACGCAGGCGCGACCGCCATCGTCGGCGGCGGCGACTCGGTCTCGGCCGTCACGCAAGCCGGCGTCGCAGACCGCATCACGCACATCTCTACGGGCGGCGGCGCGACCCTGGAGTTTTTGGCCGGCGAAGAACTGCCGGGCGTCACAGCACTCAACGACAAATAAGTAATCAGTGGTCAGTAATCAGCCAAACGCTCTTACTGACTACTGACTACTGATTACTGACTACTAATCATGCGTAAACCTGTCATTGCCGGAAACTGGAAGATGTACAAGACGGTCGCGGAGTCCGTCGAGACCGCGCTGGCGCTGAAGCCTCTGGTGGCGAACGCGAACCACTGCGAGGTGATAATCGCACCGGTCTTCACGGCGCTCAAGACCGTGGCCGACCGTCTCGAAGGCTCGAACATTCACGTGGCGGGCCAGAATTGTTCGACCGAGGTCGAGCACGGCGCGCACACGGGCGAGGTCGCGGCCGACATGCTCAGGGACGCCGGCGCGAGCTACGTCATCGTCGGGCACTCGGAGCGCAGGCAGTATTACGGCGAGACGGACACGTTCGTCCGCAAGAAGGCGCAGGCGGCAATCGCGGCGGGGCTCGTGGCCATCGTGTGCGTCGGGGAGACGCACGTCCAGCGCGACCAGGGGAACGCGGAGGCGGTCGTCAGCGGGCAGTTGGAGGGCGGCCTCAGCGGTTTGACAGCCTCGGACCTAGACCGTATCATCATAGCTTACGAGCCTGTCTGGGCTATCGGCACGGGACGCACAGCGACGCCGGAACAAGCGCAGGAAATGCACGCTTTCATCCGGCGCGTTTTCGCGCAAAGGCATACGCCGGGTGCGGCGGAAAATGCGCGCATCCTGTACGGCGGCTCGGTCAAGCCGGACAACATCGCGGGCCTGATGGCGAAGCCGGACATAGACGGCGCGCTCGTCGGCGGCGCGAGCCTCAAGGCCGACAGCTTCGCCGAGATAGTTAATTACAACCGCTAGAGTTCGAGGACAGTTAATTGACCACCGCCTTATACATACTGTTTATTCTGTCGTGCATCGTGCTCATCGTCGCGGTGCTCTTGCAGCCCGGCAAGGCCGACGCCGGCGCGCTCTTTTCGAGCAGCGTTTCGAGCACGGCCTTCGGCCCGCGCGGCACGCAGACTCTGCTGGCGAAGGTGACCATCGGCGCGGCCGCGGCCTTCATGCTGATAGCCATAGCGCTCTCGCTGCCCTCTATCACGGGCCAGCGCTCCGTGCTCCAAACCGTGGACGAAGAGGAGCCGGCCGCGACGCCCACGCCGCAGGCTTCGCCCGGCGCTTCGCCGGCCGCCTCTCCCGCCGCGAGCCCGGCGCAGGATGGCGCGAACACCGGCGCTCCTGCTAACACCGCTCCCGCTAACACCGGGGCGGCCGCTCCCGCGGCGTCGCCCGCGGCGAGCCCGGCGACGGAAGCATCGCCCGCGCCGAGCAAGTAGCTGTTTGATTTCCCTAGCCGAAGTGGCGGAACTGGTAGACGCGCACGTTTGAGGGGCGTGTGAGGCAACTCGTGGGGGTTCGAGTCCCCCCTTCGGCACCAAGTTATTTCCCGACGAAGACCGCACGGACCCGTGCGGTCTTTTCAATTTCCGTAGTTCTTCCCGCACAGGCTTCGGGGCAAGAACTTATGTACTACCCGGAAGGGTTATTCTATAATTCCCGGCCACTAGCTAACGTCCCACGGCCCCCCGCAGGTCTAAGAAACCCGCGCACGGGGTGAAGAGACTAATTCTCAATCCAGGTAAACTCCGGGCGAGCTTCACCGCCCGTCAAAGCCGTTTCGTCTCGAACGGCCCTGAGAGGAATCACAATGGTTGTATCGCCGCCCGCCCCGCCAAAATACTGGCTCATCAAGTTAGACCTAGTCTCCTATAAAGTCCCTGCGTCTATCACAGGTCTAAGGGCTGATGTAGGGATTGGCGAGATAGTCTACTTCTGGGGGGCGGGACCTGTTGAGTTCATATACGGGTGGGGAGTAGTGACGGAGACGGAGGTACGGGCGGCTTCTTCGTCAGCGAGCCGTTACGGGAGTGTGGAGCGGGTTGTTCAAATAAACCCTCCGATAGCTGTGGGTGAATCACTTAACCAGCCGGCCCTGAAACAACTAGTTACCACTGCATTTCGTAAAGGTAATAATTTTGAGTTGTCAGGCGAACAGGTCGTGGCCCTCAACCGGCTCATTCGTAAACGGGGCCTAGTGTCTCCCCCAGACCCAGATGTAGAGAAAAAATCCCCCGAAGCGCCGCCCGCCAAGCGTGCCCCCAGGCCAAAGGATCGCAAAGCGGCTTCGAAGTCGGCCGCGGAGCTAGGTGAAAATAGTGGGGCGTCAAACGAAACGGCCGGGGAAGAGTCTGGGGTTACTCTTCAGGACATCCTTAAAAACTACAAATACTCTGATTTCGCCGAACTTATCATCCGGCGCGCCGGTGACTTGTCGGCCAGCCGTTCGCTCCACCGCAACAAAATTACATCGAGTTGTCTCCTCTTCGCGCTGGCAGAGACCGGGCGCGTCTCATCCGAGAAGGGCGATGTCAACGCCGCGCAGTTCCTCTACGAATGGCTCGCCGAGAATGACCTAAATGCTTTTCGAATTGAGTTCCAGCGTTTCATGTCGGAAGAGGATCCGCGGAAGAAGTCCAGCGTCTCTTCACGCCGGGCCGTAGTGCTGACCGCCAACGCGGTAAGGATTATAGATTTCGCCTCTGACTTAACACAGAGGACGAGCGGGCGACCCACTATTTACGGTCGCCACCTGCTCGCAGCTTTCCTTAAAGGAGCCGCGTCCCCATCGTCCGGTGCGCGCAAACGGCTTGAGGCGATGGGGGTGGATTTGCTGTCGCCGTCGTTTCACAGGGCTTTCTTCAACTTCATAAACCACCCGAACACGGGCGACGCGGAGATTAAAAGGTGGCGCGAGCTTTTGCCGCCGGAGGTGACCGCCCCGGAGGAGAAAACGGATGGGAAGCCGGCGACGCCGTCCGAGCCGCTCAAGCCGTACCTGCCGCGGATTGACGCGGACGATTTGAAAGGGGACGACCATCTGGACATCACGCCGGAGGTTCAGGCTTTCGCCTCCATCATGTCTGCGAGCAACGTGAAGACCCCGCTCTCAATAGGGCTGTTCGGTGATTGGGGGTCGGGCAAAAGCTTCTTCATGTCGAAGCTCAAGGAAGAAGTGAACCGGATTGCGAGCGCGGTGCGCGAAAAGCCCGGAGAGCCGACGGCCTACTACGGCAACATCGTGCAGATCGAATTCAACGCCTGGCACTACGTCGAGGCCAATCTCTGGGCGAGTCTCGTCAGTCACGTCTTCGAGAACCTCAGCTTCTCGGAAGAGGAGGACAGAGAAAAGGCGGAGGAGCGCAAACAGCTCCTGCTCGCGCAGCTCGACACCACGCTCAAGGCGCAGACGGAAGCCAAGACCGCGGTCGCGGAGAAGAATCAGGCGTTAGAGGCAAAGGAGCGAGCTCTGACCGACGCGCGGACAGAACTGGAACGGAAAAAGAGCGAACTGAAGACGGAGAAGAATGAGTTGGAGGAGAAGAAGGCCGCGCAGGAGACGGCCCGCGTAAGTCTGCGCCAACTGATACGCAAAGGCGTCTGGTCGAGGGTGAAGCGGAACGCCGAAGTCGAGAAACATTTGGCGGCGGCCGAAGACCTCCTCAAATTAAAAGGGCTGCCAGCGTCCGAGCGCGAGCTGAAGGCGGAGCTTGCCGCGACGCAGACGGTGGTCGGCCGCGCGCAGGTGATGTTCTGGTCAATCGTCAACGATCCGCGCGGCTGGCAAAAAGCTCTCTGGCTGGTGGCGGCGCTGATCCTGATCCCGCTGCTGACGACGCTCGTCCTCTCGTGGATGAAAACCGGCGAGGGTTGGAAAAGTTTTTCCGCCTGGGTGGCGAACGTGTTGACCCTGTTGGCGGGGGCTTACAAATGGCTGAAGCCTCAGATACAGAAGGCGTCGAAGGCGCTGGACGAGTTGGAAGCGGCTAACAGGGAGCTGGGTGATTTATATAAGAGCGCGAGGGATGAGTTCGCCGCCGACGTCGAGAGCCATCAGGCCGCGATCGAGAACAAGAAGATTGAGGTCGAGCAAAGCCGGGCCGAAGTCGAGAGGAGGAAGGAGGAGATTGGGGAAGCGCGCCTCAAGCTCGAAGAGGCGCAGAAGGCGGTCGATGCGACCCGGAAAGAGGTCGAGGAGACGAAAGCGGCTTTGCGTGAGATGGAGCCGGGCCGTATGCTCGCGCGATTCATACAGGACCGCGCCAGCAGCTCCGACTACCGCCAGCACCTCGGAATCATCGCGCTCATACGCCAGGACTTCAAGAAGCTCTCGGAACTGCTCGTCGGCCAGAACAACGACGAGTTGAAGAAGGCCGTGGCCGCCATGCTCAAGAAGCACGACGCAGAGGGGAACGGAGATTCGGCGCAAGGGGGCGACGAAAAGTTAGACGAAAAACTGAAGGAGTATAAAATTGACCGCATCATCCTTTACATAGACGACCTGGACCGCTGCCCGCCGAAGCAGGTCGTGGACGTGCTACAGGCTATACACCTGCTGCTCGCCTTCGAGCTGTTCGTGGTCGTCGTCGGAGTGGACGCCAGGTGGGTGCGCCACTCGCTGAAGAAACAATTCCCGGACCTGCTCAGCCAGGACCCGGAGGAGGCGGAAGAGCACGCACTCATTAAAACGGCCTCGCCGCGTGACTACGTCGAAAAAATCTTTCAGGTGCCTTTCTGGCTGAAGCCGATGGGCCAGGACGCTTCGACCAAACTCCTGAACGGTCTCATCCCGGAACAAGACATTCTGGCCGCCTCCCCGCCCGGCGCGGCGCAAGCATCGACTCAAAGCCCGCAGCCTCCCGGCGCGCCTGTCGGCGGCGCGGCCTCTGAAAGCGAAGACGCGGACGACGCGAGCGAGACGTTCGCCGGCGGTATGGCCTCTGAGTCCGGGGCGTCCTCCGGCCCGGCAACGGATGGCGGGAAGGCCAGTCCCAGCGAGTCCGAACAAGCTACGGTGGGAGACGGGGCCTCAATGCCCAGGGCGGAAGCCTTTGCCAAGAAAGATGCTCCGGTCGAGCTTCAGCCCGAAGGTCTCAAGCTGGCGGCGAAAGAGAAAAAGGCCATGATGGCGCTGGCGAGGGTAATCGGCAGAACGCCGCGGACTTTGAAGCGCTTCGTCAACGTCTATCGGATTATTAAAGCGGGCCTAACAGACGAAAAGTTCTACTCTTTCAAAGGCGCGGGCGACGCGGACGGAGAGTTCAGGGCTGTGCTCGTGCTCCTCAGCGTCTCCCACGGCTCCCCTGAAGTCGCCCCGTTTTCTTCAGAAAGCTCTAAGGAGAGGCACGAGCAGTCGAGTGGAGATGAAAAGGGCATCGGGCTCAAGGCCTTCCTCGCGGAGTTGAAAGTCTTGCCGCAGGAAGACGTGCCCGAAGGGTGGAATCTGATCATCGAAGAGTTGTCGGAATTCGCCTACGGCTACGAGGACGACATCCCCCTAAGCGTTCTCAGGAACTGGGCACCGACAGTCGTCCGCTACACTTTCCAGCTCGGTCGCATGTCCGAGGTCGTGTGAGCGTCGGATTGTTACCGGGCTGTGTGCCAAAGAGCGGGCCGTCGCCTGATTCTCTTACTCACGGACTTTTCGATTCCGGCGACGAATCTGTTACTCTTAGGGCCGTCACCCCAGGTTGGGAAGGCGGGCCAGGCGCGCGCGAAGAGTCTCGCCAATCGGCAATCCAAAAAAAGAGTTTCATCTTTAAGGAGCATTAATGGAGACGCCCTACGCTCCGCCCGAACTTCGTCGCAGGTTGGCCTGGCTGTGCGGCCGCGTTCTACTGCTCATCGTCGCGGCCCAGAGTTCCTTCGCACAGTCGACCGACATAGGCTTCCCGACGCCCGTCCGCTCAAGCGAGATCGCGGGGACGATTGCGCCGAGGGACCTGGGCGACCCGCGGCTGACCAGGTACTTCTACTCGTTCACGGGCACGCCCGGCGACCTCGTCGTCACGGTCGAGGGGCGCAACCTCGAAGGCGACGTTGATGTCTTCACGGCGGGGGGCTTGCGCCCGCTCGCCAAGATCAGCCTTTACGCGGGCTCCTCGTCCTCGGGCGGGGCGCAGACTATTTACCTGAGGACACGGCGGGCGCTGATTCTGCGCGTCGAGGCGCGCACGCCGAACGACGCCGAGGGCAGCTTTCGCGTCCGCTTCGGCGGGGCGTTCGAGCCGATGGGGCCGGACGTGCCCGACCCTGAGCCAGTCATCCCGACCGTCTCGTCCGAGAGCAAGGGGAGGCGCGTCACTTCCACAGGGGCCACGATAGACGAGCCTGCGCCGCCTCCGACTGAGACGACCAGGCGGGAAGAGTCTGCGCCGGAGGCCGCGGCGACGCCGACGCCGACCGCGCCGACCGAGACGCCCGCGGCGACGACCGCCGAGGCCGGAAGGCCCGCGCCGGCGAGGACCAATACGCGGCGGGTCCGTAGGCCCCTGCGCGTCCCGCGCCGCAGCACGCGCAACCGCCCGGCCCCCACCGCGGAGGCGACGCGGCCGCCCGCCGCGGAACAGCCTCCCGCGCCGACAATCGAGCCCGCCGCGGGGCCGCGACTAATCATAGAGACGCGCGACGGGATGAGGGTCGAGCGCTACATGACGACCGTGCGCCGCGTGACGGTCGAGCGCGGCCAGATCGTCGTCGTCACCACCGACGGCAAGGTCGAGCGCCAGCCGATGAGCAACGTCCTGCGCATGGCAATCGAGCCATAATCTATGTCAGGTCAGTGCCGCCTGCCGCAAGCGGGCGGGTCTGCCGCGCACATCACCCGCCCGCTTGCGGCAGGCGGCACTGACAAACAGACGCATGCGAAGCCATAAGAAAATTCAGCCCCCGGTCTACCCCTTCACGGCCATCGTCGGGCAGGAGGAGATGAAGCTCGCGCTCCTGCTCAACGTGGTTGACGCCCGCATAGGCGGCGTGCTGATTATGGGCCACCGCGGGACGGGCAAGTCCACGGCGGTGCGCGCCCTCGCAGACCTCCTGCCGAAGATAGAGCGCGTGCGCGGCTGCTTCTACAACTGCGACCCCGCGGACGAAGCGCGCCTCTGCGACGACTGCGGCGCGCGCCTGGACTCCGGCGAGAAGCTCGCGCGCGAGCGCGCGGCCGTGCCGGTCGCCGAACTCCCGCTCGGCGCGACCGAGGACCGCGTCTGCGGCTCGCTCGACGTGGAACGCGCGCTCGCCGAAGGCGTCAAGACTTTCGAGCCCGG
>DATMVE010000034.1:0-44205 GCA_035563515.1 Pyrinomonadaceae bacterium
CGAGTAGCCGAAGGGGTCGCGCTTGAACTCCGGCCAGGTCAGCTCGGAGCTGTGCGCCACCTGCTTGAGCTCCGTCACTAAACGCCGCGTCAGCCCCGTGTCGTCCACGAACGTCAGCCGGTACTCGCCCGCCGGCACGAGGGCCATCGAGGCGGCGCCGGCAGTTACGCCGAACGGCACGGGCGGGATGACTCGCGCGGGCTCGGTCGGAGCGGCGGCGTCAGTCAGTTCGTCCAACGGCGTCCCGTCAACCGGGCAGAAGCTGAACTTGTTGGCGAACTCTTCCTGGCAGGTGGGACAATGTTTCATAAAAACCTCCTGACGATCTCCTTGAAGTATCTGTTGCCGGTAAGATTCGATGATGCGCCAGTCCAGGCGCGCGGGCGTCTTCGGCACGCTCCAGAGTTGGAACAGCGCCTTGAGCCCCTGCTCCTCGGTCGGGTCCGCCGAGTCGCGCGCGCGGTCGTGACTGCTGTAAATCGAAAGTGGGTCCTTGTTATCGCTCATTTCAACACCTCGTCCACGACGCCCGCCTCCGCGTCCCGCTTGAAGTAAGGCGCGAGCTGTCGCTTCAAACTGCGACGCGCGCGGTGCAGCCTGGCCTTCACGGTCCCCACGTCCGTCCCCGTCACGACCGCGATCTCACCCAGCGCCAGTTCCTCGTATTCGAAAAGGACTAGCGCCTCGCGCTGGAGCGGCGGCAGGGTTTCAATCGCGAGTCGGACCACTTCGGCCAGCTCTTCGTCCAGCAGCCTGTGCAGCGGCCCGCGCCTTTCGGGGACGGGCGGCTCCGACGCCAGGTCTTCCAGGGCGTCCTCGCCGCGCTGCCCGCGGAAGTGCTTCATCGCCAGGTTGCGCGCCGCCGCCAGCAGGTAAGTCTTGAGCGAGGCGCGCTCCGGGTCGAAGCCCTGGGGCCGTTTGAGCAGGCTCAGGAAGCAGTCGTGCGCGACATCTTCCGCGAGCTCGGTCGAGCCGAGCAGGCGGTAGGCGAAGCGGAAGACCGCGTCGCGGTGGCGCTCGTACAAAGTCAGAAAAGCCGCTTCGTCGCCGCGACTCGCTTTCACCAGCAGTCGTTCGTCTGTCATGCTTTCGGGCAACTCGGTTTGCCCCCGCGTGCGTCGGGAAGTTTTCACTTCCCAGTTGTTATTACCGGCAATCTCGGAAAAGATACGCCGAGGCTTCAAAAAAAGTTGAGGAACGGGAAATCTTCCCTGCTAACGCCAGGCCCGCCCCACCTCGCGGGCCCTGTGGACTGATGCCCTCTCTGATGGCCTAACTCGTCTGGAAGTTGCCGGGGAAGGCGGCGGGCGAGGGGCAGCAGGCAGTCAAAAATCCTGGCCGCGAATGTCGCCCTCTAATGATTAGGCGTCAAGGCGGCCGTCACTCATTACTGCCCACGGCCTGCTGCCCGCCGCCTGCTCCTTCGTAGAGGCCGAGGCCGAGGCCGAATTTGGCGGCGGCGCGCCTGAGCGACATGCTCTCCGCGTTCGAGGAGGGATCGCCGAACTTGTCCACGTCCTCGTCCTCCTGTCCCGTCGCCTCGCGGTAGACCACGCCCTCCGCGCACGGGATGGAGATGCGCGAGACGAGCACGAGTTTACCGCCGATGCCGGCGAGGTGGCGAATCTCGTACGACCAGCCGGGCGCGTAGAGGTCCAGGAACTTGACCGCCGTGTGCCAGGGGAGGAAGTGAATCTTCTGCCCGCCGACGGTCTTGCTCCGCAGCAGGCGTCGCGGAATCGGCTTCGACAGGTCGGCGATTATCTCCTCTATGCTTCGTAAAGCCATCGGTTACTCTTTTCACCTCCCGCGCCACCGAGGATAACGACAAAGGAGCGTAGAATTCAAACGCGCCGGCGGCCCCGCGCGCCCTCCGGCCACCCGCGGTTGACACCCCTCGTGCTGTATGGTTATTTTAGTCCACGCCACCAAGCGAGATAAACAAGCGCGCTCGGCCGAGGACTCCCGAGAGCACCGCTCCGGGTTTTACCCCTTCTACGTCCCGTTCGTCTAGTGGCCTAGGACACCGCCCTTTCACGGCGGCGACACGGGTTCGACTCCCGTACGGGACGCCACTAATTTATCAAAAACTTCGGGCATTGCAGCGGGCAGGGCTTCGGGCGTGGTGACGCTGTGGCGACTAAGGTCGCCGAAAACGGCGTCCAGGCGGTCTACCGCGGCGGATGGGAAGGCGGGGCTGAGGTCTTGGTAGCGGGCAGCCATGCGGAGGTCTTTGTGGCCTGGAAGCTGGGCTACGGTGTGAATATCCGCGTCTCTTCCTGCTGATGTGTTGCCGCTGACTAAAAGCTAGTATTCCTGGCGTCGAGTGTCGTTAACTGATAACAATCTAATTGGTAAGTCAAAAGATGACTGCCCCTGGAATCGGTATATGACGAGCCGCGTTCTGTACCGGCGGGGGCGGCTCCAACTAAAGTAAAGGCATCTCTTCAGGAGAATACTAGTGGCAAGCAAACGGCAAATCTTCATCAGTTACAGTCATAAAGATGCTGAGTGGTTAGAAAGATTAAAACCTTTTCTTCAACCCCTGGTACGCGAAGAAGAGTTGCAAATCTGGAGTGACGCAGATATTAAGCCGTCCTCTGTCTGGGAGGCTGACATTCAAAAGGCCCTGAACGAGTCGGATGCGGCGATTCTTTTGATAAGCCAGGATTTTCTCGCTTCTGACTACATCGCCAGCAAAGAACTGCCTCAATTGCTGAGCGCCGCGAGCCAGCGCGGGCTGCGCATCTTCCCCGTCTTCGTCAGTTCCTGTTACTTAAAGAATTCTCCCTTGTTGAGTTTTCAGGGAGTTAATTCTCCGACGCTGCCACTCAATAAAGTGGATAAGGCAAAACAGGATGAGATGTTCGTGAATCTCGCAAAAAGCATTGATGAGCTTCTAACAGTGGCTCAGGTCGGGGTAACAGAGGAGTGGCTGGAAAAATTTAGAAATAGATTTGTGCCGATTGAAGGCGGCGTTTTTGTTATGGGGGATAACGAGCTTCATGGCGAACTCCACGCGCTAAAGGAGCATGAAGAGGAGGTTGGCTCCTTCCACATGGGACAATACGTTGTCACACAATCCGAATGGATCGCGTTGATGAATACTCAACCTTGGCTGAACGAGAAGAATGTAAGATATGGCAATGATATTCCGGCGGTAAATGTGTCCTGGGGTGATGCGATCAAATTTGTGGCGAGAATTAACAAAGAGGACTCTAAATTTGGTTATCGGCTCCCGACTGAAGCTGAATGGGAATACGCTGCCCGCGGAGGCCGAGAGGCATCAAGCCGCCTGCGTACTAAGTTCAGTTTCGGCGATGATGAAAACAAGCTGATGGAATACGGCTGGTATGACCAGAACGCGTCTCTCATTGGGGACAACTACGCGCATCCCGTCGGCATGCTCAAGGGAAATCCACTCAAACTCTTCGATATGCACGGTAACATCTGGGAGTGGACTTCTGAGGCCGAACAGGGTCTGCGCGTGGTGCGCGGAGGTGGATTTAACTTTGAGGCCAAAGGAGCTGCCTCGGCGTTTCGTCTCGCTATAAAACCGGAGATGAGAGGTGAGGCACTTGGATTTCGACTAGTTCAAGAGCCGAAGTAAACGAGGGACTGACGAGTACCGCTCCCGCCCCTTGGAATTACGAACTTTTTTAGACTTTACTTAAGGTAGCGGCGTCCAAAGGCTGAACCTCTCCCGCTTGCAAGAAATGGTTTGACATCCATTCCTGGATGGATTTAAGTTGTCCCCGCTTCAAGCGGCTCGGGCCATCAAAGCGGTATGTCTCTAAGGCTCTGCGATTCGTTCTCGAATGGAGTTCCGTCGGACGAGGAGGATAAAGCCAGATGATTAGGAATAAAGACAGGGAAGCAAATTCAGGCCCGGCGACTGCGGCGCGCGCCAAGGAGGCCAAAGAAAAAGAGAGGCGCGTTAACTACGGCCGGCGAAGCACGGACATCACTCCCAATGACGTTGAGATGCTCGGGAAATTGGACAAGGCCGTCGACGAGTGCCTCGTAGAGCTTGAGCAGACTTACGAGCGGATGGAGCGGGATCAGGCGGAGTTCGACCGGCTGAAATCCGAGAGCCGCGTCATGTTAACCGATACGAAGCGACTGCTCGCGACATTCCAGACAGGGTGAAGGGGGCGGACTGATGGTGACCCTATCCTCACTTCTTGAAAAAGTATATAAGTTTGTAAAGGAAGTGCTGAAATTAGCGGAAGCTACTGAGCGAAATCGTTCCGACATTTTAGAGACGCAAAAGCAGTTGGCGGAACTCAACGAGGCGGTACGCCGCCTAGCTTACGAGATTAAGCGCGTCAACGACCGCGAACTGGACGAGCAGGAAAAAGCCCAACTGCGGATGGATAAACTCAAGCTGGAGATCGAGCGGTTACTCCTTGAGGCCCGGCTGGAAGATCGCGAGACACGCGCGGACGAGAAGCGGAAGAAGCTGACCGAATGAGCTTAATCAAAGGCCGGAATACATGAGCTTCACCCTAACCTTGCGGCATCTTTATTCGACGCTCACCTCCTCCGCCACTCGACACTGAAGCAGTCAGGCCGAACCCGTCCGACTCGGTCCCACCAAGCGCAGGCACCTGGCGCTTTCACGTTTAAATGGAAAAGCTAATCATAAACAATTCCCGCTGGAAATACGTGTTACTGCTGATCGGTTCAATAGGCTTTGTCGTCGGCGGAATCTGGATGCTCATGCGCGGCGAGCCGTTCGGTTGGGCCGCGATTGTGTTCTTCGGCTCGGGCGTCCCGATTTCCGTCTGGCAGATCGCAGACTCCCGCCCCCGGCTGGTGATTGACGAGCAGGGCGTTCTAGACCGGACGCTGGGGGTGGGGCGCATCGCCTGGGGCGATATTGAGGCGGCTTACGTGCGGTCAATCAGCGGGAATGATTTCATCTGCCTTGAGCTGAAAAACCCTGCGCAGTATTCGCACAAGCTCTCGAAGGTGAAGCGCGCGATGGCCGCGGCGAACCGCAGACTAGGTTTCACGGATTTCAACCTCAACCTCTCCGGCGTTGACGCGAGGACTGGCGAGGTGTTTGAGCTGGTCATGAAATACTGCCAGTTGGCCGCCGAGACGCGGCCGTGAGGAAGAAGCTGCCGGCCCGTCAGAATTGAGCCAATCCTGTTATCCACGCGCCGCCCGATTCGACTCACTCTTAGCCTTCCGGTGTTCCCCGCGCGCACGGATTGGAGGAATGTCATGCTCAAGCTTGCGTTGGCCGCGTCCACGTTGCTGGCGGTGGCAGTGTTGATTGCCTTGATAGGCATTTTGGGCCTGTGGATGAAAGGCGTGGGCTCAATCGCGTTCCCCGGTTTGGGCGTCATCGTCGGGACGAAGCTGCTCTTAATCGCGCTGGCCGCCGCCGAGTTTTCGCTGGTGTTCGTCGCCGCGTACCTGGTGCGATTCCTCCCGCTCGTGCGCGCCTTGACGAGCGCGATTGAAGGCATCGGGGGTTGAAACGCTTCCTCGATTGTTATAAGCATAAACCATGCACAGGATCGAACGCCTATCGGAAGAACAGGCGCGGCCGCTCGTGCCGCAGTTGGCGGCCCTCTTGCAGGATTCGGTTCACAACGGCTCTTCCGTGGGCTTCCTGCCGCCGGTGACGTTCGAGACGGCTGAAGCGTATTGGCTTGAGACTTTGTGCGAAGTGGGTCGCGGTCAGCGCATGCTGCTCGTTTCGAGCGAGGCTGGGGCGGTGACGGGCGCGGTGCAACTCGCGCTCGCGACCAAGCAGAACGGGTTGCACCGCGCCGAAGTGCAGAAGCTGCTCGTCCACACGGGCTTTCGCAACCGCGGCATCGCGCGTGCGCTTTTGGCCGCGGCCGAAGAGGCCGCGCGCGCAGAGGGGCGCACGCTCCTGGTGCTGGACACAGAGCAAGGCAGCGTCGCCGAGCGGCTCTATGAAAAGTGCGGCTACACGCGCTCAGGAGTCATCCCGCAGTTCGCCCTCAACGCCGAGGGCTCTCTGATTACCACGGTCGTCTTCTACAAGTTAATATGAGGCGGGCCGATTCACCGTTTTGACGAGGTGGAAAAATTGCAGGTCGAAGGTCTACAGATACGCCGTGCCGAGCCGGACGATTGTTCGGCCCTTTACGAGATGTTCATCAGCCCGAACGTGTACCCCGGCACGCTCCAACTGCCGTACCCGTCGCGCGAGCAGTGGCGGCAGCGGCTCTCGGCCCCCGACGGCTCGTACAACCTGGTGGCGGTCGCCGGCGACCGCGTGGTGGGGATGCTCGGCGTGCACACCTTCCCGAACAGGCCGCGCAGGAAGCACGTCGGGTCCGTAGACATCGTCGTGCACGACGAGTGGCACGGCAAGGGCGTCGGGTCAGCCCTGATGCGCGCCGGACTGGATTTGGCCGACAACTGGCTCAACCTCACGCGGCTGGAACTCGAAGTCTACACGGACAACGAGTCCGCGATACGACTCTACGAGCGCTTCGGCTTCGAGCGCGAGGGGACGCTGCGGCAGCACGCCTACCGCGACGGCCGCTACGTCGACTCCTACGTGATGGCCCGATTAAAGCAATGATGAATGCGGAATGATGAGTGATGAATGGAAGGCGACAGCTTTCTAATTCATCGTTCATCGTTCCGCATTGCCTTGTAAGCGACTTCGCCTTTGCAGACGGTCAGGCGGGCGGAGTAGTCCTGTGCCAGGACCGCTATGTCCGCGTCTTTGCCGACTTCGAGCGAGCCTTTGCGGTCGGAGACGCCGCAGATTTGCGCGGGGAGAAACGACGCCATGTAGGCCGCGTCGACGAGGCTCGCGCCCGTGAACGCGACGGCGTTGCCGACCGCCCTGTTCATGGTCAGCATGGAGCTGGCGATTGTCTCCCCGTCCATCAGCACGCACCTGTCGCCCTCGACCTTCACCGGAAGGTCGCCGAGCGTGTACGTCCCGTCCGGGCAGCCGACGGCCGCCAGGGCGTCCGTGACGATAATCAACCCCTCACGCCCCTTGTTCCGCGCCGCGAGCCGCGCCATCTCGGGGGCGACGTGGAGCCCGTCGAGCACAATCTCCGCGCGTATGAAAGGCTCGTTCAGGCAGGCCGTCGTCAGGCTGGGCTTGCGGTGGTGCAGCGCGGGCATGGCGTTATAGAGGTGCGTCGCGTGCGTCGCCCCCGCCTCCATGGCTTCGAGCGCCGTGTCGTAATCCGCCTCGGAATGGCCCAGAGACGGGACGACGTCGTGCGCGACCAGGAGGCGTATCAGTTCCATCGCGCCGGGCAGCTCGGGCGCGAGCGTCATGATCTTGAGGAGGCCCGGCGCGGCGCGCAGGTACTCCATGCACTGATCCAGGTCCGGGTCGCGAAGAGTTTCGAGCGAGTGCGCCCCCTTCTTGTTCCTGTTGATGAACGGGCCTTCGACGTGAATTCCGACGATCTCCGCGGCGGGCTCCGAAGCGTCGACGGCGGCGGCGCAGGCTTCGAGCGCGCGCAGCAAGTGTTCGTGGTGCGCGGAGACGGTGCTCGGCAGGTAGGCGGTCGTGCCGTACCTGGCTTGCGCGCGCGAGATGCGGCGGATGCCTTCGGCGTCGCTGAACATCACGTCGTCGCCGTGGCTGCCGTGGACGTGCGTGTCAATCAGGCCCGGCAAGACCATCAGGCCGCCGGCGTCGATAATCTCTGACGCGGACTCTGGCCCAGCGTCCCGCGCGCGCCCGACGAACGTGATGCGCCCGTCCTCGACCAGCACCGCGCCGTCCTCTATGGCGCGGTCGCGCGTGATGACAGTTCCGCCGACTATCGCCAGCTTACGACTTCCGTTTCCGTTCATAAGGTTCGCGTGACTTTCGACAGGGAGCGGGGCGCGTCCGGGTTCAGCCCCTTGGCGTCTGCGAGCAGGGCGGCGAAGAGTTGGGCGGGGATGATGTAGGGGATGGGAGCCAAGACCTCTTCGATTTCCGCGGCCATGCGGACGGACCTGGTCGCTACATTCATGACCTGCTCGTCCGCGGTGATGGCGAGCGTGTCGGCGTGAAGCTCCTTGAGGCGATTCATCAGGAGCCTGGCCCCGTCGAGCGTGATGCCTGGCGGCGCGAAGAGGATGATCGGGAAGTGGCGCTCGACCATCGCCAGCGGCCCGTGGAAGAAGTCCGCGGACGAGAAGCGCTCGGCCACGACGTAACAGGTCTCCATCAGCTTGAGCGCCGTCTCGTACGCGTTCGCGTAGAGCAGCCCGCGCCCCACGACCACGCAGTTCTCCATGAAGACGTAGCGCTCGGCCAACTGCCGTATGCTCTCTTTATGTTCGAGCGAGCGCGCCGCGAGTTCCGGGATGGCCTCGTAGTTGAAAGCGCCTTCGCCGAGCGCCGCGGCGAGCAGGTAGAAGAGCATCATCTGCCCCGTGAAAGTCTTCGTCGCGGCCACGGAGCGCTCGCGCCCGCCGTGCATCAGGAGCAGCTCGTCCACCGCCTGCGCCATCGACGACGCTGGCTCGTTGGTGATGCCGACCGTGTAAGCGCCGCACGCGCGCGCGCGCTCCAGCACGCGGTTGATGTCCTCGCCCTCGCCGGACTGCGAGACGCCGACGACGAGCGCCCGGCCCAGTTTCAACTCGCCCCCGTAGAGCGTGTAGATCGAGGGCGCGGCGAGCGACACGGGGATGCCCGTCTTAATCTCAAGCAAGTACCTGCCGAAGAGCGCCGCGTTGTCGGAGCTGCCGCGCGCGACGAGCACTATCAGGTCGACGCCGCGGCGCTTGAGGAACGAGCCGAGCCGCGCGACCTTCGCGCGCTCCTCCTCAATCGTCTTCTGCAAAGCAGCCGGCTGCTCCGCTATCTCCTGAAGCATTAACGACACGGGAGTCCCCTGCTCTCTCATCAAGTCCTCCGCCGCCCGAGCATGTCGACGCCGACCGCCGCGACGAGGATCGAGCCCTTGACTATGTCCTGCATGAAGTCTGGCACATTTTTGAGCGACATGCCGTTGTCGAGGCTCGCCATGAAGAGCGCGCCCAGGCACGCGCCGAAGATCGAGCCGCGCCCGCCCATCAGGCTCGCGCCGCCGATGACGCAGGCCGCGATGGCGTCCAGCTCCAGCAGCACGCCCGCGTCCGGCGAGGCGCTCCCCACGCGCGCCGTGTAGATCACGGCGGCCACGCCCGCGAGCGCGCCCATCAGGCAGAAGACCATCAGGATGTGCCCGCGCAGGCTGATGCCCGAGAGGCGGGCCGCGTCCGGGTTGCCGCCGATGGCGTAGAGGTAGCGCCCGAAGGTCGTGTTCTGCGTGAGGAAGGCACCGAGGAGCGCAATCGCCAGGAGGATGATGACGGGAATTGGCACACCGGCGTAGGAGTTGAGCGCCAGGATGAAGCCGACGACGACGAGCGACGGGATGACGATACGCAAACTGGTCTGGGCCGCGCCCGCCGCCGCCAGCCCGTAGCGCGCGCGGGCGCGCACCCTGCGCAGGTTGAGCCAGACGATGGCGGCCACGGCGAGCGCCGCGATGGCGATGCCCGCGGCGGGCGCAACGTAACTCTGGCCGATGCCCTTGTAATCGGGGAGCGCGATGGGAATCGTGTTGCCCTGGCTGAGCCCCTTGATGACACCGCGCCAGACGAGCAGGCCGCCGAGCGTGACGATGAAGGCGGGGATGTTGGCGTAGGCGACGAGCGCGCCCTGCAACGCGCCTATGACGACGCCGACGACGAGCGACGCGGCGATCGCCGGCACGAGGTTCCAGCCGAGCCAGGTCAGCACCATCGCGGAGACGCCGCCCGCGAGGCCGACGACCGAGCCGACCGAAAGGTCTATCTGCCCGGTGATGATGATCATCAGCATGCCGACGGCGAGGACGCCCGTCACGGCCGTCTGCCGCATCAGGTTCGAGAAGTTGCGCGAGCTGAGGAAGATTCCTTCACTGACCCAGTCGAAGCTGAAGAAGTGAAGGAAGTGACTTTTCAGCGTCCCGAAGAAGACGTCCAGGCCGTTCCACGGCCAGGCGAAGCCGGGGCTTCCGGGCGAACTCACGTAATGAAAGAAGACCCAGATGATAATCAACGCGAAGACCATCGTGTAGGTGCGCAGGTTCGTCGTCGAAATCTTGATCCTGCCGATGCTCTTCTGCGGCTCCACGTCCGACGTGACGGGCGGGCGCTCGATTACTGGCTCGTTCGTTTGTTCGCTCACCACGCGACCTCTCTCAGTTCCAGGTTACTTTTCGACTCGACCCCTTAGCGCCCGAGTCAGTGCCGCCTGCGGCACTGACCTGTACGCATTGCACAGCGGCCAGGCTACGCGGCGCGCTGCGCGTGTCCGGTGGCGCAGGACATGACGGCCTCGGGCGTGGCCTCGGCGCGCGTGAACTCGCCGGCGACGCGCCCCTCGTGCAGGACGACGACGCGGTCGGAGAGGCCGAGGACTTCGGGCAGCTCCGACGAGACGAGCACGATTGCCAGCCCCTCGCGCGCCAGTTCGTTGATCTGCGCGTAAATCTCCTGCTTCGCGCCGACGTCAATCCCGCGCGTCGGCTCGTCGAGGAAGAGCACGCGCGGCTTCGTCAGGAGCCACTTCGCGAGCACGACCTTCTGCTGGTTGCCGCCCGAGAGTGTGCCGGCGACGGTCCAGACGCTGTTCGCCTTGATGCGCAGGTCGCGCGCCGCGCGCTCGCCCGCGGCCGCCTCCGCGTCCGCGTCCGTCACGAAGCGCCCCGAAACGTGCGGCAGACTCGCCAGCGTCATGTTGTTCAGGATTGTCTGGTCCAGGATGAGGCCGAAGCGCTTGCGGTCTTCGGTGACGAAGCCGAGGCCGAGGCGTATCGCCTGGGCCGGGCTCGTGATTCGCACGCGCCGCCCCCCGACGAAAAGATCGCCCGTCGTGCGCCCGGCGTGCGCGCCGAAGATCGCCATCAGGAGGTCGCTGCGACCTGCGCCCATCAGCCCCGCCACCCCCAGGACCTCGCCGCGCCGCACACTGAAGCTGACGTTATCGACCAGAAGTTTGCCGGGCACGTTCGGGTCTTCGACGCTCACCTCGACGGCCTCGAAGACGGCATCGCCCGGGTGGTGGTCCCGCTTAGGGAAGATGTCGCCCACATCGCGCCCGACCATGCGCGCGATCACGCGCGGCTCGTCGAGCGCGGCCGTTGCGTCCGTGCCGACCGTGCGCCCGTCGCGCAGCACCGTGATGCGGTCCGAGAGGCGGAAGACCTCTTCCAGCTTGTGCGAGATGTAGACCATGCCGACGCCGCGCTCGCGCAGCCGGTTGAGAATGCCGACGAGCGTTTCGACTTCGGCGTCAGTCAGGGCCGCGGTCGGCTCGTCCAAAACGAGGATGCGCGCGTCCTGCGAGAGCGCCTTGGCGATTTCGACGAGTTGCTGCTGTCCGATGCCGAGGTTGCGGACGGGGGCGCGCGGGTCAATCTGGAGGTGCAGGTCGTCCAGGAGTTTCTGCGCGCCGCCGTAGAGTTCATCCCAGCGTATCACGCCGAAGCGGCGCGGCTCGCGGCCGAGGAAGATGTTCTCGCCGACCGTCATGTCTTTGACGAGCGACAACTCCTGAAAGACTATAGCCACGCCGGCCGCCTCGGAATCGCGCACCCCGTTGAAGCTCACGGGCCGTCCCTCTATCAGTATCTCGCCGCCGTAGTCCGTGTAGACCGCGCCGAGAATCTTCATCAGCGTGGACTTGCCCGCGCCGTTCTCGCCGACGAGCGCGTGTATCTCGCCCGCGCGCAGGTCGAAGGTCACGCCGTCCAGGGCCTTCACGCCGGGGAAGGTCTTGGTGATCTCGCGCATCTCCAGAAGAGGCGCGCCCCCAGTCGAAGCCATGCCTTATCTCCTGCGGGCGAAGGCGAAGGCGAGCAGCCCCAGCGACAGGGCCAGCGCGAAGCCGGCCGTCGAGTGATGCGGGCCGGACACTTTGATTGAAGCCCCCTTGTCTTCCGCGTCCGCGCGCGCCGTCGCCGCCGTCTTCGGCCACTGGTCTTTCGGGACGTTCTGGTAGACGGCCTCTAACTTCTGGAACCCTTCCTTGATGACGGTGTCCGCCATGTTGCTCTTGTCGACGGCGATGGGCTCGTGCAGGATGGAGGGGATGTCTTTCAAGCCGTTGTTGATTTTGTCGGTCGTCTGAATTTTCTCCCCGCGCGCGAGCTTGACGGCGGCCTCGACGGCGCTGTCGGCGAGCGGCTTGATGGGCTTGAAGATCGTCATGGACTGCTTGCCCTCCACGATGCGCTGGCAGGCGGCGAGTTCCGCGTCCTGGCCCGTCACGACGACCTTGCCCGTGAGCTTCTGTTCCTCCAGCGCCTGCACGGCCCCGCCCGCCGTGCCGTCGTTCGAGCAGACGACGGCCACTATGTCGTTGCGCGTCTGCGTCAGCGCGTTCTCCGTGATGTTGAGCGCCTCGCTCGCCTTCCAGTTATCCGCGTACTGGTCTACGACGACCTTGATGTCGCCGCGGTCTATGGCGGGCTTGAGGACGTTCATCTGGCCCTCGTGCAGGAGCAGCGCGTTGTTGTCTGTGGGCGCGCCGCCGACGATGACGTAGTTGCCCTTCGGCGCGCGGTCGAGCGCGTACTTGGCCTGCATCTGGCCGATCTTGACGACCTGGTGCGAGACGTAGAGGTCAACGTCCGAGTTCTTAATCAGCCGGTCGTAGCTGATGACGGGGACGTTCTGCTTCTTGGCCGACTCGACGATGGAGGCGGCGACCTCGCCGTTGTGCGGCGCGACGAGCAGGACGTTGACGCCCTGCGTCAGCATGTTCTCGGCCTGCGCGACTTGCAGCTTGTCGTCGCCGTTGGCGACCTGGACGATGACGGTCGCGCCGACCTCCTTGGCCTTGGCCTCCACGAATTCCTTATCGCGCTGCCACCGCTCCTCCTTGAGCGTGTCCATCGAAAAGCCTATCTTGATTGGCCCGCCCGTGTTCTTCGCGCCGCCCCCGCCGCCCGCGCCCCCCTGCTCCGGCGGCGCGCCCACGCAGCCGACGGCCAGCGCCAAAAACGTCAAAGACAAAAGAGTGATGAAAGCTCTAGCGTTTCGCATGGACTGTGGAATCTCCTTTTTATATTCAAGCTATCGAGCGGCTCAACCCCTTTGCGCCTCGGCGTCTTGGCGCGAGACTAACTCCTCGCGCCGAGGCGCAAAGCCGCAAAGGAAGGCGCGAATTTTAAAGGCTCACTTTACTGGAAAGGCTGCACGGGCACGCATCATAACAAACGTTTGTCGTCTTTCGGAACAAAATAATGCTTGAAGAAAAGGGGCGGATAAAAGAGAATGTCCGCCACCAAAGCTCCTGCAATCAAGCTTCCTTCGAGGACAAACAGACGGCCATGAGAAAGATCGCCCTCGCGCTGGCAGCCATCCTGTGTATTCAACCCTTTTGCCCAGCGCTGCAACAAACCCCCGCCAACGCCGACATCAGCGACAGCGACGCCTTCTTCCAGACCGCCCTGCGCCAGAGGCCCGCGCCCGACCACACGCGCCGGATAGAGGCGCTCGTCTCGCGCATGACGCTCGAAGAGAAGGTCGGGCAGATGACGCAGTTGGAGATCGGCATGGTGACGGCGGGTTCCAACCAGGAGATACAGATCGACCCCGCGAAGCTTGAGAGGGCGGTCGTCAAGTACGGCGTCGGCTCCATCCTGAACGTCAAGGACCAGGCGCTGACCGTCGACCACTGGCACAGAATCATCCGGCAGATTCAGGAGGCCGCGCAGCGCACGCGCCTGAAGATTCCGGTCATCTACGGCATCGACTCCATACACGGCGCGAACTACGTGCAGGGCGCGACGCTCTTCCCGCAGGAGATAGGGATGGCCGCGACGTGGAACCCCGTCCTGATGCAGCGCGCGGCAGAGATCACCGGGATGGAGACGCGCGCCGCGGGCATCCCCTGGTCTTTCTCGCCCGTGCTGGACATCGGACGCCAGCCGCTCTGGCCGCGCTTCTGGGAGACGTTCGGCGAAGACCCGTACCTGGCGAAGGTCATGGGCGTCGCCTTCGTGCGCGGCCTGGAAGGCGACGACGTGTCGGCGGGGACGAGCGTCGCCGCGAGCCTCAAGCATTACATGGGCTACAGCCTCCCCCTGAACGGCAGGGACCGGACGAGCGCGCTGATTCCAGAGAATTATTTGCGCGAGTACGTCATGCCGCCGTTCGAGGCGGCGGTCAAGGCGCGCGCCCGCACGGTGATGATTAACTCGGCGGAGATCAACGGCGTTCCGGGCCACGTCAACCGCCACATCCTGACCGACATCCTGCGCGGCGAGCTGGGCTTCCAGGGCTTCGCCGTCTCCGACTGGGAGGACATCAAGAAGCTCGTCACGCAGTGGCGCGTGGCCGCCGACGAGAAGGAGGCCACGCGGATGGCCGTCATGGCGGGCATAGACATGAGCATGGTGCCGAGCGACTACAGTTTCGCGGACCACCTCGTCGCGCTCGTCAAAGAGGGCAAGGTGCCGGTGACGCGCATCAACGAGGCCGTGCGCCGCATCCTTCGCGTCAAGTTCGAGCTGGGGCTCTTCGAGAACCCCATGCCGGACCCGGCGATGAAGATGAACTTCGGCACGAACGCGTCGCGCGACGTGAGCCTGCAAGCGGCGCGCGAATCGATGACGCTGCTGAAGAACGACAACGGCCTGCTCCCGCTCTCGAAGAATCAGAAGGTGCTCGTCACGGGTCCGACCGCGCACTCCATCATCTCGCTCAACAACGGCTGGACTTACGTCTGGCAGGGCTCAGAAGCATCGCTCTACCCCACGGACCGCCCGACCATCCTACAGGCCGTCGAAGGCAAGCTCGGCAAGAACATGACCTACGAGCCGGGCACGAAGATTACGCGGCCGCCGGGCTCGCCCTCCGGCAGCACGCCGACCGACCGGGAGGAGGAAGTCGACATCCCGGCCGCCGTGCGGGCCGCGCGCGACGCGGACGTGGTCGTGCTCTGCCTGGGCGAGGGGTCATACACGGAGACGCCCGGCAACATCACGGACTTAACTTTGGGCGAGCCGCAGTTGCGCCTGGCCGAAGCCATACAGGCCACGGGCAAGCCGGTCGTGCTCGTGCTCGTCGAAGGTCGCCCGCGCATCATCAGCCGCATCGCCGACAAGGCCCGAGCCATCCTCATGGCTTACAACCCCGGCAACGAAGGCGGCACGGCCGTGGCCGACGTGCTCTTCGGCGATTACAACCCGTCTGGCAAACTTCCCTTCACCTACCCGCGCACGCCGAACGGCTTCGTCACCTACGACCGCAAGCAGTTCGAGACAGAGGCGACGAGTTTCGGCAACGCGGCCTTCAGCCCGCAGTTCGAGTTCGGCCACGGCCTGAGCTACACGACCTTCGCCTACAGCAACCTGCGACTCAGCCAGAGACAGGTGCCTCTGAACGGCTCGGTCGGCGTCAGCGTGACGGTCACGAACGCGGGGCAGAGGGCGGGCAAGGAGACTGTCATCCTGTACGTGCGCGACGAAGTCGCCTCACTCTCGCCGCCGGGGAAGCGCGTCAGGCGCTTCGGCAAGGTCTACCTTGAGCCGGGGAAGAGCAAAACGCTGACGTTCACGCTGACGCCGGCTGACCTCTCTTTCATAGGGGCCGACAACAGGCCCACAATCGAGCCCGGCGACTTCTCGGTGATGGTCGGCAACCTCACGGAAAAGTTCACGCTCACGGCCGGGCAGACGCAGAGGCGCAGGCCGGCGCGCAGATAGAAAAGCGTCATGAAAATTTCACCCGCAAGATGGCTGAAGGCGGCGGCCCTCGTCGTCGTTCTGATGACTTTAACGGCCGCGAGCTCTGTCGCGCAGCGGAAATCTTTGGGCGCGTTCGACGGGCAGACGGATGTCGGCGGGGTGATGAAGCCTGGCTCGGCCGTCTACGACGCCGCGAAAGACGAGTACGCGGTCGCGGGCTCCGGCACGAACATGTGGTTCGGCCGAGATGAGTTTCATTTCGTGTGGAAGCGAATGAAGGGCGACTTCATCCTGACGGCGCGGGCGATGCTCGTGGGCCGCGGCGTCGAGGCGCACAGGAAGATGGGCTGGCAGGTGCGCTCAAGCCTCGACGCGGATTCACCACACGCGAGCGCCGTCGTGCACGGCGACGGCCTCACCTCGCTACAGTTCCGCAGGGCCAAAGGGGCGAACACGGAGGAGGTGAAATCAGGCGTCACGGCCCCGGACGTGATTCAACTGGAGCGGAGGGGCAATAAACTTCTCATGTCGGTCGCGCGCTACGGCGACCCGTTCGCAACCGAGGAGCTTTCGGATTCGGCGCTGGGCGACGACGTGTACGTCGGCCTCTTCGTCTGCTCGCACAACAAGGACGTGGTCGAGAGGGCCGTCTTCCGCGACGTGAGAATCACAGTGCCCGCGGCCGCGAACTTCGTCCCTTACAGGGACTACATAGGGAGCAACCTCGAAATCTTAGACCTCAAGAGCGGGGGCAGAAGAATCATCTACGGCACGCCCGACTCCCTGCAAGCGCCCAACTGGACGCCGGACGGCCGCGCGTTAATCTACAACCGCAACGGGCGGCTCTACCGCTTCGACCTGGCACAAAAAACTCCAGCGGAAATCAACACGGACTTCGCCGTCAATAACAACAACGACCACGTTCTCTCCTTCGACGGGAAGTTGATGGGCATCAGCCACCACAGCAAGGAGGACGAGAACAAGTCCATCGTCTACGTCCTGCCGGCCGCGGGCGGGAAGCCCCGCAGGGTCACGGCGCGCGGCCCGTCTTACCTGCACGGCTGGTCGCCCGACGGCAAGTTCCTGGTCTACACGGGCGAAAGAAACGGCGCGTTCGACATCTACAAGATATCCGCGGACGGGGGCGAAGAGACGCGGCTGACGACCGCCGACGGCCTGGACGACGGACCCGAGTACGCGCCCGACGGCCGCCACATCTATTTCAACTCGAATCGCACCGGCCTGATGCAAATCTGGCGCATGCGCGCCGACGGCAGCGCCCAGGAACAGGTCACTGCCGACGAATACAACAACTGGTTCCCGCACCTCTCGCCCGACGGCAAATGGATCGTCTTCCTGTCGTTCATGAAAGATGTAGACTCGGGCGACCACCCTTTTTACAAGCACGTCTACCTGCGCCTGATGCCCGCCGCGGGAGGCAAGCCCAGAGTCATAGCCTACGTCTACGGCGGCCAGGGCACCATCAACGTCCCCTCCTGGTCGCCCGACGGCAAGCGCATAGCTTTCGTCAGCAACACGGACATGAAGTGACCGCCGGCGGGACTTCGCGAGTCAGGCCGTTAGGGAGTACGACTCGGTGTAGACCGTCAGGACTCTTCGCGCGGCCCGTCGAACACGTAACCGGGCGATGTCTCGCAGAGGATGACGTCGTAGCTCTCAAGCATCGGCATGGCTATGGCCTCAAGCTCGTTCTTCCACAACTCGCTTTCGTAGAAGGCGTCCCTCATCCGCTCGCGTTCTTCCAGTGAAGGAAAACTTCGCAGCCAGACGAACTTGTTCGGGTTCTCAAGGTCTATCAGCGGGCCCAGGATTTTCATCCCGTGCGAGCGCAGCGCCGGCACGGCCCGCGTCTCGAATAGCCGTATGAACTCCGCGCGGCGGCCCGGCCTGATTCTGTAGCCTCGGACTTCGACGATCATGATTTACCTCCTGACGCGTTGTGGAATAATCTTTGACCCTCGGACTTCGTCGGAAGGAATATAATTTGACGTATGAGCGCCATCAAGAAGGCACCTTCGGGTAACTATGGCCGGCGGCCCCGGCGCGCGAACCCGGTCAGCGGCTGCCCGCTGACGGCGGCGCTGGCGGCAATCGGCGGGAAATGGAAGTTGATTATTGTGTACTGGCTGGCCGAGTCGCCGAAACACTTCGCGGCCCTCAGGCGGGAGATGCCCGGCATCTCGCAGAAGGTGCTGACTGAGCAGCTACGCGAGTTGCTCGGCGACGGCATCGTGCGGCGACAGCCGAAGGGGGCGGTCCCCGCCCCCGTGGAGTATTCGCTGACGGACTACGGCCGGTCGGTGCTGCCTCTGGTCGAGGGCGTCCGCCTCTGGGGCAGAGGCCACATCGAGCGCTCGACCGCCGAGGCGGACGCGGACGGCGAGTGATTCGCGTCCGCCCGAATTGTGCCAGTCGAATCTCATTCGGCCTCTGCCGCCGCCGCTTCGAGTTCGTCTTCGCCGGCGGACGCTAGTTTGCGTTTGCGTAGGGTGAGGACGAGGTGCAGGAGCAGCATGGCGGCCGAGGCGACTATCACGATTATCAAGCCGGCGCGCACGTCGCCCGACTCGCCGCCCACGGCCGCAGAGATGTAGCCGACCGCGGGCGGGATGAGCAGGAGTCCGGCGAAGCCTACGCCCATCACGAGGCTGATCGCCGTGCCCGGGGTGCGCGGCGTCATCATCGAGGCCAGCCCGACCGAGGTAGGGAAGATTGGCCCCATGCCGAAGCCTGCGGCGATGAGCCCGGCGCGCACGACTGACGGGCTGCCGGCCGTGAACGAGACGACGAGGCCGGCGGTCGTCAGCAGGGAGCCCGCGGTCAGGAGCACGAAGCTGTTCACGCGCGAGCCGCCGAGCAGAAGGCTCGACACCAACCTTCCCGCCAGGAGCGCGAAGGCGAAGAGCGAGAGCGTCGTCAGCGCGTAGTTGACGACAGACACGCCCGCCGGGTCCGTCTCGAAGAAGCGACTCAGCGCCTCGGGCGAGGCGCTCGCGAGCGCCTGCACCTGCGCCGGGTCCAGCCCGTAGCCCGCGAGCAGCCGCGGGTCCCGCTCCATGAACGTCACGACCCACTTGCCGACTGAAACCTCCGCGCCGACGTACATGAAGAGCGCGATTGCCAGGAGCCAGAACGAGGGCGCGCGGAAGAGTTCCTTCGCGCCGCTCAGCGCCGACGCCTCCGGGTGCGCCGGCTTGGGAAAGCGCGGGGCGAGGATTAAGACGAGGAGCGCGACGCTGATTCCGCCGAGCGACCAGAAGACCAGGCCTAAGCCGCCGCGCTGTTGTATCCGCTGGACGACGAGCGGGAGCGCCGCGAGTCCCAGGCCGAAGCAGATGTCCAGGAGGTTGAGCGCGGAGTTGCGCCAGTGCGCGGCCACGTCTGCGACCAGGGCGTGCCCCGCGGCCACGATGGCGTTCGCGCCGAAGCCCAGCACGAGCGAGCAGGCGAAGATCAGGGCGAGCGCCGCGCCAGGGCTGACCTCCGTGACGACCAGCGCGAAGCCTACCATCGCGACGACGACGAGCGCGGCCCCGCCCGCGAGCGCGAACTTCTTCCCGGCGCGGTCAATCACGGGCCCGCTCAGGATGTAGGCCAGCACCGCGCCGGCGGCGTTGATGAGCAGGAAAGTGCCGACGGCGCTGTCGTCCGGCAGGTACTGGTTGCGTTCGAGCGTGGGGAGCACGGTGCCCGGCAGCGCGGCCAGCAGCCCGTAAACGAAGATGCCCACGAAGGCGACGAGCATGAGCACCAGCTCACGCCCCGTCAAACTTTTTCTGGCGTTCAAGCGGAAACCTCCGCCGATTCTGGGATGGGAAAGCGCGCGACCGTCTCTCGTCGTCTGTCGTGCCTGACGGCGCGCATGTTATCACGAATCTTTACCTGCATCATTCGGTGTGCTACAAGCACATCCTGTTCACGACCGATGTTGAAGGGTCCAAAGGGAGCGTCATGAAGAGACTGAACGTTGCCATGATCGGCTATCAATTCATGGGCAAGGCGCACAGCAACGCGTGGCGGCAGGTGGGCCACTTTTTCGACGCGCCCTTCGAGCCCGTGATGAAAGTCGTCTGCGGGCGTGGCGAGGCGGGCGTGCGCGAGGCCGCGCGCCGTTACGGGTGGGAGGAGTACGCGACCCGTTGGGAGGAGGTCGTCGCGAGGAAAGACGTTGACATCGTTGACATCTGCACGCCCGGCGACACGCACATGCCGATTGCGGTCGCCGCGGCGCGCGAGGGCAAGGTCGTCTTCTGCGAGAAGCCGCTGGCGAACACCCTGCGGGAAGCCGAGGCGATGCTGGAAGCGGCCGAAGCGAACGGCGTCATACACATGCTCTGCCACAACTACCGCCGCGCTCCCGCAGTCGCGCTCGCCAAGCGGATCATCGAAGAAGGACAGATAGGCCAGATTCACCACTACCGCGGCACGTACCTACAGGACTGGCTCGTGAGCCCGGACTTCCCGCGCGTCTGGCGATTGGAGAAGGCCAGGGCAGGCTCGGGCGCGCTCGGCGACCTCGTCTCACACTCCGCCGACCTCGCGCGTTATCTCGTGGGTGAGATCACGGAAGTTACCGGCCTCCTGCATACTTTCATCGCCGAGCGCCCGGCGCAGAGCGGGGGCCACGAGATGGCCCGCGTGGACGTTGACGACGCGGCGCTCGCGCTCGTCCGTTTCGAGAACGGGGCCGTCGGGACAATCGAGGGGACGCGCTTCGCCACGGGGCGCAAGAACTACAACCGCTTCGAGATTAACGGGGGCAAGGGGAGCATCGCGTTCGACATCGAGAGCATGAACGACCTCGAAGTCTACGTGGAGGAAGGGCCGGACAGCGGCTGGCGTAAGATTTCGGTGACGGACCCGAGCCACCCGTACGTCAACGGCTGGTGGCCGCCCGGACACGTCCTCGGCTACGAGCACACCTTCACGCACACCGTCCTGGACCTGCTCAAAGCCGTCGCCGAGCAGAAGCTGCCGACGCCCAACTTCGCCGACGGCGTGCGCAACCAGCGCGTGCTCGATGCGATAGAAAGAGCTTCAGAGTCAAAAGCGTGGGAGAAGGTATGAGGCGCGGCTTACCTCACGAACGATACGGCTCTCGGCCGACGCCTTGCGCGGGGATGCTCTGGGCGGCGAGGACTTCTTGCTGTAGCGCGTACATGCAGGCGGCGGCCTCGTCGATCTTGCGCGTGAAGGCGATGGAGCCTTGCAGGATGGGCTTGAGCCGCCCCCTGTCCTGAATCCGCGCCTTCGGGTATTCGTGCTCGACGATCAAATGTGTGTTCGCCACGTCCAGGCTGAGCAACTCGCGCGCGGCCAGTTGGTGGTCGAGCCAGTCCACGGTCCTGTTCTGCAAGTAAGCCAGCGGGTCGTGCCTCGCGGTCCCCGGCAACTCGTGCTCGCAGAGGACGGTCTGCTTGAGCCACGCCCTGGCCTGGTCCGCGGGCTCGTCCGACGGCTCGCCGTTCACCCAATCGCCGCGCTCGACAGTCTGCCCTCCGTAGCCCCAGGCCGCCACGCCGCGCGCGTCAATCACCTGCCCCTTGACGTGAAAACCGCCGACGAGGAAAGCGTAGCCTTCGTCCTTCAGGTATTGAAAGATTGAGCGCGTGTCCTGGCCCATGAGGACGGCGTGCGACGGGTCGTAGTGTATGCGGAACTGGTCGCCGACCCCGGCGCGTTCGCAGATGCGGTGGAGCGCTATCCAGGTGCCGGGCGTGTAGGCGATGTTGTTGTGAAAGTTGTCGCCGACCGTCCAGCCGGGCATGGGGCACTGCTCGACGCGGTAGACGAGCCCGCGCGCTTTGGCCTCTTGCAGGAGCGGGACGAAGTTGTCTTTGAAGTCCAGAAGGTTCTGGTCCATGCCGAGCGACTGGTTGCGGCCGACGAAGCCGCAGACGGCGTCAGCGCCGAGGAGCGCGGCCGCGTCGAAGACCCTCAGCATGAACTCGTGCTTCTTCCTCCTGACCGCGGGGTCTTCGTGCAGCATGTTGTCGAAGTAGCCCAGGTCCGAGAGCCCCACCTGGTGTGCGCCGAGGGACGCGGCCACGCGGCGCGCGCGCCCCTTGTCGAAGGGCTCGCGCAAGTCCAGTGTATTTGCGACGGGGTCGAGCATGGCCTCTGCGGGCACGTCCGATTCGGACGGGTGCAGGGCGGCGGAGAGTTGTATGTTGTCCGCTCCGAGTTCGCGCGCGAAGGCCGCCCAGTCCTCGATTGCGCGGTCGGGGTCCGCGTCGCGCGCCTCGCGCGGCGTCAACTCCTGTAGCGCCGCGGTCAGCACGCCGATCTTCATGAACTGCGGTTCGAACTGCTTGATTTCCATCACTGCCCTCGCGTCGTCCATGCGGCCGACAATTCCTCGTAGAAACGCTTCATCACGTAGTAGGCCTTCTTCTTCTCCCCGCGGTCGGAGATTAAGCCCTTGCGGTTGTAAAAATCCTGCACGCCTGGGAGCGGGCGGCGGGGCGAGCGGAAGTCCATCAGGAGCCACGGGCTCGTGCCGCGCAGGAAAGGGATTCTTTTCAGCATCCTGACCTGATGCTCGTACACCTTCTCCATGTACTCTTCCGTCCAACGGCGAGAGGCCGGCCCGTGCAGGCCGTAAGGAGCTTCGGCCCCGAATTCGGTCATGATGAGGGGCTTCTGATACTTGCTCTTCCAGACAAGGCCGTCCGCCTTCTCGGGCGGGCCGTCGTACCAGCCGACGTACTCGTTGCAGCCGAACACGTCCACGTACTCGCCGAGCGGGTCGTCTATCATTTGGGTCTGCGCGTCAACGTAGTGGCGCTCCATCGCCGCCGAAATCAGTCGCGTCGGGTCGAGTTCCCTGGCCCGCTCGGTCAGCCTCCTTAAGAATTGCAGGCGCGCGTCGCCGAGCGGCGTCTCGTTCGCCATCGACCAGATGATGACTGCGGCGCGGTTGCGGTCGCGCGTTATCATCTCGCCCAGTTGGTTACGCGCGTTCTCGAAGGTCGCAGGGTTCTCCCAGAGGATCGTCCAGTAGACAGGAATCTCCGACCAGACCAGGACGCCTAGCCTGTCCGCCTCACGAATCATCGTCTCGTTGTGCGGGTAGTGCGCGAGGCGCGCGAAGTTACAGCCCAACTCTTTGGCCCACCCGAGCAGGGTCCGCGCGTCCTCGCGGCTGAACGCGCGGCCGCCGCGGAAAGGCGCTTCCTCGTGAAGGCACACGCCCCGCAGGAAGACGGGCTTGCCGTTCAGGAGAATTTCCGTGCCGCGCACTTCGATGCTGCGAAAGCCGATCTCATCCCGGACGCTGTCCGTCTCCGACTCGATCAAGACCTCGTAGAGCCTGGGCTTCTCCGGCGACCAGAGTTGCAGGCGCGCGTCGAACTTGACGGGGGCGAACCCGGCGGCGTCGGTCGTGACCGTGTGTCTGACCCTCGCTTCGGGGATGCGCACGGTCACTCTCTGCCCCGGCTTCGCGCCGTCGAGTCGCACCCAGCCGCTGATTTGGTCTTGCGAGCCTTTGACGAGTTGGACGGAGTAGTCACGGATGAAGGTCGCGGGCGTTTCGACGAGCGTGACCTCGCGCGTGAGGCCGCCATAGTTCCACCAGTCCGTGTTCAAGGTCGGGACGGCGTCGCGGCGGCGCTTGTTGTCCACCTTGACTATCAGAAAATTGCCGCGCTCGCGGACCCTGTCCGTGACTTCGAAGTTGAAGGGCGTGAACCCGCCTTCGTGCCGGCCGAGCTTCTCGCCGTTGAGGTACACGTCGGCCACGTAGTTGGCCGCGCCGAAGTGTACGAAGAGACGCGTGCCCGGCCGTTGAGGGTAGTCGAAAGACTTCTTGTACCAGACGGTGCCCTCGTAAAAGAGCAGGCGCTCGGTTTGCGAGTTCCAGTCGCCGGGCACCTTCAGCGTGTCCGAGGTGTCGAAGTCGTATTCGATGAGGTCGCCCTCGTTCGCGGGCTTGGCGTTCTTGAAGTAGCCGTTGGGGCTGGGCTCGTAGCGGTAGTCGTAGTACCCGTTCTCGTAAGGGTCTATGATGATGCGCCAGAGGCCGTCGAGGCTGGTGGTCTTGCGCGCCGCGACGTTTTGAATCAGCGCCGCCTGCTGCGCGCGGGCGAGCGGCGCGGCCAAGAGCATGACCGCGGCGAGCGCAAGAAAACAGCGCAGGGTCCGCGGGTTTATTGCACCGGACATGACGGCTCCTAGATGACGGGCCTTTCGTTTGCGCTCATGGACAGCTCGTTAAGGCAACGCGAAGGCGTTCGGCTCAGCGGCCACCTGTCCGCTGAGTTATTAGATTCTTCAACTCGCGCGCCATCTCGGCGTCTAACTTTACCAGGAGTCTGTGCTGCGCCCGCGCGTCCCTGGCCCTGTCCATGCGCAGGTAGGTCAGGCCCAGATTGAATCTGGCGGCCGCGTAACCCGGCCTCAACCGGAGTGCCTTGCGGTAAGCCGCCGCTGCCTCACCGTTCGCCCCCGACTCGCCGTAGGCGGTGCCCAGGTTGTAATAGACTCGCGCGTCCGAAGGGTTGAGCGCGGCGGCCTTCGCGAAGGCATCGGCGGCCTCGTCGTAGCGCGCCAAAGTCGCGTAAGCCAGGCCCAGATTGTAGTAGGCGAGGGCGTCAGGCGCGAGACTGCTCGCCTGAGTGAAAGCCTCGGCCGCTTCCGCCGCCCGCCCCTCCCTGGAGTAAGCGACGCCGAGATTGTACCAGGCGTCGCGCAGTTTTATTGAAATTCGCAGGACCCGCTCGAAGAGGGCCATCGCTTCGCCGTCCGACCCGGAGTCCAGACGTAAGTTCCCTAGATTGTAGAGCGCCGACGCCGAGTCCGGGTTGAGTTCTATCGCCCGCTGGTATGCGGATGCCGCGTCCTCGCGCTGGCCCAGCAATGCCCTCGTCAGCCCTAGATTGTAGTAGGCTTCGCTCCACTCCGCGTCGAGTTCGACGGCCGCCTGGAAGGCTCGCGCGGCCGGCCCGTAGCGCCCGGCCTCGAAGTATTTCACCCCGCGCTCGTAGTGCTCTGTGGCGGCCGCGATCTTTAGTGGGTCCGCGTTCGGGCCGTCGCCTCGCCCGCCCGCGGCCGCGCGAATCAGCCTCCGATTCGGACCGCGCCCGGCGTACTGCTCGAACCCCTGCGCGCCCGACGACGTTCGCTTCTTCAGGCCCGGGCGAGGCCCCGCTTGCGCGCGCCCGCCCGGGGCCGTTTGTGCCGGAGCCGGCTGGGCCGAGAAGCAACACAGCAGCACGGCGAGTAAAATTTTAGCGGGGAATCTGCGGAGCAATCCCTTATCACCTGTCGCGCGCCGCGGCTTCGCTTGAGTCAACACCGTTACTTTCGCGCCCCGCTGGGTCAGGAGCCTTCGCCTCACCCGCGCGCGGCCCTTTTTTAATGGTGAAGACCATCGTGGCCGCGAGCTTGCCTCTGACTTCCAACTCGCCCACGGGGACCGTTTCGTACTCGTCCTTCAGAAGTCGCGCCGTCGCCTGGCTCAGCAGCAGCGGGACGCCTACTTCCTTCGTCTTCGCTTCGAGGCGCGAGGCTAAATTGACCACGTCGCCGATAACAGTGTACTCAAGACGCTTCTCCGCGCCTACGGTACCGCAGAAGGCTTCGCCCGTGTGAATGCCTATGCCTATCTGAAGCTGCGGGCGAACCGTGCCCTCCCACTCCCGGCGCAGGCGCGCGACCTCGTCGAGCATTGCCAGGCCGCAGTCAACGGCGCGGCGCGCTTGCAGGCCCTCGTCCACCCGGGCGGGCGCGCCGAAGACGAGCAGCAATCCGTCGCCTATGAACTTATTGATGAAGCCCCCGTGCGCGAGCACGACCTCGTTCATCCGGCGAAAGTACTCGTTGAGCCAGGCGACCACTTGGTCCGGGGCCGAGTTCTCCGAGAGCGAGGTGAAATTGCGTATGTCTGTGAAGACGACGGTGACGGTCCGCCGCTCGTTGATGAGCATGATCTGGTCGCCGCGCCGCCGCATCTCTTCGGCCACTTCGGGCGCGACGCAGCGCGAGAGGATGTCCATGATCTGCGCGCGCTCGGCTTCCGTCTCTTCGCGCACCAGGCGCTCGTGCCCGTAGCGCAGCGCGAGGCCCGTCGGCGTCAGCAGCGCCATCCCCAACCACACGCCCGCCAGTGGCAGAATCGCCCCGTAAGAGTTGAATGCCCACGAGCAGACGACCAGGGCTATGGCGGCGAGCAGCGCCACGGACAAGAGGCCCCACAGGGCCCGCAGGCGTAAGACCGCCAGGGCCGCCAACGAAAGCGGCGGCAGCAGCATCATGATTTGCCAGGCGTAGGCCGGGCGCTTCAACTGACGCCCCCACAACAGCGTCGCAATCGCAGTCGCGTGCAGCTCGACTCCGAAGGTGCGCGAGGGCTCGTCCGGCAGGCTGCGGTCGAGCAGGCGCGCCAGCAGAGACGGCTCGCTGAACGGCGTCGAGTAAGTGTCCTGCGACCCCAGGTAGGCCTCGCCGATCAGCACGATGCGATCGCGGAAGAGGTCTTCGGGGAGTCGGGCCTGCGGGTTGGATAAGAGGTCGGCGGCCGAGACGGTGCGGAAGGCGGGCGCTCGCCCGCGGAAATCCAGTTGCAGGTTCAGGTCGCGACGCAAGGCGACCTCGCGGCCGTCGAGGAAGACTGAATCCTCTGCCGCGGCCTGGCCGCCGGACGCGTCGGCCGTCAGGTAGTGCTCCTGCCCGTCCTGCGCCTGCAAGTACCCTTGGGCCAGTTGCGTGGACAGACTGAACTCCGTCCGCCCGCCGGGCAGGGCCAGAAACGGCGTCATGCCGCGCACGGAGCCGTCGGTGTCCGTCGAGACTTCGACGAAGCCCACGCCGATCGCGGCCTCCGTGAACAGCGGCAGCGGGCGCTGCTCTTTGTGCCCGCCGACTTCGAGGGTCTGAATGAGGAAGACCTTTTGGGCCTTGCCGATTGACTCGGCCAACACGCGGTCGCGTTCCCGGTCCAGCTCGCTGTCGCCGCCCTCATCGCCCAGAAAAATGTCCAGGCCGATGACGCTGGCCCCACCTTCGTTCGCGCGATCTATCAGGCTGGCGTACCAGTCCCGCCGCCATTTCTGCGGGCGCACGCGCGACGCCTCCACCGCGCGGTCGTCAATCGCGATAATCGTCAGCGGCTCCTTCAGCCCACGGCCGCGCGAATCCGAACGCACCGCCTCGCGCAACTGGAAGAGCAGGTCCAGGGCCTCATTCTCCGCCGCGGTCAGCAGGCCATACGGGTAAGTGGAGTATGAGCCGTCGGCGTCGCGTACGGGCCGCAGAGCGAGGGAGACCCCGAGCCAGACGATGAGCACCAGGCCGACGCCCGACGCCCAGAACCGGCGGCGCAGAAAGAATTGCGCTAGAGAATGTTTCTTGGGGGCCATAGGTGCGATAAAGGTCGTCGGACCAGGCGGGCGCGGCTCCGGCATCGGCGCGGCCGGCCTGATGCTAAAATGTCGCGACGACGAGAGGCTGCGGCGCGGCCTCGCGGCGGTAGAAGATGCGCGGCGATTGCAAAGCCCGCTTCCGCGGGTCGGCGTTCGGGTCATCGCCTTTGACGATGACCAACTCGGCGCGTTTTTTACCCTTGGGCGCGACGCGATTCTCTGCGTTTCTCGTCCTCATCGCTTCGAGCTGCAGCTGCGGCACGCGGCCCACAGCATAATCGAACCACTCGCGCTCGGCCAGCGTTCCGTCGCCGTCCAGGTCGGCGTCCCGCTCCGCGAGCCCTTCAAGCAAGGCGTATGTCAGAAGGCCGTGTTCGATGAGCACAGTCTGATTGCGCTTGTCCCTGACGCGCAGGCCTTCGAGCGCAGACTGCTGGCTCTGCGCGGCCGTCAGAATGTACATGCCCTTGTCGTAAGCGAGTTGGGCCAGCCCCTTCGAGTTCATGGGCGCGCGCCCTTCGTTCTCCCTCCCCAGAGCCTGCCCGCTCTGACAAGCGTCGATCACCATCAACAGCCTTCCCGCGTCCACCTCCTCCAAAACCCTGTTCAGCTCAACGTCCGACACCCCCTGCTCGTCTAATGATGCCCCGCCCCCGCCCGTGAAATCATGCGGCAGCAGGTAAAAACGCTCCCCGCCCGATGTGCCGTGCCCGGCGAAATAGATGACGAGCGCGTCCTCCGGCTCGGCCGGCCTGATTTTCGACAGCTCCGCTCTGAATTTCTCCGAAGCGCCGCGCGGGACACCCTCCGCGCCACCCTCCGCGAAGCGACGCAGGGCAAGCAAGATGTTCTCCTTCGTCGCGACTTCATCCGTCAAGCTGATCACTTCGGTCTTGGCGTATTGCCTGAGCTTCGCGTCCCGCGCGGCCTTTTCCTGCTGGGCTTTGACCGCCGCGCCAATCTCTTCCACGTCCCGCACGGCGAAGCTGAGATTATAAATTCTGTTGGCATATTTGTTCACGCCGACTGCCAGGACGTAAAGCGTGCCTTCGCGCTTCAAAGCGTCCGCGCCGCGGATCGAGCCCGCGTCGTCATTCGATTTGACGTCACTGCCGTTAAAGGCGTAAGCGGTGAAACTGTTCTCCCCGGCGACAATCGAAACCTCCGCCCGGCAGCGCACGCGGCGCGGCCCGCCTGGTTTGGCCGGCGCAACCTGCCCGCACCCGTCCCGCGTTCCTAACTTGAAAAGGTCGCCGTGCCAGACCTGGACTAGAGAGCCGTTTCGAAACAGGCGCAGATCTCGGGCCCCACTCGTCTCCGAATGTTCAGGCTGTTTCTTCGCGTCGCCGTTGTCGGAAACTTCGACCGTGACGATTACTTTTCGACTGGTCAGCGGCGATCGATTAGCGGCCTGCGCGTTGACTTGGGACTTGCTCTGTCCGTTGATGGAAGTGATTTCGACTTTCGGCTGGCGGCGGTCAATTCTCGCGAGTTCGCGCCCGGCGGGCGGCTTCAGCGACTTCCCGGCGAGAACGTCTTGCAGAAGATTCGGCTGGAAGAAATCATTGAAGTAAAGCTCGACCGCGCCGTAATCAAAAGTCTTACGGTCGAAGCGCCAGATGACCTGTCTCCAGGCCTTCGCCGTCCCGTCGAAAAATCCCTCTGGCGTCGTCACCAACCAGTTGCCCTCAGCGCCGAGCCAGTTCTCCCCGAGACAGATCAGATCGGCTACGTCCTTTCCGCTCTTTAAATCAAGAAATTTAATTTTCCCATCCGAGCTCTCGGTGACGCGCCAGTTCCCATCGGGGCTAATCACATCTTCCGAATTGTTCTGATAATACTCTGGGATCAGGGTCAGGAGTTTCTTGATGACCGCAGGGTCATCCCTCCGCAATAACCAAAGCCTCCCGATCTCCAAGTTATGCAGCCAAAGGGTGTCTTTATATTCTCTATAAGCCTCTACTTGCCATCTTCCATCTTTACTGAAAGCCAGCCGACCATGGAATTTATTTTGGCTACTGTTGCTGATCTCGTTAGTTGTAAAATTCCACAGCCGCAGCTTTTCGTCGCCGGAGAAATAGACTGACTTTCCGTCGCCGGAAAAGGTCAGCAGGCTATCATATTCAACCTCCGTGCGGTTTGTGCGTATTAGCCTTCCGGAATCAACATCCCATACGCTGATTGAGTCAGGCAACACACTCAAGGCCGCTACTAAGTCACCGCCCGGGCTGAAGACGAACTTGTCAATGCTTCCGTTCAACGGCTCGAACTGCTTGACCAAAATTCCCGTTCGAGCATTGAACAGCTTAAGCGTAGAGGTGATTTTGTACGTTTCTCCGCTGCCTTCGGAATCCTTATCGCAGGCGGCGATGAATTTACTGTCAGGGCTGAAGGCGAGGCTCGACCAGCTGGGGCTGAGATTCTGCATAATAGTCGCCGACTGCATATTCAGCAGGGCCAGTTTATGGCCGTCTTCCTCGATGGCTAAAACTTTCCCGTCGGGACTAAAAATGAAATCGCCCGGCGGCAGAATTTTCGGATTGAGTTCGCTGATGAGCTGTTTAGTCTGCCAATTCCAGATGGAAATTTTTTTCCAGTCGCTGAAGGCGAACAGTTGACCGCTCGAATCGAAGGCGGCGGCAAACGTTGCGTAACTCGGTACCGGCTTTTCGGTTTCTTCCCGCTTCTCCCTTACCCTCTCAAGGAGGCTTTCTTTCGCGGCCGCGGCCTCGTTCTCAGTCACCCAGCTATTATTGAGGTTCACCAGCTTCGAGACACTCTTGCCCGTCTCGATATCGAAGTGGTCAATTCCCCGCCTTGATATGTTCAACAAAAACGCATCGTCAGGGCTAAACTCTATGAGGCCCGGGTTCTCGATTTTGATGGGCCGCAACTCCTGTCCAGACTGCAAATCCCAGATTTTGATATCGCCGTTTTCATTCGGCCGCAGAAGCTGTTTGTCCTGGAGCAAACAAGCCAGGAATCTCCCGTTGTGACTCAAGGTTAAATTTTCGATCTTCTGCGTGAAGCTGCCGAGCGTTGCGCGTTCCTTTCCGGTTTCGAAATCCCAAATTTTTATGGTCCGGTCGTAGCTTCCGCCGATGACGGTTGTCCCGTCGCGGCTAAACACCACTAGCGGGACATTGCTTGTGTGCCCGACCAGCGTCTTGACTTTTTCGCCCGTATCGACAGACCAAACGTCTACCGCAGATTCAAGCAGTAGCTTTTCTTCCTTCGCCTTTCTCCGCGCTTCGAGTTCTCTCCTATGCTCCTCGGCCGCCTTATCTTTAATTTCCTGGTCGCGTTTTGCGTACTCTTCTTTGGATTCATTTGGGAGCCGGCGGGGCGGTTTTGGTGGCGGGGGCGGGGGCGGATCATCTTCGGCAGGAATCGGCCTGGGCATGGAAGACGCATCAGAGCTTCTCCCAACGGCCAAATATTTTCCGCCGGGGCTGAAGGCAATGGTGTGCCGCCGGTCTCCCGGGCTGTCGTCTACCTCGCCGCGAGCCTCTGAAGCCCACAGCTCCTTTGCCGTTTCAATCTCCCAAACTTTCACCAAGCTTTCAGTGTGACTCACGGTCGCCAGTAGTCGGTCGTCGGGACTGAACGCTACGGCAGTTATAGGCGTCCGGTGCCCGCCGAACGCCCTCAGCTCCTGCCCACCCCGTACGTCCCAAATTCTAACGGTCTTGTCGTCCCCGACGGTCGCCAGGTATCTCCCGTCGTGACTGAACGCCAGCGACCTGACGGAATCGACGTGGCCCGTTCTCACGGTAAGCTCGACCTGTTGCCCCCGCACACTGTCGAGCAAAACTATCAGCCCAAGTATAAGCAAGACATTTCTTCTCACGGCCCTCACCCTATTAATTGCTACTGATTTTCGACAAAAGGCGTGCGACGGTTTAACGCCAGTTCCCTATCAACACAAACGGGGACCAGAAGTAGGGGTGCGCGTATGGCTTCGCCGGGTTGAAGGCGAACGGCTTAGAATCTTTCGGCGCCTTCTCCAGCGCGGACGCGAGTTCGGCGCGCCTCCTACTCTCTTCCGCCGCGGGGCTCAAGCGGCCTTCGAGCATGTCAATCTGGGCCTGCTGGATCGCCTCGGCCTTCGTCATCTCCGGGCGCTCTTTGCGTATGCGGTAGAAATCGGTCATCAAAAGCTGCGTGCTTTCGTCCGCCACCTTCCAGAGCGTGGCGAGCACGGACTTGGCCCCCTTCTCCTGGGCCAGCATCCCCAGACTTTCGACCTCCCCGCCGCTGCCCTCGTCAATCGCGACCGCCGTCTCGCATGCCGAGAGCGTCAGCAGTTCGACGTTTTCGAAGCCGAGCGCCTCGTCCTTGCCAAGTTCGTAAAGCGAGAGATGTGTCCCGTCGCCGAGCAGCAGGACGGAACTCCTGTTGTCCGCCCCGAGTTTGAAGTGCGTGGCGAGATGCACGACGTTGAACTTCTTCCCGTCGGGCGATTCTTGCGGCAGCAGGTCGCGCCAGACCTGCGCCCTGAAGTCCGCGTCGAGCAGCCGCCGGCCAGGCAGCACGCCTTCGGTCTCCTCCCTCTCGCGCACTATCGAGCGCAACTCGCGCGTCACGGCCGGCAGTTCGCTGAAGCCCTCGTACTTCTTCGACACGCCGAGGCCCAGCGCCCGCCAGTCGCTCTCCGCCTCCTCGAACAAACGGCCCTGCCTGCCGAGCGTCACCAACACGTTCCGGTAGCGCTCCGCCAGGTAATGTTCGCCGTCGGGCGAGAGCGCGGCGACGGGGATGTAGCGCAGCGCGCCGGCCAGCGACCAGAGGAGCGTTTTCGCGCCCGAGCCCTCTATGTCTTTTTCGATGGGCGCGACGAGGATGTCGTAAAGCTCCTTGCCCAGAGGCCGCGGGTCCACGGACGGGTTCTTCAGCGCCGACTGAAACGCCTCGATCTTCCTGTTCAGGTCGAAGGCGGTCATCCCCGCGTCCTTAAACTCGAACTTGCGGTCAACGGCCGTGCGCCCCGTCATCACGATGGCGCGGTAGCGCTCTGGAGAAAGGAATGTCGAAACGAGGACGACGTCCGTCCCCGCGCGGCGCAGGTTGGAGCGGAGCGCCTCGACCGTCTGCGGCGTGACGACCACATCGTCTTCGACCTTCTTGGTGAACTCGTCCGACAGCCGCGCGAGGAACTTTTGAAAGCCCTCGGCCGCCGCCTCCACGTCCCTCTTGGCCTGTTGATACTCGTCCTCCTCGGGCTGCGGCAGCGTGCCGCCCGCCTTGCCGCGTTTGTCGAACAGCGCCTGGAACCGCGCGCCGATTCTGGTCAGGTCGTCCGCCAGCCGCGCGTACTCGGCAAACGCTTTGCGTTCGGGCTCGCTGAGCGCGATGTCCTTCGAGAGGGCGGCGGCCTCGTCCGGGTCGCGCCGGACGAAATCAAAAAACTCTTCCTCCTTGAGCAGCCCCAGAACCTGCTGCGCCTCCCACAAGCGCCCCAGCTCGATCAGCAGTTGAGCGAGCGCGTTGTAGACGGGGGCCCTGCCGCTCAAAAAGCGCCGCCGCGTCTCCTCGTCAAAGTCTTTAATCTTCCCCCTGATCTCCTGGTAGAGGTTGACGGCCTTCTTCCCGAAAACGATGGCTACGCGCGGGTTGCCCTTCGCCCGCCAGCAGTCCATTGAGAGTTCGAGCGCCTGGGCCTCGCCCGGCCAGTAGCCGGAGGAGCGGAACGTCGGCAGGGCGAGCGTAAGATTCGTGAGCGCGTCGTCGTACTTGCCCTGCCTCAAATAAGCGGTGCTGATGTTCATCAGCACCGTGCCGTCGCCGGGCGGGATGCCGTTGTTGCTTAATTTCAGCGCGCGGAAGTAATAATCGAGCGCGAGCTGCATGTTGCCCATGGAGTCGTGTAGCATCGCCAGATTGTTGACGGCGCGCGCCTCGCCGTCCCTGTCTTTCACATCGACGAACAGCGTCAAGGCCCGGTCCAGGTAGCGGAGGGCGTTGCGCGGCCTGTTCATGTAGACGTAGATCATGCCGGCGGCGCGCGAGGTCTCGGCCTCCCAGACCTTGTTGCCCAGGCCGTGAAACAACTGGACCGCTTGCAGGTAAAAGGGGAGCGCGGTCGCGTTCTCGCCCAGGTTCAGGTAGATCTCGCCGATGTTGTTAGTGGCGTAGGCGCGTCCCTCCGTGTTATTGAGCCGCTCGAAGACAGACAGGGCACCTTTATTATCGTCCACGGCCTTCTTGTACTCGCGCCTCGCGCGGTAAACGCGCGCGCGCCAGAACAGCACCGTGCCGATTCCCTCCGAATCGCCCGCCGCCCTGAACAGGGCCAGGGCCTGGCCGTACTTTTCGAGGGCCCGAAGTTGTGCATCCTCGTTCCCCGCGGAGAGCTGCTGCGCCTCGTTGTAGAGCCCCCACGCCCTTTCGGACTTCGAGGATTGGCCCAGGGCGGCAGGCGGGCAGAGCGCCGCGGCCAGGACTGCGGCGAGAAGAGTGCGCGCCGCGAATGTGTGAAGTCTTCGCATGGGTCCACTCACCTCCAAATGCCGAACAAGACGAACGGCGACCAGAAGTACGGGTGGGCGAACGGCGCGCCCGGGTCGCGCGCGAAAGCCCGGGCCGGCTTTTTACCTTTCGAGCCGGCGACCTCCGCGCGATTGTCGCCCCCATCGGCCGAAGGCTTCAGGTCACCTTTAATCATCGCCCACTGCGCCAGTTGCATCGCCCGGGCCTTGGTGAGCTTCGGGTCTCTGCCCCGCAGGCGGTAAAACTCGCTCATCAAAAGCTGCGTGCTCTCGTCGGCCACGCTCCACAGCGTCGCCAGCACCGCCTTGCCGTCCTTCGTCTGGATCGCCTCCGCCAGGCTATCCACCTCCTTGCCGTTCGTCTCTTCGGCCAAGGCCGTGTTGCACGCCGAGAGCGTAATCAACTCGACGCCGCCGAACCTGATGTTGGGCGAGTTGCTGACCTCTTCGAGGGTCAGCATTTGTCCGCTGCCGAGCAGCAGAAACGAATTTGACCATTTGCTCCCGAGGCGGAAATGGCTGGCGATGTGTATGACCGTGAATTTGCGCTCGCCGCCCGGCGTCTCTTTCGCCAGCGACTCGGTCATCGCCCTGGCGGTGAAGCCGTCGTCCAGGAATCTGCGGCCGGCCAAGACTCCAGTCTCGTTCTGCGCCTGCTCGTCGCGCACGATGGCCGCCAACTCGGCCCTCGCCCCGGGCAGCCCGGCGAAGTCTATCTTCCCGCCCGGGTCGTCCGGGTCCGCGACCGTCTGCGCGACCGACACGCCGAGGCCGAGAGCGCGCCAGCCCGCGCCGGGTGCCGAAACGTCGTCGCGCGTCTTCGGCGTGATGATGACGTTCTGGTACTTCTCGACCAGATAACTTTTTTGGTCCGGCGAGAGGGCCGCGAGCGGCACGTAGCGCAGGGTGCCGTCCAGCGACCAGACGAGCGTCTGCGCGTCGGCGGCTTGCAGCTCCTTCTCGATGGGCTTGATCAGGATGTCGTAGAGTTCCTTGCCGAGCGGCCGCGGGTCTGCGCCCAGGTCTTGCAGGGCCTTGCGGAAGGCGAAGATTTTCTCGTTCAACTCCGCCGCCTTGATCTCCGTCTTGCCGTCCACCTGGACGGTCGGCGTGGTCAGGATGACGCGGTAGCGATCCGCGGCGACGACCGTGTAGAGCGCCACGGTGCCCGCGCCCCACCGGCGCAACTTCTCCTGGAGGTTGCGGTCAACCTCTATCTCCTTCTTCCTCTCCGGGCCCAGCTCTGCGGCGAGCTCTTTCTCCAGAAACAGTCTGAAGGCGGCGTTGGCGTCCGAGATTTGCGCCGACAGCTCGTCGAACTGCTTTTGCTCGTCCGGGGACAGCTCCAAATTGTTGCGGGAGAGGAGAGCCATCCTCTCTTGCAGTGTCGAAAGTTTCTGGCCGATTTCCGTGACGCGCTCCGCCAGCACCGCGTAGCGCTCGATCAACTTCTGCTCTTTGTCGTCGAGGCGGACGCGCTGTTTGAGGTTCTTGATCTCCTCGGCGTCGCGGCGGACGAAATCGAAGTATTCTTCCTCCTTGAGCATCCGCAAGACTTGCTCGGCCTGGGCGAAGCGGCCCTCCTGGATCAGGAGGTCGGCCAGCACGCGGTAGGTGGGCTCAACCGCTTTGAGGTAAGTCGCCTGCGTCTCTTTGTCGAACGTCTGGATCGCCTGCCGCAGCTCTTGATATTTGTTGACGGCCTGCTTGCCGAAGAAAACTGCGAGCCGGGGGTTGCCGAGCAACTGCCACGCGCCTTGTAAATTTCTCAGTGTCGAAGCCTCGCCGCTCCGGTCGCCGACGGCCCGGCGCAGCAGTAGGGCCTGGTTGTAAGACTCTAACGCTTTTTGTCTCTCTCCGGTGGCGACATATACTCCGCCGATGCTGTTGAGTGAAGCAGCCTCGTCGTGCTTATCCCCGATGCTTCTTCTAAGCGCGAGGGATTGACTGTAATAATCAAAAGCTGTTTGGAATTGCCCCGAGTCGTAGTAAATGGTCCCGATATTGCCGAGCGTGGAGGCTTCGCCGCTCCTGTCTCCAACGTCTCGTTGGAGCCGCAGGGCTTGATTAAGACACTCCAACGCGCGTTGTCTCTCGCCTGTCCGGTTGTGAACCGCGCCGATGCTTCCGAGCGTTGTCGCTTCGCCGTATTTATTATCGGTGGCCCTGTGGATCGCCAGGGCTTGGTTTAAAAATTCCAGGGCTTTTTGATTCCCTTCCAGGCTCCCATAAATTGCGCCAATGTTATTGAGTATCGTGGCCTCACCGCTCTTGTCGCCGGTGGCCCGTGCCAGCGCGAGGGCCTGGGTGATATAGTCTATCGCGTTTTTATATTCCCCCAACCGCGCATAAACCGAGCCGATATTACTGAGTGCCGTGGCCTCATGGTCTTTGTCCCCGGACGCTCGTGCCAGCGGCAGGGTTTGATTCAGGTATTCGAGTGCTTTCTGCTTTTCCCCCACACTCAAATAAACCAGGCCGACGCCCCCGAGCGCCCTGACTTCGCCCAGTTTGTCGCCGCTGGCTCTGTGGAGTTGTAAGGCTTGGTTATAAAATTCCAGGGCCTTTTGGTTGTCGCTCAGACCCCAATAGACCGCGCCGAGTTCCAGAAGGTTAGAGGCCTCGCCGGATTTGCTGTTGATTGTCCGTTGAAGCGGCAGGGACTGGAGAAGATAATCCAGTGCCTTCTGGTTCTCTCCTAAAACGGAGTACACGTTGCCGATGCTCAAGAGCGCGCCGGCTTCGCCGTTTTTGCTTCCGGCAGCCCTGTAAAGCGCCAGGGCTTGATGGAAATGTTCGAGGGCTTTGCGCCTGTCGCCTAATTTTTCGTAAACCGAGCCGGTGGTCGTTAAGGCCACGGCCTCGCCGTATTTATCGCCGACCGCCCTGAGAATCGGCAGGGCTCGGCTGAGATCAGCCAGGGCTCTTTCTTTATCCCCCAAGGCGAAATATGAAGCGCCGATGCTGGCGAGCGTTCTGCCTTCGCCGGGTCGGTCGCCGATCTCTCTTTCGAGCGTCAGTGCTTGATTCTGGTATTCAAGTCCCTTCCGTGCGTCGCCCAAAGCCAAAGAGAGCCCCCCCATGTACGTGAGCACGCCGATTTCGCCGTCTTTGTCTCCGGCGGCCCTGAGAAGCAGTAAAGCCTCGTTGTAGTAATCAAGTGCTTTCCGCCCTTCCCCTGATTGAATGTAAGTTGAAGCGACGCTCATCAGAGTTTCAATCTGCGCGCCCGTGTCACCGATCGCTTTCTGGAGCGACAAAGCCTGCTTGTAAAATTCCAACGCCCTTTGTTTCTCACGCAAGGCCAAATAGGCCGCGCCGATGCTTGTGAGTATTCCCGCTTCATTGTTCTTCGCTCCGACGGCCCGGTAGAGCAGTAAGGCCTGGCTGTAGTAATCGAGGGCGTTTTGGTTTTCGCCGAGCGAGAGACTAACGTTCCCCATCCAACCGAGGCAGTGTGCTTGACTGTTTTTATCCCCCACTTCCTGATAAAGCCGTCGCGCGGCCTCGAACTTAAGGACGGCCGCGCGCTGCGATTCCGCAGAGCCCCCGCCGGCGAGTCGCGTTGCCTCGGCAAATATTCCGTTCGCCGTCGCGCGTTTTTCTTCCGTCGTTTGCCCGAGCGCGGCGGCGGCGGTCGCGATTAATAGAATGATCGCCGCGGCGGCCGGACTTTCACTCCGTCTCAATTGCCTACCTCCAATTGCCGAACAGGACGAAGCCCGCCCAGTAGAAAGGATGGTCGAACGTGCGCTCCAAGTCGCCCGCGGCGTGCGCCCGCAGGTTTCTCTCAGGCTCCTCGCGGCGCATCACCGCCAACTGCGCCCGCCGCAACGCCTCGGCCTTGGTGACCGGCGGGCTGCTGCTCGCGCGCTGCCTGTAAAATTCCCGCAGCAGAATGCTGATGGACTCGTCCGACCCGTTCCACAGACTCATCAGGACGGATTTCGCCCCCAACTGTTGAGCGAAGTAGCTGAAGGACTCCACTTCCCTGCCGCTGGTGTCCTTGTTGCTGAAAGCCGTGCTGCTGTTCGACAGCACCAGGAGTTCGACCCTTCGGAAGACGCCGGGAGAATCGCGAAGCTCTTCGAGCGTCAGGATGCTCCCGTCGCCGAGCACGAAGAACGAGTTGTCCAAGTCCTCGCGAAGAGAGAAATGGGCCGCGAGGTGAATCACGTTATAGTCTCGCCACATCTCCGAGAGCATGGAGGATTTCGTGAGCGCCTCGTCCAACAGTATCGTGCCCGGGAAGACGCCCGTCGAGTTTGTGCCCGCGCCCGTCTTGACGATGCCCCTTAGTTCGGACTCGACGCCCGGGAGCGAGCCAAAATTGAGCTTCGTACCCGCGACCGAAGCGCTCATCGGCTTCGTCGTCCCGAGCGCGAGGACATTCCACGCGAGCTTCGGAGGGTGGAATAAGGAAGCCAGCGACCCCGTAGTGAGAAGAGTGTTGGCGTACTTTTCGACCATGTACTGCTGCCCGTCGAACAGGGCAGCTATGGGGATGTAACGTAGCGTGCCGTCCAAGGACCACATCAGCGTCCTGGCGTTGGCCCCCTTCAAATCCCTCTCTATCGGCCTAACTAGAATGTCATAGAGTTCTTTGGCGAGTGGCTTCGGGTCGGCCGAGGGATGTTGCAACGCGGCCCTGAACTCCAAAACTTTCCGGTTGAGTTCGATGGCTTTTATTTCTGTTCTGCGCGCCACCTGAACATTCGGGGTCGTTAAAATAATGTGGCAACCGTTCTCGCCGACCACCGTATAGATGGCGACCGTGCCTTCACCCAGTTGTCTAATGTCTGACTGCAAGCTGGCGGCTGTCTTCATAGTCGCCGGACTTAACTCAGTTGTAGTCTCTTCTAAAAAGAGATGGAATGAGGTGTTCGCGGCGGCCAACTGTTTCGACAGCTCGGCGAGCCGTTTCTGCTCCTCAGGAGTTAGAGGGCCTTGGCGCTGTTTATCGTCGAGCCCTCTGAACTCTTCACCGATTTCTGTGATGCGGTCGGAGGCTTCCAGAAACCGCTTAAGCGCGTCAGACTCCTGCGAGGTTAGTTTGGCGAGTGCAGAAAGCGGCTGAACGTCGGCAGCTTTCTGCAAACTCGTCTCATTCAACAAGGCGAGCCACGGCTCGGCCTCCGCCTTGCGCTCCAGCTGCAGCAGAAGGTCGGCGGTCGCGCGCACGCGCTTTTCGAACTCCGAAGGCTGGCGGTTGATTTGAAGCGTGTCCGTCGCCTTGTCGAGCGAGATTTGGGCCTCCTGCGGATTACCCTTCCTCAAATAGACTTGACTGATGAGGATGTGCATGACGGCCTCGCCGTTCTTGTCTTCGAGGGAGCGGTAGAGGAGTAGCGCCTTCTGATACGCCTCCAAAGATTTATCGTCGGCCCCCTGGGCGCGGTAAACATCACCCATCCTCCTGCGGGCCTTGATCTCGCCTTCGTAATCCTGCCTCTCCGCCTGCAGCTTTCGCGCCTCGTCCCACAAAGCTATGGCCTCGTCGAACTTTTTGAGGCTGCGCTCGTACAAGCTCGCCCTAGCGGGCTCCGGCCTGTTGACAGCGGAGAAGGCGAGACCCTCGGCCTCATCCAGCGCCTGCTGCGCGACGATGCGTTTTACGTCGCCGGGATTACTCTGGCGGTAGGCGAGGAATTTAATCGTGTAGGTCCCTCTCACCCGCGTCTTCGGAGTTCTTAGCTTGAGCCTGTAGGTGCCGCCCTGGGGCGTCACCAGGAAGAGCGGCGCGGGGTCTGCGGAAGTGCCGACGGAAACTGAGTTGACTAGCTCCTTCCGCTCGGGGCTCTCGAAGGAGACGAAGGCGTCAATGCCCTTCGCCCTGAATTCGAAATAGAGGAGCCTGTCGGCCTGGAGGGGCATCTGGAAAACGCGCTCTTCTTCGCCGTTCAGTTCGCCCTCGAAAGGTTTACCTTCGGCCAGCATCGCCTCCGGGTCGAACACCGGGTCGGCCTCTGACAAGACGAGGTTCTCCGCCCTTTGCCCGCCGTAAATCTCTTTGTGCGGCCGCTGGTCCGCGTCGTAATCTTTTTTGACCCGCTTCGGGACCTCCTTTTCCAAGTAGGCGATGACGCGGCCGACCGTCACCTCGCGGTTTTCGTTAGCCGCCTTCCCCCTGAGCGCTTCCACAAGGGCCAGAGTGTAGTAGCCGTGCGTCGGGTTCGAACTCTGGTCCTCGTACGCGCTCTTGTTGGGCGAGGTCGCGAAGAGAGTCACGAACGCGTTGATGTTTTGATTCTTGCCGCTGAAGGTGACTTCGTCGGGGATGGATTCGGGCAGAAGCGTGTTCTCCGCGAACCTGCGGCCCTGCGGCGTGTTGCGGCACGAGTCGAGGATTAAGACGACCTGCCTGACTCCCGTTTCGAGGATGCGCTGCTTCAGAAACTCGATTCCGATTGCGGTGTCTTCAAGGAGCTGAGGGCTACGGGTTTTTGCGTCGGATGGGATGAGGTACGACTTGCCCTGAATCCTTTCCATCCCGTGCCCCGCGAAGGCGACCACCAGGAGCGCGTTCCCGTCCGCGGGAATCTTCTCCTGAATGGCGGAGAGTTTTTCCAAGATGTTCGGCCGCGTCGGCTGCGAGTCCTTCGCCAGCCTGCTGGTCAGCAGGACGACGTTCTCTTTCGGGAAGCCCGCGTAATTCACCAGAGTGTCCGCCAACAACTCCGCGTCGTTGACGGCCCCCGTCAAGTTCGTGGTCTCCTGGTACTTGTCTATTCCGATTATCAGCGCGTACCGCTTCGTGAGCGTCGGCGACGCCGCCTTCTCCTTCTGCTCGCTCAAGACTAGCTCGGCGCGCTTTGACGGCCCGGTCTTGCGGCCGTCCTGCGCGAGCGCACTCGGCGGGAGAAGGAGCAGCAGAATGCTGGCCTTCATCACCAGAATCAAGATCGAAAGCAGAGCGACAGGCTCTCTGGCTCTGACAACCTTCGAGGCGGGCTCGGAAACTCTCATTTCACTTCCCTCGGCACTTCGCTTCACTCTCCGCTTGGCTTAAGGGCTATTGCCCGGGGCCGCCTTCGGCTTGACCGTGAACGTCACTGTCGCCGTCGCCCAGCCGGGCTGCGCGACGACAACGTTCGCCGCGTCGGCTTCGGCGTTGACCAGGTCGAGGCTTTTAATCTGACTGACCACCTCGACGGCGTCCCGGGCGTTGTCGAGGTTGAGCATGACGACTTTCAAACGGGCGTCGCCGAACTTGTGCGGTCTCGACGGCGCGCGCCGCGCGCAGGTCGTCCAGCAGCTTTTCATTCACCTCCGGCGTCCTGATCTTCAGGGCCGACGTGAGCAAGTCGGGCGACTCGATTTCGGCCTTCGCCATCGGCTCGCTCTTCCTCACGTCTTTGCCCGCCCCGTAGATGGAGAACTCCGACCCGGCCGCCATGCCCTGCAACCGCCCGGCCTGAAGAACGACCTTGCCGCCGCTCACCTTCACCTCGATGTAAGGCGGGGGAGGCGGCACGGGGATGCCCGACATCAGCAGGCTGTCTTCGCCACCTTCGATCTGCGGGTCCTGGTTGCGGAACCGGCGCGTGACCGTGTCGTTGACGCACTCGAAGACATCGCGGCAGTTCGTCGCGCCGTCCGCCTTCTCAAGCGCCCTGACCAGCGCGTACGTGAGCACGCCCATCTGCTCGCCCGTGACTTCGTCCTCATCCTCGTTCGCCAACTGGTCGTGGCTCGTGGCCGACAGCGCCGCGTAGCCCTGCGAGTCGGCTTCGCCGCGGGCGAACAGGCCGCTCGGGCTGTCTTCCCTGCCGCCGGTCCCGCGGCCCGCGGGCGCGGGGCCTTGCCACCTGGCGCCGCGGACGAGTGACCTGCCGCCGCGCGTGGTGCTGCCCGAGAAATAACTGTCGAATGTCAGCGTGACGTTCGCGGGCTTCCTGGCTCTCAGGCCGGCGAGGAGTTGGCGAATCTCGTCGTCGCGGATGTTGTTTGAGCCGTCGCCCTGCGTCACGTAGTCCGAGGGGACGAGGCTCTCGTCGAGCCCGTCAATCTCGTCGCCCACGTCCGCGTTCGGGCCGTGCTTTCGGTCGTCAGGCACCTGTGTTCCGTGGCCGGAGTAGTGGAAATAGACTATGTCGTTTCTGCCTGTCTGCTCGATGAGGAACGAGCGGAACGTGCCCACTATGTTACTGTGCGTCGCCTCCTCCTTCGTCCGCAGGACCTTGACCTCGTCGAACCCGAATTTGTTTTTAAGGGTGAGTTCGAGCGCCTCCACGTCCGGCGAAGAATTCAAATCCCACCACCACTTCTTCCCGGCCATGCACTGCTCCGGGTCGTTCCCGCGGCAGTAGGCGGAGAGGCCGGCCAGCAGCGCGCGCTTGCGCCCGGCGGCCTGGGGCGGCGCGGAATCGCCGCCCTCGGCCGCGCGCCACGCGAGCAGGCAGGAACTGAAGAAGACGGCGAAGGCGGCGGCGAGAATTGTGATCGAACGGCGCATGACTGTTTTCCTCTCGGGACGGCGCGAGCCCGGCGGGACGATTTGTGCGCGGGCGGCTTACCTCACGGTTCTTCTGGCTCGCCTTCGATCTCGGCGGGCAGGCGGGACGGCAGCGATGGCCGCCGCCGGGTTGATCTTGCCGTAGCCCCACTCCGGGTTCGGCGCGGCCCCGACGTATTTGTCGTCCTTAAGGGCGGTGCGTATCAGTATTTGTTTGATCTGCTGGTTGTCGAGCGTCTGGTTCTTCTGGAGCATTAGCGCGATGACGCCGGCGGTGAAGGGCGCTGAGGCGCTCGTGCCGGACCAAGCAATGTGGAAGCCGTCGCGCGTCACCGCCGTCGCTCCGAGCATGGACCCCATGCTATTGCCGTCGCAGCTCTTCCCGTCCGGGGCCGCCGTGCTCGAAAGTGACGAGATCGTGTAGGTCGCGGGGGCCGCGATCTCCGGCTTGAAGAGGCCGTCGTCCCGCAGGCCGCCGGGGCTCGAATAATCCGAGATGTCGCTCAGGCCGAGGTTGTAGAGCGTCTGCTGCCCACCCCGGTTGGGCCACCTCTCGCGGAAGTCGTAAGCGCCGACGGTGATGACGTTGGAGGCGTTGCCGGGGGAGCCGACCATACGCCTCTTGTCGGCCCCGAAGGTGAAGAGGGCCGAGGCTCTTCGCGTGTCGGGCGCGTAGAGATCGAACCTGCCGGTCTTCACTTTCTCGGAGCTGCCGAAGCCTTTGACCCAGTAAGCGCCGGGCGGGAACGGCAGGAATAATTGGTCCACGCGGTCGCCCGTCAGCGCGAGCTGCGTGTTACGCCACTCGATGGCCTCAACGAAGTCGTCGAAGTAGTCCGGCTTCTTCGCGCCCTTTTGCAGCTGCACCGTCACGGCGTTGTTGTACTTGTAGATGTAAGCCCTGAGCGGCTGGCCTTGCTCGTCCACCAGGAAATCGCCGGACCCGACGAGAACTATCCCCCAATCGTCCGCGTGGTCGAAGTAGGCCGACACCCACGCGACCTGGTCGGTGCGGTAAGGCGAGACGAAGATCTCTATCGGCGCGCCCTCGAAGTCCTTCTGGCCCGGCAGGCGCGGGCCGAAGCGCCCGGTCGCGTGCATGCTGTACTGGCCCTCATTGCCGGCCGAGACCGTGATCGCCAGGCCGGGGTTGCCCGCGCCGACCAGCCTGTTCATGACTAACTCCTCGCGCGCCTGGCCGTCGTGCGCCGTGTAGTGGCCGCCCAGGCTGTGGTTGATAACGGCGGGCCGGCCCAGCTCTTTCGCCTTCTGCGCAATCCAGATCGTCCCCAGCAGGTAGGTCCAGCCGAAGCCGCCGCAGTCGGCCGCCTTGACGATGATCAGGTCGGCCTCGGGCGCGACGCCGGCGTGAGTGCCGGGCGCGACCCCGTTGGCAGTCGCGCGCCCGTTGCCAGCGGCGGTCCCGGCGGCGGCCGTGCCGTGCCCGAAGTTGTCCATCGAGTTGACCGTCCCGCCCCCGTTGAGCGCCGCGTCGATCTGCTCGCCGGTGTAGAGCGTGCCCGGCCCCGGGTCTTCGCCCTCAGCGAGTTTGGGGGGCGCTGTGCCAATTCGGCCGTTCGAGTCCGCGAACGAATTGTCCATCTGGTCCCAGAGGTAGAGGATGCGCGAGGTCCCGTCCGGCCGGATGAAATCTTTGTGACGCCAGTCAATCCCGGTGTCTATGACGCCGACGATGACGCCCTTGCCGGTCAGGCCCTGGCGGTCGAATTCGTTGTCGGCCGCAACTGCCGCCGGCATCGCGCCGCCGTTGCCGTCGCCGCGCGCGCCCGGCAGGGGCTGCTGGACCGGCGGCGCTGGCGGCTCCGGCGGGGTCGGGATGCTGACGGCCTTCGCGGCCGAAATGCTTGAGACGCTCCTCTGCCTCGCGATGCGCTCAAGCACGCGCACGGGCACGTCGGCGTAGACGGTGTCGCCGGAGCGATAGTAGATTTTGGCCCCCTCGCCCTTCAAAGTCGCGGTCTCGCCCCCGGCGAGCGTGATGACTACGCCGACTTGCGGGTTCCGGTTCTCCGTCCTGATGCCGAAGAGGTCGTTCAGTTGCGCGCGGCCGAAAGCCATCGGCGGGCGGTCGCCGCCGCGGGTGCCGCGGGCGTACTGGTCGAAGAGGATGCGCAGCTCCGGCGCGAGCTTGTCAATCGGCTCGGCGCCCCTCGTATTCCGGCTCTTTATCT
>DATMVE010000035.1:0-36057 GCA_035563515.1 Pyrinomonadaceae bacterium
CAGGTTCGTGCGTGCCTGGCCGGAGGCCGCTGGCTGCACGGGCGCGCCGCCCGAGGTCATCTGCGAAGTCTGCGGGACGGGCGGGACGACCGTTTGCGCCGCGGCGGACATCAGGAGCGCGTCCTCCTTTGGCCGGTACGCCTGGCGCAGCCTGAGCGAGCGCATGAACGGCTCGAACTCTTTGGCCTCCCAAATCTCGCTGATGCCCGAAAGGGTGCGCGCCTCTTCGGGGGAATACATGTGGCCCGTCCAGGTCTCGGCGGCGGGGTCGCGGCGCGGCAGGAAGAGGACCTCGCGCAACTGCGGGTTGCCGGGCATCAGGACGAGCGTCGCGCCCTTCTGGTTCAGGTTCGTCAGGTAGAAGAGGTTGTTCTCCTGCCTGTAATGGTAGTCCACGTCGTTCGTGTAGACGCGCGGCTCCGTGCTGAAGAGCACGATGATGCCGTCCTGGCCCACTTTCTCCGCGACGCGCTGGCGGCGCGAGGCCAGTTCGTTCAGGCGCGCCGTCTGGTCGAAGACGGGCGCGGGCGGCGCGACCCTGATCACCGTGGACGCCTTCTCGTTCTCGTTGTCGGGCGTCGCCGTGGACGTGAACGTCGCGGCGGCGACGAGCGAAAGAATGGCGAAGGCGGCTGTCAATTTGCGGCGTGTGCGGTTGCTGTTCACGTGCGTAATCTCCTCGAAGAGCGAGTTAAATTTTGCGGTAGGGAACGTAGGTTAAACGGGACGTTTTGCGCTGACTAATATAACGCTTCTCGCGCGTTTTGAAAAACTCGCGCGGGCACGAATAGGAGTTGAACTCCGGCCCTATTCCCTGACGCGCACGGGCAGGTCGCGCGCCGCGCGGTTGCCGAAGAAGTCTTCGGCGAAGACGCGCAGGGTGTAATCGCCCGGGGGCAGCTCCGCCGTGTGCCAGAAATCCTCATCAGCCTTGCGGTCGCGCACGGCGTTGGTGATGACGTAGGCGAAGACGGTCTCGCCCGTCGCGCCGGACTTGCTCCCCTTCGCGTAGGCCAGCGGCGCGGCCCTCACGTCGTCCGGCAGGTTCTCGAAAGAGATGGTCAGGCGCGGCTCGTCGAAACCCGACGCGGGGCCGCCGTCCCGTTTGAGCACCTGGTAGCCCAGGCGGTAGAGCCCCAGGCGGCGGCGGGCCGCGTTGCCGTCCATCTGGTCGTAGGCGCGCACCACCACGCGCACGTCCCCGCGCACCTCGACCGGCTTCTCGGTCGCGCGTTCCTCCCTCTTACTTCCGGCCGGCGCGTTCAGTTCTCTTCCCTCGCGGTCGAAGAGGCGCACGCCGTCTTTCTCTATGACGGGCTCGACGGTGTCTTTGACGCCGGGCAGTTCGAGCGCGGCGAGCGCGTTGAACTCGCCGCCGACCGGGCCGGCTATCAGGTGGACGTGGTTCTGATTGTTGAGCGTGCCGACGGCTTCGCCCGCCTGAAAGCGCGAGCCGCGACGGACGCGCACGCCCGTGACCTTCCCTTCGTCGTCGCGCCGCACGACGAACCGTTCGTCGTCGAAGGCGGTGTCATCGCTCTCGCGGCCGACGCGCAGGTGCACGTAGCCGAGCGCGGGGAAGCGTATGCTCTCGCGCGGGCCGCCGACGCCCCAGACGGAGAGCGGGCGCAGCATCTTTTCCGCGCGCACGAGCCGCGCCGTCTCGCCGTACGCGCCCGGAATGTCGAGCCCGTTATGGAACCAGGCGTCTTCGCCGTCGCCGACCTCGCCGCGGACTTCGCCGAAGGTGGCGGCTATCTCGCGCGTGCGCTCCGGCGGGTCGTAGGGCCAGCGCGGCTCACCCTGCGCGCGAAACTCCGCGGCCTTCGGGCGCAGGGCGTTAACGTCTTCGCGCGTCAAAAGTGTGCCACGCTCGACGCCCTCCCTCGTGACCGCGCGGACCAGTTTGTTGCCGGAGTCGGCGACGACGAGCGTCCCGTCTGGCGTGACGGCGAGGCCCGACGGGCGACTCAGGCGCGCGGCTTCGAGCGCCCCGTCCTCAAGCCCAGGGTAATGAGCGCCCGCGAGCGTGTGGACTTCCGGCCAGAAGCCCCTGTAGAAGATGCGCACGGCGGCCCCGCCGGCGTCCGCCACGTAAACGGTCCCGCCCGCGTCAATCGTGACGCCCGTCGGCTCGTTGAAGAGGGCGGCTTCCGGCTTTCCGTCCTCGGCCCCGTGCTCGCCCGTCCCCGCGACGGTCGTCACTGCGCCTTCGATTGTCACGCGGCGCAGGCGGTGGTTGCCCGTGTCGGCCACGACGAGCGTGCCGTCGAGGTCCACGGCGACGCCGCACGGCGTGTCGAAGCGCGCGTCCGCGCCTGCGGCCGCGTCCCTGTAGCCGGGCTCGCCCGCGCCCGCAACGGTGCGCACGCGCCCCTCCGCGTCAATCGCGCGCACGCGGTCGTTGTAGGTGTCCGCGACGAAAATGGTCCCGTCCGCGCCGACGGCCACGCCGACTGGCCCGTTGAACCTCGCTTCGGTGCCGGCCCCGTCCGCGAACCCCGCGACGTTTTCCGCGCCCGCGACGAGTTTGACTTGCCCGCTCTGCGCGTCCACGCGCTTGACGGTGTGCGAGCCGGTGTCGGCGACGACGATTGTCCCGTCGGGAGCGAGCGCGATTGCGGAAGGCGTGTTGAGATTTTCGGCGACCGCCGCGGCCGCCCCGTCCGGCGCGATTCGCCAGACGCGATTCGTCTCGCCGTCCGTGACGTAAACGCTCCCGTCCGCGGCCGCGGCGACCCCGAACGGCTCGCCGAACCGCGCCCCGTCCTGCCGCGCCCCCGCCAGCGTGCGCACGCTCGCGAAAGGCTTCGGCGGCTCGGGCGCGCGCGTGCAGGATGACATCGCGCCGCAGGCGATAACCAGCAGACAAAGAATGTAGGCGGGAGAAAGCGCTCTTCGCCGCGGCGTTGGTGAAACCCGCGCACGCCTTCCGGCGCGAGGAAGAGTTAACGGGGACGGGCAGGAGGGGCAGGATAAACCTTGAAGTCTCAAATCTGAAATCTGAAATCTTTTCATCCCGTCTAACCTGCCCGTCCCCGTTTGAATCCGGTTCGTGTTCCGTGCGGTGCTGAATTTTCTCGTCATAAGCAGGGCAATCTGAAGCGACCTGATTCTGCCTTCCCTCCCGCGCGGAAAGCAAACGCTCTTGAGTGTGACACGCTGTTCGGCGTATGCTGTGCGCCATGAGCAGCCCCTTTGACATCGACGAGGACGACGGCAAGGTCATAGACATTGAGCCCGCCAAGCCCAAGCGCAGCCGCAAGCTGGTCTGGTTCATAGGGGCGGCACTGCTGCTCATCTTCCTCCTCTTCCGCGCCGCCTCCGTCTACGTCTCCGCGCTCTGGTTCGACTCGCTCGGCTACTCCAGCGTCTACTGGTACGTCTTTCGCACGAAGCTGCTCACGTTCCTGGTCTTCGCCGTCGTGACCGCGGCCGTCCTGCGCGCGGCCTTCTGGCTGATAGAACGGACCTTCGCCGCGACCGCGCTCGAACGCCGCACCATCACCGTCAACAACCAGAGCGTGACGGTCAACCCGTCGAAATTCTTCCGCCCCGCGGCGTGGGCGCTGGCGATAGTCATAGGGCTCGTCATCGGCCTCGGGATGAAGGACGGCTGGCGCGAGTTCGCGCTTTATTTGAACCAGCCGCACGTCCCGACGCCCGACCCGATTTTCGGGAAGCCGCTGAGCTTCTACCTCTTCTCGCTGCCCGTCCACCAGATGATGAGCCGCTGGCTGATCATGCTCTCGCTCGTCATCCTGGCCGTGACCGCGCTTTTCGCCGGCCTCTCCGCGACGCACAAGCAGAAGACCAAGGCGGCCGCCGACGCCGCGCGCGCGACCGCTTACGCCGCGGTCTCCTTCGCGCTCGCGGGCTTCCTCGTGCTCCTGGCCTGGCGCGTCTACCTCTCGCGCTACCCGTACCTGTGGGAAGACCACCAGTCATTCTCGGGCGTCACCTACACGGAGGCCAACTACTTCCTGCCGGGCCTGACCATCGTCGCCATCCTGCTCGTCGTCGCGGCGGCCGTCATCGTCGCCAACGCCCTGACGAAGCGGAAGCTGCGCTTCATCGTCGGCGCGATCGCGCTCCCCATCCTGGCCTTCGTCGTCGCGGGCTTGCTGATTCCCGCCTACGTGCAGAGCTTCGTCGTCAAGCCGAACGAGTTGGGCCGCGAGTCGCCGTACATCGAGCACAACATCAACTGGACGCGCAAGGGATTCGGCCTCGACCGCATAGAGATGCGCGACTTCGAGGCGGAGCCTTCGGTCGCGAGCCTGGACATCGAGAACAACCGCACCACGCTCGACAACATACGCCTCTGGGACTGGACCGCCCTGCTCGACACGCTCAAGCAGATTCAGGAGATTCGCACTTACTACACCTTCGACGACGTTGACGTTGACCGTTACAAAATCGGCGGGCAGACCCGCCAGATGATGCTCGCCACGCGCGAGCTGGACGTGGACAAGCTCCCCGACCAGTCGAAGACCTGGATCAACGAGAAGCTGATCTACACGCACGGCTACGGCGTGACGATGAACACGGCCAACGAGTTCACGCGCGAGGGGCTGCCGAATTTCCTCCTCAAGAACATGCCGGTCGAATCCTCCGCGCCCGGCGAGATCAAGCTCGCGCGCCCCGAAATCTACTTCGGGACGAAGACCAAGACGGACGTTTACGTCAAGACGAGCCAGCAGGAGTTCAACTACCCGCAGGGCGAGTCGGGCACCTCGAACGTTTACGAGGGCACGGGCGGCATCCCTTTGGGCGGCTTCTTCCGCCGCACGCTTTTGGCCTGGGCGCTGGGCGACCTCTCGAAGCTCCCCTTCTCCGACGCCATCACGCCGGAGAGCCGTGTGCTGATGCGCCGCAAAATCGACGACCGGGTTAACGCGCTCGCGCCCTTCCTCGTCTACGACGGCGACCCCTACATCGTCATCACGGACGACGGCCGGCTCTTCTGGATGATAGACGCCTTCACGGAGTCGACCACCTACCCCTACTCGCGCCACTACACGGCCGGCAGCAAGACCGTCAACTACATACGCAACAGCGTCAAGGTGACGGTCGACGCCTACAACGGCAGCGTAGATTTCTACGTCTTCGAGCCGGAAGACCCGATCATCAACGCTTACCGCGCGGTCTTCCCCGCGCTCTTCAAGGACGCGAGCCAGATGCCCGCGGACCTGCGCGCGCACGTCCGCTACCCCGAGACGCTGATTCAGACGCAGGGCGAAGTCTTCGGCCTCTACCACACGACGAACCCGAGCGTCTTCTTCCAGCGCGAGGACGTGTGGAGCATGGCGCGGCAGGCGAGCCCGAACAAGGACAAGCAGCAGCCCGAGGCGCTCGAACCCTACTTCGTGCTGATGCAACTGCCGGGCGAGGACGTGCAGAACGAGTTCGTGGAGATAGTGCCGTTCACGCCCGCCAACCGCAACAACATGATCGGCTGGATGGCCGGCCGCTCGGACGGCGAGGCTTACGGGCGGCTGCTGGCCTACAACTTCCCGCGCTCGCGGCTCGTCGACGGGCCGCTGCAAATCGAGGCGCGCATCGACCAGGATCCGCAGCTCTCGGGCCAATTCTCGCTCTGGAATCAGCAGGGCTCGCGCGTCAGGCGCGGCAATCTGCTCGTCATCCCGATGGGCCGCTCGCTCCTCTACGTCGAGCCCATCTACCTGCAAGCCTCGCAGAGCCCCATGCCCGAGTTGCGCCTCGTCGTGCTCGCCACGCAGGAGCGCCTGGTCTTCGGCGCGAACTTCCAGGAGGCCATGACGAAACTCTTCGGCGAGCAGCCGAAGACGGACGACCAGCAGAAGCCGCCGGACCAGACGGGTCAGCAGCAGCCGAAGACGCCCGAGGGCCAGCAGACCGGCCAGCAGCCAACCGGCCCCGTTTCCGCCGGCACGCAGCAACTCATCGACCGCGCGGCCGCGGACCTATCCGACTACCAGCGCCTCATGTCCGAGGGCAAGTTCGCCGAGGCGGGCCAAAAATTGGAATCGCTCAAGCGCAACCTTGAGGAGCTGAAGAGAGCCGGGGGCAAGCCTTAAAGATTGCGGATTTCGGATTGGGGATTGCGGATTAAAAGCCCATCGTTCGCATTCTTCAATCCGCGTCCCGCAATCCGCAACCCGCAATCGTATGAAGAATCCTCTCCGGCGCGTCCTGCTGGTCGAAGACGACGAGGCGCGCTGCGCCTGGTTCCGGCGGAAGTTCGCGCCGCACGTGCTGGACGTGACGTGCGACGCGGGCCAGGCCGTCCGCTGGATGAAAGAGCGCGAGTACGCCACCATCCTGCTCGACCACGACCTGCTCGAAGAGCACTACTTCTCGGACGAGCCCGACGACGAGCGCACGGGCTACGCCGTCGCCGCCTGGCTCGCCGCGCACCCCAACCGCCAGCGCGACGCCACCATCGTCATACACTCGCTCAACTACGCCGGCGCGCAGCGCATGCTCGACGCCCTCTCGGACGCCGGCCGCGACGTAGAGCACATCCCCTTTCACTACCTGGAACTGGAACTCTGACGAAGACAAAAGGCAGAAGGAAAAAGGGGAGACCCTGAAAGGGGCGCACTGCCTTTTACCTTTTTACTTCTGTCTTACCAGGCTTGGCCGCGTGCCTTCCTTTTCGCGCTTCTCCCACTCGCGGCCGCAGACGCGGCAGCGGTAGCGGTTCTTCTCCTGCTGTTCCAGGAAGGCCGCGACGTAGGCGGGCACGCTCGCGCCTTCGAGCCTCTCGAACGACGCGCAGGAACATCTTCGCTCGGTCATGTAATCGCCCACACTAGTCGGGCCAGACGGCTTCCGGGTCTACGGGACGGACGCGCTCGACGCTCGTCACGTCGAAGCCGAACGGGTGCTGGCCCAGATGACCGTACCCGCCTTTCGAGCTGCGGAACCGGCCGACGACGATGATTTCGACGCGCCCGGCGGTGCCGGCCTGGTTCCTGCGCGTGTGCTTCTCTATCAGCCTGAAGGCGCGCGCCCGCGCCCCCTTCTCCATCGTCTCGAACTCCGGCGCGATGCGCCTCTCCCGCCCTTCGCAGGCCGAGTGGTAGAAAAAATAGAAGGGGTCGTCCGTGGCCGTCGTGCCGAAGAAGTAGGCGGCGCGCAGGCGCACCGTCTTTCCGTCGTACTGCTTCGGGTTATGCGTCAGCTCGCAGAGTTCGACCGTCGGGATTTTGGTCGAAACGCTCGGGGCCGCGCCGGCCTGGACTACGGCGAAGGCGAGCGCTAAGGTCAGCAACGGGGTCAGTCGTCTCATCTCTCGGTCAGCTTCTCCTTCCAAAGAAAACAGCCGCCTGAAAGAACGCGCGGGCCGCGCCGAATTGCGTGGGCCAAAAATTCCCCCCGCCGTAGAGGCCCGCGGTGAGCAGGGCGGCAACCGAGGGCCTCGCGCATCCGTCTCTAGTTCTCAATGCTTTTTGTTGAAGAAACCCGCCTGTTCCCGCGCCGCCGAATTTTCTTTCGCCGCGCCCGTTACCCAAATCGCGCTAATTAGGGTAAGATTCCTGCCTCTGAATTCCATATTCCCGGACGAATCCCGGCGCGGGCCAGTCGAAACGTAAGCGCACGCGCCTTTCTGGAGGGCAATGTGGCAGCGGCTGCATTCTACGACCTAGAAGGAACTTTAGTCAGCACTAATCTTGTCCACACGCTCGGCTTCTACGCGAAGAACCAGCAGGGGCTTTTCCGCACGTTCAAGAAGAGCGCCTCGACGCTTCTCAGCATCCCCATCTTCGCCGTCACGGACCAGTACAGCCGGAAAGTTTTCAACGACCTCTTCTTCAAGCGCTACAAGGGAGAGTCCGAAGACCGCCTGCGCTTCTTCGCCGAAGAGCTGTTCGAGGACGTGTTGAAGCCCGCGGTCTACCCCGGCACGTTCGAGTTGATAGAGAAATCCAGGAGCCTCGGTTTGCGTCAAGTCGTCGTCACGGGCGCGCTCGATTTGTCCGTCACGCCCTTGATGAAATACCTGGGGATTGACGACTACGTGGCGAACCGCCTGGAATTCGTCAACGGCGTCGCCACGGGCAGACTGCTGCCGCCCGTCCTCGCCGCCGCGACCAAAGCGTCCTGGATTCGCACCTTCGCCGAGCGCGAAGGCATCAGCCTCAGTGACTCTTACGCCTACACCGACAGCATGTCTGACTTGCCGATGCTTTCGGTGGTGGGCCACCCGGCGGCAGTCAATCCAGACATGCGCCTGAAGCAAACAGCATTACATCACGATTGGCCGATACTGAATTTGAAATAGTCACGATGATGCGCAGCCTTAGATTCCATCCCGCGCGTCTTCTCGCGGCCATGTTGCTGGCGGCGACCTCGGGCTGCGCCGAATCAGATGCGGCTAAGGTGGAGCGTGCCGAGCGTAACTTGCACGAGCAGCTCAGGCAGTCGAAGTTTGCGGAGATTTACAGGCAGACTTCGCCGACGCTTCAGTCGTCCGAGACGGAAGAAGAGTTCGTCGCCAAGCTGCGCGAGATCGGCCAGCGAACCGGCGAGATCGTGTCGATAGAGAAAGCCGACGACGCTACGAACGTTGCGTCGCAGAAGTCGCCGGCCGGCCGGACCAGTTATGTTCAGAGCATTTATCTTGTCAAAGGGAAGAGCCGTAGCTGCTACGAAGTTAGCCTGTGGATGATAGAGGGCGGCGAAGCGAGGTTGCTGGCTTACGACTGTCTTTCCAGTTCGAAATAAAACTTATGTCCCTTCAACTCAGACGCAAGACACACGAGTCCGTCGTTTACATTGACCGCGACAGCGCGCCGCGCGTGATGCCGTCGGGCGAGGACTTCATCCTCGAAGACCTGCCGATTGGCACGCGCGTGATTTACCCGAAGCCGCCGATCAAGGGCCTGCCGAACCGCGAGGCGGCGATTCGCTACGCGCTCAACCACCCGCACGACTGCGACCCGCTCTTCGCGCAGCTCTATCCGGGGATGAAGGTCACGATTGCGGTCGACGACATCAGCCTGCCTCTGCCGCCGATGGCGACGCCCGACATACGCCAGAGCGTGATAGAGATTCTGGCCGAGATGCTCTCGGGCCACGGCGTCGACGACGTCCACATCATCGTCGCCAACTCGCTCCACCGGAAGATGACCGAGTGGGAGATGAAGCGCATGGTCGGGACGAAGATTTTCGACGAGTTCTACCCCGACCGCTACTACAACCACGACGCCGAGTGGCCGGAAGGCTTGGTTACGCTCGGCCACACGAAGCACAAGGAGCCGCTGCGCATCAACCGCCGCTGCGCCGAGTCCGACCTCGTCATCTACGTCAACATCAACCTCGTCCCGATGGACGGCGGGCACAAGTCCGTCGCGGTCGGCTTGTGCGACTACGAATCCCTGCGCGCGCACCACGAGCCGCAGACGATACGCGACTCGGACAGCTACATGGACCCTGCGCGCTCGGAGCTGAACCACAAGGTCGGGCGTCTGGGCAAACTGGTTGACGAGCACATGAACGTCTTCCACATCGAGACGGCGATTAACAACCGCATGTACACGGGCGCGCTCGACTTCCTCTTCAAGAACGAGGACGACTTCACGGCGTTCGACCGCCTGAAGTTCGAGGGCATCCGGCGGACGATGAGCAAGCTGCCGCGCGCCGCGCGCCGCAAGATGCTGCATTCGATGCCCGCGCAGTACGAGATGATCGCCTGCCACGCCGGCCGCACGGAGCCCGTCCACGAGAAGATCATCGAGAAGGGTTTCGACCAGTACGCGATTCCGATTAAGGGGCAGTGCGACATCCTGGTGACGGGCATCCCGGACATCTCGCCTTACAACGTCTACTCGATTCTGAACCCGCTGCTCGTGCAGGTGATGGCGCTCGGCTACCACTTCAATTTTTATCGCGGCAAGCCGCTCCTGAAGAAAGGCGGCGTGCTCATCCTGCACCACCCCTGTTACGACGAGTTCGACCACAATTTCCACCCGAGCTACATAGAGTTTTTCAACCGGCTGCTGCCGGAGACGCGCGACGCATTCACCTTGCGCGAGAAGTACGAGCGCGAGTTCGCCAACAACCCCTCTTACGTGGAGATGTACCGGCGCGGCAACGCCTACCACGGCGCGCACCCGTTCTTCATGTGGTACTGGGGCGAGAACGGCCGCCAGCACGTCGGCAAGGTCATCGCCGCGGGCGCGGAGAACGCGCACGTCCCGGCCATGCTCGGCTGGGACCGCGCCGACAACCTGACCGAAGCGATTGCGATGGCCCGCAGCTACATGGGCCGCTCCGCCGAAATCACCATGCTGCACCAGCCCATGATCGGGATCGCGGATATGGAGTAGTGGAGAGATGAAACTATCTCCGACTGAGATTTACAACGACCGCAAGATTTTCATCATCGGGGCGACGGGCTTCCTCGGCAAAGTCACGCTCTCGATGCTGCTGCACCGCTTTCCGAACATCGGGCGCGTGTACGTGACGGTGCGCGCGCGCTCGGCCGAAGAGTCCGAGACGCGCTTCTGGAACAACGTCATCACGGCCCCGCCGTTCGACCCCTTGCGCGAGCGCTACGGCGACGCCTTCGAGGGCTTCATACGCGACAAGGTCGCAATCGTCGGCGGCGACATAGGCGAGACCAACCTCGGCTACACGGAGGAGGAGGCGCAAAGAATCGCGGACGACGTGGACGTCGTTCTCAACAGCGCGGGCAACGTCACCTTCAACCCGACGCTGGAGAGCGCGCTCCGCACGAACGTCGTCGGGACCGAGAACGTCATCAAGTTCGCCAAGAGGATGAAGCGGCCCGCGCTCGTCCACGTCTCGACCTGCTTCGTCGCGGGCAACCGCTCGGGCCCGGTCTGGGAGTCGGACCCCGTCATAGGCTACTTCCCGCGCCGCGAGGAAGAGGACATGGCGGGCGTCGAGTTCGCGGTCGAGCAGGAGATACGCGACTGTGCCAAATTGGCCGACCGCGTACGCGACGAGGCGCGCGACGCGATGATGGCCGCCCGCTTCCGCGAGCAGGCGCGCAAGCGCCTGATCGAAGAAGGGCGCGACCCGGACGACCTGGACGCGATGGGGTTGGCCGTGGCGCGCGAGCGCAAAGTCTGGACGCGCACGCGCCTGACGGACCTCGGCATCGAGCGCGCCGCGTGGTGGGGCTGGCCGAACATTTACACGTACACGAAGAGCCTGGGCGAGCAACTCGTCGCCGCCGAAGACGGCATCGTCAGGACAATCGTCCGCCCGTCAATCGTCGAGTCCGCCATGTCCTACCCGTTCCCCGGCTGGAACGAGGGTTTCACCACGACCGCGCCCCTCATCTTCATCGCGCTCAAGGGCCAGTCATTAATTCCCGTCAACGAGAAATTGATTCTCGACATCACGCCAGTTGATCAGGTCGCGGCCGTCATGCTCGCCGTCGCCGCTCAGGCTTGCGTCGAAGAGCCGCGCCTGGTCCATCAGGCCGCGACCGGCGACTCGAACCCGAACGACATGCGCCGCATCGTCGGCCTGCTCGGCCTTTACAAGCGGAAACATTTCGAGGAGAAGGAGACGGGCTTCAAGTTCGTCAACAAGATTGCGGCGCGCATGGAGACGAAGCCAGTCACGCCCGCGCACTTCGAGCGGACCTCCACGCCGATGATTAACGCGGCGGCCAAGAAGGTCTCGAACCTCCTGGACCGCGTGCGCCCGCGCTGGGGCGGCGGCCGCGTCTCGGAGGTCATCGACCAGGTCAAGCAGAAAGTGGACCGCTTCGAGGAGTTGACGCACGAGACGGAGGAAGCCTTCGACATGTTCCGGCCCTTCACGGTCGAGAACGCCTACGTCTTCCGCGCCGACAACGTGCGCTCGCTGATGGAGCGCATACGCAAGGACGAGCAGCCCCTGCTCTCTTGGCACCCGGAGCGCTTCGACTGGTACGACTACTGGATGAACGTCCACTTCCCCGGCCTCAAGAAGTGGGTCTTCCCGACGCTCGAAGAGGACATGCGCGCGCAGCCGAAACGCGTCTACACGTACCGCGACCTTTTGGAGCTGTTCGAGACGACGACCAAGCGCCACGCGACGCGCGTCGCCATGCGGATAGAACGCGACGGTCGCAAGGAGCAGTACACCTACGCGGACATGCGCGAGCTGGCGACGCGCGCCGCGGCCTTCCTCGCGAGCGAGGGCGTGCGGCCCGGCACGCGCGTCATGCTGCTCAGCTACAACGCGCCCGAGTGGGGCATGACCTACTTCGGCATCCTCAAGGCCGGCGCGAGCTGCATCCCGCTCGACCCCGAACTCTCCACGGAGAAGGTCGTGCAGTTCGCGCAGGCCGGCGACGCGGCGGGGATTGTCGTGAGCGCGGAGATGTACGAGAAGCACGACGACCTGGCGGAGAAGTTGAAAGAGGCGGGGCTCGCGGAGGCGCGCATCTGGCGCTTCGAGGAAGTCTTCGCGATGCCGGACGAGCGTACGGAAGACGAGCGCGTCGCGATGCTGCCCGCGCGCGTGCAGGCGCAGACGGTCGCCTCGCTCATCTTCACCTCGGGGACGACGGGCCAGCCCAAGGCGGTCATGCTCTCGCACAGGAACCTGACGAGCATGACTTCCATGCTCACCTCCATCATCGACATGACGACGAGCGACGGCGTGCTCTCGGTGCTGCCGCTCCACCACACGTTCGAATTTTCGGCCGGCTTCCTAGCCCCTTTGAGCCGCGGCGCGCAGATCACTTACCTCGAAGAGTTGTCGAGCGAGGCGCTGACGAGCGCGATTAAGAACGGCCACGTCACGGGGATGGTCGGCGTGCCCGCCGTCTGGGAGTTGCTGCACCGCCGCATCAAGAACAAGTTCAGCGAGCGGAGCAAGCTCATCGGCAGCGCCGCAGACCTTTTGATGCGCGTCAACTCGTGGCTCCGCGACACGACGCCGCTCAATCTGGGCCATTTAATCTTCTACCCGATTCACGAAGGGATGGGCGGGCGCATACGCTACTTCATCAGCGGCGGCTCCGCCCTGAGCGAGGGCGTGCAGAAGGATTTTCACGGCCTCGGCTTCACCATCCTGGAAGGCTACGGGCTGACGGAAGCCTCGCCCGTGCTGACGGTGACGCGCCCGCAGAACAAGCTCTCGGCCGGCACCGTCGGCAAGCCCCTGCCCGGCGTCGAAGTCAAGATTCTTGAGGCGGACTCTTCGGGCGTCGGCGAAGTCATCGCGCGCGGGCCGAACGTCATGGTCGGATATTATGAAAATGAAGACGCGACCCGCCGCACGCTCGTCAACCGCTGGCTGCACACGGGCGACATAGGAAGGCTCGACGACGACGGCAACCTCTACCTCGTCGGCCGCTCGAAAGACATCATCCTCGACGCCTCCGGGAAGAACGTCTACCCGGACGAGGTCGAGGAGGCTTACGACACGTCGCCCTTCATCAAGGAGTTGAGCGTCGTCGGGCTCCCCGACGGCCTCGGCGAGAAGGTCGCGTGCATGGTTGTGCCGAATTACGAGCACGACGCGACGCTCGCGCGCGAGGATGTCCGCAAGCGCATCGAGGAGCACTTCCGCGACGTGTCTTCGACGCTCCCCTTCGCCAAACGGGTCAAGGTCTTTCATTTCTGGGACGGGGAGTTGCCGCGCACGGCGACGCGCAAGGTCAAGCGCAACGAGGTGCTGGACACGCTCGAAGTCCTGGAGAAGAGCGCGAAGTCCACCTCGCGCGTCGCCTCGCGCGACGAGAAGGAGGGCGACGCCACCTGGCTCATCAACATCGTCGCCGCCGTCTCCAGCCGCCCGCGCAGCGAGATCAGGCTCGACTCGCGCCTCTCGGACCTCGGCTTCGACAGTCTGATGTACGTCGAACTCGCGACCGCGATTGAGAACGCGGGCGGCGCGCTCAAGTCGCCGAACACGCTGACGGAAGTCCACGACCTGCGCGAACTGGCACAGGTCGTCACGCGCAACGCGCCCGCCGCGGCGCGCAAGGAGACGGAGCGCGCCGAGCCGGAGCGCGACCTCTCGGACGAGATACACGTCCCCGCCTTCGTCCGCGAGATAGGGAACAAAGGACTGGACGCCTTGCAGCGCGTCTTCTACGACAAGTTCCTGCACACGAAGTACGAGGGGCGAGTGAACATCCCCGTCCACACGAACTTCATCGTCGCGCCCAATCACACGTCGCACCTAGACATGGGCCTCGTCAAGATGGCGCTCGGCGACTCGGGCCGCGACATGGTCGCGCTCGCGGCCGCCGACTACTTCTTCGACAACAAGTACAAGCGCGCCTACATGGAGAATTTCACCAACCTCGTGCCGATTGAGCGCAGCGGGAGCCTGCGCCAGTCCTTGCGGCACGCGCGCTCGTTCCTGGAGCGCGGCTACAACGCGCTCATCTTCCCCGAAGGCACGCGCTCGCTCTCCGGCGAGATGGCCGAGTTCAAGCCCGTCATAGGCTACCTCGCGCTCGCCTGCCGCGTAGGCATCCTGCCCATCTACGTCCACGGCACCTACGAGGCGATGCCCAAGGGCTCGACCCTCATCCGCAGCCGCGACATAGGCGCGCGCATCGGGCGCTATCTTTCGCACGAGGAGTTGGAAGAGTTGACGAAAGGCATGGCTCGCGCCGAAGCCTACCGCCTCATCGCCGCGCTCACGCAGCACTCTGTCGAGAACTTGCGCGACGGCACGCGCCACGCCTTCGACGCGCGCGCCCTCCGCAAGCGCTGGCGCGACGAGCGCCGCGCCGCCCGCGGCGGCGGCGCGACGACGGACGAGCACACCGAGCATCTGACGGTCACGGGCGACTAAAAGCAGTGATGAATGATGAATGATGAATGATGAATTAAAGACAAACTGCTTTTCATTCATTATTCCGCATTCATCACTTTTCATTATGGCGACGACGAAAACTAAAAAACGCGCGGCGCGCAAGGCCCCGGCGAAGGCCGCGGCGAAAGCTGGCACAAAAAAGAGCACGGCCCTTGAGCGGCGGCCGCAGCCGAAGATTCTGGTCACGGGCGGGACGGGCTTCCTGGGCTCGCACCTCGTGCGGCAGCTCGCCGGGTCGGGCGCGAAGAACCTGCGCGTGCTGACTACGGGCGCGCCCGCGTGGCTCGCGGAACTGGACGTCGAGACAATCGAGGGCTCCATCACGAACGCCGACGACGTGCGGCGCGCGGTCGAGGGCGTGAAGGAGATTTATCACCTGGCGGGGCGCGTCTCGCGCGACGACTCGGACGCGCGCGAGATGTATTCGGTCCACGTGGACGGCACGCGCCTCCTCTGCGACGCGGCCAGTGCCGAAGGCGTCGAGACCATTGTGATGGCCTCCACGAGCGGGACGATTGCGGTCCGCGAGAAGGGCGAGGAGACGCCGGACGAGCGCGGCTCCGTGCCGTTCGACATCATAGGGCGCTGGCCCTACTACGCCAGCAAGCTCTACCAGGAGCGCACCGCGCTTGAGCGCTTCGACGGGGACGGCCGCCGCCTCGTCATCCTCAACCCGAGCCTGCTGCTCGGCCCGGGCGACGAGCGCCTGAGTTCTACGAAAGTGGTGCTCGATTTCCTGGCCCGGAAAATCAGCGCCGTGCCCACGGGCGGCCTGAGCTTCGTTGACGCGCGCGACGCGGCGGCGGTCTTCCCCTCGGCCATGAAGAGCGGCAAGCACGGCGGGCGTTACCTGCTGGGCGGGGCCAACTGGACTTTCGAGAAATTCTTCGGCCGCCTCGAACGGCTGACCAATATTCGCGCGCCGCGCCTCTCGCTCCCCTCGAAGCTCGCCGTCGCCGGCTCGCAAATCATTCACGCCTTCTACAAACAGTGGGACAAGGCCCCGCCGGTCGAGCCCGCCGCCGTCGAGATGGCCGAATACTTCTGGTACGTGGACTCTTCGAAGGCCGAGCGCGAACTCGGCTTCTCCCCGCGCGACCCAGGCGAGACGCTGCTCGACACGGTCAAGTACCTGCGCGAGAACTTCCTCGGGGACAGGCTCGGTTAAGCAATTCGGTTTATAGCCCGAGTAGTCTATGAAGAAAGCCGACCGCCTATACTCCCTGGCTCAATCACTGGCCGGCGCACGGCCGAACTTCTTTGAGATCAAGGGGCCGAGCGTCGGCGATCGCGATACGGCCGCTTTTATGAAGGAGCTGCGAGCCCTCGCGGCTTCAGCTTTCGGTGCCGACTACTCGGAGAAAAAGATCTGCGGCGAGAACAAGCTCTGCGTTGATTTTTATTTTCCCGACGAGGAAACGATTGTCGAAGTCGCGCTCGGTCTGCGGAATCCTACGAGCGAGTATGAGCGGGATATATTGAAGGCAATCATGGCGAACGAGTCCCACAAGGCCGTCCGTCATTTACTGTTTATTAGCAAGCCGGGCGCTCTCAAACGCCTCTCACAACCCGGAGCGGCTGCGATGGCGGCGTGGGCAGAACGACAGCACGGAATCAAGGTTGAGGTCCGTGAGCTTACTCGGACACCCGCCGCTGAATTAATGCCGCATTCGTCAGGGGACCCTCACGCGTAGCGCTTTTGGCACAATCTCGAACACGGCGGGCAGCCGTCCCGGCAACTCCCCGTCAATCTCAAGCGCCACTTCTTCGCCCCTGCGTTCGGCCCGCACGGTGACGACCTTCGCGCGCGCCGCGACGACTTCGTCCATGTCCAGGTGCGTGCCGCGGTAGAGCTTGTGCGCGTGCGTGAGAATCTTGAGCGCGGAGAGGCCGCCGATTGAGATGACGTCGAACTCCCCGTCGTCGAGCAGTGCTCCGGGCGCGACCTTCATCCCGCCGCCGAAGTAGCGCGCGTTGGCGACGCAGAAGTTGGCGACCGTCAGGCGGCGCGAAGGCCCGTCGTCCAACTGCACGACGACGCTCGTCTTCGGCAGCGACAGGGTCGTCCGCGCGCCGGCCGCCGCGAAAGTGAGCCTGCCTTTCAGCCGCCCCGAGCGCGCAACGCCCGGCCGGCGCGCGTTCTCTCCCTTGACGCGACTGATGATGTCCGTGCTCATGCCGACTGAGGCGACGCCGATGAGGTATCTGGCCTCGTCCTCGCCCGCGTGGTTGAGGTAACGGACGCGGCCCACGTCTATGCGGCGCGCGCGGCCGCGCCTGAGCGCGCGCGCTGCGTCGGCCGCGCGCGCCGGGATGTCCAGCGTGCGCCGAAAGTCCCCGCCCGTCCCGCTCGGCAGGATTCCCAGCTCGACATCTCTGCCGGACTCCAGAATCCCGTTCGCGACCTCCGAAATTGTGCCATCGCCGCCGCACGCGATGACAAACTTTCTCCCCTCCAGGGCCGCGCGCGCGGCCAACACGCGCCCGCCGCCCGGCCCCTCCGTGAACGCGCAATTAAACGGACCGAAGTGCGTCGCCAGGTCGGCGGCAATCGCGGGCCAGGAGCCCCGCGTGGAGTTTCCGGCCGAAGCCGGGTTGACGATGACGAGCGGAAGAGACATAAAAAACAGTACTTGAGGATTGAGTGCTGAGTGCTGAGTGTTGAGTTAAGAACTTTCTTTCTTTTACTCAGCACTCAGTCCTCATCACTTCTTTTCAAACATTGCGCGGTCCTTTTCGCCGAGCTCCGCGACCTTGCTCATCAGGTGGTCGGCGATCTCTTTGTAGGTGCGGACGCGGTCGGGGCGCGCGAGGAAATCCGACAGGTCTATCTGCGGGCCGAAGTGTATGCGAATGGGTTCGCCGCCCCGCCAGTTGCCCGCGATCTGCCGCAAAGCCTTGTTGCCGAGCCCGGCGATGAAGACGGGGACGACCTGCGGCCGCGCCTCCTTGATCAGCTTGCCGACGCCGGGCTGCGCGCGCAGGTACGAGTACGAATCCGAGTTCAGGTTGCGCGTGCCCTCCGGGTGAAAGCCTATGACGTGCGCTTGGCCGCGGCTGCACAACTCCGTCAGGCGGCGGATCGAGAACTTGTCGAAGGCGCGCTTCTCCGGCGCTTCCTCCGCGAAGATGGGCGGGTACATGGACCACCAGCCCGCCAGGAAGTTGATCGCGACGCCCACGAGCGACTCGTAGAAGAAGCGCGCGCGCACGGGGAAGAAGAGCTTCATCGGCCGCCGCGTCCGCCGGAAGAGGACCGAGGAGACGGCGTACATGTCGAAGAACGAGCGGTGGTTGGCGACGAGCAGGAGCGGGCGAGAGGCGTCCGTCGCCTCGACGTGTTCCAGGCCGTAGACGTTCATCAGGTTGTAAGTCGCCACCTGAATCCAGCGCGAGCCTACGTGGCGCTGGCACCACGTCCAGAAATTCTTCCAGCGCCCCTGGTTCATCTCGTGCGCCTGAAAGAACGCGAAGCGCTCGATGCGCGAAAGGACGCTGAGTTCCTCCGGCGTGGGGTCTGCTGCCTTTTCAGTGTCCAAAGTCCGAAGTCCGAGGTCCGAGCTCCGATCTCTAAAATCCGCGCTCCGACTTCGGACTTTAGACCCCGGACTTCGGACCTGTTTTCAGTCTATCGAAAAATACTTCGCTTCCCCGTGGTGCACGATGATCGCGGAGGTCGACTGCTCGGGGTCGAGCTGAAATTCTTCCGTCAGCTCCACGTCGATGCGCGACGGGTCGAGGAGTTCGAACAGCTTCGTCTGGTCTTCCAGGTTCGGGCAGGCCGGGTAGCCGAAGCTGAAGCGCGAGCCCTGGTAACCCTGGTGGAAGAGCTTCGTCAACTCGGCCGCGTCGCGCCCCGCGATCCCCAACTCCTCGCGGATGCGCTTGTGCCAGAGTTCCGCCAGCGCCTCGGCCGACTCCACGCTCAGGCCGTGGAAGAAGAGGTAGTCCGTGTAGTTGTCCGACGCGAACAGCTCGCGCGCGTACTCGCTCGCCCGCCGCCCCATCGTCACGAGGTGAAACGGGGCCACGTCCACCCGGCCGGACTCCTTCGAGGCGAAATAGTCCGCGAGGCAGAGACGCTTGCCCTCGGGCTGGCGCGGGAAGGTGAAGCGCAGGCGCTCCGTCTTTTCGTCGTCGTGGTAGATGACGAGGTCGTTGCCCTCGGACTGCGCCGGGAAGTAGCCGTAGACGACGCGCGGCGTGAGCAGCTGCTCGCGCTTCGACCGCTCTTTTAAAGCCTCGTAGGCCGGGCGGACGTGTTCCGCGACTAACTGCTTGTACTCTTCGGCGCTCTTCTTACCCTGCTTGAACTGCCACTGCCCTTTGAAGAGGGCCGTCTCGTTGACGAAGGCGAACACGTCGTCGAGCGGGATGTCTTCGACGACGCGCGAGCCGTAGAAGGGCGCGCGCGGAATTGGCACACTCGGGCTCACGTCCGAGCGGCGCGTGTGCGTCGTGTCGCCGGAGACTTTCGCGACGGCGCGCGGCCTCGCCTGCTTGCGTATGCCGAGCTTGGCGTCCTCGCCGACCAGGTCCTCCGCGTCGTCCGCGGCCGGCTTTCCGTTGCCGCTCGGCGCTGCGGGGACGGAAGGCCGCGCGCCTTCCTCTCGGCGAACCACGCCGCCCGTCAACTCGTCCATCGTGTGCAGGCCGTCGAAGGCGTCGCGGGCGTAGAAGAGCGCTCCGTTGTAAAGAGTCTTCAAGTCGTCTTCGACGTAGCGGCGCGTGAGCGCAGCGCCGCCGAGGACGACCGGCACAGAAATGCCGCGCTCGTTCATCAGCTCCAGATTGTCGCGCATGATGAGCGTTGACTTGACGAGCAGGCCGCTCATCCCCACGGCGTCCGCCTCGTGCTCCTCTGCGGCGCGCAGGATTTCCTCGATGGTCTGCTTGATGCCCAGGTTGACGACCTTGTAGCCGTTGTTGGTCAGGATGATGTCCACGAGGTTCTTGCCTATGTCGTGAACGTCGCCCTTGACGGTGGCGAGCACCATCGTGCCCTTCGCCGTCGCCCCGCCCTTCTTCTCCATGTGTGGTTCGAGGAAGCGCACGGCCGCCTTCATCACCTCGGCCGATTGCAGGACGAAGGGGAGTTGCATCTGGCCGCTGCCGAAGAGGTCGCCGACGACTTTCATCCCGTCCAGGAGGATGTTGTTGATGATGTCGAGCGCGGGGTAACTGGCGAGCGCGAGCCTGAGGTTGTCTTCCAGGCCGATCTTCTCGCCGTCGATGATGTGGCGCTTGAGCCGCTCTTCGACCGGGAGCTCCGACAAGTCCTTCTTCGTGATCTTGCTCTTGGCACCCTCGAAGAGTTTCGTGAACTCGGTCAGCGGGTCGTAAGTGCAGATGTCGCCCTCGAACTTGCGCTTGTCGTAAATCAGGTCGCGCGCGACCTCGATCTCGCGCTCGTCGAACCGGTTGAGCGGGAGAATCTTGCTCGCGTTGACAATCGCCGCATCCAACCCCGCCTCCACCGCGTCGTGCAGGAAGACGGAGTTCAGGACGACGCGCGCCGCGGGGCTCAGGCCGAAGGAGATGTTCGAGACGCCGAGGATGGTCAGGCTGTCCTTCAGCCCTGACTTGATGCGCCGTATGGACTCTATGGTTTCGAGCGCGTTGCGGCGGTCTTCCTCTATGCCCGTCGAGATGGGGAGCGCCAGCGGGTCGAAGAAAATGTCGTGCGCCGGGATGTTGTATTTCTCGGTGGCCTGCTCGTAGGCGCGCTTCGCGATTGCGAACTTGCCGTCGGCCCCGCGCGCCATGCCCTCCTCGTCAATCGTGCCGACGACGACGGCCGCGCCGTAGCGGCTGCACAACTCCAGGACTTTCGCGAAGCGCGGCTCGCCGTCCTCGTAGTTGGTCGAGTTCAGAATCGACTTGCCGCCCGCGTGTTCGAGCCCCGCCTCCATCTTCTGCCACTCGGTCGAGTCGAACATCAGAGGAATCTTGACGTTCGTCACGAGCCGCGAGGCCAACTCGTGCATGTCTTTGACGCCGTCGCGCCCGACGTAGTCCACGTTCACGTCCAGGACGTGCGCGCCCTCGCGCTCCTGCTCGCGCGCGAGGCTCACTAATCCGTCCCAGTCCTCCGCGTTCAAAAGGTCGCGCATCTTCTTCGACCCCGAAGCGTTGACGCGCTCGCCGACGATGAGGAACGAGGCGTCCTGCACGTAAGGCTGCTGCATGTAGATGGACGAGACGGACGGGACCAGTTTCGCGTCGCGCGCCTTCGGCGTCACATTCTGCATCGCCTCGACGACCGATTTCAGGTGAGCAGGCGTCGTGCCGCAGCAGCCGCCGACGACGTTGACGCCGAAGTCCCGCGCGAAGTGCGTGATCTGCGCGGTGAAAGTTTCCGGCGTCTCGCCGTAGTGCTGCGCGCCGTCCTTGACTTCCGGGAGCCCCGCGTTCGGCAGCACAGAGACGGGCAGCGGCGCGTTCTCGCAGAGGTAGCGAATGCTCTCGGTCATGTGCTTCGGTCCCGTGCCGCAGTTCATGCCGATGACGTCAATCGGGAAGGGTTCGAGCGCGGTCAGCGCGGCGCTGATCTCCGTCCCGTTGAGCATCGTGCCGAAAACTTCGATAGTCACCTGAGCGATGACGGGCAGTCTCTTTTTAACCTGCGCGAAGTGATCGAAGATGGCGGCGAGCGCGGCCTTCGTCTGCAACAGGTCCTGGCAGGTCTCGACGATGAAGAGGTCGACGCCGCCGTCGTAGAGGCCGCGCACCTGTTCCGCGTAAGCCGCCTTACAGTCTCTATAGGTGATGTGGCCGAGCGTCGGCAGTTTTGTGCCGGGGCCCATAGAGCCCGCGACCCAGCGCGGCTTCTCTTTCGTGGAGTAGTCCGAGGCGATCTTGCGCGCGAGTTCCGCGGCCTTGAAGTTCAGCTCGTAGGCCATGTGCGGAATCTGGTACTCGGCCAGCACGACCGAAGTCCCGCCGAAGGAGTTGGTCTCCACCACGTCGCAGCCCACGTCGAAGAAGGCGGTGTGGACTTTCTCAATCGCCTCGGGCTTGGTGATCAGGAGGTACTCGGGGCAGCCCTCGAACTGCAACCCGCCGTAGTCCTCCTCGGTCAGGTTCTGCGCCTGTAGGTTCGTGCCCATCGCGCCGTCGAAGACGACGATGCGCTCTCTTAAAGCGTCAAGGAATGTGCTCATCAAATTTTGTTCGTCCTTACTGGGCCGAGTCTCTCTCGCGGCGGGGCGGCAAACTGAAAGCCCCGCGCCGAAACAACGCGGGGCCTCCCTGTAGCCTATTCGATTGGTCTTCCGCGGGAAAGACTCGCCGAGCTGTTTAGCAGTTTATTTTACGTGGCCGCAAGTTGCCTTAACTCACCACGCTTGTTTGACGATGTATTGAAACATTCGAAGGTGCGGCTGTCAAGAGATGGCTACCTCTTCACCGAGTCGTGAGGCGCGCCGAACAAACTCTACCCGTAAACCAACCGCCATCGGGCAGCGCGATTTCGCCGCGCGCGGCCCACCTCAAGAGTTCCGGCCAGGCATGACAAAACGTCAGCCCCGCTGACAAAACTTCAGGCCGTCGTGTCAGAGCGCGCGGGCAGCGCCTCCCGCCCCCGCCCCGCCCTTCCGGCCAAGCCCTAACATTTCAGCACTTAACCCCGCGCGGCGCTCCGCGGCACGCGGGTTGTTTTGTGTGGGGCGCGGTCGGGTCTTTTTCCGGCCCAAAAAGTTTACCGGGAATAAGGATGGTAGCGGATGGCACGCGTGATGATTTGTGATGACGACAAGGCCCTCGCCGAAGAACTGCTCGCGGCCCTGCGCGCCGAAGGGCACCAGGCCACGACCTGTCGCCACACGATGGACGTGCTGCGCGAGGCCGCCGAGGGACTCTTCGACCTCGTCGTCTTCGGGCTGGACATGCCAGGCTTCGGCGGCGCTCGCGCCACGGAGGCCGTCAAGGAACTCGCGCCCCACGTGCCGCTCATCGGCCTGCACAAGCGCCCCTCCGAGATCATGCGCACGCCCGCGCACTCGCGCCTCGCCGCCATCCTCCCGCGCCCCGTCTCCGTCGAGACTTTCATGTACGCCGTCGCCCGCGCCCTCGAAGTGCGCGGCCTGCGCCGCACGCAGTCGGCCCCGACTACCCGCTGACACGCACCCGACCTGGCACCCATTCGCCCCGTCTCAACCGGGGGACAATTTTTAAGGAGAAGACGATGACAAAGTTTAAGAACAATCTTCGCGCGCTCCCCCTGGCCGCCCTCTGCCTGATCGTCCTGGGCGGCGCGGCCGCCATCGCGCAAAGGCAACTGCGCACGGCCGAGCGCGGCCGCCCCGAGGTCAAGGTGAGCCTTTCCGGCGCGGTCGCACGCGGCGACGAGCGCCTGCCCCTGGAGAAGGCCGAGACCGTCAACCCCGGCGAAGTCCTCGACTGGACCATCACCTCGGAGAACGACGGCAGCGCGCCCGCGCACAACTACAAGGCCGTGGGCCAAATTCCGAAGGGCACCGTGCTCGTCGCCGGCTCTACGTCCGCCGACGGCTCGGCCAGCGTCTCCTACAGCATCGACAACGGGAAGACCTTCTCGGCCGAGCCCACCATCGAAGAGCGCCAGGCCGACGGCTCCGTCAAGCAGGTGCCCGCGCCCGTCTCCATGTACACGCAGCTCCGCTACGAGTGGTCGGACCCGCTCGCCGGCGGCGGCGGCAAGCTACAGGCTTCCTACAAGGTGCGCGTCAAGTAGTCACGCCCGCCAAGATTATTTCGGGCCGGACACTCACGCGCGCGCTCTTCCGACATGCCTGAACGGAGCCGCCGCCCGTCAAATCTCCTGCCTGTCCCCTGCCTACCTTTTTCATGATGAGGAACGAGATGAAAACGATAGCTAAGACGCGCTCGCGAGGCGCGACCCTCTTTTTCGCGCTGGCCCGCCTGATCGCCGTCCTGGCGATCTCTTGCGCCGTCTACACGCAGGCTCTGGCGCAGACGCCGGCCGACACGCCCATCGAGAACACCGCCACGGCGACCTACGGCGACGGCAGCGGCGGCACCTACACCGCCACCTCTAACAAAGTCACCGTCACCGTCTCGAAGGTCTCCGGCCTGACGATCACGCCCGACGTGACCAACGGGTCGAGCGACCCGACGGTCGTCCCCGGCCAGGCGGGCGCGACCTTCACCTTCACGGTCACCAACACCGGCAACTTCACCGACCAGGTGCGCTTCCTCGCCGGAGGCGCGAGCATCCAGATCGCGAGCGGCATGGCGACCGTGGCCTCGGCTTACGTCGAGATGAACAACGTGGCGGGCTACCAGGCCGGCCAGGACGTTGACATCGCGGACGGCGTCGCCGACCTCGTCAACTTCACGCAGGGCCAGTCGCGCAGCGTCGTCGTCCTCGTCAACGTCAACGCGGCCGCCCCCGCGGGCAGCATCATCAACGTGCGCCTCGGCGACGCCGACGACGCCGCGCCCTACGACAACGAGCCCGTGGACGGCACCGTCGCCAACGAGGTCCGCACCGAGTCGAACGCGTCCGTCAACGGGCGGCGCGAGGCGCGCGGCGACCGCAGCGCCACGGTCGAGAACGACGCCCAACTCACGCTCTCGCTGACCGCTCCGGCCGGCCCCGTGCCGCTCGCTTCCGACATCACTTACGTCTGGCAGCTCTGCAACACCGGCTCGCGCAACGCTTCGGCGGTGACGCTGACGAACGCGCCGGCCGGCTCGCAGACGGGCGTCTTCGTCTTCGCGCCCGTCCCGACCGGCACGACGCTCAAGTCGCCGCAGGTCTTCCCGGCGGGCACGCTCTACTCGGCCTCGCCCGTCACGGACAACCCCATCACGACCGCCACGTGGGTTGCCGTTGCCCCGCCCAACACGACGCGCGTCGCCTTCAACGTCGGCGCGACGCTCGCCCCCGGCGCGCCGAATTGCAGCGCCAACCTCAACATGCTCGTGACCATCACGACCGCGGACGCGACCAACCCCGTCACCGAGCAGGGCACCGCCTACGCGAACAACTCCGTCACCGCGGAGATCACGGCCACGTCGCCGCTGCGCACGACGCTGCTCCAAATCATCGGCCTCGTGCTCAACGGCCCGCAGGGCGCGCCCGGCGCGTCCAACAGCAACACCAACGACGACTTCACCAACAAGAGCGTCTCGGCGGGTCTCGCCGGCGTCGGGCCCGGCGGCTCGACCACCGCGCAGGGCGTCGTCAACTTCACGAACACGATACAGAACTCCGGCAACGCCAACGACAGCTACACGCTCTCCGTGCAGTCGTTCCCGGCCGGCGCGACCGTCAAGGTGACGGTGAACGCCGTCCAGACGACCGTCGTCAACAACGGCGTCGCCACCGGCAACGCGATCCCGGCCATCCCGATCAACTTCGGCGCGACGGCCGACTACCAGGTGGAGGTCACGCTGCCCGCGGGCAAGACCGTCCTGACCGGGTACGACACGGTGCTCCGGGCCACTTCCGGCAACACCAACACCGAGTACAACGAGACGATTGACCGCGTCTACACGGGCTTCATCGAGTTGACCAAGACGGCGACCGTCAGCAACACGACGGGCGTCGGCGCGGCGACCGACCCCGTGCCGGGCGCGCAGATCATCTACACGATCACTTACAAGAACGTGTCGAGCGAGCCGGCCGGCGGCGCCGGCAACGTCACGCTCTCGGCGAGCAACATCGTCATCAGCGAGGACGGGACGCCCTCCCCCGGCAACACGAACAACTGGGCCACGTACACGACGATGGTGCTCGGGCCGCCCGCGGCCTGGAACCCGTCGGACACCCTCGGCGGCAACATCACGGACGGAAGCACGAACGGCGCGGTCACGGCCGCCACGAACTTCCTGAAGGACACCATCGCCGGCCCGCTCGGCCCGCAGCAGCAAGGCACCTTCACCTTCAGGCGCCTGATTAACTAGCGGCCGCCCGCGTTACCCGACGCGAGCTACCGCTCCTCAACGGACGGCGCGCGGCGCGGTCGGGCTTCGACGATGGGCACTTGCCCCGCTCAACGTCGAAGCCCGACCGGGCCGCGAACCGAAAGACCGAAAGTCAGGAGCCGTGAGTCAGCGGTCAGAATAATCGAGAGCTTACCTCCCCTCATTCTGCACCCTGTCCCACGGCCGCCCCTCCTGACTAACGAACTCGGCACCCAGAGTCCAAGTTATGTCTCGTTCCCTTCACAGGATCGCCGCCGCCGCAATTCTCGCCGCACTCGCCTTCGCGTGGGTGGCCGGAAGCGCGGCGGCGCGCGCCTTTGAGGGCGACGGCGCGGGCAGCGCCGGGGCCGTCATCTCCAACCGCGCCGAGGCGACTTACGACGACTCAGACGGCGCGAGCTTCTCGACCGTCTCGACGACCATCTTCGTCACGGTCAAGTCCGTCTCCTCGCTCCGGGTCACGCCGGACGAGTCCGCGCCTTCGGCGAGCGTCGGCCCGCGCGAGACCGTGACGCGCGTCTTCCGCGTCTGCAACCTCGGCAACACGCCCGACCTCTACACGATCACCCGCGCCGAAGTCAGCGAGCCCGCCGGCATCGCGCGCCTCTACTTCGACGTGGACGCGAGCGGCACCGTCACCGCGGCCGACTCCGTCATCAACGTCGGCACGTCGCTCTCGCCGCGCGTCCAGTCGGGCACCTGCCTGAACGTCCTGGCCGTCGTCGAAACCAACGACGCGCCGGCGCACAGCAGCCTGACCATCCGTTTGGCCGCGCGCTCGAACGTCGTCGGCGCGGTCAACGGCCGCGGCGAGGACGAGGGCGCGATCATCAACGCCGTCGGCGAGGGTCCGCGCGTCACCTCGCCCGACGATTCGAGCCTGCCGCCGACCAAGCTCGTCAACGACAACCCGCAGGCCGTCGTCAGCCCCGGCAACCAGTTCACCTACACGATTCGCTTCCGCAACAGCGGCGACGTGACCGCGCGCGACGTGCTCGTCTCCGACGACCTGCCCGCCGAAATCTCTTACGTCGCCGACTCCCTGCGCATCGAAGAGCGCGCCCTGACGGACACGGCGGACGCGGACGAAGGACAGCTTCTCAACGACAACCGCCGCATCGAGATTCGCCTGAGCGAGGTCGCGCCGGACCAGATCGTGCGCGTCTCGTTCAAGGCCCGGCTGACGGGCAACGCGGCCGCGGGCGTCGGCGTCATCAACGGGGCCGTCGTCTCGGGCCAGAACCTCGTGCCGACCAAGAGCACCACGGCCGTCGTCGTCGTCGATCCCTTCGGCGTGGTCTTCTCGGGCCGCGGCGGCGCGGCCTCGCCCATCGCGGGCGCGAGCGTCGCCATCCTTCTGGACCAGGACGGCGCGAACCCCTTGCAGATTCCCGCCGGCCTCGGCTTCACCCCGAACACCGAGAACGTCAACCCCTACCCCTCGGACGGCCAGGGCCACTTCAGCTTCGCGCTCCGGCCCGACCAGCTCGGCACGCTCGGGACGCCCGCGCGCTACTTCATGAAGATCACGGCGCGCGGCTACATCACGCGCATGCTGGAGCTGTCCATGCGCCCGACGGAGTCCGGCCTCTTCGCGATGTCCGTGCGCGCGCTCGACGGCCAGCCCCTGGCGCGGCCCGGCGCGTTCGACCTCGTCAACGAAGACACGCTGATCAGCAACATCGCGGCCGTCGCGCTCAACATCCCGATGTTCGAGCAGCGCGGGCTTGAGATTAATAAGAACGTCGACAAGCCGCGCGCCGAGATTGGCGACGCGCTCACCTACCGCGTCGAGGTCAACAACCCCACGTCCTCGCCCGTGCGCGAGGTACTCGTCCGCGACCAGTTGCCGCAGTCCTTCCACTACGCCGAGGGGACGGCGCGCCTGACTCTCGGGTCCGCGCAGGCCGTGCCCGTCGAGCCCGAGGTGCGCGGCAACGAGTTGATTTTCCGCCTGGGCGAACTCGCGCCCGGCACCAACGCGCGCATCCTCTACCGCGTCCGCATCGGCGCGAACGCGCACGACGGCCGCCAGGAGAACCGCGCGACCGGCTCGGGCCAATTCCCCTCGGGCGAGCGCACGGAGACCATGCCGGCCGTGGCCGCGGTCCAGGTCGGCGGCGGCGCGTTCTCCACACGCCAGATACTTCTCGGCCGCGTCTACGAGGACGTGAACCGCAACGGCGAGTTCGACAATGAGGACGAGCCGCTCGCGGGCGTGCGCCTCTACCTGAATTCGGGCCAGTCCGTCGTCACGGACTCGCAGGGCCTCTACAACTTCCCCTCCCTCGGCGACGGCCCGCAGGTCGTCTCGCTCGACCCCGTGAGCGTCCCGACCGGTTACGCCCTGACCGACGGCGGCACAATCGCCGGCCGCAGTTGGACAAGATTACTGCGCACGCCGCTCGGCGGCGGCGCGATGCTCCGCCAGAACTTCGCGCTCGTTAGAACCGACGGCGCGCTCCGCCCCTCGGCCGCGTCCCGCGTGAAGGAAGCGGACAAGGAGGAGGCGCGCAAAGCCATCGAGGCCGCGGGCGGCGGCGAGAAAGACAACGTCAAGGCGAAATATGAAACGCCCGCGGGCGAGAGCGCCAAAGCCCCCGCCGCTGGCGGCGCGAATGAAGCCGCGGAGCCGACGGCCGCGGGCAAGTACGAGTTGACGACGACCGAGACGCTTGAGCCGGTCGCGCCGGGCGAGGTGCGTATCCTGTCGCCGAAGCCCGAGGCGGTCGTCATGTCGCCCGCGATGCAGGTGGACGTGCGCGTCGCGCTCAACTGGACGGCCAAGCTCGAAGTCAACGGCTCGCAGGTCTCCGAGCAGAACATAGGCGTCAGCCGCCTGGATCAGAAGAACAACGTCTCGACCTTCAGCTTCGTCGGCCTGAGCCTCAAGCCCGGCCCGAACCGCGTCCGCGCCGTCGCCGTCAGCCCCGAGGGCGTCCAGCGCCAGTCCGAAGAGATCACGGTCATGGGCCGCGGCCCCGTCCGCCGGCTCGAAATTGTGCCAGAGGCGAAAGAGCTACAGGCGGGCGGCCGCGCGGCCGTGCTGGTCCGCGTGCGCGCGCTCGACCAGTGGGACAACCCCGCGCTCGACGACCAGGTGGCAATCGAAACCTCCGCGGGCCACCTCGTGCTCGAAGCTCCGGCGAAGGGCGACAAGCCGCGCGACGACCAGTCGAGAGACGCCGCGGCCCAGGAGAACGCGCAGACGCAGAGCCAGGTCGTCCAGCTCGCAAACGGCGAGGCCGTCCTGAAGCTCGTCGGCTCTGGCGCTCCGGGCGACGCGCAGCTTCACGCCGTCGCGGGCCAGTCCGAGGCGCGTTCGGCCGTACGCATCACGCCCGAGCTTCGCCCGACCATCATGGTGGGCCTGGCGGAAGTCAGCATCGGCAAGGCCGTGCCGGAAGTTTCGCTCCGCGGCGAAGAGGGTAGCGTTCGCAGCCGCCTGAGCTTCTTCTACAACGGGAGGCTCTGGGGCGACAACATGCTGACGCTCGCCTACGACAGCCAGCGCCCGATTAACCGCACCGCGGGCCGCGACCGCATCTTCCAGTTGGACCCGCTCGACCGCGTCTACCCGCTCTTCGGCGATTCCTCGACGCGCTACGAGGCGGCTCAGTCGAACTCGAAGCTCTACGCGCGGATCGACCGCGGGCGCAACTACGTGATGTTCGGCGACCACGACGCGGACATGACGGACGTGCCGCTCGCGGGCTACGGGCGCAAACTGACGGGCGTCAAAGTCCACCTCGAAAACTCGGACGGCGATTTCCTGACCCTGACCGGCGCAAGGCCCGACACCGCGTACGCGCGCGACGTGTTCCCGGCCGGGTCGCTGAGCCTCCTGCGCCTCAACCACGCCGAATTGCTGCCGGGCTCCGAGACCGTCACGCTCGAAGTGCGCGACCGCCGCAACCCAGAGATCATCCTCAGCCGCGAAACGCTCGTCCGCTCGCTCGACTACAACCTCAACCCCGCGACCGGCGAGTTGTTCCTGATGCGCTACATCTCGACGTTCGACTACTCGCTCAACCTCGTGCAGATAGTCGTCACCTACGAGCACCGCGCGGAGGGCTTCGCGACCTCCGTCTACACGGGCCGCGCGCGGAAGAACTTCGAAGGGCTCGGCCTGCGCCTCGGCCTCTCGGCCATCATGCAGCGCGACGCGGACTTCGGAGACTTCCTGCTCGCGGGCCTCGACGGCGAGAAGAAGCTGCCGAACCGCGGCACCCTCTCCTTCGCCTACGCGCGCAGCATGGGCGAGTACGGCGGGGCGGGCTCAAGCGCCTTCTCGCTCGCCGCGGACGGGCGCGACGGCGACGCCTACCAGGTCGAGCTGACGCAGCCGATTAACATTTACGAGATGACGCTCGCCGCGCGCCACTCCTACTCGTCGCCCGGCTTCTTCAACCCGTTCGGCGCGACCGTCACGCCCGGCTCGCGGCGCAGCGAGGTGAACGTCCGGCTCAAGCCGTTCGCGAAGTCCACCCTCAAGCTGGGCTTCATGAACGAGCGCAACCTGACCGCGAACGTGGACAACTCGCGCAACACCTTCTCGGCCGGCTGGGACCAGGTCGTCAATGACCGCCTGCGCTTCCACCTCGGCTACGACCGCCGCAGCTTCACGGACGCCGACTCGGCGCGCAACGTCGACTCGCAGCTCGTGACCGCGGGCGCGGAGGTGAAGGTCACGGACAAGCTCGAAATCTCCGTCAAGCGCGAGCAGAACCTGGGCGAGGCCGACCCGACCTACCCGAACCAGACGACGCTGGCCGCGACCTACCAGTACAACAACACGACCAAGTTCTTCCTGACGCAGCGCCTGGCCTCGGCCGCGATTCGCCCCATCGGCGACGTGTCGCAGACGGGCTTCGCGTTTACGGGCGCGCGCCGCGAGACGGCCGTCGGCGTCGAGTCGCGCTTCGGCAAGTACACGAACCTGACGGGGCGCTACCAACTGGAGAACGGCATCAACGGCACGGACAGCTTCGCCGTCATCGGCCTCCAGAACCGCCTGCCCATCAACAACGAGTTCTCGCTCGAACTCGGCTTCGAGCGCGGCTTCCACCTCGCGGGCGAGGGCCAGAGCTTCAACAGCGCGACCGTCGGCTTCGGCTGGCAGCCGACCGAGGACTTCCGCGCCAACGCGCGCTACGAGTTCCGCGACCGCGTCGGCGCGGGCCAGCTCTTCGGCGTCGGCGCTGCCGGCCGCATCGGCGACGGCATCACCACGCTCGCGCGCCTACAGTTCACGCGCTCCAGCTTCGAGGGCCGCGACACCACCGCGCTCGAAGGCACGGCGGCCCTGGCCCTGCGCCCGCTCGAATCCGACCGCGCCGGCCTGCTCTTCAGCTACACGCACCGCTCGATCACGCAAGAGGGCTTGAGCGGCATCGGCTCCGTAGAGGACCGCGTGGACTCGCTCGCGGCGGACGGCTACTACCAGGTGAACCGCGACCTCGAAGTCTACGGGCGCTTCGCGCTCCGCTTCAACGCCAACAGCCAGGCGGAACTGCCCTTCGTCTCGACGCTGACTTATCTCACGCAGGGGCGCGTCCAGTACCGACTGACCCAGCGCTTCGACTGGGCCGGCGAGATGCGCTACCTCATGCAGCCCTCCTCGCGGACCTACCGCTCGGTTTATGGCACAGAATTGGGCTTCTGGGCCGTGCCCGACTTGCGCATCGGCCTCGGCTACAACTTCACTATGGCGGGCGAGCCCGGCGACGCGAGCATCCTGCCTGCGCGGCGCGGCTTCTACTTCACGCTCTCGTCCAAGCTCTCCAACCTCTTCGACCTCTTCGGCACGAGCCGCGCGGGCCTGCAAACCTCCGGCGCGCCCGACGGACAAGACTCTAAGAAGGAGGAGTAGCGTTGAGACCCGCGTCCACAATCAAGCTCCCGCTGCTCCTTCTGGCGCTCCTGTGCCTCGGCTCCGCCACGGCGCAGGCGTTCACCATCACGCGCACCTCGTCGCCGAAATTCTACACGGACATCGGCAAGGGCATTCAGGGCATGTACGTGTCCTACCAGATCACGAACAACAGCGGGACCAATTACGCGGACGTGTGGGTGGGGGCCGACACTTTCACGGGCGGCGTCGTCTCGCTGGCGAACGGCGAGGACGGGCTCGTCCAGCTCGGCGCGATGGCGGCGGGCCAGACCAAGACCGCCTACTTCTACCTGCGGACCACCGCGAACACCGCGGTTGACCAGTCGCACACGATCCGCGTCTACAACGGGAAGCCCCCGACGGGGACGCAGGTTGACAGCGGCGTCTTCACCTTCACCGACGTCGAAGACACGATTCAGGCCAACGCCAACAAGATCACGACGACCGTCTCGGGGCCGAACCCGCCGGGCCTCGGCGGCCTCGTGACTGTCGAGGTCACGGGCCACACGGGCACCATCGGCAGCCAGAACCTTCTGTCGTTCACCCCGGCGTCCGAGCTGGACTGGGTCGCCAACAACTACCAGCTCGTCACCACGACCATCGTCTTCACGGGCGGCAACAACCGGACGTACACGGACCGGCTCTTCATCAACGACCTCGCCAGCGACTCGGACACGAACTACACGGTGACCTACAGCTTCCGCGCCACCGGCGTGAGCAGCGCGCCGCAGCGGGTCACGCCGATGGTCTTCATCGCCAGCGGGACGCAGATCAAGCACACCGAGGGCGACCCGCAGTCCATCTCGGCGGCCGTCAACGGGCTCACGATGAGCAAGCTCGTCAGCGCGTCGCAGGTCTACGTCGGCTCGACCGTCACCTACACCCTGCGCCTCAACAACACGGGCGGCGCTTACCAAGTGACCCTCGACGACCTCGTCGACACGCTCCCCACGAGTCCGGGCAGCGCGACCTACGTCAACAACTCTTCGACCTACAACGGAGCGGCCATCGGCAACCCCATTATCTCCGGCTCGACGCTGACGTGGGTCGGGACTTTCACCGTGCCGGCCGGCACGACGCGCGACCTGACTTTCCAGGCCACGTTCCCCGGCACGACCGGCACCTACACCAACCGCGCCGTGGGCCACATCGGGAGCGCGCAAATAGACTCGACCTTGAGCACGAGCGACAACTCGCCGGCCTCGGTCAACACGGCGGTCGTGGGCTACCCCGACCTGACGATCTCCAAGAGCCACTCCGGGAACTTCACGCAGGGGCAGACCGGCGCGAGCTACACCATCACGGTCACCAACTCCGGCGGCAGCCAGACGGCCGGCACCGTGACGGTCACGGACACCTTGCCCGCCGCCTTCAGCAACATCTCCGCGAGCGGGACGAACTGGACTTGCGGCGTCTCAGGCCAGACCGTCACCTGCACCAGCGCCGCGGTGGTCGCCGCGGGCAACAGTTTTCCCGCGATCACCGTGACGGCCAACGTCTCCGCGACCGCGCCGTCGAGCGTCACCAACACGGCCTCCACCTCGGGCGGCGGCGAGACGAACACCGGCAACAACTCCGCGAGTGACGCGACCACGATTAACCAGGTCGCGGACATGACCGTTGCCAAGACGCACACGGGCAACTTCACGCGCGGCTCGACCGGCACCTACTCGATCACCGCCACGAACTCCGGCGCGGGCGCAACCTCGGGCGCGGTCACCGTCACGGACACGCTGCCCGCGGGGCTCGTCCCGACCGGCTGGTCCAGCACGCCCGGCTCCGGCTGGTCTTGCAACATCGCCGCGCAGGTGGTGACCTGCACCAACTCGAACGTGCGCAACGCCGGCGCGAGCTACCCGGCCATCACAGTCACCGTCGCGGTCGCGCAGAGCGCGGCTTCTAGTCTGACCAACACCGCCACGGTCTCGGGCGGCGGCCAGGCCGTCACCTCCAACGACACCTCCAGCGACCCGACGGCCGTCGTCTCAAGCTCCGACCTGAGCCTGACCAAAGTCACCAGCAACGCCGGCTCCGGCCTCGGCACCAACGCCACCTTCACCGTCACTGTGACGAATAACGGGCCGAGCGATGCCACGGGCGTCGCCGTCCGCGACCAGCTCCCGGCGGGGCTGGCTTACGTCTCCTCGACGCCGAGCGTCGGGACTTACAACAGCGGGACGGGCGTCTGGACAATCGGCAACCTGGCGAGCGGCGCGTCGGCCACGCTCCAACTGGTCGCGCGCGTGGACGCGCTCGGCGCGCTCACCAACACCGCCCAGGTCTCCGCCTCAGACCAGCCCGACCCGGACTCGACGCCGAACAACAGCGTCGCCTCCGAGGACGACCAGGCCAGTTCCTCCCTCTCGACTTCGCCGCCGAGCGTCTCGCTCTGCAAGACCATCTCGGGGCAGCCCTGCCCGCCGCCGGCCATAACCGGCCTGCCCGGCAGCGACCTCGCCTACGTCATCACGTTCACCAACACGGGAGGCTCCTCGGCCGCCAGCTTCGTCATCACGGACCCGGTCCCCGCGAACACTGACTTCAAGGTCGGCTCCGTCACGAGCAATCTCGGCACGACCGGCCTCACCGTCACGGCCGCCTACTCGAACAACGGCGGGGCGACGTGGGTTTACATCCCCGCGAGCGGCGCGGGCGGAGCGCCCGTTGGCTACGACCGCAACGTCACGCACGTCCGCTGGAGCTTCGGCGGCAGCCTCAGCCAGACCGCGCCCGACAACACCGGCAACGTCGGCTTCACCGCGCGCATACGGTAATCAAAATCTGCGGGCCGCGAGGCGACACTATGAGACGCGAGGCAAGAACGACCCTTGCCTCGCGTCTCATAGTGTTTCGCCGCCCCGGCCGACAGAAATTTAAAGCCCCGCGGCGTTCCGGTGATAGAATCGAATTCTCGCGACGCCGCCACGGCAATGAACGACGCGCGCGCGGCCAGTTATTCGGTGAATCTGAGGCAGACTAACGGAGTGATGCGCACAAAGGCGGGCGGCGGGTCAAACCTGCGTGAGGATTTCTTTCAGGCGGCGGAGCTCTGTTTCGCGGCGGCGATGTGGCTCGTGCCGCGCCAGTACCGCTTCCGCGCGGCCGTGCTCGTCGCGTCCGCCGCCGTGCCGCTGTTCCGCAGGACCGAAGCGTACCGCGAGCAGGAGATGATGGGGTTCGACAGCCCCCGCGAGATCGCGCTTCATTTCGTCCTCAACGCCCTGACGAGGAACGGGACGCGGTTCGACCCCGTCATCGCCGTGAGAGGGTACGAGGAGTTCGAGCGCGCGTACGCCAGCGGCCAAGGCGTGCTGGTGGTCGGGCCGCACGCGGCGCTCACGCTGCTGATGATTCGCCTCTTTCACGACCGCGGCCTGGACCCGGTTGTCGTCAGCCCCGACCCGCGGATGCGCGTCGGCGGGACGACCGTCAGGGCGCGGACGGTGCAGCCGTCGCCCACGTTCCTCGTCAAGACTCGGAACAGGCTGCGGCGCGGCGGGCTGATTTGCGCGATGCCGGACAGGGGGGAGCACCACGGCGGCAGGACGGTTGAGTTCGCCACGGCCGCGGGACGGGTTATCATCGCCCCCGCGCTGATGCAGGTGGCCGCGCGTTGCGGGGCGGTGGTGGTGTTCACGGAGGTGCACGCCGAAGGGCGCGGGCTGGTGGGCACGCTGGCCTCCGCGCCGGGCGGCCTCCCCGACACAATCGTCGAGGGCTTCATGGACTTCGTACGGGCGCGCGCCGAGGCCCGCTCCGCCGGTCACGGTTGAAGGAACACGGCGCGACTCATACGACCACCTCACGTGATTATCGAAAGCGCTTCGGCGCGTCGTCCGCCTTTTCACAGGATGACTGACGGCGGGCGCGGTTAAGGCGCAGAAGGCTTGCGGGACAGAGCGATTATCAGCGTGGTCACTAAGATTCGGGCGTTCTTCGGGAGGCGGTTTTCCGCCCTCCCCGGGGACGCGCGGCGCTTGCTCGCGGCCGCGGCGCTGCTGCACGTCGCGCTCGCGGTCGGCCTGTTCTGGGCGGGCCGGGCCGGGGTCGCGCCGGGCCTGATTGACCGCGACGGAATCATGGGCTCCTTCGCGTTCGACAGCTACGAGTACCAGCGAGGGGCCGCGCGGCTGGCGGGGGTTTTGAAGGAGAGCGGCGTCGCGGCGTGGGCGGCCGAAGCCGGGCCCGTGCACGTTAAACTGCTCTCAATCCAGTTCGCGCTCCTGGGCCCCCTCTTCGGCCACGGCACGTTGAGCGCGGAGCCCCTCAACCTCCTCTGCTACCTCGCCGTCGTCGGCCTCACCTTCTTCCTGGGGCGTGAGGTCGGCGGCGCGCGCGCGGGGCGGCTCGCCGGGTGGGCCGTCGCGCTGTGGCCGACCTTCCTCCTGCACACGCTGCAACTGCTGAAGGACCCGCTCTTCGTCGCGGCGGCCCTCGCGCTC
>DATMVE010000036.1:0-65038 GCA_035563515.1 Pyrinomonadaceae bacterium
TCGCCGCCGCGCGCGAGTCGCGGCAGGTTCTGGACTTCGATCTGGTCGTAGTGGTAGGCCTCGTCGGCGAAGTAGCCCATGGCCCAGACGAGGCGCGTGGCGACCGTCTCGGCCTTCGCCTCGGGGCCCATCTTGACGGACCAGGTGACGCCGCGGGCGTCCTTGACTTTGAACTTGGGAGACGCGCCGACCTTGCTCTCCGAGACGAAGGTGAACGGGGCCTGCGGGGCCATCTCGGGTGAGCCGGGGCCGTGGAGCAGGTTCAGCGTGGAGATTTGGCCGGGGTCGCGCCAGGCGACGGGCTTGCCCGTGGGCTGCGGCGTGCCCTTCGGCTTCTTCTGCGCGTAAGCCAGGGAAGAGAAGCCTGCGACTAAAACGATTGAGAGAACGAACGCGTTGCGAAGTTTCGTTGGCGAGAACATGGGGGTTGAATCCTCCTTCAGAAAATTGCGTCCCGTTTGATTGTGCGCGCAAGGAGTGCCTTGTCAGGAGCGCCGTCATAAGGTAACGCGTGAGTCGCGAGGTAAAAGGATCAAGCCGGGCGGAAAATCCTGCCTGTCGGGGTCTGTATTGTAGGAGCGGCGGGCCGATTCTTCAAGGTCTAAACCGCGGCGAAAGGAAATAAAATCTGAGCCCCGGATTAAAAGATTTGCCGTCTCAAAACGTCTAGCCTGGAAGCTGAAATTGCGGAAAGCAGCGGCTGCTTTCTAAAATTCTCAGAGAGGTGATTTGCCGGAGGTCGGACTCGAACCGACACGAGGAGTGAACCTCGCCAGATTTTGAGTCTGGTGCGTATACCAATTTCGCCACTCCGGCATGCGAGGTATAATATTAAACGTCACAAGTCATGGTCAATTGGCGGCGGAGAAAATCCAGCATAAACGGAGTGCATTTAGACCATGGGATAGGAAATCTGAGGCTCCCCTGCCCCAACTGCCATTCACAGACGGCCACTTTCGCTGGGCGGAATAAAGGCCAGTCCGCCGCATTCTCCCTTCGCAAAACTAAGTTATTGACGCACAGTCGGCCGTTCAGGCATATTGATTGAGGCAACCTTCGGGCGTGGGTCTGGAGTCTAATGCCGTCGGTCGCGTGCCGCACGCGCGTTGCCCGTTTGCCCCCCTTGCAGAAGACGTATTGAGCGCCGAGCGCCCGTATGCTCCGCTGAAAAACTGAACCTCACTCTCGTGCGGAAATCTTATTGCCGATGACGGGGGGAACTCTGTCCGCGCATCTCGCGGCCGGGCGGTCCGCCCCAACAGGAACTTCGCAGATATGAAAAGATTAGTGGCTTTCTTCGCGGTCGCGGCCCTCTGCACGGTCGCCCTCCCCCACCTCCTCGTCAAAGCGCAGCGCCAGGGCACGCGCCTCAACAGGCCGGAACTGACGCAGGACGTGGACCTGGACCGCCTCGTCCGGCGCTACGAGCGCGTGAGTCTGGACAGGGCCGAGGCCGTCGGGCGCGTGCGCGCCAGGGGCGAGTTGTCGTTCAAGACTTCCGCGGGGACTTACGAGCTGGAGCTTGAGCCGAACGACATGCGCGCGGACAACTACTCCGCCGTGGAAATCGGCGCGGACGGCATAGAGCGGCCCGTCTGGATGAACGGCCCCGTCCGCACCTACAAGGGGTCCGTGCGCGGGATGCAGGGCGCGCAGGCGCGCTTCACCGTCGACGACGACACGCTCGAAGGCGTCATCATCACCCCGGCGGAGCGTTATTTCATAGAGCCGAAGCGCAAGTACGCGGCGGAAGCCGCCGAATCCGAGTTCGTCTTTTACAAATCTTCGGACGTGAACGCGGACGCGGCCGGCGTCGGCGGCACTCTCGACCGCGAGCTGAGGCACCAGGCGGAGGCGCTCTCCTCGAAGGTCCAGAATCTGGAGGCGGCGAGCCTGGGCGTGCTGCCCGCGACCACCGTGCGCGACGTGCAGTTGGCGACGGACGCGGACGCGGAGTACGTCGCCGCGCTCGGCAGCTCGGCCGCGGCGAACGCGGAAATCCTAGCCATCATGAATCAGGTCGAGGGCGTCTACCAGACGCAGCTCGGCCTCTCGTTCACCGTCGTTCACCAGAACGCGTGGACGAACGCCTCGACCGACCCCTACACGACCAACGAGCCGGGCGGCTGTTACACGGCCGCCATGTGCGGGCTGGCCCCCGGCGAGGCGCTCGACCCGAAGGGGTTGATTAACGAGCTGGGCGAGTGGTGGAAAGCGAACAAGGCTGGCGTGCAGCGCGACCTGACGCACCTGTGGACGGGCAAGGACGTTTTGGGGAGCACGGTGGGCCTGGCCTGGATGGGCGTCACCTGCCAGAGCCCGAGCTACGCCTACGGCTTCTCGCAGCGCCTCACGTCGCTGCCGGGCAAGTACATCGTGACGGCGCACGAGATCGGCCACAACTTCGGCGCGGACCACTCCGACGGGAAGACCGGGTGCAGCAACACGATCATGGGCTCGTTCATCGGCACGGGCTTCACCTTCTGCCCCTTCTCCGTCGGCCAGATTACGGACCACGCGACAGCCTTCTCCTCGTGCCTCACGTCCTGCAACATCTCCGCCTCGCCGACCACTAAATCGGTCGCGGCGACGGCCGGGCAGTACAACTTCTCGCTGACGGCCGGCTGCGCCTGGAACGCGACGAGCAACCAGTCGTGGCTCACGTTCGCCGCGGGCAGCGCGAGCGGGACAGGGAGCCAGACGATTGTCTACAACGTGGCCGCCAACGCGGGCGCGAGCCGAACGGCCATCATCAGCGTCAACGGCGAGAAGCACACCGTCACGCAGGCGGCCAGCGCCGCGCCGACGAGCCTTTCCATCAAAGGCAAAGTCACCCTCGGCACAAGCAACCTGGCCGGCGTGACGATGAAGCTGACGGGCTCGAAAGTCGCGAACGTGATGACCAACAGCCTGGGCGAGTACACGTTCACGGGACTAACCCCTGGCGGCAGCTACACCGTCACGCCGTGGAAACTGGGCTACGTCTTCTCGAACACGAGCGCCGCTTACGCGAACCTGACGCAGAGCCCGACGGGCGTCAACTTCGTCGCGCGCGCGCAGAACAACACCATCGGCGGGCGCGTCGTGAGGGCTGGGACGACGACCGGGGTCGCCGGCATCACGGTCGGCCTGACCGGCTCGCGGACCGTCAGCACCACGACCGACGCCAGCGGCAACTACAGCTTCGCGAACCTGCCCGCCGGCGGCAACTACACGGTCCGCCCGGCGAGCACGCTCAACACCTTCTCGCCGGCCTACAAGACTTTCACGAACCTCGTCGCGAACCAGTCGCAGCAGTTCACGGCGACGCTCAAGACCTATTCGATTACTGGGAAGATAACCGTGGCGGGCACGACGACGGGCATCTATCAGGTCGCCGTCACCGTCACCAGCCCGACGGCGGGCTTCACGGCGCGCACGGTCAACACCAACACCGCAGGGGGCTACAGCCTCACGGGCCTGCCCGCCGGGAGAAGCTACGTCATCACGCCGCGCAAGACCGGCTACGCCTTCACGCCGGCGAGCCGCAGCTTCACTAACCTCAGCGCCAACCAGCCGGCCGGGACGGCGACAAGCTTCACTGGCACTAACTAGTATCGAGTCAGTGCCGCCTGCGGCACTGACTCCCGTCATACTCAAGAACGCGAGGCCGCACGAAAGATCAACTCTTTCGTGCGGCCTCGCGTTTCTACGTGGCCCGCTGCCGCTCTCTTGTACCTTGTTCAGCCCCAGAGCCTGCGCTGGAGCGCCGCGAATTTTTCGACTGTCTCGCCCTCGGCCGCGTGCCGCCCGTCGGCGATTATCTGGCGGCCCGCGACGAAGACCTCTTTCACGGCCGTGCGCGCGAGCCCGAAGACGACGCAGGGCAAAAGGTCTTCCGCGCCGGCCCCGGCGATTGACGGGTCGTTCAAATCGACGGTGAAAAAATCCGCCGCCCGCCCCGCTTCGAGTTGCCCGCCCGGCGAGTCTATGCAGCGAGCGCCGCCCGCGGTCGCGCACTCGAAGAGCCTGCGGGCGAGCGCCTGCATGGAGTCGTCCCCGCGCGGCGCGAGCACAGCGCGTTCGAGTTTTTGCAGGCGCAGGTGGTACTCAAGCTCGCGCGCGTCTTCCAGCAGGTCAATCTGCGCGTGGCTGTCCGTGCCGAGCGAGACGTTGACGCCCTCCGCGAACAGCATCTCGGCGGGGACGACGCCGTCGCCCAGGTTGCGCTCGGTCGTCGGGCAGGCGCAGACGGTCGCGCCGGCTCGGGCCAGCGCGCGAGCTTCCGCCGCGGTGATGTGTACGGCGTGAACGCCCGTGAAATTCTGTGCCAGCAGCCCTTCGTCTCCGAGCAGCTCCACGGGCGTGCGCCCGTGCTCTTCGAGACACGCCGTCAGCTCCGCGGGCTGCTCCGCGACGTGCATGTGAAGCGGCAGGCCGCCCGCGCCCTCCGCGTAGCGCGCGACCTCGCGCAGGTAGGGAAGCGGCACCGCCCGCACGCTGTGCGGCGCGCAGCCTGCCCACGCCGTTCCATCGCCCGAGCGCGCAAGCTCTTCTTTCAACGACTCAACGTTTCGCAGGTACTCGCCCGCGTCCGCCTCTATGAAGCGCTTTTGTCTCTCGTTCGGCGCGACGTTGTGGCCGGAGCGCGCGTAGGCCACGCGCAGCAGCGCGACGCGCAGTCCCACGTCGCGCGCGGCCCGCGCGACCGTCTTCGCCAGCAAATTCGGGTCGTCGTAAGGCGCGCCGGACGGCGCGCGGTGTATGTAGTGGAACTCGCCCACGGACGTGATGCCGCCCGCGGCCATCTCCAGAAAGGCCATGCGCGAGGCGTCGTAAACGTCCTCGGGCGAGAGGCGCGTCGCCGCGCTGTACATCATCTCGCGCCACGTCCAGAACGAATCCTGCTCGCCCGTGCGCCGCTCCGTCCGCCCGCGTATCACGCGCTGGAACGCGTGCGAGTGCGCGTTGACGAGTCCGGGCAGCACGGCGCGATTCCTGAGCCGGATTGCGCCTTCCGTCTCGCGCGTGAGTTTGACGATGCGGCCGCCCTCGCCGCACACCAGCGCGACGCCGCTCTCGAAACGCCCGCCCGTGTAGATCAGGTCGGGCAAATACGCAATGTCTTCACTCTTGGGCCGCATGATTTGGCCTGACCCGCAAACAATAGAGAAGCAGGCTCGACGCCTCTGAATTACTTCTGCTTTTTACCGGCGATCCAGGCGTCCACGGTGCGTTCGAGCACGTCGAGCGGCACGGCCCCTGAAAGCAGTACGACATCATGAAACTCTCGCTTGTCAAAGCTCTCGCCGAGTTGCTGACTGGCCCGCGCGCGCAGCTCTTTGAGCTTCAGCTCGCCGATCTTGTAGGCCAGCGCCTGACCGGGGTTTGTGATGTAGCGATCAATCTCGTTGATGACATCAAGCTCCGACTTGGCCGCGTTGTCCAGGAAGTAATCTATCGCCCGCTGCCTGTCCCATTTCATGTGGTGCATCCCCGTGTCCACGACGAGGCGGACGGCGCGCCACATCTCGTAGGTCAGTTGGCCGAACTTCGAGTAAGGGTCGTCGTAAAGTCCCATCTCGTCGCCGAGCGATTCGGCGTAGAGTCCCCAGCCTTCTATGAAGGCCGTGTAGCCGCCGTAGCGGCGGAACTTGGGGATCGCGCCCAGCTCTTGCGCGAGTGCGATCTGTAGGTGATGGCCCGGCACGGCCTCGTGCAGCGAGAGCGCCATCATCTCGTACCTGGGCCTGGTCTCAGGTTTGTAGAGGTTGACGTAGTACAGACCCGCGCGCGAGCCGTCGGCCGCCGGGCCGTTGTAGTAAGCGGTGGTCGTGTCGGGCGCGATCTTTTCCGGGATGGGGATGACGCCGTAGGGCGAGCGCGGCAGCGTCTTGAAGACCTTGACCAGTTCCGGGTCGATGCGCTTGGACATCGCGCGGTAAGCCGCCAGCAGCTCTTCGGGCGTTTTGTAATAAAACTGCGGGTCGGTCCTCAATTTTTGGAAGAACTCTTTGTGCGTCCCCTTGAACCCCACCTTCGTCATGATCAGTTGCATCTCGCCGCGGATGCGCTGGACTTCGCTCAAGCCCTTCCGGTGAATCTCTTCGGGCGTCATCTTCGTCGTCGTGTACTTGCGGGCCTGGAAGGCGTAGTACTCCGCCCCTTGTGGCAACTGCCAGGCCCCGACCTGATCGAAGGAAGCGGGCAAATATTCTTTTCCGAAATACTCCTTGAGTTGTTGGAAGGCCGGGACGACCCGTTGAGAGATGGCTTCGCGCGCTTCCCGCGCGAGGCGCTCGCGCGTGCCTGCGTCCATCGAGTCCGGCAGGTTTTTGAAAGGCAGGTAAAAGGGGCTGTCTTCAGGCCGCGCGACGATCTGCTTGTCGAGTTGGGCGGGCACGCGCTGCAAGGTGATTTTGGGCCAGAGGATTTTCGCGCGCACGCCCTCGCGCAGCAGCGCCGTGGTTTGCTCCATCAGGCGCGGGAACGAGCGCAGCCGCGCGACCCAGTCCTCATAATCCTTGACGGTTTGAAAACGTAACAGCTCCGTCAATTCGTCCGTCGTCTGGATGCCCCCCATCTGGTTGAGCGGCAAAAGATAGGTGCGATACTTGTCCTCTTCGACCTCCGTCTCGTACTCCCTTTGAAAGAGGTCGTAGTTCAACTGATCGGCGGCCGAGAGGTTTTCACGGTCAATCTGCTTGAGGCGGGCCAGCGCGTCCTGCCTGTGCTGTTGGCGCTTTTGAATGGCATCTAAACTCACGTCCGCCCAGCGGTCGTTCCAGCGACGGTCGCCGAGCACGGAAGCCCACGTGGGGTTCTGCTCCATCTGGTAATCCCATTCGGCGTCGAACAGTGCGTGAAGCGCCCTGGCGTTTGAATCGTCCTGCCGTGCTTTCATGTTCAACGGAAGCCCTGCTATGACCAGCAGTGCGGACAAAAAAAGGATTGTTAAGCGCATGCAGCCCCCTCCTTTTGCTGGCGTCTGCCGGCTGTAAAGTAGATAGAGACTCGAAAGACGCCAAAGAATACAACATGAGGCCGACGGCGCGCACGCGTGTGCCCTGAAAATTACGCGTGCACCCTGAAACTTCCGGGGCGCATCTAAGGTCGCACGCATGATGAATCCTGAGAAGCTGAAAACTTACGTGCGCTTCGCGCGCCAGCACGCGCGGCGCTTTCTCTCGGAGCGGCTCGCGGAGACGGGGAAACCCATCCCGGCCGCCCCGCACCGCCCGCGGCCGGAATCCTGGCCCGACGACTCGCTGACGGTCGCCTGGCTGGGCCACGCGACCGTGCTCATCAACTTTTACGGGACGTGGCTCCTGACGGACCCGGCCCTGCGCTCGCACGTCGGGGTGCGCGTCGCCGGGCTGACCTTCGGCCCGCGCCGGCTGGTGGAGCCCGCGCTCAAGGTCTCGGAGTTGCCGCCGCTCGACGCCGTGCTCATCTCGCACGCGCACATGGATCACTGCGACCTGGGCACGCTCGGCCGGCTGCCGCGCCAGACGCAGGCGGTCGTGCAGCGCGGGAACCTGGACCTCGTCGGCCGCTTCCGCAGCAAGTATGAGCTGGGCTGGGGCGAGAGCGTGGAGATAAACGGCGCGCGCATAGAGTCGCTCAAGGTCAACCACTGGGGCGCGCGCACGCTGACGGACAAGCACCGCGGCTACGGCGGGTTCCTGGTGAGCAAAGGGGGCCGCGCCCTGGTCTTCGGCGGCGACACGGCCTACACGAGCGCGTTCGCGGCGCTGCGCGACCGCGCCCGTGTAGATTTAGCCATCCTGCCAATCGGCGCTTACGACCCTTACATACACGCGCACGCCAGCCCGGAGCAGTCCTGGGCCATGAGCCGCGAGATGGACGCGACCTACATCCTGCCGATGCACCATTCGACTTTCAGGTTGAGCCGCGAGCCCGTCGGCGAGCCCGTCAAGCGACTCTTGAGCGCGGCGGGCGACGAGCGCTGGCGCGTCGCGCTGACGGAGCCTGGGCAAACGTGGCGGCTCCCCGAGAGCCGTGAGCAGGAGCGGGCCGCGTGAAGCTTTAAGGAGGGCGTTAGTCTTTGTCGGCGTCCTCCGTCAGCTTGCGCAAGTGGAGCGGCCTCATGTCCGTCCACACTTCCTTGATGTAGGCCAGGCACTCAGCCTTGGTCCCCGTCTTCCCCGCGTCGTTCCAGCCCAGAGCGTTCTCGCGGTCGGCCGGCCAGATGGAGTATTGATCCTCGCTGTTGACGACGACCTTGTAGATTCTGTCGTCGTCGTCTCTGCTCATGCTGCCTCCCGGTGTGTGAGTCTGTGCTTCCCAGGGCTCGCCGGAAAATTCCCCTGTGAATCCGGGGCGAAAGCGATTATACTCCGTTAGCACTCCGGGCGCGCGGCCTTCGGAGCAGTCGCTTTCACTCCCGCAAGCTTCGCCCCTCCAGTGACCATCAAGCAGAACGGAGTCATCACCCCCAATGAACACTCTTCTGCGTCCAGAGCCCGCCCGCGTGCCTCCCGTTAACGGCGCGCGCGCCGCCCTCGATACGCTCCCGCGAAATTGGCACAAAAGCCTGCCCGCACGCCTCCTGGTTGTCTCGCTGCTGCTGACCGCGCTCGCGCCGGTTGTGGCGCGCACGCGCGCCGCCACCGCTTCGCCGACGGACGCGCCGCAGCGCAAGCGCGTCGTCGCGCTCCGCCGCAGCGAGACGCGGGACGGCGTGCGCTTCACGCTCACGTCCGACGCCGCGCTCGACGACTACAGGTCTTACGCCGAGGGCGAGCGCCTCTTCGTGCTGGTCCCGCGCGCCTCGCTCGCGTCGGCGCGCGGCGAGTTGGCGCACGGGCGCGGCTTCGCGGACCTGCGCGTCGAGCAGCGCGAAGACGGCCTGCTCATCTCCTTCCGCCTGCAAACGGGCGCGACCGTCGCGGTCAACCAGACGTTCAACCGCCTGGACGTGCTCTTCATCACCAACGAGCCGGCGGGCCGATTCAGGCTCGCCTGAAAATTACGGACGATGCCCCTGAGCTTATTCCCGAACCCCAAGCCCGTCGTCGGCGTGATTCACACGGGCGCGCTGCCCGGCACGCCCGCGAGCAATCTTTCGGTCGCGGACCTGATCGAGCTGGCGGCGGCCGAGGCGGAGGTCTACCGCGCGGGCGGCGTGGACGGCCTGATGATCGAGAACATGCACGACACGCCGTACACGCGCGGGGGAGCTGGCCCAGAAATCGTGGCCGCGCTCGCCGTCATAGGGCGCGAGGTCAAGATGCTGACGCGCCTGCCCGTCGGCGTGCAGGTCCTGGCCGCGGCCAACCTCGAAGCGATGGCCGTCGCCCACGCGGCGGGGCTGGACTACGTACGCGCCGAGGGCTTCGTCTTCGCGCACGTCGCGGACGAAGGGTTCATACAGTCGTCGGCCGCGGAGCTGCTGCGCTACCGGCGCAAGATCGGCGCGGAGCACGTGCGCGTCTGGGCCGACATCAAGAAGAAGCACTCTTCGCACGCCATCACGGCCGACATCTCGCTCGGCGAGACGGCGACGACCGTCGAGTTCATGCGCGGCGACGCGGTGATCGTCACGAGCAGCACGACGGGCAGGCCGCCGAGCGTCGAGGACGTGCGCGAGGCCAAAGCGCACACGCGCCTCCCCGTCCTGCTCGGCTCCGGCATCACCGCCTCAAACGTCGCGGACTTCCACGAGGCCGACGGCTTCATCGTCGGCTCGTCCCTGAAGGCCGGCGGCCACTGGGAGAACGGCGTCGAGCTGGGCCGCGTCGAACGTCTGATGGAAGCGGTGAGGAAAATGCAGTAGGCAGTTGGCAGTTAAAACAAGAGCAGCCAAAGTAATCACCGCCGGCCGCTTCTTGTCTTCCGTTTTAACTGCCCACTGCCTACTGTCTTTTCACCATCGGTGATAGGCCGGGTGGTCGGGTTTGACGGCGACGAAGGTGCCGCGCGCGGTCGCGCAGACTTTGTCGTGGGCGATGAGTTCGGCTTCGACGACGGCGCGGTCGTCGGTCGATTCGACGACGCGTGCGACGAGGCGGACGGGCGCGTCCGTCGGCGTCGGGCGCTTGAGCTTGATTGAGTAGTCGGCCGTCACCGTGCACGGGGCTTTCTCGGCCCCCGTGCGTCTCATCAGGTGCCAGATCGTCGTCCAGTTCATGTGGCAGTCCAGGAGCGCGCCGATGATCCCGCCGTTCAGCACGCCCGGAAACGCCTCGTGATAGGCTTCGGGCTGCCACTCGCAGACGACCTCCTCCTCCTCGCCGCTCGGGAAGCTGCGAATCCTCAGTCCCTTCTCGTTGGCCTGCCCGCACCCGAAGCAGGCGTTGTGCGGGGCGTACTTCTCCTGAAGACTTTTTTGTTCGCTCATCTTGAAGCTCAGTTGAAAATTACTTCGACCGGTTGGGGCAGCCCTTCGATGGTCAAGACCAGGCCGCGCGGGTTGTTGAGCTGTTCTTTCTTCGGCGTCTGAAAGAAGATGAGGCCGCGCCGCCGGGCCGCGGGTTCGAGCGGGGTCGCCAGGTCGAAGCCGTGCTGGTTGACGGCCTCTTGGAATGCGCGGCGCGAGTTCGGGTTGTAGAGGTAGACCTGGTCGCTTTCGAGTATGCGCGAGACGGCTTGCTTGGGCGTGCGGAATTTCCACTCGCCACCTTCGGCGTCGCGCAGGCGAAAGCGGACGCGCTCGAAGGAGACGGGCGACGCGCCCTCGTTGCTCATCTCCAGGCGCACGGGCAGGAGCCCCGCGAGCGGCAGGTTCGCCTCGAACAACTCCTGGCTCTCCTCGTCCGCGAAAAGTGGCACAGCGCGGACTTTGAAGCCGGCTGCGCTCGCCTCGCTCCCGCCCGCGACCGGCGCGTCGATCTTCGGCTTGACCTTGTAAAGCGACCCGCCGCACGCCGCCAGTAACAGCGCGAGCGCGAGCGCCGCCAAGCGCGCAAGCTCCCTCGTCCTGACACTCTTCTTCGCCCCGCTCATCATCGCGCCCGACTCTCTCACGCACGCTCCGCGCCTGTCAATATTCAGGGCATCGCGCCGAACCAGCCGCGGCGCTCGGCCCACTTGGTCAGTTCGAGGACGGGCGAGACTGTGAAGGCCAGGCCGATGACGATGAGCCAGTCGTTGAGCGTCAAATGGAAAGTGTCGAACATGTCGTGCAGGAAGGGCAGGTAGATGATCATCGCCAGCATGAACAGCTCCCACAGGATTGCGAGGTTGAGCCACTTGTTGGCGAAGGGCTTGCGCAGCACGGAGTGGCGGTCGGAGCGGAAGTTGTACGCCTTGAAAAACTGTATCAGGACGAGCGAGACGAACGTCATCGTCATCGCCTCCTGCACGCTCCGGCCAGAGTTGAGCGCCCACGCGAAGAGGCCCAGGTTGACGAGCGTTGACCAGAGCCCGCCCGCGAGCATCAGCATGACGACGGGGCGCGTGAAGATGCCCGAGCGTGCGTTGCGCGGCGGGCGGCGCATGAGGTCCGTTTCCGGCGGGTCGACGGCCAGGGCGAGCGCGGGCAAGCCGTCGGTCGCGAGGTTGACGTAAAGGATTTGCACGGCCGAGAGCGGGAGCGGGAGTCCCAAAAGCGACGCGCCGGCCATCAACCCGATCTCGCCTATGTTGGACGAGAGCAGGTACATCAAATATTTTTTGATGTTGCTGAAGATGCCGCGGCCCTCTTCGACGGCCGCGACGATTGAGGCGAAGTTATCGTCCGTCAGCGTCATCGCGGCGGCCTCTTTGGTCACGTCCGTGCCGGTCACGCCCATCGCGATGCCTATGTCCGCCTTCTTCAGCGCGGGCGCGTCGTTGACGCCGTCGCCCGTCATCGCGGTGACGTGACCCTTCTCCTTGAGCGCCGTCACCACGCGCAGCTTGTGCGCCGGCGAGACGCGCGCGTAGACCTCCACGCCCTCGACCTCGTTCTGAAACTCTTCGTCGTCCAGCACCTCCAGGTCCGCGCCCGTCATTAACCGGCCCGAGCCGAGGATGCCCAGCTCGGTCGCCACGGCGCGGGCCGTCAGAGGGTGGTCGCCCGTGATCATCACGACCTTGATGCCAGCCTGCTTGCACTCTGCGACGGCCGCCCGCGCCTCGGGCCGCGGCGGGTCAATCATCCCCACGAGGCCGAGAAACGTCATCCCGCTTTCGGCGTCCGCGAGCTTCGCGTTGTGCTTTCGCGCGACGGCGAGCACGCGCAGAGCCTCGCTCGCCATCTCCTGCGCCGTGTGAAGAATCTTCGCCCTGCAAGCCGTCGTAAGCTCCGCCTCGCCGTCGCGTGTTAATTGGCACGTACAGGAATCGAGGATGAACTCAGGCGCGCCTTTCGAGTAGGCGACTGCGCCGCCCCGTTGCGTCTCGTGCAGCGTCGTCATGCGCTTGGTCTCGGAGCTGAAGGGGATCTCGCCCGCGCGCGGGAACTCGCGGTCGAGCGCAGCCTTGTCCAGCCCCGCCTTCGCCGCCGCCACGACGAGCGCGCCCTCGGTCGGGTCGCCCTTGACGTGCCAGCGCCCGTCCGCCTCGTCGCGGACGACGCGCGCGTCCGAGCAGAGCGTGCCGGCGCGCAGCAGTTCCACGAGCGGCCCCGCGGGCTCGACCGCCGAGCCGTCCAGACTGAACGTCCCGCGCGGCTCGTAGCCCGCGCCCGCGACCTCGAACATTTGCCCCGAGGCGCAGATGCGGCGCGCGGTCATCTCGTCTTTGGTGAGTGTGCCAGTTTTGTCGGAGCAGATGACGGAGGTGCTGCCGAGGGTCTCGACCGCGGGCAGCCTGCGCACCAGCGCGTTGCGCTTGATCATCCGCTTGACGCCGATGGCGAGCGAGATGGTGACGACCGCGGGCAGCGCCTCGGGGACGACCGCGACGGCCAGCGCGACGCCGAAGATGACCATCTCGAAGAACGGCTGGCCGCGCAGGAGCCCGAGCGCGATGATGACGACGACGACCGCGAACGCCGCGCGCGCGAGCGAGCGCCCGACCTTGTCCAGGTGCTCCTGCAAGGGAGTCTTGTCGGACTCGACCTCTTGCAGCATGCGCGCGATCTTGCCGAACTCGGTCGCCATCGCGGTCGCCGCGACGACTGCGCGCCCGCGCCCGTAGGTGACGACCGTCCCCGCGTAGGCCATGTTCCTGCGGTCGCCGACCGCCGCGTCCTCATCGTCGAGCGCGTCCGTGTGCTTCTCGACCGCGACCGACTCGCCCGTCAGCGCGGACTCTTCCACTTGCAGGTTGATTGATTCGACCAGCCTCACGTCCGCCGGGACCTTGTCGCCGGCCGCGAGCAGCACCACGTCGCCGGGCACGAGCTCGCGCGCGGGCACTTCGCGCTCCGCGTCGTCGCGGATGGTCGTGGCCGTCGGCGCGGCCATCTCGCGCAGGGCTTCGATGGCGCGCTCGGCGCGGTACTCCTGAATGAAGCCGAGCAGGACGGCGAAGAGCAGTATGATCGTGATCGCGACGGCCTCGACCACGTGGCCCAGGAAGAAGGAGAGCGCGGTCGCGAAGATCAGAATCACGATCAGCACGTTCTTGAACTGTTCGAGCAGAATCTCCCAGGGCGAGATGCGCCCCGCGGCCTGCAACTCGTTCGGGCCGTACTCACTCAGGCGGCGCGCGGCCTCCGCCTCCGTCAGCCCGCGCGGCGCTGACTTCAAACGCTCGAAAGTGTCCGGGACCGTCAGCGTGTGCCACGGCGCGCCCGCGCCCGCGTCAACCTTCTTCGTGGAAACTGTGTCAACCGACATATTCATCCCTTCGATTTCGGATTGCGAATCGAAAAAGCAGTTGAGCCTGTTTCTTAAAGCCGCAATCCGAATTCCGCCCGCATTCATTCATTGGCGCGCGACTTCGACGGAGCAGGTTGCGCGCGCGGCCACCGCGGAGGAGACGCTCCCGGTCAGGAAGTGTTTGAAGCCGTGCAGGTCTCTCGTCCCGACGAAGATGGAATCAGCGCCCCAGCCCTCGGCCTCTTCGACCAGCGCGTGAGACGCGTTTCCTCCCCTGACGACGTTCGACGTGCTCAGCCCCGCGGCGCGCAGCTTGTCCGCCGCGGCGTCCGGCGCGACTTGCGCCTCGGGCGAGAGCGCCGTGACTATGCGCGCTTCGCTCCCCTCGGGCCACGCGCGCGAGGCGGCCGCGTCCACCGCACGCTCCGAATCAATCGAGCCGTTAAAGCCTATGACGACGCGGCACGGCCCCGTGCGCCCCGCTTCCACGCACCGCGCCACGCGCACGGAGCACCGCGCCTCGTGGAGCACCCTCTGCGACACGCTGCCCAGGATGAGCCGCCCGCCCGCGACCGTGTGGCCGTGTGAGCCTATGACGACGAGGTCCGCTTTGAGGCCGTCGGCCAGCTTGACCACGGCCCACGCGGGCGAATCGCCGCACGCCTCGGCCTTCACTTCCCAGCCGGGGAAGTTTTCCCTGACGCGCCCGGCGGCGCGCTCGGCCAGCGCCAGCGCTTCTTTCACGGTCTGCTCGGCGTGCTCCTGCGCGTGGCGTATGCCTTCGGGGATGTGAATGAGCAGCTCGCTTTCGGGCACTTCGTCGTCGGGCGGAGGGACGATCACGTCCGCCACCGTTATCACTACGGCTTCGAGCGTCGCGGGCAGCCCCGCGCGCTGCAAATCATTCAGCGCCGCGTCGGCGCACGCCGAGCCGTCGTAGGCTATTAAAATTTTCGAGAGCGCTTTCATCTTCAACTTCCTCTGGACGGGCGGTAGTCGGTTAAAGGTTCGGGTGGGACAGGACAGTTGGTTCGTCGCGGCGGGCCAGGCGGCGGGGGGCGTGCCGAATAATACGCGGCGGGCGCGTGTGTAAAGCGGAAGCAGGAAGGGGGAAGCGGAAGCACGACCATCGCCCGAGACCCTTTCGCGCGTCGGCACAGAACGAGGCTTCGAGAGCGAGCGCGGCAAAAGCAAAAAGACCCTTTGCGTGCTCGACAAGCCGCAAAAGGTCTTGGTCATGGAGCCAATTCTCGCTCTTCCCGACCGGCCGGGCGCTCTCTCGTCGAGCGCCGTGTTGACGGCCATGCCGGACCCGAAGCTAAGGCGGGCGACCTACTCCCCTTTTGAGTGCCGCCATTCTACTCCCGCGCGCGCGCAGAGTCCAACTTTATCCGCGACGGGCACGGATGCTGTCGGTAACGAAAAGCGCCTGGTAAGAATGAAGTCTTGTGGGTGGGTTCTTGCTGGTTAAGACTTCAGGGCCGGTATGTGTTCGCCGAGCGCGTGCTTCAGCTCCCTGAAATCGGCGCGAAGTGTCAGGAACTCTGAGCGCGTGCCGCTGGCAATGCTCTCAACGCGGTCGAACCGAACATCCATCTCGCGGCGCATCCCGTCCATCTCAGTATGCATTCCGTCAAAGCGTTCCAGCATCTCGCCGCGTATTTCGTTGATGCGCCCCAGCAGCTCACCGCGCATTTCGTTGATTCGCTCCAAGACCGTTTCGATGGTCGGCTTGGTGTCGTACTGCTGCGACATGTCTTGCGTCGTGTCTTCGCTCACTTCTCACCTCCCATGAGAATATCGCCCGTGCGCCGGGCAGCTTTAGGGTGGCCTCATTAATATACGCGCCGGAAAAACCCTTTTCAAGGCCGAGCCTTTCGACGGCAGGTCTTTTACAGGAACGGGCGCTTCCTTGCCCGGCCCGTGCGGCTCGTGTTAGGTTTTCGCTTTGTCCGAGAGCGGCGAACGTCAGCTATCCGGGCCGAAGGCGGCATGATTAGACCCTTTCGCGGCACGCACCCGCGGGTTCACCCGACGGCTTTCATCGAAGAGAGCGCGCAGATCATCGGAGACGTTCACGTCGGCGAGGAGGCCAGCGTCTGGTTCAACGCCGTCGTGCGCGGCGACGTTTTCTACATACGCATAGGCAACCGCACCAACGTGCAGGACGGGACCGTCATACACGTCTCCAACGGCACGCACGCCACCGTCCTCGAAGACGAGGTCACGGTCGGGCACAACGTCACGCTGCACGGCTGCTACGTCGAGCGCGGGAGCCTCATAGGCATCGGCTCCGTCGTGATGGACGGCGTGCGCGTCGGCGCGAAGTCTCTGGTCGCCGCGGGCTCGCTCGTGACACCTGGGACGCAGATTCCGCCGCGCTCGCTCGTGATGGGCTCGCCCGCGCGCGTCAGGCGCACGCTCACCGACGAAGAGGTCGCCGGCCTGGACGTGTTCTGGCAGAACTACGTCGAGCTGATCAGGATGTACAGGGACGAGCCGGCGGGGTCGAGTTCTTCAAATAATGGTTAAGGGAGAACCGTGAATGTCTCAAAACTCGACGGGCAGGACGGCACAGTATCTCAAATCAAGTCCTCGGATATTGGCCGCCCTGCTCGTGACGTTCATTTGTGCCAGTTTGGCGAGCGCGCAGAGTGATTCGGGCTACGAGCTGAAGCGCGGCGACAACGAGTACGGCGTCTGGGGCGGCGGCGCGTTCTCGGCGACGACCGCCTTCGGCGGGCTGACGGACGCCGAGGCGGACGAGCGCGGGTTCGTCATCGCGGCCTTCCGCTACGGGCGCACGCTCGCGGCGAATGAACACCTGGCCTTGCAGTACACGCTCGACGCGATACCGATGGCGCTGGCCGTCGGCAACATAGAGTCCGCGACGACGGTCACGACGCCCGCGGGGCCCGTGACGACTTTTACGCGCTCGACGGCCTACGGCGCGGGCGTGACGCCGTTGGGCCTGCAACTCGATTTCGCGAACGGCTCGCGCGTGAAGCCCTTCGTGCACGTGAACGGCGGCCTGCTCCTCTTCAACGAGTCCGTGCCGCTGCCGGACGCCGGGAAGTTGGCGCTGGTCGGAGAGGCGGGCGCGGGTCTCCGCGTCTTCACCTCAGAGCGGCGCGCCGTCAGCTTCGGCGTGCGCTTTCATCACATCTCGAACGGCGACCGCGCGGGCTCGAACCGCGGGCTGAACCAGTTCGTCATTTACGCGGGCTTCTCCGTCTTCAAGTAATGGCCCAGGGCAAGACACAGCCGGCGCGCGGGATGCGCGACTTTCTCCCCGCGGACGTTCGCCGCCGCGAGTACGTCATCGGCGTCATACGCGAGGTCTACGAGCGCTACGGCTTCGAGCCGCTGGAGACTCCGGCGGTCGAGAACATAGAGACGCTGATGGGGAAGTACGGCGAGGAGGGCAACCAGCTCATCTTCAAAATCCTGAAGCGCGGCGAGCACGAGAAGACGGGCGAGGCAGACCTCGCGCTGCGCTACGACTTGACCGTGCCGCTGGCGCGCGTCGTCGCGGAGTACCGCGCGACGTTGCCGAAGTTTTTCAAGCGCTACCAGATTCAACCCGTGTGGCGCGCGGACCGCCCCGCGCGCGGTAGGTTCAGGGAATTTTACCAGTGCGACGTTGACGTGCTCGGCTCGCGCTCGATGGTCGTCGAGGCGGAGTTGTGCGCGGCGTCGAGCGAGGTGCTGACGAAGTTAGGGTTTACGAATTTCACGGTTCGTATTAATCACCGGCAAGTCCTCGCGGGCGTGTTGGACTCTGCGGGAGTCCCTGCGGACAAACACGCGGACGCTCTCGTCGCGTTGGACAAGCTGGACAAGATCGGGCGCGAGGGCGTCTGGAAGGAACTGGCTGGGCGCGGCGTGGCGGAAGAGGCTGGCGGCAAGCTGCTCGGCTTCTTCGCGGCCCTGGGCGAATTGGAGCACGCCGCGGAGCTTGCGCCGGACGAAAAGGTGGCCGCGTCGTCTGAGGCGCTCAACGCCGTGACGCTCGGCCGTCTGGTCGAATTCGTGGGCGACCACGAGGCGGGCGCGCAAGGCATAGACGAGCTGCGGTCAATCGTGGACTTCGCGGCGGCGAGCGGCGCGGGCGCGCGCCTCCGTGTTGACCCGAGCCTCGCGCGCGGGCTCTCTTACTACACGGGCGCGATTCTTGAAATCAACGTGCCCGACCTCGCGGGCAGCCTCGGCGGCGGCGGGCGCTACGACAATCTGGTCGGGATGTTTTCGGGCCAGAACGTCCCGGCCTGCGGATTCTCTTTGGGTCTGGAGCGGATCATCGTCGTGATGACCGAGCGCGAGATGTTCCCGGCGAGTCTCGTCAACGCGCCTGCCGACGTGATGGTCACGATCTGGGATGAGGCCGCCGTCAACGATTCAATCAATCTGGCGACGGAACTGCGCGCCGCGGGGCTGCGCGTCGACCTTTACCCGGAGGCGGACAAGCTCGGCAAGCAGTTCAAGTACGCCTCGTCGCGCGCCGTCCCGTTCGTCGCCGTCGTCGGCGAGAGCGAACGCGAGCGCGGCGAAGTCTCTCTTAAAAACATGGCGACGGGCGAGCAGCAGACGCTCGCGCGCGCAGTCGCCGCCGCGACCATTCTGGAGGCGATTGGAAAATAGATTTATGGAAGAGGCGCTCGCGAAACATTACCTGGAAGACGCGCTGAGTAACTTTCGGGACTACAAGAAGCTGGCCGAGGGGGCCTTCGAGCAGGTGACGGACGAGGAGTTCTTCCGCGCGCTGGACGAGGAGGCGAACAGCCTGGCCGTCATCGTCCGTCACATGAGCGGCAACATGCTCTCGCGCTGGACCGATTTCCTGACGACCGACGGCGAGAAGCCGGACAGGAACCGCGACATGGAGTTTGTCATCGCGCCCGAGACGACCCGCTCGGAGGTGATGGCGCGCTGGGAGAAGGGCTGGCGCTGCCTCTTCGACGCGCTCGAAGCCCTGCGGCCCGAGGACGTGCTGAGGAAAGTCTTAATCCGCGGCGAGGAGCACACGGTGGTCGAGGCCGTCAACCGGCAGTTGACGCACTACAGCTATCACACGGGGCAGCTCGTCTTCCTGGCGAAACATTTCAGGTCAGCCGCCTGGAAGAGCCTGTCCGTCCCGCGCAACCGCTCGGCCGAGTTCAACGCCCACATGGCCGGGAAGGCGCATGAAGGCTCGCCGCGCGCCGGGCGCTTCGACGCGCCGCAGGAATTTTTTCGCGAACCTGAAACCGGGAACGGGAAGTGACCACGGAGACAGGAAGAGAAATTAAAGATTTCAAATTTGAAATCTCAAATTCGCCACTTCAAATTCTTTCCTCTGTGGTGAGTCGGAAAGTCTGAATCATGCTTGATCATTTAGGGAACCTTGAGCGGACACACTCGTGCGGCGCGCTGCGCGCCGCAGACGTGGGGAAGACTGTGACTTTGATGGGCTGGGTCGCGCGGCGGCGCGATTTTGGCCCATTGACCTTCGTCGACCTGCGCGACCGCGACGGAATCACGCAGGTCGTCTTCAACGAGGAGACCGCCGCCGAGGCGCACGCGAAGGCCAAAGAGGTGCGCGGCGAGTACGTCATCGCCGTCACGGGCGAGGTCGTCTTGCGCGCCGAGAACCAGCGCAACCCGAAGATTCCGACGGGCGACGTTGAGGTGAGCGCACGCGAGATTCTCGTCCTGAACGACGCGCGCACGCCCCCTTTCCAAATCGAGCCGACTTCGCAGGATCAGCTCGCGAGCGAAGACCTGCGGCTGAAGTATCGCTACCTCGACCTGCGCCGGCCGCAGCTCCAGGCGAACATCCGCCTGCGCCACAGGGTCGTGGCGGAGATTCGCCGCTACATGGACGAGAAGGCGTTCACGGAAATCGAGACGCCCATCCTGATTAAGTCTACGCCCGAGGGCGCGCGCGACTACATCGTGCCCTCGCGCATACAGCCCGGCAAGTTCTACGCGCTGCCGCAGTCGCCGCAGCTCTTCAAGCAGCTCTGCATGATCGCCGGGCTGGACAAGTACTACCAGATCGCGCGCTGCTTCCGCGACGAGGACTTGCGGGCCGACCGCCAGCCCGAGTTCACGCAGTTGGACGTGGAGATGAGCTTCGCCACGACCGAGCAAGTTTACAGGCTCATCGAAGGCTTGTTCGCGCGCGTCTTCAATTTGGTCGGCGCGGAATTGACTGTGCCATTCCCGCGCCTGACTTACAGTGAGGCCATGCGCCGCTACGGCTCGGACAAGCCGGACCTGAGGTTCGGAATGGAACTGCAAGACTTGTCGGGCGTGTTGGAGGGGACGACGTTCGCTCCCTTCGCCGCGACGCTCGAAGGCGGGGGCGAGATTAAGGGGCTGGTCGTGCCCGGCGGCGCGCGCCTGTCGCGGAAAGTCCTGGACGAGTTGCAGGAGTTCGTCAAGCGTTACAACGCGACGGCGCTGGCCTGGATCAAGCTCGGCGACGAAACCTCTTCGTCGCTCCTGAAGGCGCTCGGGCAGGAGACAATCGAGCGCATGGCACAGGGCGCGGGCGCGCAGAAGGACGACGCGGTGCTCATCGTCGCCGGGAAGCCGAAAGTGGTGGCGGCGAGCCTCGGCGCTCTGAGGAACGAGATGGCGCGGAGGGAGAAGTTGATTCCCGAAAATGTCTACGCGCCGCTCTGGGTGACGGAGTTCCCGATGTTCGAGTTCAACGAGGACGACGGGCGCTACTACGCCATGCACCACCCGTTCACCTCGCCGCTCGACGAAGACTTGCCGCTCCTGCGCCGCGCAATCGAGGAGGGCGAGACGCACCTTCTCGGCAGCTTGCGCGCGAAGGCTTACGACACTGTGGTCAACGGCGTGGAGGCCGCGGGCGGCTCCATCCGCATTCACCAGCGCGACGTGCAGGGGCTGGTCTTCAAGGCGCTGGGGCTCACAATCGAGAAGGCGCGCGAGCGCTTCGGCTTCTTCCTCGACGCGCTCGAATACGGCACGCCTCCGCACGGCGGCATCGCCTCCGGCGTCGAGCGCCTGCTGATGGCCCTGACGGGCATCGAGAACATACGCGACCTGATGGCCTTCCCCAAGACGGCCTCGGCCGCGGACCTGATGATCGACGCGCCCGGCGAAGTCGACCCGGCGCAGTTGGACGAATTGAAACTGAAGATCGTGAAATAGAGTTTGAGAAAGTTTTGAGGAGAAGATTGTGGACGAGCTGCTGACGAAAGAGAACCTGGAATACCGCGCGACGGCGCGCGAGATCGCCGAGAAGTACGTGCGGCCTGTGGCGTACGAGTTGGACGCGAAGGCGGAGTACCCGTGGTCTGTCGTGCGCGCGTTGCAGGACGCTGGATTGATGGGCGTGTGGATCCCGAAGGAGTACGGCGGGCGCGGCGGCGGCGTAACGAATCTGTGCATCGTCGTGGAGGAGTTGTCGAAGGCGTGCGGCGGAGTCGGCGTGACTTACGCCGTCAACGCCTTGGCGTCGTTCCCGATTCTCGTCGGCGGGACAGAGGAGCAGAAGCAGAAGTATCTGCCGGACGTGGCGCAGGGCAAGACCCTGATGGCCTTCGGGCTGTCGGAGAAGGAGGCCGGGTCGGACGCGGGGAGTTTGAAGGCGCGCGCCGAGAAGCGCGACGACTTCTACGTCCTGAACGGCGACAAGAAGTGGAACACGAACGGCAACGCGGCCCAGCTCTACACCATCTTCTGTTCGACGAACCCTGACCGCGGCGGGCGCGGCGTCTCGGCGCTCCTGGTGGAGAAGGGGACCGAAGGGTTCGAGATCGGCAAGAAGGAAGACTTGATGGGCATACGCTGCGTGCCCGTCCACGAGCTGCACTTCCGCGACTGCTACGTCCCGGCCGAGAACCTCCTCGGCGGGAAAGAGGGCCACGGCTTCAAGCACGCGATGATGACGTTGGACTTGGCGCGGCCCGGCGTCGCGGCGCAGGCTCTGGGATTGGCACAGGGCGCGCTCGACCTGGCGATTGACTACACGACCAAGCGCCAGCAGTTCGGCCAGTCGGTCGCCTCCTTCCAGGGCATACAGTGGATGCTCGCCGACATGGCTACGAAGGTCGAGGCCGCGCGCCAACTCGTCTACGCCTCGGCGCGCGCCATCGACGCGGGCGCGAAGAACGTCTCGAAGATCGCGGCGATGGGCAAGGTCTTCGCGACCGACGTGGCGATGAGTGTCACGACCGACGCCGTGCAGCTCTTCGGCGGCTACGGCTACTGCAAGGACTATCCGATTGAGAAGTACATGCGCGACGCCAAGATCACGCAGATTTACGAAGGCACGAACCAGATTCAGCGCCTCGTCATCGGCCGCAGTTTGATTAAAGAGGCGGCGGCCGCGCAGCCGCGCGCCGAGGCGGCCGAAGCCTAGCGGCGTGCCGGAGGGGCCCGGATGAAAATCTTCCTCGGAGCGGCCTTGCTGTTTCTCTTCACCTGCCCCGGTGCGCAGGCCCGGCAGGATAGGGATTACTACCCGCCCTTCGAGCATTTGAGGGGCGACTACAGGCAGGTCGGCCTCGTGGCCCACGTGCGAGTCAAGAGCGCGAAGTTCGCCGCGCCGGACGTTCACTCCCTTTACGTGCTTGAGAGCGAGGTCGTCGAGCCCTTGAAGGGCAGGCTCAGGCGCGGGCAGCCGCTCACGTTTTACATGGCCCTGGAGGATGACGTGGACGCCAACCACTTCCTGGGCGAGTGGATCGTCTTCCTCGAAGGCAGCGCCAACAGCCCGAACGGTAAGTGGAGTTGGTTTGTGCTGGAAAACTCCAGCCTGCCTTACTCGGAGGTGATCATCGCCGAGATGAGGAAAGTCAGGCGTCTGAGCCTGCGAAGGTCGAGGCCGAAACGTCGTCAGGCCGCCGCGCGAACAGGTTAATGAGATGTTCGCGCGGCGGCCTGACCGCTTTCGGCCTTCATCTCATACGCAAGGAGAACCTCGCCATGAACCACCCGCGCTCCCGCGCCACGCTGCTCCCGATTCTGGCCGCTTCCTTACTGTGCCCCGCGCGAGTTCTTCCGGCCGCCGCGCCGCCGCGGGCCGAACGCCGTCAGGCGGCGGCGGGCTGCGACGCGGCGGCCGCGCTCTCGCTCGTCGAGGAGCAGTTGTCGGAGTCGAAAACCCTGGGCGACGTTCCGGCGCGAATCAAGGTCCTGATTCGCGCGGCCGACCTGCTCTGGGCCGCGCGCCCCGAAGCGGCGCGCAACGCCTTCACGGAGGCTTACGATTTGGCCTCGAAAGATTTTAAGGAGCATGGCGACGCGGTGACCGAGCCGAGCGGTTCCACGCCGGGGATGTTCCTGCCCGACCAGCGCTTCACAGTCATTAGCGCCGTCAGCCGCCGCGACGCGGACTGGGCCAAGCGTCTGGCCGAGCGCGCGGCCAAACAGAGCGAGGAGGAGGCGAAGGAGAAAGAGAAAGCAACGGCCGGCTGGCCGCCCGCCGGCGAACTCAGGATGGGCGAGAAGTTCCTCGACGCGGCTTTCGCTCTCGTGCCCGTCGACAGGGCGGCGGCGCTCGACTTCGCGCGCAGGAGCTTCCGCTACCCCGCCTCCTGGAACGGCCTGACCAGCTTCCTCTACAGGCTGGCCGAAGCGGACCAGAAAACCGGGGACCAGTTCTACCTCGAAGCCCTGGAGTTTTACTCCGCGCGGCCCGCCAACGAGTTGCTCTACCTTACAGGCTACCCGTTCGGCCTGAACCGCTTCGTCGGTCCCGAGGCGAGTTCCGCTTACTCGCCCGCGCCGCAGGGCTTCGTGCCGAGCGCCGCGCTTCAGCAGCGCCTGATGGAAGTCCTGCTCAGGCGCGCGCGGGCCGCCATGCAAGCGCCTGCGAAGGCGAGCGGCCGGCAGAACTTTCCCGAGTCGGCGCAGCTTTACCTGGCGCTCGACAGCCTGAGTCCTCTCGTCACGCAGCCCGCCCTGGCCGAGCAGGTCGCGCAGACTAAGGTCGCGCTCGGCGCGGCCTTGCCCGCGAGGCTGCGCGAGAGTATGACCAGTCTCGGGCAGGAGCAGCGCGAGATTGACGAGCCGTCTTTCACGGACCTGGCCCGGCAGGCAGAGCGCGAGACCGTCCCGTGGAAAAAGGATTACTCGCGCGTGCATGCCGTCCAGGCCGGCGTCACGTCGGAGAGTTTTGAGCGTTTAGAGGAGTTGGCCGGGAAGGTCGAAGACGAGAACGTCCGCCGGCAGCTTCTCAACTGGCTCTACTTCAGGAGCGCGCAGAAGGCCGTGGCGGGCGGGCTGCTCGACGACGCGGCCAAGCTGACGCGCAAGGTGGAGGAGGTGGATCAGCGCGCCTACCTCTTCTTCGAAATCGCCAACGCCGCCGAGAAGAAGTTCGCCGACCAGGCGCGCTTCCGCGAGGCGCTGGACGAGGCGGCGAAAGTCGCGCTCTCCGCGCCGAACACAGACCGCAGGGCGCGCTCCCTGCTCGGCGTCGCGCACCTCTACTCGAAGCTAGACCAGTTCCGCGCCGTGGAGGTCATGGGCGAGGCCGTCAAGACGATTAACAGGCTGGATAACCCTATCTTCATGCCCGTTGTCTTCCAGGAAATTAAGGGCGAGCAGTTCGGCATCTTCATGGCCTACCCGCTCGCCGGCTTCGACATCGAGAACAGTTTCCGCGACCTGGCCGCCGCGGACTTTCAGGGAGCGCTCGCGCTGGCGCGCACGGTGGAGAACAAAGGCTTGCGCGCGGGCGTCATGATGGCTATCGCCGCGCGGTGCCTGGAAAAGCCTGCGCCTAAAAAGAAGGCCGCGGAAAAGAAGCGCAAGGCCGCGCAGCCTTCCCCGTCGCCCGCGTCCACGCCATGATTACGCTCTCGCGCGAGCACGTCGAGGAACTGTTCGCGCACGCGCGCGAGGCGACGCCGGCCGAGTGTTGCGGGCTCGTCGGCGGGAGCGGCAGGCGCGCACAAATCGTCTACCGCCTGCGCAACGTCGCGCGCGACCCGCTCGTCGGCTACGAGGCCGCGCCCGAGGAGTTGTTCGCCGCGCAGCGCGACATGCGCGAGCGCGGGCAGGAGCTTCTGGGCATCTACCACTCGCACCCGCGCGCAAGCGACCCCGTCCCGTCCGAGACGGACGTTCGTCTCGCCTACTATCCTTCCGCCATTTACTTTATTATTGGCCTGGGCGCGGGCCGGGCGACCCTGCGCGCCTTCCGCATCTCCGAGCGCGACGCGCGCTGGGAGCCGGTCGAGTACGCGGTCGCTGACTGACTTGGGGGAGAACCTTGCGGGCTACGATTTCGTAAACAACTTACGAAATGATGAAAGAGAAGAAGAAGAGCAAGTACGACACCAACCCGCTCGACGAGGGTTACGCGAAGCGCGCCGACGACGAGTGGGGCGCGACGAGGCGTGTCGAGCCCGTGCCCGAGGAGAAAGAGGTCTGGCCGGCGGAGGCACCCACGAAGCGTTACGACTCTTCGATCCCGGTCTCGTACCCTTCGATTCACGTCCCGCCGAGCTACCCGCCGCGCCCCGTCGGCCTCGCGGCGGACGCGGCGCGTCAGCCTGCGGCACCGCCGACACCTGCGCGCACGGTTCCGGGGCTCGGGATGCATGAGAACGTGACGCTCGCGCTGCCCTACGTGCCCTTCTTCATCGGCGGGGTGATCGGGGCCATAGAACTCGTCCTGACGCCGCGCGAGGAGACGAAGGCCAGGTTCTACGCGTCGCAGGGGCTGGCCCTCCAGTTGGTCGCGCTCTTCATCACGCTCATCTTCAACTTCGTCGGCCGCGTCACCGGCACGGGCATCGGCGGCGGGATGTTCTGGACCGCCTCGACCGTCTTCTTCATCATCAACACCATACGCATCTGGAAGGGCGGCACGCTCCACATCGCCCCCGTCCAGGACGCCGCCGAATGGCTCAACGAAAAAATCGAGCCGCAGCGACTCAAGCCGAAAAAGAAGTAGGCGGCGGTCAGTTAAAGACGGAAGAGGGCGGCCGAGTGTGATGGGCACGGCCGCCCTCTTCTTTTTGTTAACTGACCGCCGCTCTGTGTTAATCTCTCCGCGCAGGCTCTCTCCGGGACAGGTTTGTAATCGTAGCCCAAAAGGTAATTGATGAAGAGGAAACTTTGCGTCCTGTTGCTCGTGGTCGTCGCGGGCTCGCTCGCGTTCCCGGTCGTCGCGCAGCGACGCCGCAGACTCCCGCCGCGGCGCGTCATAACGCCGCCGGTCGCCTCCGACCGCGGCTACGTCAGCGCGCGCTTCCGGCAGATCGCGGACGAGTACCTGAAGGGCCATTACAGCTTCAACCCGACGGAGGCGACCTCCGCCGGGCTGCACGAGTACGACTCGCGCCTCGAAAGCCGTAGCCGCGAGAGCCTTGAGCGCGAGGCTCGCCGCCTGCGCGACACGCTCAGCCTTCTGGCCCGCATCAACCCTAACTCTCTTTCGGAAGACGCGCGCTACGACTACCTTGTCCTGACCTCGCACGCGCGCGGGCAGCTCCTGGACTTGCAGGACATCGGCCGCTGGCAGCGCGACCCGAACGCCTACAACCAGACGGCCGCCGCGGGCGTCGACAACATCCTCAAGCGCAACTACGCGCCGTTCGACCAGCGGCTCGACGCCGTGCTCGCGCGCGAGCGCGAGATCGCGCGGCTGCTCGAAGAGGCGCGCGCCAATCTGGAAGCGCCGCCGCGCATCTACACGGAGACGGCCGTCGCGCAGGTGCGCGGGAGCGTCGAGTACTTCGAGCGCGTCGTGCCGCAGATGGTCGAGCGCGCGGGCGGCGGGCGCATGAGCGCGGCGCGCAAGGGCGAGTTCGAGGCGGCGAACGCGGCCGCCATCGACGCGCTACGCTCTTTCGCCGACTGGCTCGCGCGCGACCTGCTGCCGCGCTCCACCGGCAACTTCGCCATCGGGCCGGAGAATTATAGAAAGAAACTGCTCTACGACGAGATGGTCGAGACGCCCGTGGAGCACCTCATCAACGAAGGCGAAAGAGAGCTGCGGCGCACGCAGGAAGAGATGCGGCTGCTCGCGGAAGAGATCGCGCCGGGGAGGGGCGTGCGCGCGGCGCTGCGCACTCTCGGGCGCGAGCACCCTTCGTCGGACGGGCTCGTCGGCGACACGCGCTCGGAATTGGACCGGATACGCGCCTTCGTCCGCACGGCCGACATCATGACCGTGCCCGCGGGCGAGAACCTGCGCGTCGCCGAGACGCCCGAGTACGCGCGCTCGACGAGCTTCGCCTCGATGGACTCGCCCGGCGCGTTCGAGCGCGTCGCGACCGAAGCCTACTACTACGTCACGCCGCCCGACCCGCAGTTGGACGAGCGCAGGCGCGAAGAGCACCTCAGCTTCTACAACCGCTACGCGCTGCCCATCATCTCGATCCACGAAGTCTACCCCGGCCACTACTATCAGTACCTGGCTTTGAAGCGGCAGCCGTCGCGCGTCCGCGTCGCGCTCTCGGCGGCGAGCTTCGTCGAAGGCTGGGCGCACTACTGCGAGCAGATGATGCTGGACGAGGGCTTCGGCGGGAACAACCCCAAGCTCAGGCTCGCGCAGTTGAACATGGCGCTCCTCAGACTGTGCCGCTACCTCGTCGGCCTGCGCCTGCACACGCAGGGCATGACTTACGAAGGCGGCGTTGAGTTCTTCATGCGCGAGGGCTACCAGGAGAGAGTCAACGCCGAGCGCGAGGCGCGGCGCGGCACGCTCGACCCGACCTACCTGGTTTACACGCTCGGCAAGATGCAAATCTTGAAACTGCGCGAAGACTACAGGCGGCGCGAGGGCGCGGCGTTCAACCTCGGCGCGTTCCACGACCGGCTGCTCTCTTACGGGATGCCGCCCGTCAAGATCATACGCCTCGCCATGCTCGGCTCCGCGGGCGGGCAAAATACCGGCACAGGAGGCGGCACGATTGAGCCGCAGCGCGACGTTGATTTTTCGGTCCTCGCGACGGGCTACAACAGCCGCTACGAAGGCACGCGCGCGCTCCAACTCATCACGAACCAGAGTGACTGGGAGCGCGCGTGGGAAGTCATAGGCCGCGGCAGCTCGGGCCCCATGCCCGAGGTCAACTTCAACACGCGCGCCGCCGTCGTCGCGCACCAGGGCCGCCAAAGCACCGGCGGCTACGGCATCTCCGTGGCCGCGATTCGCCGCGAAGGTCAGACGCTCGTCGTGCGCGTCGACGAGCAGCGGCCGGGGAAGGGCGACGTGGTGACGGAGGCGCTCACCTCGCCCTTCGTCGCCGTCTCCATCCCGCGCCCGCCCGACGGCGTGACCGCGAAGTTTGAGGACGAGGTAAACAAAATAGAACAGAATCGTAACGTGAACGAGCGAAGCTCTCCGGCGCGCAGACGTTACGGGCGGCGGCGCGGTTAAACAGGGCCAACCCGCCCTTGCCTCGTCTCATCAAAACTGGGCCGACGCGGGCGGGCCGGACCCGCGTGAGGTGCTATAATTCGGCGGAGATTAACGCGCCCTCTCTCCCTGCGCGTTCCGCGCCAGCGCGGTTGTCAAAAATTCGGGGGAGACGGCTGGAGTTTTAAAGTTAAGCGGCCCGCCCTCGAAAATAGTTCGGGAGCGGGCCGCTTTTTTACAGCTTGAGAGAACGGGTGCGGGGAAGCGCTCGCATCCTTTACGGGAGGGGGAAGAATGAAAACCAGTATTCACGCCCGCGCACGCGCGCTCGTCATGCTGCTCGCGGCTCTCGCGCTCTTTGCGTCTGCCTTCGATGTCTCGGCGCAGACCAGAATCAAGTTACATAGCAATAAGTATAAAATCTCCGACGACGTTCAGGCCGGCCGCCAGGCCGCCGCGCAGGTCGAGCAGCAGATGCCCATCATGCGCGACGAGATGGTCGAGAGTTACGTCGAGCGCGTCGGGCAGCGGCTCGTCGAGGCCATCCCGCAGGAGTTCCAGCACCCTGGATTCCGCTATCACTTCAAAGTCGTCAACGCGCGCGACATCAACGCGTTCGCGCTGCCGGGCGGGCCGATGTACATCAACCGCGGGATGATCGAGGCGGCGCGCAACGAGGGCGAGCTGGCCGGCGTCATGGCCCACGAGATCAGCCACGTCGCGCTCCGCCACGGCACGGCGCAGGCGACCAAGGCGCAGAAGTATTCCGTCCTGGCCGGCATCGGCGCAATCGCCGGCGCGGTCATAGGCGGCGTGCCCGGCGCTATCGTCGGACAGGGCAGTCAGGTGGCCGTCGGCACCTACTTCCTCAAATTCAGCCGCGAGTACGAGACGGAGGCCGACGTGCTCGGCGCGCAGATCATGGCGAACGCGGGCTACGACCCGCGCGACCTGGCGAACGTCTTCCGCACGATCCAGTCGCAGGGCGGGGGCGGCGGGCCGCAGTTTATGAGCAGCCACCCGAACCCCACCAACCGCTACGAGCGCATCAACCAGGAGGCCGCGCTGCTCCGCGTCTCGAACCCCATCCGCAACACGGAGGAGTTCGCCATGGTGCAGCAGCGCCTGCGCGGGCAGGGCCGCGCTCCTTCGATGGAAGAGATCGCGCGCAGTGGACGGCGCTACCCCGTCGAGGGCGGCAACTACCCGTCGAACTATCCCGAGGGCAACATCAGCGGGCGGGTGGCGTACCCGTCGTCGCGCTACAGGACTTTCAACGGCGGGAACGTCTTCCAGTTGCAGTACCCGGACAACTGGCGCGAGCTGGGCGAGAGCCAGAGTTCCGTGTGGTTCGCGCCCGAGGGCGCGTACGGGCAGGTGCAGGGCCAGCCCGTCTTCACGCACGGCGTCAACGTCGGCGTCACACAGGCGCAGGGCAACAACCTGCGCGACGCGACGGACTACTTCATCAACTCGCTGGCGCAGGGCAACGGGAACCTGCGCGCGCAAGGGGGCTACCAGCGCGGCTCGATTGACGGGCGCAACGCGCTCGCCATCAACCTGTCGAACGTCAACGAGGCGACGCGCCGCAACGAGCGGATCACGGTCTACACCACGCTCCTGCGCGACGGCCAGTTGTTCTACTTAATCATGGTCGCGCCGCAAAACGACTACGGCACCTTCCAGAGCGCCTTCGGCAACGTGCTGCGCTCGATTCAACTGAACTACTGACGCTCCGGTCGAGCAAGGGGGAGAAGCGAAAGGCCCGCCGTTCCGCGCGGGCCTTTCGCTTCTTTCGCTTTCCTTTATTTTGCGACTGGGTATAAGCTATGCGGCGCGATGAAAGACGAAGCCTCGCGGCGAAGACCTTTGGTGAAGTGGTCGCTGATAGCGGCCGGCTGGACTCTGTTCGGGCTGTTCTTCGCCGTCCAGTCAATCGCCGTGCGCGCCTACGACGGGAGACCGTTGAGGGTCGGCGAGGCGTTGTCGGCCTGGCTCCTCTGCGCCTACCTCTGGCTGGCGCTGACGCCTTTAGTCCTCCGGCTCGCGCGCCGCTTCCCGATTGAGCGCCGTAGCTGGCGCAGAAACCTCCCGGCGCACGTCGCGGCGGCCGTCCTGCTCTCGCTCCTTCAACTGGCGGCCTACGTCACGATAGCCTCCTGGCTCGGCAAAATTCCGGCCAACCGCTCTTTCTTCGAGTCCTTCCGCGGCTTCTTCGTCGGGGACTTCCACTTCGACCTGCTGACCTACGGCGCGATTGTCGGACTCGTCCACGCGCTCGACTATTACCGCAAGTACCGCGAGCGCGAGTTGCGAGCCTCGCAGCTCGAAACGAAACTGGCACAGGCGCAGCTCGACGCCCTGCGCATGCAGCTCCACCCGCACTTCCTCTTCAACACGCTCAACAGCATCTCTGTGCTGATGGCCGAGGACGTGCGCGCGGCGCGCCGGATGCTCGCGCGCCTGAGCGACCTGCTCCGCACGAGCCTGGAGGAAGCGGGCGCGCACGAGGTGGCGCTGCACCAGGAGCTGGAATTTTTGGAGAGCTATCTTGAGATCGAGCAGACGCGCTTCCAGGACCGGCTGACGGTGCGGATGGAGATTGACCCGGCGGCGCTCGACGCGCGCGTGCCGAACCTCATCCTTCAGCCCTTAGTCGAGAACGCCATCCGGCACGGCATCGCGCCGCGCGCGCGTGCGGGCACCGTCGAGATTCGCGCCGCGCGCGAGAACGGCGCGGTGCGGCTCGCGGTCGCGGACGACGGCGCGGGGCTCGGGTCGGCGCGGCCCGAAGACTTGATGAAGGGCATAGGGCTCTCGAACACGCGTTCGCGGCTCGAACAACTCTACGGCGCGGCGCACCGCTTCGAGATGCGCGAGCGCGAGGGCGGCGGCCTCGAAGTCTCAATCGAGATTCCCTTCCGCAGCGGGGGCGAAGGGACGCGCGCGTGAGGAAGATTCGCGCGATGATCGTGGACGACGAGCCGCTGGCGCGGCGCGGGATTCGCGCGCACCTCGCGGAAGAGAAGGACATCGAAGTCGTCGCGGAGTGCGGCGACGGGCGCGAGGCCGTCCGCCTCATACGCGAACTCGAACCGGACCTCGTCTTCCTCGACGTGCAGATGCCCGAGCTCGACGGCTTCGGCGTCCTCGAAGCGATAGCCGCTGAGCGCCTGCCCAACGTCATCTTCGTCACGGCCTACGACAAATACGCGCTGCGCGCCTTCGACGTGCACGCGCTCGACTACCTGCTCAAACCTTTCGACGCCGAGCGCTTCGCGAAAGCCCTGGCGCGCGCGCGGTCGCAGACGGAGCGCGAGGGGCTGAGCGAGATCAGTCTGCGCCTGCAAAGTCTGATTGAAGATTTGAAGACGAACCAGAAGTACGCCGAGCGGCTCGTCGTCAAGACGGCCGGGCGCATCTTCTTCCTCGGCGTCGGGGAGATAGACTGGGTCGAGGCCGCGGACAACTACGTCCGCCTGCACGCGGGCCGCGACTCGCACCTGCTGCGCGAGACCATGAGCAGCCTCGAAAAGAGACTCGACCCCGCGCTCTTCCTGCGCGTCCACCGCTCGGCAATCGTCAACGTCCGGCGCATCAAGGAACTCCACCCGCTCTTCCGCGGCGAGTACGAAATCATCCTCCAAGACGGCACGCGCCTCGCCACGGGCCGCGGCTACCGCGACAAGCTGCAGGAGCTTTTCGGCCACGCGGACTGAGCGCGCGCCGCGCCAGTTCGCCCCGCAAGGAAACCGGCCCGCCCACCGAAACTCGCGCCCCGCCACAAATCTCTTTTCGCCGGGGCCGCGTGAAGCTAAACTCCGTGCCCGACGCCAGAGAGCAAGCTCCCGACCGCACCGTCAGGCTTTGGAGAATAAGAAAGTGGTGACTGTAAAACCGAATCGAAAGGACGCTGTCATGAAGAGAAAATCCGGCCTCGTGTTCGTCTCCCTCGTGTTGGTCTTCGTCTCGCTCCTGCTGGCGCTCGCGGCCGAAGCGCGCGCGCAGTCGCCGGCGGACGCGGCGGCGATTAAGCAGGCGGCGCTCGACTACATAGAGGGCTGGTACGAGGGCAACGCCGAGCGCATGGAGCGCGCGCTCCACCCCGAGCTGGCGAAAAGAATCGTCCGCACGAACAAGGAGGGCTACAGCAATCTGGGCCAGATGAGCGCGATGTCGCTCGTGCTGGGGACGCGCCGCGGCGGCGGGAAGGAGACGCCGAAGGAGAAGCAGCAGAAGGACGTGACGGTCCTGGACGTGTTCGAGAACGCGGCGAGCGTCAAGGTCGTCGCCTCGGACTGGGTCGACTACCTCCACCTGGCGAAGTCCAACGGCCGCTGGGTCATCGTCAACGTGCTCTGGGAACTGAAGCCGGAGAAGAAGTAGGGGGCGGACCACGAAGACACACGAAAAGACACGAAGAAAGGAGTCGAGCCTACTTCGCGTCGCTTCGTGTGTCTTCGTGGTTCCTGTTCTTTTAGCCTATGAGCGGCATCTTCGCGCCGCACTCGGGGCAGAAGCGGGTGGGGTTCTCGGGCTCGTGCCCGCAGCCGGAGCAGGCGACGCGCGCGGGCTTGGTCGGCGTCCCGCACTCGGGGCAGAACTTGGCCTTGCCGACCTGCGCGCCGCAGGCCGAGCAGTTGGCCGCGGCGGCCGGCGCGGTTTGCGCGGCGGGCCTCGCGGGCGCTTTGGCGACCGACTCGGCGCTCATGTCAATCTTCGAGACGTAGTCGGTCTGCTGCGCCTTCTCGTAGAGCTGCTGGCGCGTGGCGTCGGCCTTGGCGTGGGCGTGCGCCGAGGCCGCCTCCTCCTGGTAGTCCGGCGCGCACTCCTCGCACTGGCCCGCCTGCGCGTTCCAGCAGATTTCGGGACAAACCCACTTGCCGCAGCGCGAGCACTGGTGAAAATGCTCCTTGCCCTCCGCGACGGCCTTCGCGAGCGCCGCGTCGTGGCCCTTGCCGCCGACCGCGCGCTGAACCTCGTAGGCGGAGTCGCCCGCGGAACTGGCCCACCCGCCGAAGAGGCTGCCGGCCGCGCGCAGAAGAGACCCGGCGGTCCCCGTGACCGACGGCTGGAAGCGCGACATGAAGCCGTTGCCGCACTTGTCGCAGTAGAACTTGAACTGGTAGCCCTTATCCGTGGACAGGTCATCGTAATTGCCGACGAACTGAATCATTGCCATTTGAAAACTCTCCTAAAAATTGTGAAAGGTGAAGGGTGACAGGTGACGGGACGAACCCGCCGTCACCTTTTGCAAGATAGCACCACGGATTTTTCTTGTCACCCGGCACTCGTCACTTTTCTTTGGCTTCCTGCCAGAGGGCTTCCATCTCGTCAAGGGTCGCGGCGCCGAGGGTGCGGCCGCGTTCTTTCAGCCCGCCTTCGATGTACTGGAAGCGGCGGCGGAACTTGCGGTTGGTCGATTTGAGCGCGGCCTCCGGCTCCACGCGCAGGTGGCGCGCGATGTTCGTGACGGCGAAGAGCAAATCGCCCAGCTCCTCGCGCACGCGCTGGTGGTCTTCCTCGGACTCCGACTCCTTGTGGGAATGGATGGCCGCGCGCAGCTCGTCCACCTCCTCGTGCAGCTTGTCGAAGATGTCTTCGACGCGCTCCCAGTCGAACCCTACGCGCGCGGCCTTCGTCGAGAGCTGGTGCGCCTCCATCAGCGCGGGCGCTTTGCGCGAGACGCCGTCGAGGAGCGAAGACTCTTTCGCCCCCTCGTCCTTCCCCGCGGCGCGCTTCTCCTCGGCCTTGATCGCCTCCCAGTTGCGCAGGACTTCCGCCGCGTCCTCGGCGCGCTCGTCGCCGAAGACGTGCGGGTGGCGGCGGACCATTTTCGAGTGAATCGCCTCGGTCACGTCCGCGACGGTGAATTCGTTGCGCTCGGCCGCGACCTGCGCGTAGAAGACGATCTGAAAGAGGAGGTCGCCCAGCTCGTCGCGCAGCTCCGCGGGCCGCCCTCCGCGCGCCTCCTCGACGGCCTCGAAAGCCTCGTAAGCCTCTTCCAGAAGCATCGGCGCGAGCGTCTCGTAAGTCTGCTCGCGGTCCCACGGGCAGCCCTCGGGCGAGCGCAGCCGCGCCATCAGTGCGACTAAATCATCGAATGTTGCCGGCATAACTTTTCAAGCCCCAAGTCCAAAGTCTGAAGTCCGAAGGCGGAAGTCTAAAGCCTGGCGCGTAATGTTCCAAGTCCGGCCCAAAGGTCGGCTTTTTGACTTTGGACTTATGTGCCGGGCCGGTGCTACCATCACTTCTTAAATAAACATTTCGGGGAAAATTTATGAGCGAAGAACAGCCAGTTTTCAAAGTCACTGACCGCAGACTATTCAACCCGGACGGCACGCCGCGCGAAGTCGAGCGCGAGGAGCCGGCCGCGGCCCCGGCGCAGGCAGAGCCGCCGGCCGCCAGCCAGGAGCCTACAGCAGCAGCCCCCGCGGAAGCGGCCCGCCCGGACGCGGAGCACGAGGGCGCGGCCGCGCCGACCGCCGAGGACATCCCCGAAGACGATTACGCTGACGACCCGACGAGTTTCGTGGGCCACGTCATGTTTATCGCCACGCAGGCCGCCGCCTCCCTCGGGATGCTCAGGCACCCGGAGACGGGTCAGGCCGAGGTCGACCTACAGTTCGCCAAGCACTGGATAGACGTGCTCGGCACGTTGCAGGAGAAGACGCGAGGCAACCTCGACGAGCGCGAGCGGCGAATCCTGGAGGGCTGGCTCGGCGACCTCCGCATGCAGTACGTGGCGATGTCAGGCAAGGCGCGCCCCGCGGCCCCGCGCGGGTTCACGGGCCGCGACATCATCGGTGGAAAGTAGTCAGTAGTCAGTAGTCAGTAATCAGCAAAGTCTGAAAACTGATTACTGACTACTGACTACTGATTACTCGAATGAAACTGACTTTCCTCGGCACAGGCACGTCAACGGGTGTGCCGTCCATCGGCTGCGAGTGTGAGACGTGCGTGTCGGAGGACCCGCGCGACAAGCGGCTGCGCGTCTCGATTCTAGTGGAGCACGGCGGGCAGACCGTCCTGGTCGACACCTCCTCGGACTTCCGCCAGCAGGCACTCCGCCAGCGCATACGCTGGCTCGACGCCATCCTCATCACGCACTGCCACGCAGACCACATCTTCGGCCTCGACGACATACGCCCGCTCAACTTCCGCCACGGCTCGCTCGGCGTCTACGCCAACGAGCGCGCTTGGAAAGACATCCGCCGCATCTTCCAGTACGTCTTCGAGCCGAGCTACACCGGCGGCGGGCTGCCGCAGGTCGTGCCGCACACGGTCGTCAACGGCGCGCCCTTCTGCATCGGGCCGGACCTGCGCGTCACGCCGCTCGAAGTGATTCACGGGCGGCTCCCGGTGGTGGCTTACCGCTTCAACGACTTCGCCTACGCGACGGACCTGAGCGAGATTCCGCCCGCGACCGTGGAGGGCCTGCGCGGCCTGGACGTGCTCGTGCTCGACTGCCTGCGCTTCCGGCCGCACCCGACGCACCTCTGGCTGGAGCGCGCGCTCGAGTACATCTCCGAGATCGCGCCGCGCCGCGCCTACCTGACGCACATCGCGCACGACGTCATGCACGCGCGCGACTCCGCGAAGCTGCCCGGCGGGGTCGAGTTCGCTTACGACGGATTGGAGGTAAGGGATGAGGGATGAGGGATGAGGGGTGAAGTACAAGCTTTCTTTACTTCACCCCTCATCCCTCATCCCTCATCCCTCAGTCAATGCGCCTCTTTCACGGCACGGATAACGCGGGGATAGCGCGGCCGACGGTGTTGACGTTGGGCGTGTTCGACGGGCTGCACCTCGGGCACCAACTGATCATGCGGACGGTGGTCGAGCGCGCGCGTGCGCTCGGCGCGGTGCCGACCGTGATCACCTTCGACCCGCACCCGCGCGCCGTGCTCCACCCGGAGTCGGCCCCGCCGCTCTTGCAGACCTTCGACCAGAAGATAGAGGCGTTCGGCGTGCTGGGCGTCGAGCAGTCAATCGTCATCCGCTTCAACAGGGCCTTCGCGGAGATAGAGGCGGAGGACTTCCTGCGCGACGTGGTGCGCGACCGGCTGCACGCGCTCGAAGTCTACCTCGGGCGCGGCTTCGCCTTCGGGCGCAACCGCGAGGGCAACATCGGGCTTTTAAGAAAGGTGAGCGAGCGGCTCGGCTTCCACGCGGACGAAGTGCCCGAGGTGCGCCTGCGCGGGCAGCGCATCAGCTCAAGCCGCGTGCGCGAGATGCTGGCCGCAGGCCGCGTGAACCTGGCGCGGCGCATGCTCGGCCGGCCTTACGGGGTGGAGGGCCGCGTCGTGCGCGGCGAGCAGCGCGGCCGCACGCTCGGCTTCCCGACGGCCAACCTGCGCCCGCAGAACCGCGTCATCCCCAGAGGCGGCGTTTACGTGACGGCGACGCTCATCGAAGGCGCGTGGCGGCGCAGCGTGACCAACGTCGGCACGCGCCCGACGTTCAAGGACGAAGCCGCCGGGCCGTCAATCGAGACCTACGTGATGGGCTGGGGGGGCGACCTCTACGGCGACGTGGTGCGCGTGCGTTTCCTCCGCCGCTTGCGCGACGAGCGAAAGTTTGCTTCCATTGAAGAGTTGAAACAGCAGATCGCGCGCGACCGCGACCGCGCTTCCAGCTATTTCGAGCGCGGCGGCGTGCGCCGAACTTTGGCAATAGTCTAAAGTCCGAAGTCGTTGGGCCAAAAGTCGCGCGCCGGGCCGTCTGACTTCGGGCCTTATACTTTGGACTTCTAATTTTATGGCCGCTCAGGAGCGAGACAAACTGGCACAGCGCGAGGGCCCCGAGGGCGGCAACGGCACGCCCGCGCCCGCAGCCCGCGCCCCCGCCAAGCAGCCGCTGCGCGCCCTGGAGATCGCGCGCGAGCGGGGCGCGGGGTTCAAGGAAGAAGAGCCGCTCATCATCATTCCGGGCACGCACGCGCACATCCTCCAGGACAACGAGGACATCAGCGCGCGCGGCTGGCGCGGCTGGCGGCGCGTCATCCAGGTGACGCGCGTGCTCGGCCTGCTCTCGCTCTACCTCTACCTCGACAGCTACGACATCCGCGCCACCTTCAACGAGCGCTTCGCCAAAAGGAAACGCGAGGAGGCGCGGGCGCGCGGGCGCATCGCGCAGTTCCAGGAGTGGACGCGCAACGTCGACCGCCGCATCCTGGACAAGCTCATCCGCGCGATGCGGTTCTTCGTCTTCCGCGGGGCCAGCCGCAAAGAGGCGCGGCAGGAGAAGCAGGCCGTCTGGCTCAAAGAGAGCCTCATCCGCCTGGGCCCGACCTTCATCAAGATCGGCCAGTCGCTCGCCACGCGCGGCGACCTGCTGCCGCTTTCTTACGTCAAGGAGCTGGTCAAGCTGCAAGACCAGGTCCCCGCCTTCCCGAACCACGAGGCGTTCGCGCGCATCGAGACGGAACTCGGGCGCAAGGTGCAGGAGGCTTACGCCGCGATGGACACGGAGCCGATTGCCGCCGCCTCGCTCGGCCAGGTCTACCGCGCGCAGCTACACACGGGCGAGGAGGTCGCCGTCAAGGTCCAGCGCCCCGGCCTCGCCGAAGTCATAGGCTTCGACATCGCTGTCCTGCGCCGCCTCGTGCAGGTCATGCGCCGCTTCCCGCAGATGAACGAGAACGCCGACTGGGAGGGGATGCTGCGCGAGTTCTCGGAGACCATCACGGAGGAGATGGACTACGTGCAGGAGGGGCGCAACGCAGACCTCTTCCGCGAGAACTTCAAGAAGTGGCACACCATCCACGTCCCGCGCATACACTGGTCGCACACGACCTCGCGCGTGCTGACGATGGAGTTCATACACGGCACGAAGGTCGTCGACATAGAGCAGCTCAAGGCCAAGCGATTCTCGCCCGTCAAGGTCAACCGCCTGCTGGTGCGGACCTACCTCAAGCAGCTCCTCGAAGACGGCTTCTTCCACGCGGACCCCCACCCTGGGAACCTGCTCGTGATGGACAACGGGCGGCTCGCCTTCTTCGACTTCGGGATGACGGGCAAGATCACGCCGCGCCTCCAGTCGCTGATGATCAACGCCTTCTTCCACGTCGTCAGCCGCGACGTGCAGGGACTGGCGCAGGACTTAATCAACCTCGACTTCCTCAAACCCGGCGTCGACCCCGAGCAGATACGCCCCGTGGTCGAGGGGCTTTTCCAGCACTACCTGAACCTCAAGCTGGGCGAGGTCAACTTCAAGGAGCTGACGTACGACCTGGCCGACGTGATGTACGAGTACCCGTTCCGGCTGCCCGGCAACTTCACCTACATCATCCGCGCGCTGATGACGCTCGAAGGCATAGGCATCGTCACCGACCCCGAGTTCAGCTTCTTCGACACGGCCAAGCCCTACGCCAAGGAGTTCATGCTCAAGCGCGAGGGCCGCCTCTTCCGCCAACTCCTCGTCAACAAGCTGCTCGGCCGCGAGACCGAGGGCCGCATCGAGTGGGGCAAGATGTGGAAGCTCGCCAAGATGGCCGCCAAGATGTACCTCGAAAAATGAAAATGCCTTATCATTCGGCCGGGAAATGATTCGGCGTCGGAGGCCCGCATGAGTTCCATCACAGTCAACCTTCCCGAAGAACACCTGTCGCGGCTCAGGGAGATCGCCGCCCGCCTGGGCGTCGCGCCCGAAGACCTGGCCCGCATGAGCATCGAAGAATTACTCGCCCGCCCGGAAGAGAGTTTCGAGCGCGCCGCCGATTACGTCCTCAAGAAAAACTCGGAGCTTTACCGGCGGCTGGCGTGATGCGCTATCTAGTCCTCATTCAGGAGTAACGGCGATGGATTGGTACAAAATCAATCTCACCAGAGATCAGGTTCAATACGGGGAAAACATCTCAATACATAACCGCCTCACTCAAATCATCCTCAGTGCGGGATTCCCGAAAGGTGCGGTTTCGTTTGAAATACGAGGCGAAAGCGTTGCTAAGGCATACACCATTTTTCTGTCTCCTGTCCTTGCCACTTATAGCTCAGACATCATTAGTGCTTACTCAGGTAGCCCCTGCCACAGGCCCGACCCCTGCTGATTTGATAATGATTACCGGCTCTGACGAAGACGCGGCGGAAGCGTTCAAATAAGCACGATCCCTCATTTCATTTGGCGTCAGGGTGTGTGACGAAGTAGTCGTAGACGGTGCGGGAGATTTCGGCGATGGCGCGTTCGCGGTCGGGCTGCTCTTTAGCGGAGGCTTTGACGAAGACGGCTATCGCGACGTGGCCCGCGCCGTCCGGGAGCGTGATGAGGCCCACGTCGTTGGTGGTGCCTCCCATCGAGCCGGTCTTGTGCGCGACGACGGTGCCTGCGGGGAGCAAGCCTTTGAGGCGCGCGGGGCCGGTGGGCGTCCCGGTCATGATGCGCAGGACGCGCTCGACGTTCGCGGGCGTGAGCACTTCGCGGCGGTGCAGGCGGACGAGCAGCGCGGCCATCGCGTCGGGCGAGGAGGTGTCGCGCGGGTTCTGTGCGAAGCGCCGGGCCGCCGCCTCGCGCTCGGCGTCGGTGATGTTCCGGCTCAGGCGCTCGAACATGGCGAGCGTCCACTGGCTCTCGGGCGGGTACTCGCGCACGCCCCTGTGGTCCATGATTAGCTGGCCCTCGGGCCGGTTGATGTCAATCTCCCTGACGCCCAGCTCGCGCAGACGCGCGGTGACGGCTGCGGGGCCGCCCGCGAGCCTGAGCATCGCGTCGCTCGCCGTGTTGTCGCTCTCGCCGAGCATCAGCTCAAGCAGGCGGCCCGTCGTGAACGTGACGGGCGTGTTGTTCGCCATCTCGGCGATGGGGCTGTGGCCGACGCGGAAGTCGAACTCGCCGAGTTTGATTGCGTCGTCCAAGTTCAGCTCGCCGCGCTCGACGCGCTGGAGCAGCCGCAGGGCGATGGGGAATTTGTAGACGCTCGCCATCGGGAAGCGCTCGCCGCCGTTGAAGGAGACGCGCCTGCCGGTCTCGACGTGAACCGCGGTCACGCCGAGCGTCCCGCCCGAGAGCCCCGCGAGCCGCGCGATTGCGCGCTCAAGGTTCTTCAGGGAGTCCTGCGGCGCGGCCTTCTCCTCCTGAGTTCGGGCGCTTGCCGGGCGCGCGGGCGGAGTCGCTTGCGCCGCGAGCGTGAGAACCACCAACCAAACGAGTGACACCGAGAGCGGCAGGGCCGCGCGCCTCTTCATCATCGACATTCAACCTTTCGGTAAGGGCTTAAAGATTCAAGTAGCGAGGACAGAGATACTTTGAAACGGGGCTCGCGCGCAGCCGAGCAGGCCACGTCGGGCGGCTGAGGAAAGCCACATCACAGGCGGGCGCGTCACCTCGCGGCCGCCTGAATGGTGACGCGCGACGGGAAGCGTTTCGAGCGGAAGACGCGCTGCGTGGCCTTCTGGTAGTCAGCGTCTTTCGCGAGGTAAATGTTCGGGACGAACTTTTGCGGGTTGCGGTCGTAGAGCGGGAACCAGGTGCTCTGAACCTGGACCATAATTTTGTGGCCTTTCAGGAAACGGTGGTCGCCTGTGTGTAAGTCGATCACGTACTCGCTGACCTCGCCGGGCGCGACCGGCTCGGGCTTCTCGAAGCTCTTGCGGAAGCGGCCGCGCAGGATGTCGCCCGCGACCATCAACTGGTAGCCGCCCATCTTCGCTTCCTTCGGGTACTCCTCCGGGTAAACGTCAATCAGCTTCACCACCCAGTCGCCGTCCGTGCCCGAAGTCGAACTGAAGAGGTGCGCGACGATTCGGCCCGACAGCACCACGTCTTCCGTCAACGCCTCCGTCTCCCAGGAGAGCACGTCCGGGCGCTGGTGCACGAAGCGCTGGTCTTCCAGCAGCCACGTGTACCAGCGCGAGCCACCTCGCGCCGAAGGGTTGTAAGTCGGCTCGACGGGGCGCGGCCTGTAAGGAACGGGGTGCGCCGGGTCCGAGACGTAGGAGTCGAACTCTCCTGGGCCATTTTGCGTGGGAGGGTCGAAGGAGAGACGCCCGCCGCCGTGGAAGTAGAGGCTGCGCTCCGCGACCAACGGGGCGCGCGGCGGCCAGGTCTCGTAAGACATCCACTTGTTGGCCCCCGTCTGGAAGGTGACGGCCTCGGGCTGGCTCCACCCGCCCCTGTCCTTCAGGAAGTGCGCGAACCACGGCGCGCGAATCTTTTCGCGGAAGTGTTTGCTCGTCGCGCTCTCGAAGTTGACGTTGCCGAGCTTGTCGCCGTCGCGCCGCTCCCACCCGCCGTGGTTCCAGGGGCCGACGACGAGGTAGTTGAGCTTGTTCGCGTCCGACTTTTCCAGCAACTCGTACGCCTTCAGCGGCCCGTAAAAGTCCTCCTGGTCCCACCAGCCCGCGACGTGCATGATGGGGACGGTCGGCCGCTTCAACACGCCCGCGAGCGCCTGGCTCTTCCAGAACTCGTCGTAGTTCGGGTGCGCGACGAAGTTGTTCCACGTCGGCAGCTTGCCGTTGAAATATTTCTCGTTGACGTTCGAGAGCGCGCCGAGGCGCAGGTACCAGTCATAGGTGTCATAGCGGTCGAACTTGAAGTTCGCGTCCTCCTTCGACGACTCAAGCTGGTAGGCGTACTCGAAGCCGTAGCTCAGGCGGAACGCGCCGTTGTGCAGAAAATCGTCGCCCATGTAGGAGTCCGCGGGCGAGGCGTGCTCGACCACGGTTTTTAAAGCGGGGTGCGGTTCGAGTGTCGCCATCACGGCGAGCCAGGCGTCGTAAGAGCCGCCGGTCATGCCGACGCGCCCGTTGTTGTTGGGCACGTTCTTCACCATCCAGTCAATCGTGTCGTAGGCGTCCGTGCCCTCGTCAACGGCCTTCGGGTCCGAAGGGTTGGCGCGCGGCGGGCGCTCCATGACGAACGCGCCCTCGGACTTGTAGCGGCCGCGTATGTCCTGGAAGGCGAAGACGTAGCCCTCGTCCACCAGCTCCTTCAGGGACGCGCTGTTGAGCGAGCGCTCGCCCCAGCCGCTGACCCCGTAAGGCGTGCGGAAGAAGATGATCGGCAGCGGCTCTTTCGCATTCTCCGGCGCGAAGATGAGCGTGTAGAGGCGCGCGCCGTCGCGCATCACGATCATCTGCTCGGTCTTGTCGAAATTTTCCGCCGGCGCGGGAGTGGGGGAAGGAGTCGGCGCGGGAGTTTGGGCCAGAAGCGGGGAAGTGGAGAGCAGGACGAAGACGACGGGCGCGAGCCGCAGCGTCAGGCGCTTCAACATTCTGTTTTTCATGAATACTCCGGGCGCGGTGGATGAGAAAAAATTTAGGCTGCTCTCTCTTTGGCGAGAGCAGCCTAACTAATTTCGCCGAGGATTACCATCTTCAGTTCGGAAGAAAGGTCTCGGAAAATTCCAAAACAGTCTAAAATCAAACTCGCAAGGCCATTCTGCGCTGGGGAAGATGATGGCTGACGATCTATTCTTTGAAGTGGATACGCCTCTCGGTTTCAGCGTTCGTGTTACGCGGAGCTAATGGGAATTGATTGTCACGATCAAGCATCCTGCCATGCTCAGCCGCGAGGCGGATGTGCAGAATACTTTGCGCGAGCCCGACGAGATTCGGCGAAGCCGCAACGATCCGACTGTACATCTCTTCTATCGGATCGAACGCCCGAGGCGGTGGATTTGTGCCGTCGTAAAACGGCCCGACGGAGACGGCTTTTTGATTACGACTTTCCCGACCGACGCGATTAAAGAAGGTGAGCGAATATGGAGCAAGTAAAAGTTTTCTACGACCACGCGGGCAACACGCTGACCGTCTGGTTCGGTAACCCGCAGGACGAATATGTCTGCGAAGAGACCGGCGATGAAGTGATTTTAATGAAAGACCGTCAGGGCCGGGTGATCGGATTTGAAAAACTGAACTTCTCCGTCCCCGCACCTGAACAACTTCAAGTTGCGCTTGAAACGGTTTGAGGCCGAAGCCTGCGACATTGATTGTTTGAAGATAAAACCGAAACGGCGGCTCAGAGAAGAGCCGCCGTTTCGGTTTGCAGTCTGCCGCCGCCTCACTTCACCGACGCTTTCGAGCCGTTCTCCGCGGGGAGGTTCAGGCGGTCTTTGAAGAGGTTGAGCAGGAGCAGCGTGCCTAAGCCCCCGGCGCCATCGCCTGAGCCGCCTGTCGCCATCACGTCGGGCGTGATGCGGACGCCCTTCTCGCCGATGACCTTGAGGGTCTCGACGAGCGCGACGCCCTGCGGCCCGAGCGCGTTGACCTGCTCCTTGTAGGCGACGCCCTGGGCCTCGCCCATCAGGCGCACCTTCTCGGCCTCGGCCTTGCCCGTCGCCAGGATGTAGTGGGCCTCGCCCTCGGCCTCGGCCTTGCGCTGCTCGGCGCGCTTGCCCGAGATTTCGACGCCGACGGTCGCGGCCATCAGGTCCTTCTGGTTGTTGGCCTGCGCCGTGATCTTCTCCAACTGAATGCGCTTCTCCTCGGCCTCGCGCTGCGCGTCGAACATGTTCTGGCGCTGCTCGGCGAGAATCTTCTCGGTCTGCGTCTTCATCAACTCCGCCGGGAGGTGTATGTGGCAGATGAGGACGTTGACCACGTCCACGTGGTACTTCAGGAGGTGCGCGCGAACCCTCGCCTCGGCGCGTTCCTGCTCCTCGTGGCGGTTCTGAAGGTAGGCCATCGCGGAGGACTCCGACGCCTGGTTGCGGAAGATGGAGTCAATCAGCGGGTGCATCACGTTCTGAATCAGCTTATCAATCGAGCCGATCTTGGCGACCATGAAGGGCGCGTCCTCGGGCTTGACGCGGAAGACGACGCGCACTTCCAGTTGCATCGTGAAGCCGTCCTTCGAGATGACCTCGAAGGGGTTGAACGACTGGTTGACTTCGCCCGCCGTCCACTCGACCGTCTGGTTCGTCGTAGGGATGACGATGGGGCTGATGGCGAGCGTGTTGACGTAGTAGCGGCCGGGGCCGACGACCGTCTCCTGTATGCCGCGGTAGCCTTCGGGGACGACGTAAGCCTCGTGCGCGCCCTCGTCGAGCCGGCGGTCAGCGGGGTCGCCCGACATCAAGTCTTCCTGAATCTCCGTGACGTTGCGGCTCTCGTCGGAGAGCTTGTCGAGGCGCGCGGCCGCCTGCTCAACGTGCTCCTGCTCTTCGCGCTCCATCCGCTCGCGGACCTTCGCGGCCATCTGCCTGCGAATCTCCTCGCCTGGGTCTTTGCCTATGTTGGAGACGATGACGGCCACCTCGCCGGGCGCGATCTCCTTCGCCGTCTCAAGAATCACTTTGAAGACGAGCGGGTTGATGTAGTAGGTGCCGGGCAGCAGGATGTCCTTCTGCGGGCCGCGCTGGCCGCCGCGGTTGATGAACTCGTTGCAGTCCTGGAAATTGTCGTGCCCCTCGACGGGGGTGGCGACGTAGTCGCGCGGGTCTAACGGCGCGCCGTCGAGCGCTTCGACCAGACCGATCTGGTTCTCGGAGATGATGGTCGCGTCGAAGAGGCGTACGTTGAAGAGCCCCGGCTTGATCGAGTTGGTGTCGTCCAGGTCGACGGAGTTGGTCAGGATGCGGTAGGTGCCGGGCGTCAGTATCTCGACCTGCGGGCCTTTCTGCCCGCCGCTGCTGATGAACTGCTCGGCGTCCTGGTAGTTGCGGTGGCCCGAGATGGCCTTGCCGTGCAGGCGTCCGGCGTCGAGTGGCGCACCGTCGGCCGCCGTGATGACGCCGACTTTGCCCGGGGGCACGACGGTCGTCTTCGCCACCGAGACGCGGAAGAGGTATGGGTGAATGGGCCACAATCCGGGCGGGAGCGTGCGAAGCTGAATGCCCTTGACGCCGCCGCGCTTGATGAAAGCAATCGGGTCCTGGAAGTTGTTGTGCGCGTTCTGCGCGCGGTCGAGCGCGAAGATCCCGCCCGGCGGCATCGGCTCGCCGTCAACCGCTTCCATCACACCTAACTCGTCCGAGCCGATTTCGATGAGCGGGACTTTGCGGACGACCTTCTCGAACGGCCACTTGATCAGGTGCAGCCCGGGCTTCAACACGTCGGCCTGGATGCCGACCTCGCCCTCGGTCGCGACCACGCGGCCCGGCGGCATCTTGTGGCCGAAGTAGCGCCGCTCCTTGATGGCGATCTCTTTGGCCCCGACGTTGACGAAGATGCGGCGCAGGATGAAGATCACCAGGACCAGCAGCACGAAGCCGCCGATGATGTATGGCAGGTAAGCCGTGATGTCAAAGTTGTTCATGTCAATCCTCGAAGAACGTGAATCGTGAATCGTGAATCGTCGAACCGTTTTCTATTTACGATTCACGAGTTGTTTGCGGAGGCGCGCGAGCGTGCGCTTGAGCACAAAACCCGCGCCGGAATTTCTCACCTCGGGGGCGAGCAGCCAGAACTCGCCCTCCATGAGCTGGCGCAACTCGTCCGCGGAGATTCCCGTCAACCTCCGGTCGCGCCAGAATTGGTATGCCGTCTCGATGGCCGCCTGGTAGAGACCCGCGTCGTTCGCCCCGGCCGCGACGTGCAACATCTTCATCGTCGAAGTCCTGTCGGGCGCGCCTTTCCAGCTCTCGATAAACTTCTCGGCCAGGCGGCGGTTGACCTTCAGGCCGGCGTCGCTCCGGCTGACGTAGGAGACGAGCGAGAGCAGATTTTTGTCCGAGTCGGCGCGCTCGACGAGCGCGTTCAGGACTTCGTCGTAGAGCGCGGCGTCTCCGGCCGCGTGCGCCCCTTCGAGCGCCGCTCTGTCGCCCTCTTCCGCGCGCGAGATTAAGGCGCGGCGCTCCTCATCCTCGACGGCTTTCCCGTCCGCCAGCTCGCGCGGCGAGGGCTCGGCCGCGTCGTCGCCGAATAAACTGACGCCCGGCGGCGGAGGGAGCAGGGCTTCCGCGCCCTCTTTAGACGAAGGCCGCTGCCAGAGGTAAAGGGCGTAGGTGATGCCGGCGATTAGGAGAAACGAGGTGATGAGAAGCGTGACCATTGACGGCCTCGCGGGTGCGCCCTGTGCCACGGCTTTCCAACTACTCTTGCACTTCTGCCGGGCGTACCCTTTAGCCAGAGCATTATACGCTACTTCGGCCCGCGAGGTTTAATTTTTCGGAAGGCGTTCATTTCTTCCGCGTCGGCCTGACGGTGCCGAAAAACAGTGGGTAGGTCGCCAAAGACTGCCCGCGGTACTGCGGGCGGAAGCCGAACAGGTAGACGCGGCCCTTCCCCACCGCGACCTCGACGAGCGCCGCCTTGCCTTTGAGTTTTTCGCCGCCGAGGAGCCAGCCCGAAAGGAGCGGGTCCGAGTTCTGCGGGTAACGCGCGACGACGCGCGCCCGCGCCGCGGCCTGCGGGTCGCCGCCCTTGATTTCAAAGGCCGGCGAATCCTCCACCCACGCGATTGACTCTTCCGGCAGGTGACTGGCGAGCGCGTGGGAGGTGTCAAGCTCTATGCGAAGAATAGAGCCGGGCGCGTAGAACTCCGTCCGCTTGAGGCCCGCCGTCACGTCGCGGACGGGCAGGCCGAACTGCTCGATGGCGAAGCCGGAGGCGCGGTTCAGAAAGACGAGCGTCCCGCCGTCTTCGACAAACTCGCGCAAGCTCCTGACGCCCTCGGGGCCGAGGCCGCCCGTATATTCTTCGGGCATCGCGCCGGGCTTGTGGCCTTCGAGAATCACGCGCGGCGACTGGTCCGGGATGATGATGGTGTCGTATTTCGCGTGCAGGCCGCCCGCGCGCGCTTCCGCGTCCTCCAGCGAGAAGCGCCTGACGCACTTCAGCTTCGAGGCGATGTCCGACCGGCCGTCCTCGTTACGCCAAATCCAGCGCGTCCAGCCCTCGTCCATCGAAGGGACGTGAGATTTGTAGATTGCCACGTCGCCTACGCCCTGGCTACAGCCGAACAGGCCGCCGAGCCAGGCGTACGAAGTCTCTTTATACCGGATGGGCGAATAGAGGGGCTTGACCTCTATCCCGTAGAGCAGCGGGAGGGTGTGCGCCGTCACGTCGTAAGGCGGGACGGGGTTGCCCCGGCCGTCGCGCAGGTTCGGGTATTGCTGCTTCTCCAGCAGCGCCCTGGCGAAAGCGCCGTAGGGCTGATCCATGCGCACCAGCATTCCCTGATCGGTGTCGAGCACTTCGACGCCGCCCGTGGTAAGGATGTGGCTCAACGGGGAGACGTTCGAAAGACCTCTTGCGGGCGGCCGCGGGAGGAGAAAGCCCCATAGCTCGCCCTCTCTCCGCGGCCTGACGGCCTGCTTCCCCGTCTCGTAAAACCTCGCCAGCCACCGCCCGCGGTTCCGCGCCGCGTGCTTCAGCAGCGCGAAGGCGGCCGTCGTCATGTAGTCGGTTACGTCGCGCAAGCGCCACTGGCCGCCGGGCCAGAGGTCCGGGAAGTTGGTGGAAGTCTTCCGCGGGTCGTAGCCACGGCCCGCGCGCAGGTCGTCGAACTTGACGTTGACGGGCGTGGCGATTCTGGCCGAGGCCGTTTCGGAGAGGATGCGGACGCCGCCGTGGTAGTGCGAGTAGGCGCGCGCCGGCGTCCAGGCGTCGAAGATGGCGTCGGTGACGACGCCTTTGAAGCTCTCGCGGCGCATCTCGGCGGCCATCGCGCGGCCCAGTTCCGTGTAGCCCTCGACGATCTGTTTTGGCACATTCGGCTCGACGGGCTGCGTGTAAGGCGGCAGGAAGAGGCGCGCGCCGTCGCGGCCCATCTGGTGAATGTCGTGGACGATCTGCGGGTGCCAGACGTTGTGAATCTTCTCGACCGTGAGCTGCGTCTCCCTCTGCGTGAAGGCGTACCAGTCGCGGTTGTTGTCGTGCCCCGTGTACTTGTGATAGAGCGCGGGCGGCTCCGTCCCCTCGTAGGGCGTGCCGAGCGTCTTGTCGTACCAACTCTTGACGATGTCCACCCCGTCCGGGTTGAGCGAAGGGACCAGCAGCACGATTGTCTCGCGCAGGATGTCCAGCACAACGGCGTCGTCCGAGGACGCGAGCCTGTGCGCGATGAGCATCGAGGAGAGGTAGGAGCCGACTTCGGTCGAGTGTATGCCGCAGGTGATGAGGACGATTGTCTTGCCGCGCGCGATGAGCTTGCGGGCTTTGCGGTCTGCGTCTTTCCCGAGCGTGCGCGGGTCGGCCAGCCGCCGCTGAATGTCTTTGAACTCTTCGAGCCGCCGCAGGTTCTCCGGCGCGGAGATGGTCGCCACGACGAAGGGCGCGCCCATCGTGGACTTGCCCAGCTCCTCGAACCGGACGCGGTCGCTCGCCTCGTCCAGCCGCTTGAAGTAGGCGACGACGCTCGCCCAGGCGGCGAGCTTGCGGTCGTCGCCTGGGCGGAAACCCAGGACCTCCTCCGGCGCGGGCACGGGCGCGACCTTGCGTGCCGCGCGCGTCGGCGGCAGTTCGCGCCGCGAGACCGCCGGCGAGGCTGAGAGAATCAGGGCCGTTAGGACGAAGATTGCCAGCGCGCGCACGGGCATGAAGACTCCGTTGACGAATGACGAAACTTAGAAAGCGAAGACGGCGAGGGCGAGTGTAATGTAAATTCCCGCCGCGGGGAAAGGGGCGCGAGCATCCCCGCGGCGGGCTCGCGCCGTCAAATGGGCGGGAAATTGACAGTAAATTGTCCGAAGGAGGCTTGCTTCCAGACTTCGGACGGATGTAAAGTAGGCGAGCAATTTACCCCTTTCCACTCCCCTTGTTCTGAAGAAATTTAAGTCGGAGGTCAAAGCCGTATGGCGACCGAAACAGTTAAGCCCGGCGTGAAAGACCCTGTCGCTGAGACGAACGAATACCCGGACATCGTCGGGGCCAAGCCGGACAACCCGTGGCTCGCTAGATTCGCACCTTACATCCCGGCCCGCACGGTGATGCGCGAGCTGACGCCGCGCGCCCTGATCGTCGGCACACTCCTGGGCATGGTCTTCGGCGCTTCGTCGCTCTACCTCGTGCTCAAGGTCGGTCTGACGGTGAGCGCCTCGATTCCGGTCGCCGTCATCTCGATCACGCTCTTCCGCATCTTCTCGAAGATGGGCGCGAAGAACGCGACCATCCTGGAGAACAACATCGTCCAGACGGCCGGGTCGGCGGGTGAGTCAATCGCCTTCGGCGTCGGCGTGACGATGCCGGCGATCATGATCCTGGGCTTCGACCTGGAGATGACGCGCGTCCTCCTGGTCTCGGTCTTGGGCGGCCTGCTCGGCATCCTGATGATGATTCCCTTGAGGCGCGCGCTCATCGTCCAGCAGCACGGCATCCTCAAGTACCCGGAGGGCACGGCCTGCGCCGAAGTCCTCAAGGTCGGGGCCTCGGATGAATCGAAGGCCGCGGCTTCTGACCAGGCGAAGGCGGAGCTGGCCGCCGCCGGCGGGAGCAACATCGGCGCGAAGACCATCTTCGTCGGCTTCGGCATAGGCTTCCTTTATCAAGTCCTCAACAAGGCGCTCTACGGCTGGAAAGAGATTCCCGAGAAAGTTTTCGGGCGGCCCTTCGAGGCCGGCTCGGTCGGGGCCGAAGTCAACCCGGCGCTCCTCGGCGTCGGCTACATCATCGGCCCGCGCATCGCCTCCATCATGGCGGCGGGCGGCGTGCTCGCCTACCTCGTCCTGATTCCGGCGATCAAGTTCTTCGGCTCCGGGATGACGGAGGCGCTGCCGCCGGGCGACGTGCCCATCAGCGCGATGGGGCCGAACGAGATACGCGGCGCGTACGTGCTCTACATCGGCGCGGGCGCGGTCGCCGCCGGCGGCATCATCAGCCTCTTCCGCAGCTTGCCAACCATCTGGCACGGGCTCAAGGGCGGCATACGCGATTTGCGCGGCGGGCAGGCCGCGTCGGACGCCGCGCCGCGCACGGACCAGGACCTCTCGATGAAGTACGTGCTCATGGGCATCATCGCGCTGCTGGCCGCCATCGTCCTGTTCCCGCAACTGGGGCTGCACATCACGACGCCCGTGGTCGCCATCCTGGGCGCGCTGATGATCATCGCCTTCGGCTTCCTCTTCGTCACGGTCTCGTCGCGCCTGACGGGCGAGATCGGGTCGTCGTCGAACCCGATCTCGGGCATGACCGTGGCGACGCTGCTCCTGACCTGCCTGGTCTTCCTGCTCATCGGCTGGACCGGGCCGGCCTACTTCGTGACGGCGCTCTCAATCGGGGCCATCGTCTGCATCGCCGCCTCGAACGGCGGCACGACTTCCCAGGACCTGAAGACGGGCTTTTTGGTCGGCGCGACGCCGAAGTACCAGCAGATCGCCATCCTCATCGGCGCGGGCGCGTCGGCACTGATTCTCGGGCCGATTCTCCTCAAGCTCAACAACGAGGCGACCGTCTACGCGCCGGTCAAGGAGATGCCGGCCGAAATCCGCCTCGCGCCCGAGCAACTCGGCCCGCCCGAGGCGCTGCACGGCCCGGAGGCGGCGGCCGATCCGGGCACCTACAGAATCTGGCACAACACGGACGCTGCCATCGCGCCCGCGGGCAAGTACCTCGTGGACGACCAGGGCGTGCCGAAGTACAGGGTCGACCCCGGCATCAACGGGACGGAGAAGGTCCGGCCCGACGGGACCCAGGTCTCGAAGTTCGACGCGCCGAAGGCGACCCTGATGTCCTACATCATCAAGGGCGTGCTCGACCGCAAGCTTCCCTGGGGGCTCGTCCTGCTCGGCGTGATGATCGCCATCGTGCTTGAGATGTCGGGCATCCCGTCGCTCGCCTTCGCGGTGGGCGTCTACCTGCCGCTCGCTTCTTCAGCGCCGATCTTCGTCGGCGGCATGATTCGCTGGCTGGTCGACCGCAGCATGCGCAAGCGGCTCGCGCACCGCAAGCTTTCCGAGGAGCAACTCGTGGCCGAGGGCGACAAGAGCCCCGGCGTGCTGATGGCCTCGGGCTACATCGCGGGCGGCGCGATTGCCGGCATCGTCATCGCGTTCATGGCGGGCTTCCTGACGGACACGACGCGCGGGATAGAGGAGTGGTCGAAGGAGCACAACCCGTTCTTCAACGGGGCCAGCGCCGACCTGCTCTCGCTGATCCCGTTCGCGCTGCTGGCGTTCCTGCTCTACGCGGTCGGCAGGGAGTGGGTGCTGGCGTCCAAGCCGGTCGCGGCCCCGCCGGGCGCTCCGCCCCCGCGCGGCAATTACAGGTAGTGGCGCGGGGCGGCAACGTCCCGGCCGCCTTTCCACCGTCTATCGAATGTGCGGCGCGCCTGCCCGAACAAGGCGGGCGCGCCGCACATTCCTTATGTTAAGAAGTGAAGTTGTTATGAACCGTTCCACGCGCAGCAACCGCCCGCGACTTCTTGCGGCCTTCGCCGCGTCGCTCCTGCTGCTCGCCGCCGCCGCGGCGACGCCGGCCGCGCCTTCTTCTCCGCGCGGCGCGCAGGCGCGCACGCCGACCGAGACCGTGCGCGAGTTCTACAGACTGATGCGCGAGCGCCGCTTCCGCGAGGCGTTCGCTCTCTCGATTTACAAGCCTGCGGTCGAGGGACTGAGCGAGCAGGAATTTGATGAGCTGCGCCCGGACTTCGAGAAGATGGGCGGCGTCATCCCCGAAAAGATTGAGATCAACGGCGAGCAGATCAGCGGCGACACGGCCACCGTCTTCGTCAAGATAGCGGACGCGGACAAGAGCGCGACGGAGGCCGAGCCGGTGGCGCTGGTGCGCGAGGCTGGCGCGTGGATCGTCGGGGACCGCGACAACCAGCGGATCGTCAGCCAGGCCGGCAAGCAGTTCTTCTTCGAGGCGCGCATACAGACGCACCACAGCGAGGTGCAGGACGTCCTCCAGCGGATAAATCTGGCACAGGGCATCTACGCCTCGCAGCACAACAACACGTACGGCGACCTCGCGGCACTCATCAGCGCCGGCCTCGTCCCCAAGGACATAGAGTCGCCGGAGTCCACGGGCTACCGCTTCCGCGTGACGCTCTCGAAGGACGCGAAGGGCTTCACGGCCGCGGCCGAGCCCGTGCGCTACGGCCAGACGGGCCGCCTCTCCTTCATCCTCGACGCGTCCGGCATCCGCAGCGCCGACACCGGCGGCAAGCCGCTCGAAAAGTAAAAAGGCAAAAGATAAGGGAGAAGACAAGCAATCCGCTCTTCTCCCTTAACTTTTACCTTTTACCTTTTGCCTTTTACCTTTACAATTGTTCGGCCGCTTCCGATCTTGCCCAGACAATCTCTCACGCGTCGCCGGGCCGCCGAAGGCCCGCGCGAGTTACCTCTCCCCCTTTTGATTCTGGCAGCGTTACGGCCCCGAGTGGCCGCGAGGGTTGAAGCTGAATGCCGGAGCTGATTCGTTCCATCGCCGGTCGACTGCGCGAGTTCGTCGGCAACCGCCGCGTCGCGCCGCGCTACGTGACTCACCTGGAAGTGGGGCTCGCGCTGAACGTCACTCTGCCCGGCGCGGGCGGGCGCAAGGATGAGAGCCAGCCCGTGAGGCTCGCCGGCTACACGCGCGACGTCAGCGCCTCGGGCCTCGCCCTGATAGTCCCCTCGATACGCGTCGGCGGCCAGTACCTGACGGGCGAGAACCGGCGCTTACGCATCATGCTCAAGCTGCCCACGGGGCCGGTGGAGATTCACGCCACGCCCGTCCGCTACAGCCCACTCGACGACGACGACGGCGTCGACACGGGCTACCTCGTCGGCGTCCAGATCGTCAGCATGAGCGACGAAGACCGCGCGCTCTTCAACGCCTACCTCGAAAAGATGAAGACGGAAGCGTGAAAAGCAGTGGGCAGCAGGCAGTGGGCAGTTAAGACGAAAAACGAGAAGGCAGCCGAGCTATTCACGACCGGCTGCCTTCTTCTCTTTCGTTTTTACTGCCCGCCGAATCTTATCCGGCCGAAGGCTTCGGGGACGTGGAAGCCGGGCTCGTCCGTGTAGGTGGGACGCCAGGCGAGGTAGCCGCGCTCCGGCCCCGCGCCGACGCAGCGGAAAAGGTTGGCGCGCCAGCGGTCGCCGTGGCGCGGCGTGCGCCCGATGCCCGCGAACGGCACACGCATCGCAATCGTGACCGTCCCGCCCGAGACGCGCGCGGCCGCCGTCATGCCCGAGCGAAACTCCCAGTCGGTCTCGCGCTCGTCCGCGAACTGCCGGATCATCAGGTCAACCCACTCGCCAGTCGGCGCGGCCTCCAGTTCGAGGTAGCGCTCCGGCTCCCACGCGTCGGGCGCGACGAAAAGCTCGCACACGTCGCGCTCCCAGAGGCCCAGCGTCTTCCTCTCCGTTTGCGGGTCCGGGCTCACCACGAGCGGCTCTGTCTGCCGGCAGACGAAGCGCACGGCGAGCGCCTCGTCAGACCAGAGCAGGCGCGCCTCCGCGTGGCGGCCCTCGGGCGCGTCCTCCCCGGACCAGTACCGCGTGAGCCGCGCGGGGCGGGCCGCCTCCCACGCCGGGTGATCCAACTCGCCCGCGCTCACGTCCGCCGCCGCGTAGCTGGCTTCCAAAAGGTCGTCCCGCGTGTCGTCTTCCCTGGGTTCGTTAGTCGTCATCTCTTGTTCGGCTCGGTCACGGCCCCGTACTTTTTGAGAATGGACAGCGTGCGCTCAATCGGCAGGGCCTCGACGGTGCGGCCGCGCCCGGTCACGGTCGTGGCGCGGAAGAGCGAGTTGTAGATGGCCTCTTCCGTCGCCTCGATGGCGGCGAGGAAGAGCGGCGACACCGCGTCGTTCGGCAGTAGTCTCACGGGGCGCGGGGCGTTGCGCGCCGCGGCGTCCCGCGGCGCGCGCACGCGCAACTCGCCCGCCGTCGAGAACGCTATCACGTAATCGCCGCTCCCGTTGGTGGCGGCCGCGCCGGTCCTGCCCAAACCCAACATCCCGCGCGCGGCCAGCCGCCGCAGGTTGCGCGCGTCGACGGGCGCGTCCGTCGCGATGACGATGATGATCGAGCCGTCGGCCGCGTCAACGCCGTCGCGTTCAGCCTGAGCGCCGGAGGTCTTGTCGGTCGCCCGGCCGGCGCGCTCAAGGTCGTCTTTGAGGAAGTAGCGGTCGAGCTCGCGGCCGACGGGCGCGCCGTTGACGGTCAGCACGCCGCCGAAGTTCGTCTGCACCAGCACGCCCACCGTGTAGCCGCCGAGCGAGGCGGGGAGCTTTCGTGAGGACGTGCCGATGCCGCCCTTGAAGCCGAAGGCGACTGTGCCAGTTCCCGCGCCGACCGAGCCCTCCTCGACCGCGCCCTCGCGCGCGTTCTTTATCGCCGCCAGCACGTCCTCGGCTCGGACGTGCAGCCCGCGTATGTCGTTCAGCCCGCCGTCGTTCGTCTCCGCCACGAGCGGGTTGACGCTTTGCGCGTCCTCGTTGCCCGGAAGCGCGAGCATGTAGTCGAGCACGGCGTCGGCCGCGCGCGGGACGCTCAAGGTGTTGGTCAGCACGATGGGCGTCTCAATCTCGCCCAGCTCGTTGACCTGTGTCGAGCCGGCGAGCTTCCCGAAGCCGTTGCCGACGAAGACCGCGCCGGGCACCTTCTCGCGAAACAGGTTGCCGCCGTGCGGGAGGACGGCCGTCACGCCCGTCCGCACGTCCTCGCCGCGGACGATGGTCGTGTGGCCGACGCGCACGCCCGCCACGTCCGTGATCGCGTTGAGCGGCCCCGGCGGCAGAACGCCGACCCTGACCCCAACGTCCCGCGCCCGCGGCCTCTCATTCTTCTGCATCTTCGATTCCGTCAAGACAGATGGGGCCAGGGCTAAGGCGAGTGTCAGCGCCGTCAGGAAGGTTGTTGTCGCGGGCCTGCCAACACGGTGAGAGCTTTCATGCCGCTTATTTCTCATCACCCAACGGGACTTCAAATGGTTCGCTTCAGCTTCGGCGTTAGACTTTCTGGTAGGGGACAATGACGTTCTCAATCATCGGAAAGTGTTTTTTATTCAACGTCACCAGTTCCGCCTGCCTGACTTCGGCAGTGGCCGCGATGATGGCGTCCGCCAGTCCGACGCCGTGACTCTTACCGTAATCCCGGCGATGCAGTCCTCCGACGCTCGCAATCGCCTGGGTGACCGGGACTACTTCGAATGAGGCGATGAAGTAATCCAGCCCTCCCGCTCTTCGCCTTCGCGCACGCCCGCGTGAAGCTCCGCGACGGACATGGCGGAGATCAATAACTGTCCCGCCAAGCCTTCCAAATATGAGACGGCTTCGGCTCGGCCGCGCAGGTAATCAATTAACACGTCGGTGTCTATCGGCAGTCGCTCGGCCATACGAATCGGCAGCTACGGTTGAACCCTGTCCCACTCGCGTCGCAGGTCGTCGAGCTCGGGTAAATCCTGACGGCCTCTCCAGACGCCGCGGGCTTTCTGCATGAGGCCACGTCGGCCTTTCGTTTGAAACTCGCTGATCAAATGCTCCACCGCCTCGTGAATCAACTGGCTCTCGGTCTTCCCGCTCTGCCGCGCGATTTCCTGGAGTGCGCTGCGCTCCTGCTCCGTTAATTTAATCTCCGCTTCACTCACAACATCTCTCCCTGCGTCTGTGGCCCGGTAATGTATATGGTCGCGTTTCACTAATCAAGGCTTTCGACTTTTGCCGAGGGCGCGAGCGGGGAGCGTTGATTTCATGAGCAGCTCAATACAAACTCCTCACCCAGCCGCCGTCCACCTGCAAGGTGACGCCGGTGATGTAGGAGGCGCGTTGGGAGGCCAGGAAGGCGACGGCGGCCGCGATCTCTTCCGGGGTGGCCGAGCGGCGCATGGGGATTTCCGCCTCGCGCAGCGCGATCATCTCTTCCAACGTCTTCCCGGCGGCCTGAGCAGACGCCTCCAACACCTCCTCCTGCCTCTCCGTCATGGTGTAGCCGGGCGCGACCGAGTTGACGGTCACGCCTTCGGCCGCCACCTCCGCCGACAGGGTTTTGGCCCAGCCGGTCAGCCCCGCGCGCACGGTGTTCGAGAGCAGCAGCCCCATGATCGGCTGCTTGACGGAGATGGAGGTGATGTTGACGACGCGGCCCCAGCGGCGCTCGCGCATCCCCGGCACGACGAGTTGCGCGAGCCTGATGGCCGAGAGCGCGTTCAGCTCGAAGGCGCGGCGGTACGTGTCCAAATCCGTGTCCGCGAACGTCCCCGGGGGCGGCCCGCCCGCGTTGGTCACGAGGATGTCAACGCGGCCCGCGCGCTCTTCGGCCTGGCGCACGAACCGCTTTGCGTCCTCATCGAGCGTCACGTCCGCCGCGACGCCCCAGACTTCCGCGCCCGTCTCGCGCGCGATGCGTTCGGCCGCGCCCCGCGCACGCCCCTCGTCGCGCGAGCACAAGGCGACGCGCGCGCCCTCGCGGGCCAATTCGTACGCGGCGGCGAAGCCTATCCCGCGGCTCGCGGCGGCGACGAGCGCCACGCGTCCGCCGATTCCCAAATCCATCTCTCAAAGTCTCCTTGCCTGTTCGAACGCTTCGAGGCACGCCGCGACGAGCCGCGCGGGGTCTTCGCCGTGCAGGACGCACGCGCCCGTCTGCTTCGGGAAAATCTCCAGCAGCCGCTCGGCCTCGTCGGCCACGCCGCCCGTCCCCGTCAGGCACCCTATCACGCGCCCCTCGTCGTGCGCGATGGTGAACTCGTTGAGCGACCCCATCGAGCCGCCGACGAACAGCACCACGTCGCACGAGCGCACGAGCACCACGTTGCGGCCCTTCAGCCCGAAGCCCGTGTAGATGATGGCGTCCGCGGAGTCGAGCGGCAGGCGGTACCGCTCGACGTGCTCGCGCCCGCCGCTCGCGGGCGAGACGCCTATGTGAAACGCGCCCGCCTCGCGCGCCGCCTTGCCGACGATGTGGGTCAGCCCGGTCGTCGCGCCCGTCAGGAGCAGAACGTCGCGCGCGGCTATCTCGCGCCCCAGCGCCTCGGCCTTCCCGCGCACCGCCGCCTCGACGCCGCCGGGCAGCGCGTCGTCAGCCGAACCCATCACGCCGACTTTTATTTTCATCACGCCCCCACGCTCTCGCTCCTGCGCTCAAGCAGTATGACATCGCGCCAACGGTCGTTCATCTTCCCCAGCCGCTCGCGGCGGCCGACTTCGCGGAAGCCGTGTTGGCGGTGGAGCGCGAGGCTCGCGAGGTTCTCAGGGAAGATGCCCGCCTGCAAGGTCCAGATGCCGTGCTGTTCCGAACAAATGATAAGCGCGCCGAGCAATGCGCGCCCGACCCCGCGGCCCCTGAAATTGGCGGAGACGTAGACGCTCGTCTCCGCCACGCCCGCGTAGACGCGGCGGGCCGAGACGGGCGAGAGCGCGGCCCACCCGGCGACCTCCGCGCCAGAGCGTGCGACCAGCCTGCAATGCGCGAGGTGCCCCGCGTCCCACCTCTCCCACGAAGGCGCTTCCGTCTCGAACGTCGCGTCGCCGGTCGCGATGCCTTCGAGGTAGACGCCGCGCACCCCGTCCCAGTCCGCAGCGCTCACGTCGCCGATCTCGATTGCTGATTCGGAGACCATTCAATTAATCCGCAGTCAGGCGGGCGGCTGCTGTTGCTGCACGGATTTCCTGTAGAAGCGGTGCCAGCGGTGCTTGCCGCACTTCCGGCACTTGATCAGCGTCCGCTTGCCCGTCGACCTCCCGCCGTAGCGGATGCCGCCCAGCTCCCAGACGGAAATCTCGTGCCCGCAGGGGCACTGCACCATCCAGTCCTCTGAATCGGCCTGCATCTTGTCCATCGTTTCCTTCGAGAGCAGGGACCCAAACAGTTTCTGAAAAAAGCCCATCTCGCGCTCACCTCGTCACACCGACAGTCTCCTCAAAACGCTTGCTCGTCTCCAAAGCCTCCCCTGTACGTTCGCCGCGCCCATTATCCCACCACCGCCGCGTCACAAACCAGAGCAGCCCAGGCAGCAGGAAGAAGATTCCTATGCCGACCGTGACCGCCCGCGGCGAGAAATGAAAACGGTCCAATAACTCGCCCACCAAGTAGTTCGACGCGGCCATCGTCAGCGTCAGGAGCGCGAACTCGGCGGCGAAGACGCGCCCGCGGAAGTCGTCCTCGACGGCGCGCTGCAAGAGCACGGTCGAGTTGACCCAGACGACGCTGCCGCCCGCGTGCGCGATCATCAGCAGGATGATCGCCAGGACGAAACCGGTCGCGACGCCGAAGGCCGCGTAGAAGAGCCCGCCGACGATGAAGGCGAAGCCGATGCCCGTCTGCATGTTCGCGCGCGTCTCGCCCGCGATGCGGCGCATGAGGACCGGGCCTATGGCCGTGCCTATGCCGCGCGCCGCGTAGAGCACGCCGATGCCGACCGCGGGCTTGCCCGCGACAGGAAAAATCTTTTCGCCGAAGACGGCGAGCAGGGTGAGTATGCCGCCGCCCGCGCCCCACGCGGGCTTGACCATCAGCAGGGCCAGGACGCGCGGGCGCTGCCAGACGTAACGCGCGCCCTCGACGGTGTCCGTGACGCCGAGCGCTTTGCCGATTGTGAGTTTGGTCTTGGCGCGCGCGGGCCGGCGCGGAAAGCGCACGCGCGCGATGAGGAGCGCCGAGGCTAAGTACGTCAGCGAGTCGAGGACGAACGCGGCGTCAGTGCCGAGCCAGCCGGTGACGACGCCGCCGAAGGCCGCGCCGAGCGTGAGCATCACGGACCAGGTGGCGGACGAGATGGCGTTGGCGGCCACGAGCTCGCGGCCCGAGACGATTGACGGGATGACGGCCGTCTTGGCCGGCTCGAAGAAGGTCGAGAAGACGAGTTGCAGGACGGTCAGCGCGTAGACGAGCCAGACCTGGTCCGGGCGGCGCACGAGCAGGAAGCCCAGGACTACAGCCGCGCGCAGCACGTCCGAGACGATGAGAATCGCGCGGCGGCTGAAGCGGTCTGCGATTACGCCCGAGAGCGGCCCGACGAAGAAACTCGGCAGGAAGCGCGCGACGAGCATCAAGCCGATGGCGCGGCCAGAGTCTTCCGTCAGGTTGTTCAGCAGCGTGTAGAGCGCGATGGTGTCGAACCAGTCGCCCAGTTGGCTGACGACCTGGCCGAGCCACAGCAGCCGGAAGTCGCGGTTGCCGCGGAGCAACTCAAGGTAGCCGGAAGGGGCCTCCGGCCCCGTGCTTTGACTCGCAGCTTCTCCCAACGGCCCGACCGCCCGACGATGAAGAGTAATTGTGAGGTTGCACTTTCGCTCCGGCCGTTGTCAACCCGCGGGAAATTTATCGCGGCGGTTTCTCCGGCTCCGGTTGCGGCGGCTTCCTCGGGCGCTGCCCGTCGCCCATCTGAACTATTCTCCTGGAGAGATCATCGACCCGGCTCTCCAACTTCCGCACCCTGTCTTCGATGCTTTGGCGTTCGAGCTGTATCAGCCTGTTGTTGATGGCGTCGAGCCGGTTGAGCTTCTCGTCGAGCCCGTCGAGCTTTCTTAATTTATCGCTGACCCCGCTATCCAGCGCCCTTATCTGCGCCCTGACCTCCGTCTTAAGAGATTCGCTCTCCCTGCGGAGCGCGGCGGTCGTCTCCTGCTGCGAACTCTTGACGGAGCCCGCCACGGTGTCTATCTGGGTCTTGAGCGACTGGCTCTCTTTGCGGAGCGCCGCCGTCTCCTGCTGCGCCGCCGTCAGGGAGGTGGCTATCTGATTCTGCTGCTGCCCGACCCCGGCCACCTGCTGGCGCGTGGCGGCGAGTTCGTTTTTCACTTCGCCCTGCTGACTCTCCAACCCTGCGATCTGCTCCAGCGTCGGCGCGAACTGGTTCCGCACCTCGCTCTGGATGGTCGGCGCGATCTGCTCCCCGACCTCCTTCTGCACGATGGGCGGGGCCTGCGCCTCTATCTCCTCCAGCACCAGCCTGCGGTCTGAGCGGCCGAAGACCAGGACGGCGACGCCGAGCGCTACGGGGACGGTCAGCAGCGCCAGGTAGAGCCTGAGCGTGCGCTTGCGCCGCAGCGTCTCGCGTTCGAGGAACGAGCCCGCCTCGTCTTCCGCCTGCGAAGGCGCGTTCGGGTCGCGCGGGGGGCCGACAACTTCCGGCGGGCGGTTGCCGCCTTCATCAACTTGGGCCATTTTCATCTCCCCATTTGAGACTTGAGCGCCACGATGCCGAGCAAGACCGTGAAGAACGTGAGGGCGCAGAATCCGAAGACGGAGCTTTGAGAGAAGGGGACGACCTGCATGATGAAGAGCAGGCTGACGACGACGCAGACGAGAATCAGGCCGAGGGCGGCGGGCTTGAGCATCCGGTTGAGCCAGTCGGCGGTGGCGGCGCGCGCCCTCTTGTACTGCCTCGCCAGCCACCTTTGCAGGCACCAGTGCACGACGCCGGGCAACTCCTGCGGCGAGTCGTAACGCTTTCCCCACCTGCCCTGGTCGAACCCGGAGACGCGGTTGATGAAGTCTCGCTGCGGCGGCTCGATCTGGTCCTGCGGCACGTTCTTGGTGAACGGCATGATTTCGAGGCCGGGGCGCGACTGCGCCGTCCTGAACTCCCACTCGACTATCGAGATCGGTTCCGCGCCGTCCGGGGGCTGGAAGAGCGAGCCGTAGCGCGAGCCGAGCAGGCAGACGAACACGTCCGCCCCTCTGAGCTTTCTTTCGAGGATGGCTTTGGGGGACGTGTTGCCCTCCTCGTCGCCGCCCGCGCCGAACTCGCCGTAATGAAACTGCCTGCACAGGCCGCGCAGTTCTCTGTGCTTCTCCAGCTCGGCCCTTTCGGGGTCGAAGTCTGAGGTGGAGCTGATGAAGAGTTCTATATCGGAATCCATGACGACAGAGAGGGTGAGCGAGGGCGCGCAAAGGCTTTCGAGCGCCGCCTGTCCGTTCGAATCTACGCGCGCGATAATAGCACCCGAGCCCGATTGCCTCCAAGAATTTTAGAAGTCTGGTTCGGGCTCTATTCATTCTCAAAAAACAGGGATCACGAGGACACACGAAGAGACACGAAGTAAGACAAACATATTTTCGTGTCTCTTCGTGGTTCCAGGCGCGCGGTCAATCAGATTCCGCGACCGAATCATCATTTTGACCTGTCAGGTTGATGGGGGCCTCCGCGCCCGGGCTTTCCCGCCGGCGGCCCGAAACCGGATAACCTTAACTATTTTCCAAGTTGGTCCTGTAAGTCGGGGCGTAGGGGCGCGCGGCACGGGGGTTGTTAAGTGATAGGGCGCGGCTCGAAGCGTCGCGAGGCGCTTCACGGACCCACCGCACGGGGTCCGCGCGAGCCGCACCATTTTGATAAGGCCCGCGAGCGCCTTGGCCCGGAATGTAGAGACGTGCGTGTCCGGGCGAAGTAGAAGGCGCAACAGGGCCGAACGATTCTCACCCCAAACTGGCGCGCAACGAAGTGCCAAATGGCAAGCGCGCCACTTGCCCCGTCCCGCGCCGGCGGGCGAGAGCGGATTTGCTCCCCGCTCCCGTCTCCCGGCGCGGGGCACAGTATCTCGGATGGTTAGTCGCGCGCGTCCGCGTCCGCGCCCCGCGCGCCGTCATAATTTTTCAGGAACGGGCGGGTCCGTACTCTCCACATTAATGTTCTAGGTCTTCAACTCGCGGTCGCCGAAAAGGGCTGGAGCGCAAGTGAAACTCAACTGGATGTCTGACTACAACCGCGCGGCCAGGATTTACTGGTCCGTGACGGTTGCCGCAGGCACGCTGACGGCGGCGTGGGCGCTCTCTCAGTGTCTCGTCTTCAACTCGTCGCAGTGGTCGCAGTTTCTGGCCCTGCTCAGCCTCGTCATCGTCACCGGCTGGTATCCGATTAAGATTCCGGGGACGACCGCCAGCGTCACGGTCGGCGACACGTTCACCTTCCTGAGCGCGATTTTCCTGGGCGCGCCCGCGGCGATCATGCTGAGCGTGACAGACGCGTTCCTCGGCTCCTGCCGCTCGACCGGGAGGCCGGCCAGCCGGCTCGGCGCGACGGCCATCATGGCCGTCACGACTTTCGTCTCGGCCTCGGTCTTCTACTACGCGCTTGCGGCCTACGCGCAAATCAAGACGGCCCCGCTCGGCCTCGCCGGCCTGCGCGCGGACCAGCTTCTCGTGCCGCTCGCCGCGATGGCGGCGGCGCACTACGTCCTGAACGGTCTCTCGCTCGCCACCATGTACACTCTTCGTCAGCGCCGCTCGTTCGGGCGCTTCTGGCGCGACAACTATCTCTGGACGGCGCTGACGTTCGTCGCCGCCGCCGTGACCGCCGCGCTCATCTACGGCGCGATCACGACCTACGGCTTCCTTTACGTGCTGCTCGGCGTCCCCATCATCGCCGCGACCTACGCGACCTACAAGACCTTCTTCGAGCGCGTCCACGAGAAGACGCGCGAGGCGGACGCGCTCTCGCGCCTGCACCTCGCGACGGTCGAGGCGCTCGCCACGGCGATTGACGCGAAAGACCAGACGACGCACTACCACGTCCGCCGCGTGCAGCTTTACGCCGCCGGGATGGGCCGCGTCTTCGGCCTCTCGCGCGACGAGATAGAGGCGCTCAAGGCCGGCGCGCTCCTGCATGACGTAGGGAAGCTCGCCGTCCCGGACCACATTCTGAACAAGCCCGGAAGACTCACGACGGCCGAGTTCGAGCGCATGAAGGTGCACACGACCGTCGGCGCGCAGATTCTTGAGCGCGTGAATTTCCCCTACCCGGTTGTGCCAATCGTCCGGCACCATCACGAGATGTGGAACGGCGCGGGCTACCCGGACGCGCTGCGCGGCGAGCAGATTCCTTTGACCGCGCGCATCCTCTCGGTCGTCGACTGCTTCGACTCCGTGCGCGAGGACCGCCCGTACCGGCGCGGGATGACGCGCGAGGAGGCGAAGGCGCTCCTGCTGCGCGGCGCGGGCACGCACTTCGACCCGCGCGTCGTCAACCTCTTCATCAAGCACCTCGCGCGCTTCGAGGAGGAGATCATGCTGCTCGGGCTCGAACAGCAGGGCTTCACAGAGGACGAGAGCGAGACGCGCGCGCTGGTCGATTACGACATTCACCAGAGCAAAGACCAGACTTCGGTTCTGGCCTACGACCAGATCAAGAACGCGCACCGCGAGGTTTACGCGCTCTACGAGATCGCGCGCACCTTCGGCTCGTCGCTCGACATAGAGGACACCGTCTCGATTCTCGTCAACAAAGTGGGCCACGTCGTCCCGTTCGACACCTGCGTCGTCTACCTGTACGACGAGCTGAAAGCCTACGCGACCGCCACGCACGTCGCGGGCGTGAACTCAAACGTGCTCTTAAACCGCTGCATCGCGCCGGGCGAGGGCGTGACGGGGTTCGCGCTCGCGAACCGGCGCTCGATCAACCGCATCGACCCGTCGCTCGACTTCGACGGCGTCCAGCTCGAAACCGAGAGCGAGTACCGCGCGATGGCCGCGCTGCCGCTGATGAAGGACGAGCGGCTGCTCGGCGCGCTTTCGGTCTACTCGATTGAGCTTCACGAGTACACGGACGACCACATGCGGCTGCTTGAGACGGTGACGCGCCTCGCTTCGGACGCGCTCTTCAACGCGATGCACCACGCCGAGGCCGAGTCGAACGCGCTGACGGACCCGCTGACGGGCTTGCCCAACGCGCGCTGCATGTATTTGAGGTTCGAGCAGGAGGCCGCGCGCGCGCGCCGCACGAACCGGCCCTTCCAGGTCATCATGCTCGACCTGGACGAGTTCAAGCAGGTCAACGACACCTTCGGCCACCGCATCGGCGACAAGATGCTGCGCGAGGTCGCGCGCATCTTGCAGGGACAACTCCGCGAGTACGACTTCCTGGCGCGCTACGCGGGCGACGAGTTCGTCGCCATCGTGCAGGACTTGCACGGCCCGCAGGTCGAGGAGCTGTGCGAGCGCATCGAGGCGGCCGTCTCGAAGTTCTCGCTGCACGTCCGCGCGGACCACGCCGCGCGCGTCGGCATCAGCGTCGGCTCGGCCACCTACGGCATCGACGGCGAGACCCCCGACCAACTCCTGATCGCCGCCGACCAGGCCATGTACTCCGCCAAGTCCACGCACAAAGAGCGCCGCCGCGACAAACTCGAAGGCAAGGCCGACACGGTCATCAGCCTCGACACGGACAAGCTCACTTCGACGGCGATAAATTAACGAGGGGGTTGATTGGTAAACGGTGAATGGTAAATAGTGAAAAGCGGTCTTCACCCATTCACCATTTACCATTCACCGTTTACCGCTTTATCTTATGAGTTATCACATTCTCCAACAGTTCGACGAGCAGTGGCTGGCGGACCTCAAGCAGGAGACGCCGGGCGACGCGCGGCGGAGCCTCCTGGACTCTTTCGAGGACGACGGCCCGCGCGCCCTGCGCGCCCGGCTGGCCTCGCGCGAGAGCCGGCGCTGGGCAATCGTCGTCGCCGCCATCCTGCTCGCGACCTTCGCCCTCTTCTTCTCGATTGACGCCAGCCGCCGCGCCGAGTCCCTCCAGCAGCGCCTCGACGTGCTGGAAAAGACTGCGAAGAAGTAAGAAGGCAAAAAAGGGAAGACCCCGGAGGGGTCGCACGTTATAGCCGGGGGCGGCGCGTCGTGCGCTAGGCGCGCACTCGCTTGCCCGCGGCTATCATGTATGATCCCTTTGGGGTCTTCCCTTTTCCCTTTCTTAGCGGCTCGCCTTGATGTCGTAGGCCCATAGCGTCCCGAGGTCGCGGATGTAAAGCCTCCCGTTGGCGATGACCGGGTACGCGAACGACATCTCGGGAAACTGGCCCACCTGTTTATGCTTCGGCTGGTTCGGCGGGGTGAAGCGGCCCTTTTCGCGATAGGCTTCCGGGGTCGCCTCGGCCAACCCCACGTCCCCGTTCAGGTGGTGTAGATATAGGTGCCCGTCGGCGTAGGCCACCGAAGCCCAGCCGAAATTCTTGTCCTTCCATTTCACCTTCCCCGTGGAGAACTCGACCGCGGTCAGCGCCTCCCCCGGCATGTCCGAGCCGTAAAGATGGTCGCCGACCAGCACCGCCCCGCCGATGCCGTTCGGGAGCCCGCGCGTGAAGTAGACCTGCTCCGCGGCGACCCCGCCGCCGTCCGGCTTTAAGCGGACGAGTGCGCCCCCGACGCCGAGCGCCCCGGCGTAGACGTATTCGCCGCGCGCGACCGGCGTGAAATACTGCGCCGGCCCCTTCGCCGCCTCCTTGTAGCGCCAGAGGAACTGGCCCGTCTTCGCGTCGACCCAGA
>DATMVE010000037.1:0-33650 GCA_035563515.1 Pyrinomonadaceae bacterium
GACGAAGCGGCTGAGGCGCGTGATGACCATGCCCTCGGAGACGTTCGTCCGGCAGGAGAGCGCGGGCCTGTCGTCGCCCTCTGTCTGCCCCTCGCGGCGATACCAGATTTGGCAGTTCGTGCAGTCGCCGTTCCAGCAGAAGTCGCCGTACGAGATCGTGTGCATCGAGAGGAACTGGAAGCAGCGCAGCAGCCGGTTGTTCTCCGGCACCTCCACGCGGCGGCCCAGAATCTCTATCGAGACCATCTTTTCGTAAGGGTCCAGCAGGTCGCTGTCCATCATAAGAGGAAACCGCCCCCGCCCCGAAGACTCTCTAAAACGCCGGGAGTATAGCACGAAGCCACGCGCGGGAAAGCGGAAGGCGGTAGGCGGAAAGAAAATCGGTCCTTTGCTTTCCGCCTACCGCCTTCTGCCTTCTGTTCTTTGCCTTCCGCCTTCTGCTTTTTGATTCGTCCCTGCTAAACTACCCTTTCGGAGGTGAGCAAGCAGTGTCAATCGTGATTTACACCAAGCCCGGCTGTCCCTACTGCCAGCAGGCGCGCGACTACTACAATTCCGAGGGCATCCCGTTCACGGACTACGACGCGCAGAACGACCCCGCGCGCCGCAAGGAGATGCTGGCCTACTCGGACGGCGACCCGACCGTCCCCTGCATCGTCCGGGACGGCGAGTACGTGGGCTCGGGCTGGGGGACGCCCCCGCGCGGTTGAACGGTCCACGACTGATGCGAGGCCGTGCGCCACGCCGAACCATTTCCCCGATTACGACGTATATCTTTTTCCACGAAGTCCGCCCGCGGCCTGCGGCCCTCTGAGGGCGCCGCGACGGGTCTTCGGGGGCCACCATTTTCCAATCTTTCAATCAAAGAAGGCAGAAGAGATGAGAAGAATCACAAGAATTTTCACGCTTTACACGCTGGCCGCGGCCCTCCTGCTCTCTCAACTCGGCCCGGCGCTGGCACAAAACAAACTGGTCACACCGCCGCCACCACCGCCCATGGCAAAAAAGATTCCCAAGACGACTGAGATTCACGGCGCGACGCTCGTGGACAACTACTTCTGGCTGCGCGAGAAGACGAGCCCGGAAGTCATCAGCTACCTGGAGGCCGAGAACGCCTACACCGACTCCGTGATGAAGCCGACCGAAGGTTTGCAGGCCGCGCTCTACAAGGAGATGGTCGGCCACATCAAGGAGACGGACGAGAACGTCCCCTACAAGCAAGGCGATTATTACTACTACTCGCGCACCGTCCAGGGGCTCCAATACCCCATCTACGCGCGCAAGCCCAAGACGCTCTCGGCCGCCGAGGAGATCACCATCGACGCGAACGAGTTGGCGAAGGGCCTGAAGTACCTCGGCGTCGGCGCGTACGCCGTGAGCGACGACGGGAACTACCTGGCCTACTCGACCGACACGACCGGCTACCGCCAGTACACGCTCCAGGTCAAAGACCTGCGCACGGGCAAGCTCCTGCCCGACAAGATCGAGCGCGTCGGCTCCGTCATGTGGGCGACCGACAACAAGACCCTCTTCTACTCGACCGAGGACGCCGTGACCAAGCGCTCCGACAAGTTCTGGCGTCACGAGATTGGCACAGAAAAGTCCGACCTCATCTACGAGGACAAGGACGAGCTCTTCGACGTTTACGGCGGGCGCACGCGCGACCGCAAGATGATTCTCATCGCCTCGGGCAGCAAGACCTCGACCGAGTACCGCTACGTCCCCGCGGACAAGCCGACGGAAGCGCCGAAAGTCATCCTGGCGCGCGAGCCGGACCACGAGTATTCGGTCGACCACCGCGACGGCCTCTTCTACATCCGCACGAACCAGGGTGCGAAGAATTTCCGCCTGGTCACCGCGCCAGTGTCGGAACCGTCGAAGAAGAACTGGAAGGAAGTCGTCCCGCACCGCCCGGCCGTCAAGATTGACGACCTTGACCTCTTCGCCAATCACCTCGTCCTGTCCGAGCTGGAAGGCGGGCTTCAACACATACGCGTCATCGACCTGAAGACGAACAAGGCGCACCGCGTGGAGTTCCCCGAGCCGGTCTACGCGGCGTTCGTCCAGATCAACCGCGAGTTCAACACGAACAAGCTGCGCTTCGCCTACCAGTCGCTCGTCACGCCCAACTCGGTCTTCGACTACGACATGGACACGCGCCAGCGCACGCTGCTCAAGCAGACGGAAGTTCCCGGCGGTTTCGACAAGGCTAACTACCAGTCGGAACGCGTCTTCGCCACCGCCGCGGACGGGACACGGATTCCCATCTCGATCGTCTACCGCAAGGGCACGAAGATGAACGGCAAGGCCCCGCTCCTGCTCTACGGCTACGGCTCTTACGGCATCTCCATGATGCCCACCTTCTCCTCGAACCGCCTGAGCCTGCTCGACCGCGGCGTCGTCTACGCCATCGCGCACATCCGCGGCGGCGGGGAACTCGGCGAGGAGTGGCGCGAGGCCGGGCGCATGATGAAGAAGATGAACACCTTCACCGACTTCATCGCGAGCGCCGAGCACCTGGTCAAGCAGAAGTACACCTCAAGCGACCGCCTGATCATCCACGGCGGGAGCGCCGGGGGCCTGCTCGTCGGCGCGGTCGTCAACATGCGGCCCGACCTCTTCAAGGCCGGCATCGCGGAAGTCCCGTTCGTCGATGTCATCAACACGATGCTCGACGCCTCGTTGCCGCTGACGACGAGCGAGTACATTGAGTGGGGCAACCCGAACGAGAAGGCCGCCTTCGAGTACATGAAGACCTACTCGCCCTACGACAACATCAAGGCGCAGAACTACCCCGTGATGCTCATCAAGGTCTCTTTGAACGACAGCCAGGTGCCCTACTGGGAGGGCGCGAAGTTCGCCGCCAAGCTGCGCGCGACCAAGACCGACAACAACCTGCTGCTTTTGAAGACCAACATGGGCGCGGGCCACGGCGGCTCCTCGGGCCGCTACGACCTCCTCAAAGAGGTCGCCTTCAACTACGCCTTCATGCTCAGCCAGTTCGGCATCACGAGCTGAGTGGCACGTTCCCGCTCTTTTCACTTATCACAAAACAAGAGGGCTAAGTAAATAAACAAAACGAGAGCGGCGAGTCATGCAAACGGCTCGCCGCTTCTCTTTGTCAGTAACACATTATTACCCCACTACCAGCGGTTGTTCCCCGCGCCCCGTCCGTCGTTCTAACCCGAGTCAGTGTTCGCTCCCTGCCTTGTCTGAAGAATGGTTGCGGTTACGCGCGGTTCGGGGTTAAATATAGCTCCCCATGATCGGCGCGACACTCGATAATTACCGCATCCTCGAAAAGCTCGGTGCGGGCGGGCAGGGAGAAGTTTATAAGGCCGTTGACAAGCGTCTCGGCCGCACGGTCGTCATCAAGGTCCTCCCGCCGGATTTGACCGTCAAGGAGGCCAACCTCAAGCGCTTCGAGCGCGAGGCGCGGCTCGCCTCCTCGCTCGACCACCCCAACATCTGCACCATCTTCGACCTCGGCGAAGAGGGCAACGTTCACTACATCGCCATGCAGTACGTCGAGGGGCGCAACGTCCGGCAGCTCGTCAACGGCCGCCCGCTCGAAATGAAGAGCGCGCTCTCCATCGTCGTCCAGGTCGCGGACGCGCTCGCCGCCGCGCACGCGCGCGGCATCATCCACCGCGACATCAAGGCGGGCAACGTCATGGTCACGGACGCGGGCCAGGTGAAGGTGCTCGACTTCGGCCTGGCGAAGCTCCTGGACGAGGACGCCGCTCACGCCGGGGGCATACACCACACGGAGCTGACTGAGATCGGCGTGCCCTACGGGACCGCGACCTACGCCGCGCCCGAGCAGGCGCGCGGCGACCGCGTGGACAAGCGCGCCGACATCTTCTCGACGGGCGTCCTGCTCTACGAGATGCTGACGGGCATCTGGCCCTTCCAGGGGCGAACGAGCGTGGACGTGCGCCACGCTGTGCTTCACGCCCAGCCCAGGCCCGTCGCCGAGATGCGCAACGACGCCGTCCCGCCGCGCCTCCAACAGATTCTGGACCGCGCGCTCCAGAAGGAGCCGCGCGACCGCTACCAGAAGATGGAGGAGTTCCGCGACGAGTTGAAGAACGTCCTGCGCGAAGTCGTGGCGCGCGGCGGCGGGCAGTACATGGAGGAGACGCGCGAGGTGGTCGCGCCGCGCCACCTCCCTGGGACGGGCGGCACCTTCTCGCGCCTCAAGCACTGGTTTCGGACCATCACCAACACGGAAGTCCCCATGCCGCCGACGACCGCGCCCATCCAGCCCGCGGGCCAGACCTCGCAGGACGTTCACGAGACGCCCATGACGAGCGTCGGCGACCAGGAGAAGAAGAGCGTCGCCATCCTGCCCTTCAAGAATCTGAGCAAAGACCCCGACGCCGGCTTCTACGAGTTCTCGCTCGCCGACGCGGTCATCACGGAATTGGCACAGGTGAAGTCGCTCGTCGTCCGCCCCTCGTCGGTCATCGTCAAGTACCAGGGCACGGAGCGCGACCCGCGCGACGCCGGCCGCGAGCTGAACGTGAGCGCCGTCCTGACCGCGGGCTTCCTGCGCGCGGGCGACCGCATACGGGTAACGGCCCAACTCCTGGACGTGGCGAGCGGCGACCTCCTCTGGAGCGACCGCATCGACGCCGACTCCGCGGACATCATCACGGTGCAGGACACCATCGCGCAGCGCATCGTCGACGGGCTCCGCCTGGAGTTGACCCCCGACGAGAAAGACGGGATGGCGCAACCCGCCACGGCCAACGCCGACGCCTACGACGAGTACCTGCGCGGGCGCGACCGCATGGGCCGCTTCATCTACCACACCCTGGCGCGCGCAGACGTTGACGCCGCCATCGAGCACTTCAGGCGCGCTTCGGAACTCGACCCCAACTTCGTGCTCGCCTGGAGCGCGCTCGGCGGCTGCTACGCCAACCTCGTGCGCAAGGGCTTCGGCGACGTGGAGGACTACCACCACGCCGAGGAGGCTTTCGACCGCGCGCTCGCGCTCGAACCGAAGAACTTCGAGGCGCGGATGCACATCGTCTTCATACACCTGTCGCGCGGCGAGAAGCGGCAGGCGCGCGAGCTACTCGCGCGCCTCAGGCGCGAGATGCCGAACGACGTGGGCGTGCACTTCGTCTCCGGGGTCTTGCGCCGGCTCGACGGCGACTACGACCGCGCCTTGCGCAGCTTCGACCGGATGGTCAAACTGAACCCGGCCGAGCGCGTCGTCGTCAGCTACAACCGCGCGCGGATTTTCATGTACCAGCGGCGCTACGACGACGCGCTCCTCGAACTAGACCAGGGCGCGGCGATGGAGCCGGACCACCCGCTGATTAAGACTTTCCGCGGCCGCGTGCTCTACTACCGCGGCGAGGTCGCGGAGGCCGCGCGCCTGCTCGAAGAGGTGCTGGAGAAGAACCCGCGCCTCGACGGCGTGAGGCCCATCTACGCGACGTGCCTGAGCGCGCTGGGGCGTCACGCGGAGTCGCAGGCGCAGTTGACCGAGCAGGTCAAGGACGTGGCGGCCGCAGACCACGACATCTCTTACTGGCTGGCCTCCGTCTACGCGCTCGAAGGCGACCGCGAGCAGGCGTTCGAGTGGCTGGAGCGCTCAATCGCCCTCGGCAACGAGAACAGGCCGTGGTTCGAGTCGGACCCTAACTGGGAACAGTTGCGCGGTGACGAGCGCTTCGAGCGGCTGATGGAGAAGATCGAGCGCTCGCGCCCGCGCGAGAGAGGATGAGCAAGGGATGAAAACTTTCGTCGTCGGTGACGTGCACGGACGCCGCGCGCAGTTGAACTCGCTGCTCGACGCGCTGCCGCGCGACCCAGCCTCGGACACACTGGTCTTCCTGGGCGACCTGATTGACCGCGGGCCGGACGCGCCCGGCGTCGTCTCGGACGTGATCGAGTGGCAGCGCGCCAACCCGGAGCGCGTCGTCGTCCTGCGCGGCAACCACGAGCAGATGCTGCTCGACTTCCTCACGGAGGAGTCGCGCCTCTGGCTCGCGAGCGTCGCCGGCGGCGAGCAGACCTTCCAGCAGTACGCCGGAAGGCCCGCGCGCATCGAGACCGAAGAGGACTTCGAGAGCGCGCGCCGCCTCCTGGAAGAAAGTGTGCCGGCCGAGCATTTGGAATTTTTCCGCGGGCTGCCGCTCTACCACGAGGATGACTACGCGCTCTACGTCCACGCCGGGCTCGACCACGGCAAGCACCCGCGCGACACGGACGCGCACCAACTCCTGTGGACGCGCGACGCGGACTTTTACAAAAAATACCGCGGCAAGCCCTGCGTCTTCGGCCACACGCCGACGGCGTTCCTGCCGCTCATGGGCCGCATCGGCCGCCACGGCATCTACATCTCGCACAGCGCCATCGGCATCGACACGGGCTACAACTACAACTCGCCCCTGACCTGCCTCGCGCTTCCCGACTTCACCCTCCACCAGGCTTACGCCGACGGCCACCTCGTCACGCACCAGATCACCAACTTCATCCCCGAAGAGCTGCGCGCGATGAAGAAGGCGGCCGGCGGCGCGTGATTGCCGGCCTGTGCCAAAATAATCCGTGCGTCGCGCCGCTCATTTGACGCTGAAGGTCGCGATGTCCGCGAGGGAGTTGCCGACGATGGCGTATTCTCCTGGCGCGAGCGGCTCTCGCGGGCGTATCTCCATGTAGTTGATGAAGAGGATTCTCCCCTTGCCGGCCTGGACGCGGAGGCGTTCCAGTATTCTGTAGTCCAGCCTGATATTTTCCTCACTCAACGGCGCGTAACCCTTGCGCCCCTTCGTGAGCGTGGCGGTGAAACGGCGCGAAGCCTTTTTACTCGTCAGGCGGATTAGCAGGTGCGGGGGCGGGTCCATCCCCTCGGCGACGAAGACGTAGAAAGAGGGGTTGGGGTTATTAAGAATGGTCGCGGCCTTCGGGCCGTCCAGCTTGACCTCGGACGTTTTGTCGGCCTGCGCGACCGTGTAAGCGTTGACGGAAGTGATGCCCTTCTCGAACGGGAGCGGCGCGAGTTTGTTCTCGGCCGCCGCGTAATAGATTTTTGTCACGTCGCCGGGGACGTCCGGGTGCGATTGCTGCGCGGAGGGACGCATTAGCCGTCGCCTTTCAACTTCAACTCCCGAACCGGCCGCGGGCGGCGAGACAGTTAGATAAAGTGCGATGCAGAAATTTATTAATCTTTTCATGGCGTCGGTAAGTCGCATGATAATATTTTTAGACGGCGCGTGAATGACAAAGTTCCTGATTTTAAGCGACTGCCGCACGACTCTTCACTGAGAGAATCGGGAGCGCGCCTGTGGAGGCGGAACCGTGTGAGCCACGGGCGGCTTTACAGGATCGCACAAAGCCGCCTGTTCCTGACCGGGGTACAGTTGATCGGCCAGGGGCTCGTGTAGAAATTGGCCCTGCCGCTCTGGACAAGTGGCTGGAAGTGGACGCACACTGTCGCCAGTCAGCTCTCCCGTTCTTCCAGCCCGGAGGTTTCAAGCAATGAGAATTTCAAAAGCCTTCTTGCTGTGCCTGCTCCTTGCGTCGGCCGCCCTCCCGGCGGACTTCGACCGCTCGGTCGGCTTTCTCACCGACGACACCCTCTACCGCGGCTCCCTCTCGGAGCTGGAAGCGTTCGACGCCGCGACCGGCAAACGGCTTTACGAGCTGAAGCTGGTCTTCGAGTCCACCAGCTACACGGACAACCCCTCGTACGACCCCGCCAACGATTACACTCCCAGGTCGGAGACGACGGTAATCCTTGACGAGACGAAAATCGCCGTCCACCCGGGCGGCAAGATGCTCCTGACGCACAGCAAGCAGTACGTCAAGGTCTTCGACTCGCGCGCGGGCGCGCTGTTGCAGACGCTCGTCGTCGTCGAGCCACCCGTGGACAACACGAAGAAGAAGCCGAAGGTCAGCGACGAGCCGCTGGTCTACAAGGCCGACTGGTCTGCCGACGGGCAGACGCTCTACATGATTAGCGCCGACAAAAGGAGAGTCTCGCTCTGGAGACTCGCGTGATAAGGAAGTGAGCGTGATGGAGAAGGTCAACATCAAGGAGAAGTTCGGGCTCTTCGACGACCGCTGGAGCCCGAAGGTCATCGGCGAGATTAACGACACTTACGTCAAGGCCGTGAAGCTCAAGGGCGAGTTCGTGTGGCACCACCACGACGACGAGGACGAGTTGTTCCTCGTCGTCAAGGGGAGCCTCGTCATCAAGCTCAGGGACCGCGACATCAGGCTCGAAGAGGGCGAGTTCGTCATCATCCCCCGAGGCGTCGAGCACCTGCCCGTCGCCGACGAGGAGGCGCACGTCCTTTTGCTTGAGCCCAAGTCAACCCTGAACACCGGCAACGTCACGAACGAAAGAACCGTCCCCGAGCTGCAACACATTTAGAGCGCTTTTCAAAACCTGAGCCAATTTCGGGAGGACTCTTGAAGAAACACTTCCTGCTGTTCCCTCTGCTTTTCGTCGCGGTCTTCGCCGGGCGCGAGTTGCCGGCGGACAATCAGGTGAAGGCGACGAAGGTCGTCGAGGTGCCGGGCTACTCCGAGGGCGTCGTCTTCGACCGCGCGGGCAACGCCTACATCTCCGACACGATCAACGGGGCGATTCACCGCGTCACGCCCGACGGGCGCGCGAGCGTCTGGGCCACGACGGGCGCGCCCAACGGCCACAAGGTGGAAGGCTCCGGCACGCACCTGGTCTGCGACGGGAAGGAGCGCGCCGTCCTGCGCCTGGACCGCGACGGCAAGGTGCTCGGCAAGGCCGCCTCCGAATACAACGGGCAGCCGCTGCGCTCGCCGAACGACCTGACACTCGACCCTAAGAGCGGCGGCTTCTACTTCACGGACCCCGGCGGCTCCAGCGTCCAGAACCCGATTGGCACAGTCCACTACGTGGACGCGCGGGGCAAGACTCACCTGGTGGCCGAAGGATTGGCGTTCCCGAACGGCATCGTGCTCAGGCCCGACGGGCGGCTGCTCGTCGCCGAGAGCCAGCACAACCGCGTGCTCGTCTACGACGTGCTCGCGCCCGGAAAGGTGGGGCCGATGAAGGTCTTCGCGACCCTGCCGACCAAAGAGGGCGAGCAGACGGACAACCAGCCGGACGGGATGTGTCTCGACGCCGACCTGAACCTTTACGTCGCGCACTACGGGATGCGCCAGGTGCAGGTCTTGAGCAAGGAGGGGAAACTCCTCCGGCGCTACCCCGGCGGCAACCTGACGACGAGCAACGTCGCCTTCGGCGGGCCGAAAATGGATCAGCTCTACGTCACGGGAGCCCTCGGCGACGAGCGGACGACCAAAGGCGCTCTCTTCCGCCTGGACCTGAAAGGCGTCAAGGGCTTGAAAATCCTGCCGAAGCGGTAGGGAAGCTGGACGAGGAGCAGACCAAGCAGAATGAACTCGGTATGGGTTTTGTATCCCCTTCGAGGTCTAAAGCCTTATCTGGCCCTTGCCGCGCGCGGCCACAATGGAGGATGATGCGTCGCATGAAAAGAACAATTCTGCTGGCCGCCGCGGTCCTCGCGCTGTTCGCGCCGGCCGCCGCGCAGCAGCCCGCGCGGCGCGTCGAAGGGCGCACGCTCGTCTCGAACGCGCTGCCGCCCGTCCGCCTCAAGTTCGATGAGAAGTTCGAGTACGCCGGCACGCAGAGCTTCGTCCTCTACGACAGCGCGCAGGTCGAGCAGCACTTCTTCGTGGACTCGGAGGGCGGGCGCATCCGGCGCATGTACATGGTGCAGTTCGAGGGCTACCTGCCGACGAACACGCACACCTACAACTACAACATCAAGGACACGGTCAAACTGGGCGGGCTGGAGTTCATGTACGACACGAACGTCGCGAACGTCCCGGTCTTCAGGAAGCAGTACCCTGATTCGGACGCGGGCCGCGCCGCGGCCTTTCTCGAAGGGAAGGGCTACGTGTTGGAAGGGATGGACATCATCTTTCAGCGCTACGTCCGCATGGTTGACGAGACGCGGCGCAGCGAGCTGCTCGTCATCTACTACGAGAACCTGAAGGACACTGGCTTCACGGCCGCCGACCTCTCCGCGAACGGCCGCGCCGCCGCCGAACGCGGCCGAGTCTTCCGCGAAGTCCACAAGCGCGCCCTCAAAGGCTTCAAGGTCTCGAAGCTGTAAACGACAAAGCTCCTGGCGGAGCTTTCATGCGCTTTCTCGCCGTGCCGGGTTAAAGTCAGAATGCCGGGGCGCGCGCTAACATTACGAACGGAGGCAATCATTGATGCTCAAGGAAGGCGATGTCGCGCCGGATTTCACGACGCGCGACGAGAACGGCAACCAGGTGAGGCTCTCGGACTTTCGCGGCCAGAAGGTCGCGCTCTACTTCTACCCGAAGGACGACACGCCGGGCTGCACGAAGGAGGCGTGCTCGTTCCGCGACAACTACTCGGCGGTCGAGGGGGCCGGCGTCAAAGTCCTCGGCGTCTCGCTCGACGACGAGACTTCGCACCAGGCTTTCATCTCGAAATACAATCTGCCCTTCACGCTGCTGAGCGACACGGACCGCTCGGTCTCAGAGGCTTACGGCGTCTACGGCGAGCAGACCTGGGGCGACCGCAAGTACATGGGCCTCGCCCGCAAGACCTTCCTGATTGACGAGGAGGGCAAGATCAAGAAGGTCTTCGACAAGGTCAACGTCGAGTCCCACGCCGACGAGGTCTTGGCAGGGTTTCAAGATTAAGGCGGAATGCGGAATGAAAAGGCATCTGCTTTTTAATTCATCATCCCGCATTCCGCATTGCTTTTACGCGCGCCGCTCCAGTATCAATCGCGCGATGGCGCGCAGACTGTTCATGGGCTTTTCTATCCGGTCGAGCGCGGCCGAGGCTTCGTCGAAGGCGGCGCGTGCGCGCTCGCGCGTCGCGTCCAGGCCGTAGAGCGCGGGGTAGGTGGCCTTGCGCGAGCGCGCGTCCTTGCCCGGCGTCTTGCCCAGGTCCTCCGCGCTGCCCGTCACGTCCAACAGGTCGTCAGTTATCTGGAACAACAACCCGAGCGCGGCGCTGTAGGCGGTCGCCGCTTCGAGTTCCGCCTCATTCGCGCCCGCGATGATCGCGCCCGCGCGCGCGGCGCAGGTGATCAGCGCGCCCGTCTTGAGGCGGTGTATGCGCTCAAGCTCTTCGCCCGTGACCGCGCGCGATTCGGCCGCGAGGTCGTGCGCCTGCCCGGCGACCATCCCCCGCGGCGTCGCTGACGCGCGCGCCACCTCCGAGACCAGACGCACGCGCACCTCGGGCTGTAGCTTTTCGTCCTCCGCGATTGCCTGGAAGGCGAGCGTCTGGAGCGCGTCGCCCGCGAGGACGGCCGTCGCCTCGCCGAAGCGCACGTGAGCGGTCGGCCGCCCGCGCCGCAGGTCGTCGTCGTCCATCGAGGGCAGGTCGTCGTGAATCAGCGAGTAGGTGTGAATCATCTCTAGCGCGCAGGCCGTGTCGAGGAGGACTTTCGGTTCCGCGCCGAGTTCCTGCCCGGTCGCCATGACGAGCAGCGGGCGCAAACGCTTGCCACCCGCGAACAGGCTCCAGCGGATCGCCGCGTGAACATTCTCGGGGCCGACCGTCTCGGCGGGGATGAGTCGGTCGAGCCGCGCGTCCACCAGTTCGCGCCAGCGCGACAGGAGCGGGAGCACCGCTTCGCGTTCGTCCACGCCCGAAGAGATTTCGGAAGATGCTTTCATCCTACGAGATAACCATAACTGGCCGTCCGGGGCAACTCTTAACTGCGCCTAAGGCGTAAGGCCGACGCGCCGCAGGAGGTCCGTGAATCCGGGGTCGGAACGCAGGCCGTCCCAGGCCGGGTCGACTCTGACGAAGGCCAGCGCGTCGGAGTGCTCTTCGTACGCCTTCTCCAGCCAGGCGAGCGCCTGTTCCCTCTCGCCCAGCCCGGCGTAAACCCTCGCCAGTTCTTCCGGCGGGACGCGCGCTCTCTCTGACCGCCCCTTCAGTTCGGAGAGCATCCTGCGCGCCTCGTCCCGGCTCCCGGACAACGCGTGCGCGTGCGCGAGCGAAGCCACGACCCAGGCGTTGTCGTCCAGCCGCCTCGCCCGCTCAAGCGCCGCGAAAGCCTCCTCGAATCTCCCCAGATGGACATACGTCGCGCCGAGCGTGTGGTGAGCCTGCGCGAAGTTCTGATCGATTTCAATCGCCTTCCTCAGTTGTTCGAGGGCGCGCTCGTACTCGCGCGCGTACAGGAGGCGGGCACCCAAACTCTCGTTGATGATCGGCGAGAGCGGGTCGAGTTCCTGCGCGCGCGCGGCCTCCGCGACGGCCTCCTCGGGCCGCCCCGTCAGTTCGAGAAAGATCGAGTACCACTGCCGGGCCGTCGCGTAGTTGGGGTTGATTTCGAGGGCACGCTTGAACCCGCTCTCGACGCCCACCCAGTCCCAGTCGCGCATCCGTAGATAGGCGAGCGAGGTGTGGGCTTCGGCCAGCTCGTTGTCCAGCTCCAGCGCTTTCACGGCCGCCGCCTTCGCCTGCTGCCGGTACTCTTTCGGCGCGCGCCCCGCGTGTTCGCCGAGCATGGAGTAAGCATCGGCTAATCCGGCGTAGGCGAGCGCGTACTGCGGGTCCCCCTCAATCGCGCGGTGAAAGAATTCGACGGCGCGTCTGAGCCCTTCGGCAGACCTCTTGTTCCAGAAGTGGCGGCCCTTCAGGTAAGACTGGTAAGCCTCCATGCTGTTCGTGTGGCGCTTCGCCAGTGACTGCCGCTGCCGCTCGGAGAGTTCCGGCGCGAGCGACTCGACGACCTTCCGCGAGATCGTGTCCTGCACGTCGAGGATGCCCTTGAACTGCTCGTCGAACTGCCCGCCCCAGAGCACGCGCCGGTCGTGCACGCCGATGAGCCTGACGGTCACGCGGACGCGCTCGCCCTCGCGCTGTACGCTGCCTTCGAGCACCGCCTCGACGCCCAGCTCCCGGCCGACCTCTACGGGGTCGCGCCCGGCGTCGGCGTAGGGCAGCACCGCGCTCGCCGGGCGGATGGCGACGGCGTTCAGCCCGCTCAGGCGCGTAATCAAAGTGTCCGCCATCCCGACGCCGAGGTGGTCGTCCTCGCCGCCCAGCGACTTGAAGGGGAGCACCGCGAGCGACCTCACGGCCGCGCCCCCAACGGCCGGGCGGCCGCCCTCCGGCGCGCGCCTGAAGTAAAGGACGGAAGCCGCCCCGACAAAGAGCGCGACCGCGCAGGCGACCAGAATCACGGCGCGGCGTGCCCCCCGCCGGACATTGGCATGAGGCGCGTCGTGGGCCTTCGTGACGACGAGCGCCTCCGCCGCGGTGTCCGAGTCGTCCCTGACCTCCTCGGTCAAGACGACGCGCGCCGTGGTTCGCTCGCGGACGATGACCTCCGTCGCCTCACGGCGCGGCTGCCCGCCGAGGTCTGCGTTGAAGCGGTAGCCGCGCCCCGGAATCGTGGAGATGTAACGCGGACTCTGCGCGCTCTCGCCGAGCGCCTTCCTGAGCGCCGAGACGTGGACGTTGAGGTTGGCCTCCTCGACGAAACTGTCGGGCCACAGGCGCTTCATCAGCTCGTCTTTTTCGAGCACCTCGCCGTTGCGTCTCAGGAGCAGCAGCAGCAGGTCGAACGCCTTCGGGGCGAGCGGGACCGGCTCGCACCCGCGCAGGAGCCGCCGCTTCGCGCATATGACGCGGTAGCCGTCGAATTCGAAAATGTGCTCGGTCGGCGGGGTCATCCCGGTTGCTGCCAAAAATTTAGAACATTTAGGCGATTCTTTAGGACATTTGCGCGCCCAGCGGGCGAGTATCGCGCACGTAACGGCTCGTCAAAGGGCGCTCGGCGCGAGCGGCCCCGCAGCGGCGGCCATTCTATTCCAAGACTCGGGCCGAGGCATAAACAAATACGCCGCGAAAGGCGAGGCCGGATGCGGACCCTGCCGCCGGAGTCAAGCTAAAAGGAGCGAAGAGAGTGAAGAACAGAAATATATTGCTGACGGCGGTCGCCGCCCTAGTCATCACAGCCGCCTGCGTCTCCCCCGTCGCGGCGCAGGGCGGGGGCGACGATTACTACAAGGCTGAGTTCGCCGCCGGCTACTCGCACGCGCGCGCAGCCTCGACCTTCGAGTCCGAGACGGCGCTCATCCCCGAAGAGGGGCCGCTGACCACGCGCTATTGCGCGCAGGAGGGGCGAGACTCTTTCGGGGCGGACTTCCAACGATTCTTCTGCGAGCGAAAGGGGATGAACGGCTTCGACGCCTCGGCCACCTTCAACTTCGGCCGCTACGTCGGCGTCAAGGGGAACGTCTCGGCACACTTCAATTCCCAGTCCTTCTCTGACACGTTCGACGTAGGGGAAGGCCAAACCTTCACCGCCAACGTCAACACCAGGGAGCGGCTTTACCAGTTTTTGGCGGGCGTGCAGGTCAAGGACAACGCCAGGGAGGGGCGCGCCGTGAGGCCGTTCGCGCACGCGCTCGCGGGGGTCGCGCGCCAGACGGTCCGGTTCAGCATGCCGCCCTCGGAGGGAAGCGACGGCTTCGACGCGCGGGCCGACGAGACGAGCTTCGCGCTGAAGCTCGGCGGCGGCCTGGACGTGCGCCTGAGCGAGCGCGTTGCCCTGCGCCTGGTTGAAGTGAACTACAACCCCATCTTCGCGCGCGACCGGCCGCTGGCGGGCCAAGGGATCACCGTCCCCATCACCGTGAGCGGGCGCACGGCGCACAATTTCACCGTCGGCGTCGGGATAGTATTTCACTGAAGACGGGCCGCCGTGAGGAAGACCAGGAAGACGGAAATCACGTTCGAGACGGAGCGCCTCCTCATCTTCAGCCGGCGACCGGCGGCCCGCGAGGACTGGTGCGAGGGCTGCGGGCGGGAGGCCCTGTGGCTTCCCGCGGAGGAGGCGGCGCGGGCCGCGGGGGTGAGCCTCCGCGAGCTTTGCCGCATGGTGGAGGCGCGCCGGCTTCACTTCGCGGAGACGGAGGGCGGCGCGCTGTTCATCTGCTTCGATTCGTTGAAGGGGGCTCAGGCGTAGCGTCCACGCCGCGAGGGATTTCAGAAGACGCTCTCGTCATCCTCGCCGCCCTCGTCCTCGTCCAAAGGGGACGCGAACCGTGCCCCGGCGTCTTCCTCGTCGAACTCGCCCAGCACGGGCCGCCCCTCGCTGTCGCGCAGCAAGACTTCTATCCGCCGCTCGGCCTGGTTCAGCCTCTCCTGGCACTCGCGCGACAACCGCACGCCCTCCTCGAAGAGCTTCAGACTCTCTTCGAGCGGCAGGTCGCCGCGCTCAAGCTCGCGCACCACGCGCTCCAGCGCCGCCAACTGCGTCTCGAAACTTTTGCCCCGCGCCTCGCTAGTCTTCTTCATCTCAGTGGGCAGCGGGCAGTGGGCAGTGGGCAGTAAAAGCAGCGTTGTCTTCGCTGCCCGCTGCCTGCTGCCTGCTGCCTACTGTTTTTTCACCTCCGCCCTCTTCTCTTCGGCTTCGAGCCGGGAAGGATGTCAGGGAGCCGCTTCTCTATCTCCGTGCCGAGGTCTGTGCCGATGGCCGGCAGGTATTTCGTGATGTCGTCCACGATGCGCCTGGCGAGCGTCTCGTCCTTGACGCCGACGACCTTCCAGCGCCTCTCGGGCGTGCGCTGCATGAGCAGCTCAAGAGTGCGTTCGCCCTTCTTCGCGCGGACCGTCGCCGCGTCGCCCTCGCGCTCGACGTCCACGATGAAAGGGATGTAGAGCGCCATCAGGAAGAACGGCTTGCCCGCGGCGCGGTCGGTCAACTCTCTGACTTCCTGCATCACCTGGGCGCGCACGTTCTCCGTCACTGTCGGCAAAAGCGTCGGGACGAGCGCCTCGACGCGCCGGCGCAGCTCCGGCGTCAGCGCCGTCCCCAGGCGGCCCAAAGCCTGCTCGACCACCTGCGGAGCGAAGCTCTGGACGACGGCGTTCGTGTCCACGACCTGGTCGAAGGCCGCCGCGTCGTTGCGCTGCGCCGCGTCCACGACGAGCGCGAGCGAGTAGGACGGCTTGGTCTTGTAGACCTGCCAGAAAATAATGCCGCCGATCACGAGGAGCAGCAGAATCCCGCCCGTGATGATGGGCCATTTTCTTCTCCTCCGCGGGAAGCCGCCGCCGTGAGGGTGATGCCCGGGCGAGCCCATGTGCATCATCTCGCGCGCGCGGTCGAGGCTGATGACGATGCGGCTGCGCTGCTTCTGCGGCGTGGGGTTGTTGGGCACGGGGGCTGACATCAGTTGTTCTCCACTTCTTCCACGCGGCAGCGCAGCACGCCGTCCGCGAGCCTGAGGCGGACGGGGTCGCCCGCTTTAACCGCGCGCGCGTCGCGCAGGAGTTTCCCGCGCGGACCTTCGGCCATCGCGTAGCCGCGCTTGAGGACCGCGAGCGGCGAGAGCGCGTCGAGCGAGGCGGCCGCCGCCGTCAGGCGCGCTCGCGCCTCCTCCAGCCGCGAGGTCATGGCCGCGCTCTGCTCCGCGCGCAGGACTATGAAGCGGGCGTGCGCCGCGGAGACGCGCGCGCCCAAACGCGCGGGCGACAGCCGGCGCGAGACTGCGTCCGCTCGACGCCGCGCCGTTTGCGCCGCGCGCACCATCAACGTTTCTATCCTGTGCGCCGCCTCGTCCGCGCGCGCGCGCGCCGCGTGGAGCCGCTCGCGCGCCTCGTCGAAGGCGGGCGACATCGCGGCCTCCTGCACGCGCAGCCGCGCGTCCACGACCGTCGAGCGCGCGGAGCGCACCAGGTCACGCGTCAGCGCCAGGACGTAAGCGGCCAGCTCGTCCTCGCGCGCGGCGACCAGTTCCGCGGCGGCAGAGGGCGTGGGCGCGCGCAGGTCCGCGGCGAAGTCCGCGATGGTCACGTCCGTCTCGTGCCCCACGGCCGAGATGACCGGGATGAGCGACGCGCGAATCGCGCGCGCCAGGCCCTCCTCGTTGAAGGCCCAGAGGTCTTCCGCGGAGCCGCCGCCGCGCCCGACGATGATCACGTCAATGCACTCGTCTGCGCGCCCCTCCGCGAGCGCGCGCTCGTTGAAGTCGTTCAGGAGGCGTATGGCCTGCGCGATCTCCGCGCTCGCCCCTTCGCCCTGGACGCGCGTCGGCGCGAACAGCACGTGGACGGTGCGCGTGCGTCGCGCGAGCACGGTCAGGATGTCGCGTATGGCCGCGCCCGTCGGCGAAGTCACGACGCCGACGCGCCGCGGGAAGAGCGGCAGCGGCTGCTTCAACTCTTCGTCGAAGAGCCCCTCGGCCGCGAGCCTATCGCGCATCTGCTCGAAGGCCACGCGCAGCGCGCCCGCGCCGACGGGGTCCAGCGCCTCGACGATCAACTCGTACTCGCCGCGCGGCTCGTAGACGGAGAGGCGGCCGCGCACGCGCACCTGTAGGCCGTCCGAGGGCCGGAAGCGTATGCGCCCGTTGACGCCGCGGAAACACTTGGCGTGGAGCTGCGCGCCCTCGTCCTTGATGGTGAAGTACCAGTGGCCGGACGCGGCCGCCTTGAAGTTGGAAATCTCCCCCTCGACCCAGACGGACGCGAAACGCGCTTCGAGCGCGGAGCGCACCTGGAAGGTCAGCTCCGTCACCGAGAGCGGCCGGCGCTCCGTTTCGTCGAACAGGGACATGAGAAGTGTGCGTGACATTTTCCCGTCTTGCTCGGGAGAGCATACACGAAAAACGGCGAACGAAAAATGCTTGAAGGCGGAGAGGTTGACCGGCGCGGAGGGGGCGCGAGTCGCGGGTCAGGCGACGCGTGAAATCGCCTGATCTTCGAAGATGGCCTTGACGTGCTCGGAGGTCGTGAGGGCGTTGATGCCGGCCGGGGTCGTGACGACGGGGACGGCGCCGAGCGCGTCAATCTCGCTCTTCAGGCGCTTGCCGCGATGACGCTTCAGGATGCGGTCAATGTCCGGCAGGACTTCCGCCACCGACTGGCGTGTGCTTTTTATCGCGGCCCGCCGCGCCGTCTTCGTGGGGCGTCGTTTGAGCGCTCGGCGCGCGTCCCCGGCCTCCAGCATGACGATGGCGCGCACTTTCTCCTCAGGCCCCAGTTGTTCGAGACGCGCGGCGAACGCGGGGCTGATCTTAGCCCGCGTGGCGTCCTTCTCTTCTTCGCGTGCCATCGTCACGGCCGCTCACTTTCTAAAGCGCGTTGAGCGCTTCCAGAGGCTGAATCATACCATAACCCCAGCGGTTGTCTGGACGAGAGTCCACGCCGAGCGGGTGCTTCGCGGTCTTCTTCATAGCCTCTATGACATCGGGCACTGGGGCCTGCGGCTTCGCGGACATGAGCAGTGCGGCCACGCCCGCGGCGTGCGGCGTCGCCATCGAGGTGCCGTCCATGTAGGTGTACTCGAAGGTGCCCGTGGAAGTCCGCTCCGGCGGGATGCAGGAGAAGATTTGCACGCCGGGCGCGACCACGTCGGGCTTCGTCACGAGCGCCACGGGCGCGCCGGGGAAGACGAGGCTCGCCCCGCTGCTGAAGAACGGGATGTCGACTTTGCTCTTCGGCATCTTTTCGAGCGCGCCGACCGAGAAGGCGTTGTGCGCGTTGCCGGGCGAGCTGGTGTTGCCGTGGTTCTCGTTGCCGACGGCGACTACGGGCAGCACGCCGTACTGCTCTATGAGCATCTTGAAGACCTCCGCGAAGAGAGGCTCGTAGTAGGTGAAGCCGAGCGACATGTTGATGATGTCCGCGCCCTTCTCAATCGCCCAGGTGATGCCCTCCATCAGAGTTTGCAAGGTGGCGTCGCCGACGAGGACGCCCGCGACGAAGAGCGTCGCCTCGGGCGCGACGCCGATTGAGACGCCGCCCGGCGCTTTGCCGCCCGCGATGGTGCCGCAGACGTGCGTGCCGTGCGCCGCGCAGTCGAAGGTCGGGGTGGACTTGATGCGCCGCCCTAAGGGGTCTATGACGATGAAGTCCTTGACGCGGCCTGAGAGCGCGGGGTGATCGCCGTGGACGCCCGTGTCGAGGACGGCGACGTTGACGCCCTTGCCCTTCGTCTTCGCCTTCGACCAGACACCGGGGATGTCCAAGTGCTTCAGCCCCCAGGTCATCTTGTCCTTAGCCTCCTGCGCGCCCAGCTCCGCGTAGTCAACCTCCTTCGGCTTGATGAGGTGAATCTTCTGGTTGGGCAGGATGGCGACCACCTCTGGCTGCGCGGCGAGTTCGGGCAGCGTCCGCCTCGTCACCTGCGCGGCGACCACGGGCAGCGTGTTCGCGCCGATGGTCGTTACCTGTAACTCCTTGTCGCTTGTGAGGTGCTTCGCGCCCGCCCGCTTGTAGCTCTCGAACAGCTTCTCCTGAATCGGCCCCCGCGCCGCCGCCCTCGTCTTCACTTCATCGAGCCTCGCCTTCAGCGCCCGCATCCTCCCCCGCACCCGCGGCTCAGCCTCCTCCGCCGGACGGTAAATCACAATCGCGTCCCGCTTATCATTCGGACGCCCCTCGGCTAAGTACTGCTCGAAGGCCGGTGAGATTTTGTGCTCGCCGCTCATGATTTCTTCCTCCGTCCGGTGGGTTTCTTCGCCGCCCGCTTGGTCGAGGCTCGGCGTTTAGGTGATCTTGTGCTTTCTTTTGAAGAGGATTTGACTTTCTGCTCCGGCGTACCCTTCATCGCGCGTTGAAGCCGAGCAGCCCAATTTCTTAGAACAATACTCACTTCAGTATTTGTACTACTCAAATCGAATTCCTTCCCCTTCTCAAATCGCGCTGAAATCTGCTGAGTTAAAGATATAAATTCCCTCCATGTCTTAACATTCTTAGGGTATTGCAGAACACCGCCCCTCCCGAAAATGCTTATAAGTTCATACAAGCAAAAATCATCAAGTTTCTCTTGCCGAGATATTACGCGTAAGATTTGTAGGAGAGCGTTTTCAGCCCCGATACTATTATGTTCTTGCTGTCCGCCAGCATTCAGGTGAATAGATAGTCCCAGTAAAGCGATCTCGGCTTGAGTTTCGTAAAACACATCGTCTCCAAATCTAGGCCCTGGAGCTTCATACATATCCAACTCAGTTGCTATTTCGGCTAAGATGTTATCCTCCCCGTGTCGGTGTGTTAGGTATATTAGCTCGCACGCCTGGACAGGGGTTAGTTTCCGCCAGCCTCGAAGATGCTTAGTTAGTTGAGGCCAATTTATATATTCATGATTCTTAAACAGCCAATCATGCGATTCACTCATCCTTTCATTGCTAATTATTTTACCGACAAATGAATTAGCAACCGGCGCAACCTCCTCTGCCGGGAAGCGTCTTAATGCGGTCCCATAGGCAGGGGCAACAGCGATTCGTCCTAATAACTTTTTTCGGAGCTGTATGTCCTGCGACAGTTCTGAGCTTGATGATAAGAAGGATTCAGCCAGCACCTCCGCTAGGCTTTGAGTGTCCGGTTGCTTAATTAGATTTTCAATCATCTTCCGCACGGCCTTCGCAGGGGCCAATCCGCAGTAAAGAGCAATCACCTCGTTCCAGCGGCCATCGTCGTGTTCCTGCGCCAACTGATTCGCGTCCATCCCCAGATGATTGCCTTCGTAGATGGCGCGAGCCGCGAGGTATTCTTGGAATGTCAGGTGCGCGAAGGCGAAGACGCCGGCGCGGCGTTCGATGAGCAGGCCGGTGCGATAGCGGATGTGCTCCAAGAGTTTTTTAGCGCGGTCTTCGTCTTTGAGAACGTCGGCGAAGATTTTCAGCACCTTCGCCGCCTCGTACTCGGCGCGGTCGTCCGACTGCATGGCGAGGGCGACCTCGCGTGAGACGCGCAGCTTTTCTTCGAGCGAGTATTCGGAGCGGATGCCGCGCCGCTGATCCCAGTGGTGGAGCAGGCCCTCGACGCAGAGCTTGTAGAGGACGGCGCGGTCTTTCGGCAGTTGCCCGCCCTCGAAGTAGTTGACGAGGCAGACGGCGGAGAGCATCAGCGGGTTGCGCGCGAGGTTGCGGATGTACGGATGATCTTTGAACCCGGCGACGATTTGCTCGCCTTCTTTCGCGCCTTCGCGCCGCGCTTCCTCGTCAGGCTCGTTCTGCGCGAGGCGGATCGCCGTGCACCAGTGGCGCGTGTACTCGGCAATCTCCGGCTCTCTGAAATCCTGTAAATCACACTCCGCAAACTTCAGCTTCCGCAATGTACCGGGAGGGTAGCCGACCGGGCGGGACGAAACTAAGTAGAGACAGTCAGGATACTTCTTACATAAACCAGCTAGCCACGGGAGGATATAATCGTCGCGGATGCTTGTCTCTGTCTCGTCCAGGCCGTCGAGCATGAAGAGGACGCGGCCCGCATTCATCTGGCGGTGAATCCAGCCGTCGGGCATGAGGGTCGCGCGGTCGCGGCTCGCGGTGGCTTTCTCGATGAGTTCTGCGCCGCTCGGGAGTTTCTTCGGGTCGAGTTGCCGCACACGCAGGAGCAGCGGGATTGCCTGCCCGCTGCCGGCGATCAATTCCTCGTCAACGTTGGCGACGCCCAGTTGCAGCCACTCGAAAAAGGTTGACTTCCCGCTGCCGGGGACGCCTACAACGACGTTGCGCGGCGAGCGTCTGACCTGCTCGACGGCGGCCACGCCCTTATCCGCGTCCGGCGGTGCTTCGCCTCTTTCGCCTTCACCGAAGACGGCGCGCGCGGCCGACAGGTTCATCATCGCCTCGGCGTCAAGTTCGCCGCCGTCTTCGCCGGCCTTCCTTCGGGGCCGCACAGAGAAGCGCGGCATGACGAACAGCTCGCGCAGGTCAACGTTGAGGTTGGTCGTCATCCGCACCGTCCCGGCCTCGACGCGGTAGAAGCGTTGGAGCAGGTGGTCGCGGTAGACTAGTTCGTAGCTCTCGTCTGCCGCATCGTCTCAATCGTTTCTGCTGGCCGGCGAGTTGGTCGCTTTGGCGTAGTAGCCCTGGCGGTAGAGGAGCTGTAATTTTTGTTTGCGCAGCTCGGGGTTGACCACCTCGACGCGGACCTGGCGAAAATTTCCGTCGCGCTTCGTGTTGGAGGGCCGGTAGGCCAGGAGGTATTGCGAGCGCAGCTCCTGTTGAATTTGCTCGAAGGCGACGTAGAGTGACGCCTGGTCTGTGGGGAAGAAGACGCGGCCGCCGGTCTTCTCGGCGACGCTCGTCAGGGCGTCGTCGGCGACCTCGAACTTTTCGTCGTCGCCGATGCCTATGGAGTAGACGATGACGTTGTGGCGGACGGCGAAGTCAATCGCCTCCTGTTTTTTGGTCATGCTGCTCGTGTCGTCGCCGTCCGTGAGCAGGATGATGGAGCGGCGCGTCTGCTCGGGCGTCTGCGAGAGCACTTCGCTGACCGTCATCCAGACGGCGTCCCAGACGCCCGTGTGGCAGCGCAACTCGCGCGCGCCCGCGCCGCTCTGCTCGCATTCGGGAGCGCCTTCGGGGAACTCTACGCGGACGCGCTCGACCGCCTCGCGCAGTTTTTTGAGGTCGCTCGTCAAGCCCTGTTGCAGCACGGCTATGCCCGTGAAGGAGATGAGGGCGGCCTTGTCCCTGTCGGGGCGGAGGAAGGAGTTGATGAACGCGAGGGCGGCCGTTTTTTCCTGCGGGAGCGTGCGCTGCTGCGAGCGGCTGGTGTCAACCAGGATGGCGAAGGTGAGCGGCAGCTCCGTCTCGCGGTCGAAGACGGAAAGCTCCTGCGCCACGTTGTCTTCGACGACGCGCACGTCCTCGCGCCTGAGCGTCGTGACGAAATGCCTGTCCTTGTCAACCGCCGTCAACAGGACGGTCGCCAGGTCCGCGTCTACGCGCACGACATCGTCGTCGTCGTCGCCCGCGGGCGCACGCTCTTGCGCGGGGGGCGTGGGCTTCTTCGGCTGCTGCTGCGCGGGCGCTGGAATCAGGGCGAGCGACAAGATGGCCGCGGCGAGTAAGGCGCGCGCCGTCCTTCGGTGAAGACGAAACATGTGGGCAGGCTCCTTTACAGTCTACTTCGGGCGAGGCGCGCTGCGGGCATAGTAGCCCTGGCGGTAGAGGAGTTGCAATTTCTGTTTGCGAAGCTCGGGGTTGATTATTTCGACGCGGACCTGGCGGAAGGTGCCGTCCCGTTTGGTGTTGGCGGGGCGGTAGGCCAGGAAGTATTGCGAGCGCAACTCCTGCTGGATGCGCGCGAAGGCCGCGTCCAGCTCCTGCTTGCTCTCCGGGAAGAAGGCGCGGCCGCCCGTGCGCTCGGAGATTTTCCTGAGCGCGTCGTCGGCCACGCCCTCGTAGTCATCGTCGCCGATGCCGATTGAGTAGATGACGACGTTGTGCTTGACGGCGAGGTCAATCGCCTCCTGCCGCTTGGTCATGCTGCTGGAGTCCTGGCCGTCCGTGAGCAGGATGACGGCGCGGCGCGACTGCGCGGGCGTCTGCGAGAGCACGTCGTTGACCGTCACCCAGGCCGCGTCCCAGACGCCCGTGTAGCAGCGCAACTCGCGCTCGGGCGTGACGTTCCCCTCGCACTCGGGCGAGCCCGTCGGGAATTCAATCCTGACCTGCTCGACCGCCCCGCGCAGCTTCCCCATGTCGTTCGTCATGTCCTGCTGGAGCACGGCCTCGCCCGTGAAGGAGATGACGGCCGCGCGGTCGCGGTCGGGCCGGAGGACTGAGTCTATGAAGGCGCGCGCGGCCGCTTTCTCGTCGGGGAGCGTGCGCTCCTGGGAGCGGCTGGTGTCAATCAGGATGGCGAGCGTGAGCGGGAGGTCCGTCTCGCGCTCGAAGACCGTCAACTCCTGCGGCACGTTGTCTTCGAGCACGCGCACGTCCTCGCGCCTGAGCGTCGTGACGAAACGGCGGTCCCTGTCAATCGCGGTCAGTAGGACGGTCGCCAGCTCCGTGTCCACGCGCACGACATCGTCTTCGTCGGCCGCGGGCGCTTGATTGTTCGCAGGGTCCGCAGGCTCTCTCGCCTGGTCGCCCTGGACGCGCCGCATGCGCTGTGCGGGTGGAGGTGGAGGCGGCGGTTGCTCCTGCTGCTGCTGTTCCTGCGCGCGTCGCGGCGGGGCCGAAGTGAGGAGCGTCAGCGCCGGAAGAAGTACCAGGGCTATGACTCGGGCGGCTCTCTTCCGGCGCGACATAAAATTGACTTCCCCCCTCGCTTATCTGACAAAACACTCGGCCGGCGGCGGGCCGAAGTCGGTCGCTAATTCCAACGCCCCGCCGGACGGCGCAGCGTCTCAGGGAATATAACGAAACGTTACCTTGAAGGTTTTAATTGATTCGACCGTGATCTGGTAGTAATAGCCGCCCGGATTGCCGAACCCTGGTTGCATCGGAAAGACCCGCCCGTCAATTATGAGTGTCCCCGGCGCGGTGCCCTCGAACTTGCCTTCGAACTCCACGTTGGCCCTTATGTAAGGCTTCTCCTCTTCGCCCAGGGGTCTGGACTCCCTGGCCGCTTTTTTCGCCTGGGCGTCGCCGCTTCTGTCCAGGTCCTTGAGCACGCCGCTGAACTTCTGCGCGATTGCCGGAGCGCTTTTTGTTTTGTACTCGTTGTTGCCGAAATCAATCCACACGTCGTTAGAGATGTCAGGCTTTTTATCGCAATCGAGGTACATGATCGGGGCCGTGAAATTGTACTTGACGACAAAGATAGCCTGGATACGAACCGTCTTCTTATCGTTGTTCTGAATTTTCAGATTGCAGTAACCGGTCGGGTAGGGCGGAAGCGTCTGGGATCGGGCGCATACTTTTCCGGCGAATAAAAGGAGAAGAGCCAGTCCCGCGTGTGTGAGTGTACGAGTCTTCATCAGTTTTGCCTCCATGAAGAATTCCGACTTCGCGCTCCCCTTCGGTGAAAGCCCGGCGCGGCCGGCTCAGGGCACGGCAGACTCCACCGCCGGGCTCATGCGCACGCTCGCGCCGTCGCGGTTGACGCGCACGCGCAGGCGGCGGCCCGCGCCCGCCTCGCTCGACGCGTAAGTCAGCTTATACGACATGCGCAGTTGGGCCACTATGTCGTCGTAGGCGCGCTGCATGTCTTCGAGGCGGCTGATCGGGTAGTAAACGCCGCCGGAGACCTCCGCCAGCTTGCGCCCCTCCTCGTCGGCCCGCGTCGTCAGCGTCAGGTAGCGCCTGCGCGTGGGGTCGACGGTCGTCTCGGCGCGCGCCACGCTCGCCTCGCGTATCAGGCCCGAGGGGACGTAGAGCGGGTAGACGAGCGCGCCGCTCTCTATGACGGCGTCCAGGACCGCGCCGAACGGGACGAAAGACTTGTTGTCGTCGCCGTCGGACATGATGACGACGGCCGTCCGCTCGCCCCTCAGTTGCTTCAACTGTTCGACCAGCGTGTAAGCCAGCGCGTCGTAGAGCGCGGTCGCGCCGCCCGCCTCTATGTCCTTGAGCCGCTCGTAGAGCAGCGTGCGGTCTGTCGTGAAGTCCGAGATGACCTGCACGTCGTCGCGGAAGCTGACGACGGCGATGCGGTCCTGCGCGCCGACGGTCGCGATGAAGTTGCGCGCCGACTTGCGTATGAAGTTGATGTGCTCGTCGACGCTGCCCGACACGTCCAAGAGGAGCACGAGGTTGAACGGGGCGTTCGCCGGCTCGACCGACGCGACGCGCCGCTCCTGCCCGTTCTCGAAGACGGAGAAGTCGCGCTCGCCGAGGCCGGAGAGCGCGCGCCCGTGCCGGTCGGTGACGCTGACGTTCAGGCGCATCAACTGCCCGCCCGCCGACGTGGCGATTGTTCCGGGCCGCGCGCGCCGCACGAGCGAAGGGGCCTCTTTGGGCGGCGGGAGCGTCTTCGCGTAGTCGCCGAAGTAGCGCGGGCTGACCTTGCGGACGGCGTCAACCATGGCGCTGTCGCCGTCGCGGACGATGGCGCGCACGGCCTCCGTCAGCGGGCGCGCGCTCAGGTCCGAAGGGACCATGCTCGGGTCGACGTTGAAGAGCATGAGCCCGCGCTGAGTGGTGAAATTGAGTTCGACGCGCTCTTCCTTCTTCGCCTTCTTGTCGCCGAGCTTGCCGCTGATCTCGAAGACGCCGCCGCGCTTCTCCTTGACCTCCGGCAGTTCCAGGTCGCCGAAGTAGCGCGGGCGGCTGGCCTGCCAGAGCAGGTTGAGCTGGACCGCGTCCACGGGCACGTCCGCGCGAATCGTGCCGGTGTTGGTCATGACTTCGGCGCGCGCCACGTTGCCGATGATGTCAACGGCCCCCGCCTCGCTCACGACCTTCACGCGCGCGCGCGCGGGCACGTTGACCGCGAGGTCTATGCGGTCGCGCTCGGGCCGCGCGCGCACTGTGATCTCGACCGAGCCGCCTTTGTTGACCGAGACGACATCGGATTCGGCGACCGACGCGCCGGGCGACGTGGCGCGGAGTGTGACGTTGCTGCGCTCCTCCAGGGCCGTGACGACGACGCGGCCGTTGCGGTTGTTAATCGAGATCGTGGTTCTTTCGGAGGCGTTCAGCTCGCGCTCGACTGCTTGCGCCGCGGCAGGGACGACCGCGACGCCGCAGACGAGCAGCGCCAGCAGCGGAGCGAAAAAAAATCTAGATTCCGGGCGGGGACGCGCATGCGAGGGCGCGGCGGACTTACGGTAAAACATAGCACCAAATCTTGCCTGCGGACACGCCCGCCGGTCAAGCGGCGGCGCGACGGGATGAGGGATGAAGTGAAGCCGTTGAATCAATTATTCGGCGGGCGGTTCACTCGACCCTTTCATCCCTCATCCCTTCCTTATTGCGTCGTTTCCGCCAGGTTGGACTTGTACTTGGTGTTGGTCTTGCGGTCGGTCAGCTCGATGTAGACCCAGCTCGGGGGCAGGGCGTCCGGCTCCAGGGGGAACCAGAGGTCGTTGAGGCCGGCGCTCTTCCCGAGGGCGCAGAAACCGTAGAGCCTTTTTCCGTCCTGTTGATAAATCTCCACCCAGGTGCGCGAAGACTCCTTATTCGTGCCGCAGGGCGGCAGGTCCGGCGCGGGGGCGAACATCTCGTCCGGGTACGCCGCGTAGTTCTCGACCGCGTACCGATAGCGTATAAACTGCTTTCCCCCCGCCTCGTAGGCTTCGTACCCTTTCATGGAGAGCACGGGGTTGGGCAGCGTCGGACCCTGCCGCGGGGAATCAGTTGGGGGCGTCGGCTTCGGCTCCTGTGCCAGAACCGTCCCGCACGCGAGCGCCGCCCAGACCAGTGCGGCCACAACCACCAAAGCTTTGCTTCGGACAATCGGCTTCATCGCTGTTCCTTTCTCGCCTGTCGATAAACGGGCCGCCCGAGGTCCGGCCCGCGGGAAACACAGCGCCTATTTATTTCACTCCGGCCTGCAAGTCAATAGTTATTCCGTCCTGCAAAATCTTGACCGGGCGCTCGATTTGCTTAAAGATTACCTTCCGCCTTACCAATCTTCCAGAGAAAAGGGAGTCCCCGATGAAACGATCAATCATTGCCTTAACGCTGGTGGCCTTGGCGGCCGCCTCGGCTTTTGGTCAGACGAAGCTCGATAACTCAGTCGGCGCGGAGATCGTCGCGCTTGAGAAAAGGGCGTTCGAAGCGTGGAAGAACAAGGACAAGCGGTTCTTCGAAGAGCACATGTCGGAGGACGGCCAGTACCTGGACCCGAACGGGGTGGGCGGGAAGGCGCAGTACGTGCGGGCAATCATAGACAATGGTTGCACGATAAATAGCTACGCGCTCGACCAGACGAAAGTCACGATGCTGAGCAAGGACTCGGCCCTGCTGACGTATAAATATACCTACGATATTGTTTGCGGGGGCAAGCCCGAGGCCGGCCTGCTGTGGGCGTCCACGATATACGTCAAGCGCGGCGGCGAGTGGCTGATAGCGTTTCACCAGGAAGTGCCGGCGGCCCAGGCGAAGTAAGTCCGTCTGACCCCGGCAGCGAGGAGCCTTATGAATCATCATCCGACAAGCGACAGTCCTCCGGGCGAGCGGCAGTTCACGCTGCATCAGGTGATTGACCGGCAGCACGGCGTGGTGGCTTCGGTCTTCGAGCACCCTGCGGAGTGGCAGGCGCGGAGTGACGTGTTGTGGAATTTCCAGAACTATAACTTCCCGCTGACGGCGTTCGCGCAGATTTACAACCCGGCGGGGACGGAGGTGATCGAGTTTCTGCCGGCGGAGCAGTACGTCTGGCTCAACGAGGGCGCGGGCTTTTACGTGCCGGGGCAGGACTATTACGGGACGCCTTTCCTGATGCCGATGCCGGCGGCCGACGCGCTCGCGCAGTGGGTCGTCCCCAAGTACCGCGGCAACCGCCAGGGCCTGAGAGTCGTCGGCGGCGGCCCCGCGCCGCAACTGGCACAAAAGCTGGACATCACTGAGGGCGCGGGCATGACCGAAGACGCCTCCGTCAGGGTCGAGTACACGGAGCACGGCAGGCCGTACGAGGAAGAGTTTTACGGGATGAAGTTCTCGCAGGACGTGCCGTACTACGGGCCGCAGGGCATGACGGTGCAAATCAACTGGGGCTTCGCGCGGCTCTGGAGTTTCAGGGCCGAGAAGGGCGCGTTCGACGCGGCGCAGGAGACGTTCTGGCGCGTCGCGCGCTCGGCGAAAGTTAACCCGCGCTGGGGGCAGATTTACGCGCAGGTGATGCAGCAGATCAAGACCACGTTCGACCAGCAGATGGAGGCCGGCTACGCCAACATCCAGGCCGCGGCCCAGATGAGCAAGGCCATCAGCGCCAACAACGACGCGATGCTCGCCTCTTTCGAGCAGCAGCGACTGGCGGCCCGGCAATCAAGCGTCGCGCGCGACGACGCCTCCGACCGCTCGTCCAGCGACGGCTTCGACGAGTACATACGCGGCGTCGAAACCGTCAACGACCCCTACCACGGCACGTCGCAGCAGGATTACAACTACCAGTATCACTGGACGAACGGCTCAGGCGAGTACCGGCATTCCAACGACCCGTTCTTCAACCCCAACATCGGCTCGAACCAGAACTGGACCATCATGACGCCGAAGAAGAGTTGAGCCGCCCTCGTCCTGACGGGCGGCGGCGGGAACGCTTCCTTAACCGTCATTAGCGGAAGAGGGCGTCTACGTCCGCGTCGGTGATTTCGCCGAAGGGGTCTGCGTGTGTCGTCCGCCCGGCCTCGCGCGCCTTCGCGAGCAGGGCGTCGAAGATGCGCTCCAGGTCGGCGTGTGAGCGCCTGACGCGCAGGCGGACGAGCCCTAAGGACGAGCGTTCGTCGAAGATGACGGCGAGGATGGCGCGCTTGGCGACGATTGAGAGATGTATGTGGTCTTGCTGTCCTTCGCTGGAGAGGACGGAGAATTCCCGCTCGCCGACCAGCTTGTCGCGGCCTTCGGTTGAAATCCTGCCGGCGGTCAGCGACGCGAGCGACGTGGGGTCGAACTGCTCGACCTCGCCGGCGGAGGCTATCTGCTGTCCATTCTTGTCTACCAGGAAGACCGCGCTGGCGTTGGCCTCCTGCCGCAGCCGGCGCAGGACTTCCTCCAACTGCCTGAACTCCTCTTCGTAAAGCACGAACTCGGCGGCCATAACGATCCTTTCCCGCACAAGAACTGAGGAGCGTCTACGCGGCCGGGCACGGTTTGATTTGCCGGAGCAGACGCCTCGCCTTTGCGTTTCGGGTTCAGCTTATATCACAAACGCATGCACGGATGCCTAACTAAATCCGTGAAGCCGAGCGCGCCCCGCGGCGAAGAGTCGCGGCTATTGTCCTCGTCTGGCCGCGGGAATATAATCCGGGCCTTCACGCCGGGCTTATCAAAGAGTGTCGCCTCACGAGTCCGTCTACATCAAGTCCGAACGAGGGTTCAAGGAACGCGTCCCAGGAGTAAGCACAGATGAAGACATTGACGGGCGAGAAGCGCGGCGCGGCGGCGCGGGCGGCGGGCATTAATAGCAGGCGGCGCGAGCGCCTGTTCTACACGGGCATGGCCGCCCTGTTCATCATCACCGTCTTCGCGGGCTTCGCGCGGACTTATTATCTCAGGCCGTACTTCGACGCGTCGTCGCTGCCGTGGCTGCTCCACCTGCACGGGCTCGTCTTCACGTCCTGGCTCGTGCTCCTCCTCGCGCAGACCGCGCTCGTCGCGGGCGGGCGGACTGACGTACACCGCCGCCTGGGCGTGGCCGGCGCAATCGTCGCCGCGCTGATGCTCATTATTGGCCCACTGACGGCCGTCATCAGGGCGAAGGTGGTGGAGGTGCCGCCGGGGTCAGTCTCGCCGCTGGCCTTCCTGACCATCCCGCTCGGCGACATGCTGGTCTTCGGAATCCTGGTCGGAGCCGGCTTCTACTTCCGCCGCCGCGCGGACGTGCACAAGAGGCTGATGCTCCTGGCGACCGTCGCGATCCTGCCCGCGGCCACGGCCCGGCTGCCCTTCGCCTTCATACAGCAGGTCGGCCCCTTAGCCTTCTTCGGCCTCGCGGACCTCTTCGTCCTGGTCTGCTTAATCTACGACCTGATCTCGCGCCGCCGCCTCCACCCCGCCACGCTCTGGGGCGGCCTCCTTCTCGTCGCGTCGCAACCGCTGCGCCTCATGCTCGGCCAAACACAAGCCTGGCTCACGTTCGCCGACTGGCTGACCCGTTGGGTCTAGTGACCCTGAACCCGTCGCGGAATTAATTTGGCACAGCAGGCGCGCGGGCGTGCCCGTTGACGGTTCTCCGGTCAGCGCGGCGTGGCGTAGTAGCTGCGGCGGCCGTGGACTTTGTACTCGGGATGATCGCGCACCTCCACGCGGACTTTGCGGAGGCGGCCGTCGCGCTCCTTGTTCGCGGGGTAATAGCCGAGGAGGCTTGAGCCGAAGGGCTCGCGAGTCGCAGTCTTTTGAGTAGCAGTCTGGGCCTGCGCGTGTGGCGCGAGGCAGACGAGGGCGAAGAGCGCGAGTAAGAGCGCGCGGACTTTTTCCTGTATTTGCATGGCGGGCACCTTCGGCGTGTGAGAGGGGACTGCGGCGGCGGATGGGGAACTTTACTGTCTATCCCGGCGGAAACAATATACAATCTCTCCCGAACGAACCAAAGAAGAATTCGCCAGGAAGAAATCGTCAGTGCGGAGGCCCGTAATCGTGATGCGCCACCCGAATACAAAACGACTGCTCGTGCAAAGCGCCTGCCTGGCGTTGATTCTCGCATTCGCCCAGGGCAAGTCGGCTCGGGCGGCCGGGCCGGAAGGCGGCGCGCGAATGTTCGACGCCTTCAACCGGCTGGGCGGGTGCGACCTCGGCGCGCGCCTGGACAACCTGGCCATAACGTTACAGTCGGACGAGAGCCTGACCGGCTACATCATCTCCTACGGCCCCGAGGGCGAGGGTTCCGGCACGGGCCGTTACAACCTGCTGGTGATGACTGACTACCTGGTCAACAATCGCGGCGTCGAGAAGCAGCGTTTCCAGACCGTCTACGGCGGCCGCTACTCGGACCCGAAGGAGTTCTCGACCGAACTGTGGCTCGTGCCCGCGGGCGCGCAGCCGCCCGAGTCGAGGAAATATAAGAGCAAGCTGAAGAGCATCAGGGGCAAGTACGAGGAGTACAGGACCTGGGACAATTTTTATGAAGGCTTCGGCGAAGGCACCGGCCCCTACGCCGGCGACCCGTCTTTCGCCAGTTTCAAAGACGCGCTCAGGGAGCGGACCTCGGCGCGCGCCTACGTCGTCGTTCGCAGCTCGCCGAGCGCCGCGCCTGGGGCCTGGCGCAGGGCGGCTAAGCGCGTCGCGGAGAGATTGCAGGACGACCCCGCCATCACGGCCGACCGGGTCAAAATAATCTTCGCGGGTTACGACAAGAAGCTGGCACGAAACGAGGAGGAGGGGGACAACGGGGAAGTGAAGGTGCAGCTCTGGATTCTGCCGGAGAGCGCGCCTCCGCCGGCCAAAGAGGTGGCGGACGTGCAGAGGCCGTCGGAGGCCGCGCAGGTCGGCGCGCTCAACCAATACAACATCTCTTACCCGGATAACGTGAAGCGCGTCTTAGAAGGACTGGCCGACGTGCTCAACGCGGACCGCGAGCTTCGCGCCTGCATCATCTACCGCCCTTCGACGGTGCCCTCTGACCCGGAGCCCGAGCCCGAGCCGCGCGTTGACCTGAGTCAACTGATCGAGAAGTGGAAGGGCGAGCTGACGACGAAGTACAAGATTGACGAGACGCGGCTCGTGTTCATTGCGGCCGCGGCGACGCGCGAGGGGGACGACGGGACAATCGAGGCGTGGGTCGTCCCGCCCGGCGCACAGCTCCCCGACGCGTACCCGCCGCCGGAAGTCGAAGAGGAGTACGCGGAGGAAGCTGAGGAGGCGAGCCCGCAGAACTTTTAAGACGGGCCTTCTTCATCCTCACAACGCAGAAACGCGAAGAGACGCGAAGCAGGGACAATCCCTTTTTCGCGTCTCTTCGCGTTTCTTCGCGGTTACTGATTTTACAATCAGGGCGCGACCGTGATGTCGCGCGGGGTCGAGTTGTAGTCGCCGTTGGCGACGACGTTGCCGGACTTGTCAACGAGTTCGAGTTTGACCGTGTGCTTGCCCGCCGACCAGCCCTTGAGCCAGATTGGCTCCCACTTGTCCAGGAATTTCGCCTCGCCGTTGTCCACGGAGTAGCGCACGCGGTACTCGCCGCCGTCCCCCTGTAACTTGGCGTTCGCGAGCCAGAAGTCGATCATGATGGCCTCGGCGTCCGCACCCTTGTACTCGCCCTTCGGGCGGCTGTAGGTCAGCAAAGGCTTCTTCGCGTCAACGTCGCTCGCCGTGCTCGCGCCCACGTCTTTCCCCTCGCGCGGCGCGGCCGTGTTCGCGTTCGCGGCCGCCGTCGTGTTGCCCGCGTTCGCGTTCGCCTTGTTGTCCGCCATCACCTGCCCTGTGTTGGTCGTCGTGGGCTTCGACGCGTCGCCGCCGCCCTTGACCGTGAACGTCACCATCTGGAAAGCGCCCGCGTTCTTGTAGCTCTCGTGCCAGGGGCGCGAGGGGAAGACGCGTAGGGTGTGCTTGCCCTCTGTGACGTTGCGCAGCTCGAAGGGCTGGTCGAGGCTGTAGTAAGCCTCGTAGGGCTGGTTGTCCAGGATGATGTGTATGTGATTGCCGAGCCCCGTGGCGGGGTCCTTGCCCGGCTTGTAGCCCTTCAAATCTCCGCCGAGCGCGAGCCTGACGTTGACGGTCGAGCCGGTGACGGTCGCGCCCTCGCGCGGCTCGACGAAGCGGAGCGTCGGCGACGCCTGGTCCTGCTCGCCGCGCTGCGTCATCTGGTCTTTAATCTTCTGCGGGCGCTCGACCACGCTCAGCGATTGCTGCGCGGCGGGCGTAGGGCTGGTCGCGCCCGGCGGCGTCACGTTCGTCGTCGCCGTCGTGTTCCTGTTGGCGTTATCTTCGGACGCGCAGGCCGCGAACAACAGGGCCGCCAGCGCCAGAACCGCCACCGAAAGCAGAGTCCGTCTCATTGATGTCTCCTTGAAAAGTTGGCAGCAGGAAGTTGGCAGTGGGCAGTTAAGACAGGTCGCTTTCACTGCCCGCTGCCCACTGCCCGCTGCCCACTGCTATGTTGAAGGCGCTCGTCGCAGGCGGCCCAGTCGATGTTGGAGAAGAACGCCTCGATGTACTTGGGGCGCTCGGCCGGCTTGTAGTCCAGCAGGAAGGCGTGCTCCCAGACGTCCATCACCAGCACGGGGTTGAAGCCCGAGACGTTGCCGACTTCGTGCAGCGTGACCCAGTGGTTCGAGAGCCTCCCGTTGGCCGGGTTCTCGTAGCAGATGGCCCAGCCCACGCCCCGC
>DATMVE010000038.1:0-14433 GCA_035563515.1 Pyrinomonadaceae bacterium
GATTCGCACGAGCGGAATGATAAGGGAGAAAGGCGAAAGGTAAAAGGCGAAAGGGAAGACGAGAGGCCCGCTCTTCGTCTTCCCTTTCGCCTTTTACCTTTTTACTTTCGCCTTACTCTTTGGCGGCTTTGCGGCGCTTGCGCATTTTCGCCGCGAGGCCGGCCACTCCCGTGCCGAGCAGCAGCAGCGTGGCCGGCTCGGGGATCGCCGTCTGCTGGGCGCTGAGGATGAAGCCCGTCAGCGACTCGGTCTGTCCGGGGTTGATGGCGAGGTCGGGGATTTTGAGGATGAATGACCCGATCCCGCACGTGACCTGCTGGCCCGGCGGGGCGTCGGCCGGCAGCGGGTTAGCCTCACAATTCGTGTCGTTGAAGGTGAAGAGGACGCCGACGGTGTTGATGTTGCCGCTGAAGTCAATGAGTATGCCGCCGCTGCTGGCCGATCTCACGGTGCCGAGTAGGTCGGCCGTAAAAACACGGTTCTGGTCCGGGATGATTCCCTGCGGGGCGGTAAACGTGATGCGCACTCGAAACGTTTCGCCGTTATACGTGTTGGCGGAAGAGTCCAGAGTGAAAGAGCCTAAATTATTTACGCCCTGGACACCTGGCGCTGTCGCATCACCGCCGAACCCCAGATCACCGCTGGCCGTGATGCCGGCGAACTGGGAGTTGGTGTAAGTCAGACCGAATAGCGTGTCACCCTGTGTTGCATTGGTGTTCGGCGAGTCACACCCCGCGCCGAAACAGCCGTTGGTGTAGCCGGCGATGTAGACTTCGTCGGCGCGCGCCACGCCTTGACCGAGCGTCAAGAGCGCCAGGGTGATAAAGGCCAGGGCCAGGGTTTTGACTGCTGCGGGGATACGGATTTTCATGATAAACAGCCTCCGCGCCTAACGAGGGATGGCGACCGGGAAAGAGAAGACTACTGTACTGACGATAAAAACGTAATGAAAAGTTTATTCCAGAAAAGCTGGAACTGGTCTTGAAGGCTTCCAGAAAATTTAGGCGGCTGAAAATAGCACAAAACCGTGAACAATGCTAGAAATTTATTCACGGCCGGCCCCGTAAAAGGCGCGTATTAACCGCCCCGGGAGTTTCGCGGCTGGCTCAAAAATAGAAAACCACCCGCGGGGCGCGATGTGCCCGCGGGTGGTTTTCTGTTAGGAGCAGGAGGTTTGCTCTATTGATCTTCTGCGCGTTTGCCGGCTTTTCGCCGCCTGCGCGCGGCCGCGGCAAGTCCAGAGAGCCCCGTCCCGAGCAGGAAGAGCGTGGCCGGTTCGGGAACCGGCGCGGCCGTAATCTGCGACTGGACGGTGGTCACCCCGTTGTTGGTTGACGGAGGAACCAGCGGCAGCGGGTTGTTCGTCAGGGCGTAAGTGATGTTCCCGATCTGCACAGAGCTGACGGAGAACGTTACCAGCCCCGTGCTCGCGTTCTGCTCTATGGTCCCCGAGAGTGTCGCGAAAAGGACGCCGCTGCCGACCGACGGGTCCGTCTGGTTGATCGTCAGCGTGAAGGTGGTCCCGGGGTCGATGGCTGCGCCCGCCCCCGTGACGACCGTCTGGAACTCTCCCAGGCTGGCGAAGGTGAACGGGTTGGCGTTGACGGAGCTGTTGACGCCGGTGAAGGTGATGGTCGTCAGGTTCGCACCCGCACCGAAAACGATGCTGTTACTGCCGCCGTTGAACGAGCCGGCGGTCGAGAATGTGACGGTGTCGGCCCGCGCCACACCCTGGCCGAGTGTGAAGAGCGCGAGCGCCGCCACGCTCAGCGTGACAAATTTCAATAATCCCAGAATGCGTGTTCTCATTAAACTCTCCCATTTAATCCTGACCGATTCTTTCCGTGCACTCCGGCGTCGCGTCACGTGAACGCCTCGCAGAACCGGGGCAACGGCTCACTCGCCAGGCGTCCATCAGGGCGTCAGTATGAACTCAGTCTTACAAACAGCCCTGATAGAAACTTCAGTCTTCAATCTTCCCGGCCGGCATGCGGACAGACTGATGGCGGGCCGGAAATAATTGCGAAAAATTTTCAGACAACGATAGCCTGACTAAAGGCGTAATCGAATGATAGTTCCAGAAACTGGAACTGGCCCAGACGGCTTCCAGAAATTTTGAAGGCGAGTGAAAATAGCATAAAGCCGGGAACAAAGCTAGATGTTTGTTCCCGGCAAAAAAAAACACGGCCGGCTTCTCGATAATGCGGGAACTGCGCCCGCCGATTGCCTGCCGCTCCGTCAGCCGACCTTTCCTGTTCGGTAGCTAAAGTAAATATCTAATCAGAGGGGTTCTCCAAAAAATTGACGAAAAAATTTCCGGGCAGAAAAGTCCTGTTTCCCTCAGGAAAAGTTAAAGCCGGGGCGGGATTCTCGGTCCCGCCCCGGCCCTCTTTTTAACAGCCGCTCAGAAAGCTCAGTCTTACTCTTCCTTAGCCGCCTTGCGGCGCTTGCGCATCTTGGCGGCGACGCCCGCGAGGCCCGTGCCGAGCAGGAACATCGTGGCCGGCTCGGGGATGGGCGCGGGGCCCTGGCCGAGCTTGAAGTTGGTGAACGAGCCCGTGTCGTCGGTCGTGCTCGCGTAGAGGCCGAGGCGCAGGTTCGGGTCAACCTGGAGGGCGGCCGCGAGCTTGGCCGCGTCGTCGTCCGTCAGGCCGAACGTGCGGTCGCCTTTGCCCTGACCGTTCAGCTCGTTGGCGAAGTTCACGGGAGCCTTCAGCGTCGCCTCGAAGAGGACGGCCCCGGTATCCGAATGGTAGGCGGTCAGCTTAAGTTCGTGAATAATCAGGTCGTTGTCCTGGTCTTCCGTGTCCATGAAGATGCGGATGTTGGGGTCGGTGAGCCCGGCCTCGGCGAAAGACAGGGTCTTCGTGTGCTCGCCGTTCTTGGCGTCGCCGCTCTTGACATCTTTCTTCCCGTCCCAGCTCACGCCGCCCGACGCGTCAACGCCGTTCTTCGGCGACTGGATCGAGAGAATCGACTCGGGCTTGTGGCCGACGCCGCCTTTCGGGGCCGTCGAGTCGGCGGAAGGGATGTAAACGATGTCTGCGCGGGCGCTGGTCGCGGCGAGACCGAGAAAGAGCAGAGCGGCGAGGCTGAAGGTTAAAGGAGACAAGATTTTTTTCATGGCTTAATTCGCTTTCCCTAGGTCTAAAGTTGTTAGCTTCACTCGCGTTAATGGCGTCGAGCAGAACGTGGGAAGCCTTCCGTCGGGCGTCGTCGCCCGACCGCTTTCAGGTTACTTACCGGCTTTCCTACTTCCGTAAATACTGATAATGGAAGGCGGGTTCCTGAAAAAAAGCGACCATCGGCGATTATTCAGATTTAGTTAACAGGGGCCGCGACTCACGGCCGCCCGCGGCCCAAAAGCCTCTTGAATCGGGCAAAAATCGTTCTGGCTTCCGGCAATCCTAACACGGAAGTTAAGGCGAAATAGGAAACGCCGTACGGGCCTAGGACCGCGATGGCCGTCCAGATGGGGCGGTCGACCCCGACAAAGAGCTTAATGCCCCAGCCGAGTCCGGCCGCGACGAGCGCCGCCCCCCAGAGCTTCAAGACGAAGGGGGCGGGCAGCCCCGTCCGCCCGATGCGCCGGTTGAGCGTGCGCCTGAGCAGTAGGAATTCGGCCCAGCCTCCCAGGCCCGCCGCCGTCGTCAGCCCGATTGCGCCCCAGCGCAAATCAATCCCAAGCGCCGCCGGCAGCGGGATCGCCAGCAGGTAGCCCAGCACGACGGCCACGACGACGTGGACGAAGGCGTAGCGCAGGGGCGTGCGCGTGTCGTGCATGGCGTAGTAGGTCGAGGCGTAGAGCCGGCCGAGCGTGGTCGGCAGCAAGCCTATGGCGGAGCCGGCGAGGATGCCCCAGACGTAGACGGAGTCGGCGCGCGTGAAGCGGCCCGTCTGGTAGAGCGCCGCCGCCATCACGTCGCCGAGCAGCAGAAAGCCCACGGCCGACGGGACGATCAGGAAACTAATCTGCCGCAGCCCCGCGTCCAGCCGCCGGCGCAGTTGCGCTTTGACCTCCTCGTCGGTCCCGAGCGCGCTAGCCATCTGCGGCAGCTCCGCGGCCGACACGGACATGCCGAAGAGGCTCACGGGCAGCGTGTAGAGACTCTGCGCGAAGGTCAGGGCGGCGACCGCGCCCGTGCCGAGCAGGCTCGCGAGCAGCGCGTCTACGAAGGCGCTGATCTGGACGACGCCGCGGCTGACGAAGACGGGGAAGAAGTTGCGTATGACCGTGCGGACGCTTTTGGATTTGACTTCGAGCACCGGGCGCAGGCGCTTGGCGAGGCGCAGGACCGTCGGCAGTTGAACCCCGAACTGCAAGGCGCTGCCGATGACAGAGCCCCACGCGACCCACTGTGCCAAATCGGACTGGAACCGGGGGACATCCGCCGCGCCCGCGCCGCGGCGGCCGAACCAGACGAGCGCGACGATGATGGCGACGTTCCAGATGACGGGCGCGGTGTAGGAGAGGAAGAAGCGGCGGTGGCTGTTGAGCACGCCCAGGCACCAGGCGGAGAGCACCAGGAGGCCCGCGCCGGGGAAGAGGATTTCGACGAGGCGGATGGTCAGCTCGCGCGTCTCGCCCTTGAAGCCGGGCGCGATGGCGTCGATCAGGTAAGGCGTGGTCAAAACGCCTATGAGCACGATGACGGAGGTGACGAGCGCGAGCAGCGTCAGGATGGCGCTCGCGACGCGGCCCGCCTCTTTCTCGTCGCCGCGCGCGAGCAGCCCGGCGTAGACGGGGATGAAGGAGGCCGAGAGCGCCCCTTCGCCGAAGATGTTTTGGAGGAAGTTCGGGATGCGGAAGGCCGCGTTGAAGGCGTCGGCGGCGGCCGAGGTGCCGAAGTAGTGCGCGAAGACGCGCTGGCGTATGACGCCGACGACGCGACTCAGAAGGATTCCGGCCCCGACGAGGAAGGCGAACTTGCCCGTGCTCGCCTGCGGCTTAGGCTGCGCGGCCTCCTGCTCGGCGGGGAACTCGCCCGTGACCGAGCCGACGGGAACGTCCGTCTCGCCGGCAACCTCGCCCGCCTCCCGCCGCGCCCCCGCTTTCTCGTTATTATCTTGTTCCGCCACTCAGCCTCGGAATCATCCTACAACTCGTAATCTTTAATCTTGGTCAGGAGCGTCTTGTAGCTCACGCCCAGACTTTCGGCCGCGCGCGTCTTGTTGCCGCCGTGCGCGCGCAGGGCTTCCAGAATCTTGCGGCGCTCGACGAAGCGCGTGGCGCGCTCCGCGACTTCGGAGAGCGTGCCCGCCGTGTCCAGGTCGTCGAAGACTTCGGGCGCTGGAGGGCTCATCTTCGTCAGGCCCAGGTCTTCCGGCTCAAGCGTGGCGGAGTCCGCGAGGATGCAGGCGCGCTCAATCGCGTTCTCAAGCTCTCGCACGTTGCCGGGCCAATTGTGTTCGCGGAGCGCACGCAGGCTCGCCTCGCTCAGCGCGGCCGCGCGGCCTCGGGTCTCCTTGCCGAGCTGCGCGGCGAAGTGGCGCGCGAGCAGCAGCACGTCCTCGCCGCGCTCGCGCAAGGGGGGAATCTCCACGGGGAAGACCGCGAGGCGGAAGTAGAGGTCGCGGCGGAACTCGCCCCGCTCGACCGCCTGGTGCAGGTCTTTGTTCGTCGCGGCGACGACGCGCACGTCCACGGGGATGGGCGCGCGCCCCCCTATGCGGTCGATGGTCTTCTCCTCGATGGCGCGCAGGAGCTTGCCCTGCACGGCGAGCGGCAGCTCGCCTATCTCGTCCAGAAAAACTGTGCCACCCGAGGCCAGCTCGAACTTACCCTGGCGGCGCTCGCCCGCGCCCGTGAACGCGCCGCGCTCGTGGCCGAACAGCTCGTTCTCGATCAAAGTCTCTGGAATCGCCGCGCAGTTGACGGCGACCATCGTCCGCTCGCGGCGCGGGCTCAGGTGGTGCACGGCGCGCGCGAACAACTCCTTGCCCGTGCCGCTCTCGCCGAGGAGCAGCACGTTGGCCTCCGTCTGCGAGACGCGCTGCACGGCGTCCACCGCGCGCTTGATGGCCTCCGACTCGCCGATGATGCGCGGGAAGCCGTAGCGGCGCGACCACTCCTCGCGCAGCAGGATGTTCTCCGTGCGGAGCCGCGCCTGTTCGAGCGCGCGCTCGACGAGGAGCAGGAGGTGATTCGAGTCGACGGGCTTCTGGAGGAAATCGTGTGCGCCGTCCTTCATGGCCTGCACGGCGTCGTCAATCGAGCCGTAGGCCGTCATGACGATGACGGGGATTTCGGAATCGGCGGCGCGGGCGGCCCTGAGCACGTCGAGGCCGGAGCCGTGCGGCATCCTGAGGTCCGTGAGGACGAGGCGGTGCGGCGCGCGGGAGATTTCCTGCGACGCGGCGCGCGCGTCCGCGCTCTCCGTGACGGTGTAGCCCGCCTGCTCCAGTGTCAGCCGGAGCACGCGCCGCAGACTCTCTTTGTCCTCGACGAGCAGGATGTCAGGCATGGCGACAAGCAGGAGTCAGAATACAGAAGTCAGGAGTCAGAAGAGAAAACTGATCGCGCTGGATTCTGGGTGCTGACTCCTGGCGTTCATCATTCATCGTTGCTTTTAATGTGTCAAGCAGCCCCGGAGGGGCGGAAGATTTATAGCCGACAGCGTGAGCTGCGGGGACCGTGTGCCAATACGCGAGCGAGCCCCTGAGGGGCGAAAGATTCTTTCGCCCCTCAGGGGCTCGCTAATTTATTTCTGGCTTATACCCAGGGCTCACGCCCTGGCCTATAAATCTTCCGCCCCTGACGGGGCTCAGTTTTAGCCCTTCCCGTAGCGGCCCGCGTTGCCGGCCCCGGCCGAGCGGCGGGCGAGGAAGTTGTCGCCGACCTCTTTGGTGATGAGCTTTTTTCGGACCAATTCGCCCACGGCCGTCTCGAAGGTGACCATCCCGTAGGAGCGCCCCGTCTGCATGACGGAGTGCACCTGGTGAATCTTGCCCTCGCGGATCATGTTGGCGACCGCGGGGATGTTGACCATGATCTCCGCGACGGGCACGCGCCCCTCGCCGTCAGCCGTCGGCAGCAGCGCCTGCGCCACGACCCCGCGCAGACTCTCCGAGAGCATGACGCGGATTTGCGACTGCTGGCTCTCGGGGAAGGCGTCTATGATGCGGTCGACGGTCTTGACGGCGCTGTTGGTGTGGAGCGTGGCGAGCACGAGGTGGCCCGTCTCGGCGGCGGTGACGGCGAGCGAGATCGTCTCCAGGTCGCGCATCTCGCCGACGAGGATGATGTCGGGGTCTTCGCGGAGCGCGGCGCGCAGGGCGGCGTGGAAAGACTTGGTGTGGCTGGAGACCTCGCGCTGGCTGATGAGCGCCTTGTCGTTCTCGTGCACGAACTCTATGGGGTCTTCGATGGTGATGATGTGCGCGCGCTCGTAGCTGTTGATCGAGTGTATGAGCGAGGCGAGCGTCGTGCTCTTGCCGGAGCCCGTCGGCCCCGTCACCAGCACCAAGCCTTCGGACACGTCGATGAGGTCGTGGAGCTGCTCGGGCAGCCCCAGCTCCTCGATGGTCTGCGCCTTCTCGGGAATCAGGCGGAAGACGGCCGCGATGCCCTTGCGCTGCATGAAGACGTTGACGCGGAAGCGGCCGACCTCCGGGAGCGGGTAGCTGAAGTCCAGCTCCAGGCTCTCCGCGAAAATCTCCTTCTGCTTGTCGGTCAGAATCTGGAAGATGAGCGACTGGCAGAGTTCGTGCGCGACCTCACGGTAGTTGAGCTTCATCATCTCGCCGTGCACGCGGAGGTAGGGCGCGGAGCCGCTCGACAGGTGTATGTCGGAGGCTTTGTGCTGCCTCATCAGTCTCAGGAGTTCGTCAAGTTTAGCCATGGTTGGATTGGGGTGCGCCTCAGTCGTCGCCCTTCTCGACGACGCCCGCCACGTCGAAGCCCGGGAGGGCCGACATCGCCTCGCTCACGGCCTTCGAGTCGTACTGGAGGAGCGAGCTGCCGCCGCCGTCCGTGGTGAAAGTTGGGCGCTGGAAGCCGCCCGAGTCCTTGTCGAACCTGGCGACGATGATGCCGCCCGAGATGGTGCCGTTGCCGCCGCCGCTGCGCTCGACGCTGCCCTCGCCGAGGACGAGAATGACGCCCTTGAAATTGGTGTTGCCGTGCGTCGTCAGCTTGCCCGTGACGACGAGCAGGCCCGAGCCCTGGTCGCCCGCCCCCAGGTCAACGTCGCCGTCAATGAACGTGAGCTGCTTCGGGTTCGACATGTTGGCGATGGAAGGTTTCGTCGTGAAGTAGCGCTGCTCCTTGTGGGCCCTGTCGTAGAGGCCGTTCTCGCCGTACACGAACTTGCGCGCCTCCTCGGCCGATTCGAGCCACGCGGGCTTGGGCGTCGGCGGGATGCCCGAGATGGGCGACGAGGGGCCGAGCACGCTGATCGCGGGCCCTATGACCTGGCCCGGCTTCTCTATGCCGGCGATTGTGGGCAGCACGTCCGGGATGACGACGGCGAAGGCCGAGACGCCCGACCCGCCCGAGGCGTCGTTGCCCGTGTAGCGGACGGCACCGCTGTTGCCCGTGCTGAAGGTCAGCGGCTCGGGCGGGAGCAGGGAGTCCGACCCGACAATCGTGATGGTCGCCGGGGCGGTGAAGCCCGCGAGCCCGCCGCGGATCAGGATCATGCTCAAGACTTTTTTGGCCCGCCGCGGGCCGTAGCCCTTCACCTGGACGACCAGCCGCTTGGGCACGTAGGTCGGGTTGATGTCGATCTGTTTGAGAGGCCCCGGGTCGCCCGGGTCCGCGACGACGACGCTGAAGGCGTTGGTCCCGACCAGCGTCGTCTGAACGTTGTCGATTTTGGGGCCGTCGGCCGGGAGCCAGCCGGCGAGCGTCTTGTTCTTCACCACGTCGCGGAAGGTCAGCTCCGTCTGCCCCTGCGGTATCGCCCCCGCGGGGAGGTCTTTGCTGCGGATCAGGTTGAGCGTGCGTTGCAGCCCGGCCTCGGCGGCGTAGTAAGCCTGCATCTCGGCGGTCGCCTCCAGGGGCGAGGTCGCGGACATGGAGGTCGTCAGGAGCAGGACGCCTCCGGCCGAGAGCAGCAGCATGCTGACCAGGAGCACGGAGATGAGCGCAGCGCCGCGCTCCGCGTGTCGTTGGCCGTTCGGGTTCTTTTCCATCGTGAGAAATTCCTTTCGGGCAAGGCCGGACCTGCGTGTTCAGTAGTGGCCGATGACGGCGGGGGCGTTGCGGAGCGCGATCTCGGAAGTCAGGAGGACTTGCGAGGCGGGCTGGCCCACCGTCTGCTGAAGGTTGACTTGGATGGTAATCCTGACCCGCACGGCGTTGGCGACGGCCGACCCGGTCGCCAGGTTCGACGCGCCGCCGGCCGCGTCGATGTAGGTGATCTGCACGGCGTCAATCTCGCCCGCGAGCACCGTGCTCGTTTGCGAGACGGCGTCGTAGCGGACGATGGCCCTCGTGGGCGTGCCCTGGTAAACGAAGGTCACGTCTTCGTCCGGGTCCGAGATGCTCTTGTTCGAGTTGTCGACGTTGGCGCGCAGGCGAATCTGGGCCACGTTGGGGTCGCCCGCGTTCGACGGGTGGCAGTCGGGCGCGACCAGCCCGTTGTAGTCGAGGCCGAAGCCCGAGTTGCCGATCTCGCGCGACATGATGTTCAGGGCGCGCTGCGCGTCGGCGAGCGCGTCGGACTTCTGGCTCTCGCGCGTGCGCACGCCGAGCGAGCTCATCAGGAGGTGGCTCGCGCCGGCCATCATCACGAGGACGATAGCCATCGCGATGGTCAGCTCGACGAGCGAGAAGCCGTCGGCGCTGTGAAGCCGCGGGGCGCGCCGTCGCCTCTGCTGTGCCAGTTTCGGGGCCGGCCGATTTAAGTTCTTTCTCATGGCTAATCAGATTTAGCGCGCTGCGTGACGATGGTGACGCTGGCCGCCGCGCCGGAGCCCCAGGACAGGCCCGCCCCCTCGGGCGTGACCTTGAGCGTGATGGTCTTGACGGTCGGGGTGGAGTCGGCAATCGTCCAGTCAATCGTGTAGTAGCGGTTCGCGCCGCCGTACTGCGCCCTCTGCGTGTAGGCCCCGGCCGCGAGGTTGGGGTGAACCAGGGTGTCCGAGAACTCGTAGCTCCGCAGCGTTTCGAGCGACTGCTGCGCGAGCGCGAGCGTCTGCGTGCGGTCCGCGCCGCTCGTGTTGTTGAAGACGGCGTAGGCGAAGACCGAGGCCACGCCGAGCAGGACGACCATCATGATGAGAAACGCGACCGCCGTCTCGGCCAGCGTGAATCCGCGCTCGCCGCGACGCCGCCGGCGCGCCGTCACGGAGCGCGGGCTCCTCGTCTCTTCCGGCCGACTGATTTCTCTCGAACAGTTCATAGGCTTGCCGTCTGGCCTCAGGGGATTTTGGTGTCCGCCTTGACGTTCGCCGAGCCGCCCGTGCCGGTGCCGACGCTGACGGGGGCGGCGTTGATGTTGTCGTAGAGCGAGGCGTCGCCCGCGCTCGTCAGGTTGATGGGCACGGGCTCGACGCCCGAGGTCGTGGACTGGAGGCTGAACGAGAGGTTCAGCCGGTTGCCCGCGCCGTCCTCGGGGCGTCCGCGCCAGTTGAAGCGGATGACCTGCGGCACGTTGATGCCGGCGAAGGACGCGCCCTGCGCGGCGGGGATGGTGATGGTCCGGCCCTGGTCGAGCGCGCCGTCGCCGTTCTGGTCTATGTAGACCGTGTAGGAGTTGGCCGAAGTGATCTCGACGCGCGCCATCTCGCCGGGCAGCATCGGGTTGCGGCGCAGCGAGTCGAGCCGCGCCTTCTCCAGCCAGGCCATGAACTCGCGCGCCGAGTTGGTCAGCCGCATGGCGCGCTGCGCCCCCGCGATCTGCATGACGGCGAACGCCGTCACGACCCCGATCATGGCGACCACGATCAGCATCTCGACGACCGAGATGCCGCGCTCGCGCCGAAGACGATTGTTGTTACGCACTCCCATTAAAGGCCCCGTTCGATTGCGGACAGCAAGCGGCCGAATCGTTCTTCGATCCGCGTCCTTAGTATTCGCGCACGCCGCCCGAGGCGGCGCCGATGGCTCCCAGCGCGCGGGAGACGGCTAGAGAGTCGTACTGGAACGTCGAGTCGCCGCCGCCGTCGGTCGTGTAGGTGGGGGCCGTGAAGCCGCCCGTGCCGTTGCGGTCGAAGGCGGCGACGACCATCGCCCCGTAGATCTCGCCGCTGCCGCCGCCGCTGCGGTCGACTATCCCGTCGCCGAGGACGAGGATCACGCCGCTGAAGTTCGGGTTGCCTTGCATCCTGAGCGTGCCCGTCACGACCAGCAGGCCCGAGCCGCCGTCGAGTTCGCAGTCACCGTCGACGAAAGTGATGCCGGTCGGCGTCGTGTTCGCGGCCGTGACCGTCTTGACGGTGCCTGCCGCGGGCGCGTAGTAGCGGTCCCGGCTGTAGGCGCTCGCTTGCAGTATGTCGAGGGCGTCGCGCGCGTCCTGCGCCGTCTCCAGGAAGTCGGGCGTCGAGACTTGCATGGTGGAAACGGTCGTCCCGGCCGGGAGGGTGCCGTTGTCCAGGTAGCCTAGCTCCGGGTCGTTGACCGTCTCGTGCTTCTTGATGCCCGTGTTGGCCGTCGAAACGTCGCCGCCGGAGACGGCGAAGGTCGGCAGGTCTATCTCGACGCCTGCGTGGTCCACGCCCGTGTACTGCTTCGAGCCGCTCGACCCGCTGTCGAAGTTGAGCGGCGTGCCGTCGTCGGAGCCGCGCATGGTCAGGACCGCAGGGGCCTCGAAGTCGAAGGCGCTCTGGTTGAGCACCATCTCCAGCCGCTTGATCGCGCCCTTCGGGCCGTAGCCGGTCGAGCGGACGAGAATCCTGCGGGGCTCGGGGGCCGTCAGCGTGCTGGTCAGCGCGGTCGCGGTCGCCCCGCCCGCGCCGGTCGCCGCGGGGTAGTTGAACGTCAGCGGGCTGCACCCGCCGCAGAGCGCGAAGCTCGTCCCGTCGACTTTGGCCGTCGAGCCGGCGAAGGTGATCTTCAACGTGCTGCCGACGGCCTTGCCCCCGCCCGTGATCGCCGCGTTGACGGTGTCGTAAGCGACCCAGGGCAGCGTCTGGTTGATCCGCATGCGGAACCTGGCGGGGTGGTCCAGATTGATGTCCCCGTTCGCCGTCTTCGTGATGGAGAAGCTGCCGAGGCCGGTGTTGACCGCGGGGTAGGCGTCATGCGTCGTCGCGCCCTGCGGGACGTAGGTGATGGTGAAGGTGTTTGCGCCGACGCCGCAGGTGAGCGTCAGTCCGCCGCCGCCGACCGTGCAGCCGGAGGAGCCGGCTTCGAAGGCCCCCGCGGTCGAGTATGAGACCGTCTGGCTGTCGTCGATGTCGCGCACCGCCACGTCGTAGGAGATGGCGTTGACGCCGTCGCCGCCGTTGGCGACGACGCGACTCGGGTAGCTGCCCGCGTCGTCGTAGCTCAGCCAGTTGGAGAGGCGCGCCACGTTCGCCGCGGTTGCGGGGTCGCCGTCCGCGTTCGACTCGTCCGGCATGACGGCCTTGCGGAAGTCGACGACGGGCGTGTCGGCGCTCGAATAGATGTTGCCGCGCATGACGTTCATGGTCGACTGGAGCCCGGCCTCCGCGCCGTAGTAAGCCTGCATCTCGGCGGTCGAATCGATGGACTTGGTGGCGCTCATGGTGGTCGTCAGGACGAGCGCGCCGCCGGCCGTCAGCAGCAGGATGGCGAGCAGCAGCGCCGAGATGAGCGCCGCCCCGCGCTCGCCCCTGCGGCGGTCGGCTGTGCCCTTAAGCTCTGGTGTCATCTTCATGCTCTCAACCTCTGGGGTGAATCTTCAGTATTGGTAAACGTCGGCGTTGCGCAGCGTCACGTCGGAGACGAGCAGTGTCTTCGAGGCGGGCTGGTAGCCGGGCGAGCCCGGCTTGCCCTCGGCCTGCAGGTCGACGCAGACGGCGATGACGACGTAGCCCGCGCCGGCGATGTTCGCGTTGGTCAGCCTGACAGTCCCGGCCGGGGTGACGATGGGGTTGTCGCAGTCGCCCGTCGTGTAGGTGACGCGCTGCGCGTAGTAGTAAACGCGCAGGGAGTAGACGCGGTTGGCGAGGACGGTCGTCTGCAAGCCGGCGGGGCCGTAGGGGTCGTAGCGGACGAGGTACTGCGTGTTGTCGGCGAGGAAGAATTTCACGTCCTCGCCATCCTCCGTGACGCCGTTGTCCGCCTCGCCCGTGTACTTGTTGAGGTTGGCGAGGACGCGTATGGACTTGTCGTTGTTCGAGTCCTGCCAGACGATGCCGTTGGTCCTCATGCGGAAGCCGGAGTTGGCGATCTCGCGCGTCATCAGGTTGAGCGCGCGCTGCGCGTCGGCGAGCGCGTCCGTGCGCCGGTTCTCGCGCGAGCGCACGTGCAGCGAGCGCGCGATCATCGTCGTCGCGATGCCCATCACGGTCAGCGTGACGGCCATCGCGATTAAAAGCTCGATCAGTGAAAAGCCCGCCGCGCCCCGGTTAATGTTTTTTCGCTCGCGCATCTCTCGTCTCCCTCTTCGAACTTAGCTGCGGTGCGGCCCGACGCGGTTGAGCGTGCGCTGCGTGGTCAGCGTCACGGAGCCGAAGACCGAGGTGACCTGGTTGAATTCCGGCCCCGCGCCGAGCGGGGTCACGCGGATGGTGATGACTTTTATCGTCGGCGGGATCGCGTTCGACGTGGCCGTGTTGTCGAGGTCGGTGTCCACGTCCGTGATGGTCGTGACGACCTGGTAGGGCCGCCCGCCGTTGGTCGTCGTCTCGGAGACGCCGTTGGCGCTGGTCGCCTTGAGCCCGCCGCCAGGGTAAGAGTAGGCGGTGGTGGTCGTCGTCGGGTCGAGCGGCATGCTGCGCAGCCACTCCATGCGCTTCTGCGCCACGGCCATCGCCAGCTCGCGGTCGTTGGCCCCGATGTTGTTCTGGGCCGCGAAGAAGAAGAGGGACGCCGCGCCGAGCCCGACGACCATCATCACGACGAGCGCAATCGCCGTCTCGATCATCGTGAAGCCGCGCTCGGACGAGCGGACGTGCTCGGCGGCGCGGGCCGCTGTGCCAGTTCTGTTTTCCTCGTTCTGCCGGTTCATCCCTTTTCCTTCTCCCGTCATTTCTTGGGGTTCACGGTGATGCTGGTGCTGCCAGTGCCGCAGTTCGGGCTGGTGCTGAACGACACGGAGCCGTCGTTCTTCTTGATGGTGACGCTGAAGCCCACGGTCCCGCTGGAGGTCACTGTCCTGGTCGCGGGCGACACCTGAATCTGACCGCTGTTGCTCGAAGCGGCCGTGATCGTGGTGCTGCCGTTGACGTTGCTGAGCGTGACGTTGACGGTCGTCCCGCCGTTCTCGTCGAGCGCGATGGAAGTCGGGCTCACGGACATCGTGCACGGGATGGGCGTCGGCGTCGCTGTCGGCGTCGGAGTCGGCGTCGGAGTCGGCGTGG
>DATMVE010000039.1:0-60360 GCA_035563515.1 Pyrinomonadaceae bacterium
AAATCAGCCCCGTGGGATAGCTCAGAGCCCTTGCGCGCGGAGCCGCGCGGGTTCTCGCCCGACCAGATGGTCAGGTGCGAGGCGTGCCTGCGCGCGAACGCTCCGACGCGCACGAGTTGTCTTTACTGCGCGGCGCAGTTGCCGGCGACGGAGGCAGCCGAGTCGTTGCAGCGGCCCACGCTGCGCCGACTGGAAAAGTGGGAGCACGGTTTTAATGTCGTCCTGCGTCCGACGGAAGCGGCCCTCCTTCCGCCGGAAGCGCTGCGGAATGCCGCTGAACTCTTGCATCTTCGGCCCGAAGACCTGGTGCGAATTATAGAGGCGCGCGAGCCTCTGCCGGTCGCACGCGCGGCGACGCCGAATGAAGCGGCGCTGGTCGAGCGGAAATTGGGAGAGTTGGGTTTTCAGTCGCTGGTGATTCCCGACGCCGATTTCGGGGCGGAAGGCGCACCCGTCAGGCGTGCGTCTGCCTTGGGCTTGACGGAAGACGCGCTCGTGGTCTGCCCGGTCGGCGGTGGCGAACCCTCGCGCGTGCTTTGGTCGGAAGTCTCGCTCCTTTTGGTCGGCCGCCGTATAGTCCGCGAGGTCGCGGTCGAGGAGCGCAAGGGCCGCCGCCCGGAAAAGGAGATGGTTGACGCGCGCGAGTTGAGCGCCGACGAGTCTGTGCTGGACATTTACACGATGCGGGACAACGACGGCTGGCGCGTCAGCGCCAACGGCTTCGACTTCTCCTGCCTGGGCGCGCGAAAGGGGTTGGTGGCCGCGCAGAATCTGGCGACGCTGGTCGGCGCTTTGCGCGAGCGCGCCGGCAACGCAATCTACGACGATTCTTACATGCGCGTTCGCGGCGCGCTCGCGCACGCCTGGCCCGTCGAGCAGCAGACGGAGGCGCGCGGCTGGCGGCGCAGCGCCCCAGGCCGCGTCACGACCGAGGAGGTCGCGCGGAGCGACAGCGAATCGCAGTTCACGCGCTACTCCCGCCTGCGCCATTATCTTCAGCGGAACCACGGGCCGAACTCATGAAGCGTCGCGGAGAGCGCAGGGAGTTTCATCAGGGCGCGAAGGGGAACGAGCGCGGCCCGCAGCGTTTTGTGGCCCAGCGCCCGGCGGCCGAAGCGTCATCGCGCGCCGAGCGCCAGGCAGCCGGCGAGAACGCACAACTCTACGGAGTCGCCCCGGTCCTCGAAGCGTTGCGCGCGGGCAACCGCTCCATAGAGCGTGTGACGATAGCGGAGGGAGCGCGCCATCACCGCCTGCGCGAGTTGATAGAGGAAGCGAGGCGGGCGGGCGTGCCCGTGCGTCACGCGCCGCGCGTTGACCTGGCGCACGCGGTCGGCGCGGGCGCGAATCATCAGGGCGTGGTCGCGACGGTCGCGGCGGCGAGTTACGCGGACGCTGACGAGTTGCTCGAAGCTCTCGCGCGACGCGTCGGCACAGATGACCCGCCGCTCGCGGTTGTGCTGGACGGCGTCGAAGACCCGCGTAACCTGGGGGCCATCTTGCGTACGGCCGAGTGCGCGGGGGCGCACGGTGTCTTCGTGCCGGAGCGCCGCGCGGCGGGCCTGACTGAGACGGCCGCGAAGACGGCCGCCGGCGCTCTGGAGCACATACGCGTCGCGCGCGCCGCGAATCTCTCGCGATTGATTGAAGATTTTAAAGCACGTCACATCTGGACCGTGGGCGCGAGCGCGGACGCGTCTGTGCGCTACACCTCTTGGGACTGGACGCAGCCCACGGCGCTCTTTCTCGGCGGCGAAGGCGCGGGGCTGCACCGCCTGGTGCGCGAGCGCTGCGACGCGCTGGTCAGTATTCCGGTGCTGGGCAAGATCGAATCATTGAACGTTTCGGTCGCCGCGGGCGTTGTGCTCTACGAAGCCGTACGGCAGAGGGAGGCCGCGAAGAAGGCGGACGCGGCGAGGGCATAGATGAGGACACGGCCCGTGAAGTACAGACTCATCGCCACAGTCTTCTGTGTGTCTCTGTTTTGTGCCGCGGTTCAGGCGCAGCAGGCCGGGCTCCCCGCGGTCGCCGTCAGCGATTTTGAAAAGTACGGGCTGACCAAATGCTGGGAACGCACGGGCTCGCTCGAATACATCCATCAGGATACTCCGGCCGGCGAGATGATAACTGTCGTCGCGCGCCCCGGCACCGGCGACAAAAGGCCCGACCTGAGCCAGCGGCGCTTGCGGAACGTGCACGCGTACTTGACTCAATATTTAAGCCCCGGTTACAGGCGCGACCCGAAAACAATCGGGATGATCGAAGGCGACAGGGTCGAGGGTTACGGGCGGCTTGAGTTTTACGTCGGCGGGCGGCTGGTGTGGTTGATTAAAGCCCCGCCCGACGGGGACGTGGATTTCGGGAATTGCTACCCGCCGGACGACACTTTCATCAGACGCAGCGTTTACGACCCGTGTCGGGTGAAGAGTCACAGGATATTCTACCCGTGCCGCGACCGTTACGCGCGGCGAAGAAGTGTTCGCCGTTGAATGACAGGAGACTGAAGAATGTACTGCCCCAAGTGCGGGACCGAGAATATAGAGGGCGCTAATTTCTGCCGCGGGTGCGGCGCGGACCTGGCCCCTGTCTCGCAGGCCATGAGCGGCCACGCGCCCGAAAAACGTTCCGCGGCCCACGACTTCGAAAGCCGTGCCCGTGATCGTCACGAGCGCCGCAAGCGCGGGCCGAAAGAGCCCAGGATTGACAAAGCCATCACCAACATCTTCACGGGCATCGGGTTCATCCTCGTCGCCGCCATGTGCTACGTGTTCGCCCCGCGCGGCGAACTCTGGTGGTTCTGGCTGCTGATTCCCGCGTTCACCACGCTCGGCGGCGGCGTCGCCGAGTACGTCCGCTACAAGCACTGGAAAGGCCAAGAGGCGGAGTTGCCGGGCGGTAGCGAGCCGCGGGCCGCCGCGATTCAGCCCGCACGCGTGAGTGCGTTGCCGCCGCGCAACACTTCCGAGATGGTCCCGCCGCCGAGCGTCACCGAAGGCACCACGCGCCACCTCAACGTCAAGGCCGACGCGCCGCGGCGCGACATCTGAGTCCGCGCCGCCGTCCCGCCGATGAGAGACGACGGCCGCGCCCGCCCGACTCACGCGGCGGCGTTCCTTGCGCGTTCAAAAGCGCCTCTGTATAGTCTCCGACTAATCAAGGACAACCATCAATCGGAGAGTGCTGTAGGAGACTTCGTATGCCGCAACGCCCCAAAATTGCCAACGACATGCTGGAACTTATCGGGTACACCCCTTTGGTGCGCCTGAATCGCATCCCGTACCCGAACTCGGCCGAGCTGATCGCCAAGCTCGAATCGCAGAACCCCATGGACTCCGTCAAAGACCGCATAGGGGCCGCGATGATCTTGGCGGCCGAGCGCGACAATCTCATCAAGCGCGGCGAGACCGTCCTCATCGAGCCGACCTCCGGCAACACCGGAATCGCGCTCGCGTTCGCGGCCGCCGTGATGGGCTACAAGCTGGTCGTGACGATGCCCGACACCGTCACGGTCGAGCGGCGCAGGGTGCTGACCGCGCTCGGCGCTGAAGTCATACTGACTCCCGGCGCTGAAGGCATGAAGGCGGCTATGAAGCGCGCGGCCGAGATCGCCGAGGCGACGCCGCACAGTTGGACGCCGAGCCAGTTCGACAACCCGGCCAACCCTGAGGTTCACCGTAAGACGACGGCCGAAGAGATCCTTGAGGACACTGACGGGAGGATTGACGCCTTCGTCGCGGGCGTCGGCACGGGCGGGACGATTGCGGGCGTGGGCCAGATTTTGAAAGAGCGCCTCGGCCCGCAGGTGCAGGTCATCGCGGTCGAGCCCGCGTCGTCGCCAGTGCTCTCTGGCGGCGAGCCTGGGCCGAACAAGATTCAGGGCATAGGCGCGGGCTTCGTGCCGGGCAACTACGACCCGGCGGTGGTCGACCGCGTGATTCAGGCGAGCTACGAGGACTCCGTCGAGATGGCGCGCCGCCTCGGGCGCGAGGAGGGGATTTTCTGCGGCATCTCCTCGGGCGCGATCACCTGGGCCGCCCGCGAGGTCGCCCGCGACTTGGGCGAAGGCAAACGCGTCGTCTCCATCATCTGCGACTTCGGCGAGCGTTACCTCTCGCACGAACTGTTCGAAGTGTTGGAAAAGTAATCGAAGACTGCGGGTTGAAAGAAATCGTCAAGCCGTTTCTTTGCGCCTTTGCGTGAAACCGTTTTTCTCACGCAAAGGCGCAAAGGCGCTAAGGGTCGAGTCAATCCATCGCGTTCGCCTGAATCCGCATCTCGCAACTTGTCGTTTCCGATGAATGAGAAGCACACCGCGCGCGTCTGCGTTCCCGTTTGCGAGGGGCGGGCGGTCGAGTTGCGGGCGGCCGTCGAGCGCGCGGGCCGCGTCGCGGACATCGTCGAGCTGCGGCTGGACTACTTGCAGGGCGACGAGTTGTTCAAGGCGCTGAGCAATCTGCCGTCGCTCATCAGCGCGAGCGCGCGCCCCGTCATCGTCACGCTGCGGCCCGTAGGGCAGGGCGGCCGGCGCGAGATGGACAACCTGACGCGGCTCATCTTCTGGGTTGAACACTTCCTCTACGGGAAACCTCACGTCGACTTCGCCGACATCGAGTTAGACCTCGCCCTCATCTTCAGGGAAAGGGAGCGGGAAGAGGACAGGGAAATGCTGAACTGGGGCCGCGTCATCTGCTCGCACCACGACTTCCGCGGCGTCCCCGAAGACCTCGAATGGATTTACGAACAGATGGCCGCGACGCCCGCGCGCATCCTCAAACTCGCCGTCCACGCGGCGGACGCGACCGACTGCATCCCGGTCTTCCGCCTGCTCGAACGAGCACGCGCAGAGGGGCGCGAGTTCATCGCCGTCGCGATGGGGAGCCACGGCACCATGACGCGCATCCTCGGCCCCGCGCGCGGCGCGTTCCTGACTTACGCCTCGTCGGACGAGTCACACGCGAGCGCGCCCGGACAACTCGGCGCAACAGAGTTGCGCGAGCTTTACCGCGTGGATGAGTTAGACCCTCAGACCGAAGTCATGGGCCTCGTCGGCTCGCCAGTCGCGCACTCGCTCTCGCCGCACATGCACAACGCCGCTTTCGCGGCCGCCGGTCTGAACGCGGTTTACGTCCCGTTCGACGTGCGCGACGCCGCGGGCTTCGTGCGGCGCATGGTTCACCCGCGCACGCGCGAGCTTGATTTGAACTTGCGCGGGCTGAGCGTCACGACGCCGCACAAGACTGCCGTCATGGAGTCTCTCGACTGGGTCGAGCCCCCGGCGCGCGAGATCGGCGCGGTCAACACAATCGTCGTCGAAGCAGGTGGCTTGCGCGGCTACAACACGGACGCGGCCGCGCTGCTCGCGCCGTTGCGCGAAAGGGGAATCTCTCTGGACGGCGCGCGCTGTGCCATTATCGGCGCGGGCGGCGCGGCGCGCGCGGCGCTCTGGGGGCTCGGAAGAGAAGGGGCGCGACTGAGTCTCTTCGCGCGCGACGTTTCGAAGGCCGAACCGGTCGCCGCGGAATTCGGGGCCGCCTGCGAGCAACTCGCGGGCGCGTCTTTCGAGGGCTTCGACCTCGTCGTCAACGCGACCCCGCTCGGCACGCGCGGCGCGAACGAGGACGAGACGCCCGCGACCTCCGAACAACTGCGCGGCGCGCGCCTCGCTTACGACCTCGTCTACAACCCGCAAGAAACGCGCTTCCTGCGCGAAGCCAACGCGGCGGGCTGCGGCACGCTCGGCGGCCTCCACATGCTCGTCGCGCAGGCCGCCGAGCAGTTTCGACTCTGGACGGGTCGCGCTGCGCCGGCGGAGGTGATGCTGGAAGCTGCCGGGCGAAAGTTAAATGAGCCGCAGACGAGCGGGGTGGACTGAGAGTCGGCGCGGCGCATCTAACAAATTGAAATTTGAAGTCTTAGATTTCGAGCTTTTATGAACGAGCGTTACAGCAGGCAGATTCTTTTCGACGGGATTGGCGAGGCGGGGCAGCGGCGTCTGCTCGAAGCGCGCGCCGTCGTCATAGGCTGCGGCGCTCTCGGCACGGCGCAGGCGGAGGCGCTGGCGCGCGCAGGCGTCGGGCGCTTGCGGCTGGTTGACCGCGACTTCGTGGAGGCGACGAACCTGCAACGGCAGACGATGTTCACGGAGGAGGACGCGCGCCAGCGGCTGCCGAAAGCCATCGCCTGCCGCAATCACCTGGCACAGATTAACTCCGAGATCGAGGTCGAAGCCGAAGTCGCGGACGTGAACAACTCGAACGTCGAGCGGCTGGTCGAAGGCTGCGACGTGGTGCTCGACGGGACGGACAATTTCGCTACGCGCTACCTCATCAACGACGCTTGCGTGCGCCACGAGTTGAATTGGGTTTACGGCGCGGCCGTCGGCTCGTACGGCGTGACGATGACCGTTCGTCCGCACGAGACGCCTTGCCTGCGCTGCGTCTTCGAGGAAGCGCCGCCGGCGGCGAGCGCGCCGACGTGCGACACAGCGGGCGTCATCATGCCCATCATCGCGGTCGTCGCCGCCGTGCAGGTGAGCGAGGCTTTGAAGCTGCTGACGGGGCAGCCCGAGAAGCTGCACCGCTCGCTGATGCAGTTCGACGTGTGGCAGAACGAGTGGCGGCGCATCAGGCTGGACGACGGCCCTGTGCCGGAATGCCCTACGTGCGGGCTCGGGCGCTACGAGACGCTGGAGGCGGGGGCGGGCGAGGCCGCCGTGTCCCTGTGCGGGCGCGACGCCGTGCAGGTGCGCCCGGCCGCCGCGACTGAAGTCAATCTCCCGGCGCTCGCCGAACGGCTGCGCGCCGCGGGGGAGGTTCAGCTCAACCCTTACCTGCTGCGGCTGCGCGCGGGCGACTACGAGCTGACGGTCTTCAAAGACGCCCGCGCCATCATCCGCGGCACCGACGACGTGCCGACCGCACGCTCGCTCTACGCCAGATACGTTGGCACATAAAAAGGGATGAGGGATGAAATAAAAACAGATGTCTTTACTTCATCCTTCATCCCTCATCCCTTAGTTGCCGTTTCCGGTGGCGCGCGTTTTCGGGTTATATTCGCTCGTGTCTCTCGCTCGATATGCAATACGCTATTCTCGACTTTCCGGTAAACACAGACTCCTGATGACAAATCACACATTTCGCAAACGATTTCTAACTACGCTCGCGTTTCTCCTCGTCATGGCGACCAACGCTTTGACGGCGGCCGGAGGCGAGCCGATTATTTGGGAAACGAATTCGAGGACGGAGTTGCTGCGCGGCGAGTCGCGCGGCGTCTCGATCACGGATACGGGCATGCTGATGCTCGCCCCGCTCTTCACGCAAGTCTTCAACACGGACCAGCCTTACGTCTGGTCTAGCGTCTCGGACGAGGCGGGCAACATCTACCTCGGCACGGGGCACGACGGGCGGCTCTACCGCGTCGGGCGCGACGGGCGCGGCGCGCTCCTTTACGACGCGACGGAGCTGGACGTGACGGCTCTCGCCGTGGGCCGCGACGGGGCGATTTACGCGGGCACGTCGCCCGACGGCAAGGTCTACAAGGTCGGGGCCGACGGCAAAGCGGAGGTTTATTTCGACCCGCCTGACAAGTACATCTGGTCGCTCGCGCTGCTGCCAGACGGGCAGCTCGCCGTCGGGACCGGCGACAACGGCAAGCTCTACCGCGTCGCCGCCGCCGGGGCCAAGCCCGAAAGCTCTCTAATCGTCGACACCAACGAGACACACGTCATCTCGCTCGCCGTCGACGCGAAGGGCCAACTGATAGCCGGCACGGACCCGGGCGGGCTCGTGCTCAGAATCTCGCCCGACGGCAAAGCCTTCGCGCTCTTCGACGCGTCGCTGCGCGAGGTGCACGCGCTCGCGCCCGCCGCGGACGGCTCGGTCTACGCCCTCATCATCAGCGACGCGGCCACGGGACCGCGCGGCGGCGGGACGCCCGCGCCCAACCCGCAGACCTCCGAATCCTCCGGCGGGCAGGGCGGCGCGACCGTCACCATCACGGCCATCGACGAGAGCGGAACGCCTTTACAGCAACAGCCCGCGACCGGGCGCAGCCGCAACGATTTGTCTAGCGCGCGCAGCGCCGTCTTCCGCATCCTGCCCGACGGCGGCACGGACCTCATGTGGAGCAGCCCTTCGGTCACGGCCTTCGCCATCGCGGTCGCGCCGCAGGGCGGCGTGCTGATTGGCACAGCCGACAAGGGGCGCATCTACTCCGTCACGGACGACGGGCGCGACACGCTGCTCCTGCAATCCACGGAGGGGCAAATCTCCACCTTCGTCACGCGCGGGCGCGAGGTCTTCGCGGCCTCCAGCAACCAGGGCAAGCTCTTCCGCTTCGCCGCCGAGACAATCGGCGAGGGGAGTTACGAGTCGCCCGTGCGCGACGCCAAGTTGGTCGCGACGTGGGGGCGCATCTGGTGGCGCGGCCGCGGGGCCGTCGAGCTTCAGACGCGCACGGGCAACAGCGAGCGGCCAGACGCCACCTGGAGCGAGTGGAGCGCGCCCTACCGCGACCCGGCCGGGGCGCAGATCACCAGCCCGCGCGCCCGCTTCATACAGTGGCGCGCGGTCCTGAAAGCGCCCGCGGGCGGCGCGGCCGCCCCGACGCAGATGGAGGACGTGAGTCTGGCTTACCTGCCGCGCAACGTCGCGCCGGAAGTGATCAGCATCACGGCGCTGCCCGTCGGCGTGGGGCTCCAGCCGATTGTCCAGATGCAGGCCGACCCGAACATAGAGACTTCGGGCCTGGACCCCGCCCTGTTCGGGGCCGCGGCCCAGGTCCCCCCGCGCAGGGTCTTCCAGCGCGGTGCGCGCGCCCTCCAGTGGCAGGCCGAGGACCGCAACAACGACACGCTTGAATACGCGCTCTACTACCGCTCGCTCAGCGAGACGGATTTCCGGCTGCTCAAGGACAAGCTGCGCGAGAACTTTTTCACCGTGGACGCGGCGGCCTTGGCCGACGGGCGTTACGTCTTCCGCGTCGTCGCCACGGACGCGCCGGACAATCCGGGCGGGCAGGCGCTGACGAGCGAGCGCACGAGCGAGCCCGTGGACGTGGACAACACGCCGCCCGTAGTCCGCGCGGCCGTCGCGCCGCAGGTGGCGGGCGAACGCGTCCGCGCGACGTTCGAGGCCGAGGACGTGACCGGGATGGTCAAGCGCGCGGACTACAGCGTTGACGGCGCTGCCTGGCGCTCGGCCTACCCGGACGACGGCATCGCCGACAGCCCCAGCGAGCGTTACTCTTTCGACCTCCCCCTCGCGGGGCCGGGAGAGCACACTATTTCGCTCCGCGCCTACGACCTGAGCGGCAACGTCGGCAGCATTAGAATTACCGTCAGGAAGTAACGAAAAGGCAAAAATCAAAGGTTAAAAGTGAGGCGGGAAGCCACGTCAATTTAGTGTGGCTTCCCGCCTCGGTTACTTTTCCCTTTTACCTCCTGCCTTCTATCTGCACCGTATCGTGCGAAAGTCGTCGGAAAGCGTGCGCTGGGCCTGGATAGCTGGTAAGCTATCGTCCTGTATGCGGGGCGGGGGCCGCGCGCGGCGCGTGGCACCCATCTTGCAGTGGCTGGAGACGGCGCGTCTCTTCTCTCTCCCTCCCATGCGCGCTCATGAGAAAGAGAGACATGAGGAGGCCACGGAAGTAGTTATGGATAAGTTAAAGCGAGTATTGATGGCGGCCCTGATGTGCTGCGTCGTCTCTGCGGGCGCGTTCGCGCAGAGGCGGCAGGACCCTAAGGACCCGCCGCCGAAGAACAACCCGCCGAGGGTGAAAGTCGAGAAGGACAAGGACCCGCCACAGGACAGGAGGGAGCCGAGGGGCAACGACAACAAAAGACCCTGAGGTCTTGATTAAAAACCTTCTCGGTCAACTCTATTAAGACTGACCGTTTCGATGAAGAAACCCGCGCCCCCTCTGTTGCAGGACGCGGGTTTCGCCGCTTAAAAAGGAATGCCAGGGGTAATGAAATCCACGCGCTCCCGCTCGAAAATTCTTACCATCGTCCTGGCGGCCCTGACCGTCTCGGGCCTCCTGCTGCCCGGTGGCTTCGTCCGAACGGCCGGCGCGCAGCAGCGCGACATACCCGAGCGCCTGGTCGAGCGCGCGAGCCAGATTACGGGCGACGATTTCCCAGTCTACGTCAGGACCGTGCGCGGCGCGCACGTCTTCGCGCGCAGGGAGCCGCGCGGCGAAGTGCTCGACGCGATTGACGACGGCCTGACCGAGCTTTTCAGCATCTCGCGCCGCCACGGCTACCGCTCGCGCCTGGACTACTCGCAATACGTCGTCTTCATAGCCCGCGCTGACCGGACCGAAGACAGCCGCGGCGCTTACTCGCCCGACATAGCCATCCCGGCCGGGCAATACGCCGGGAGCGACTACGATCAGGGCGGCTACATCTACGCCGCCGGCATGGTGATGGCCTACAGCCCCTGCGCCTTCATCATCGCCGAGCACGACCGCGACATGCCCCGCATCTCCAACGTCGTGCGCTACGAGGGCGAGCACCTCGTCCTCTACCACAACGACCGCCCGCTCTACACGCGCACGGCCGACCACAGCCGCGGCGGCGGCCACCCGATCCTTCGGTGAAGGAAAAGAATGAAGAAGAAAAGAGGCCGCTCCGGTGGCGACCTCTTTTCTTCTTGGCAGCTTGCGCGCTTTTTCAACTCTCTTTCTTCACGTCAGGAAGATTTGTCCACCGCTCGCCCGAGCAAATGTAATAGACTGTCGTTTCACCCACGCCATGATAGCGAGCCAGGGACTTCTGGGTAATCCCGCCTTGTCTATATCGCCTGCGGATTGACTCGACCTCTTTCTCCGACAGCTTAGCCTTGCCATTCCGCGAGCCGTACATTCGAGTGTGGCGACCTCGCTTGAGTGCGTCTGATGTATTATCTTTCGCGCTTCCTCGATAGAGATGATCAGGGTTGCAACAGAGGCGCACATCACAACGATGCAGAACCAATAGGCTATCCTCAATTCTCCCGTTCGAGAGGAAGAAAGCCACTCGATGCGCTTTGTAAGCATTGTGCCGAAATGAAAATCTCCCGTACCCGTTAGTGCTGGCACAGCCTTTCCAAAGCCAGCAACTATCAGGCCCGCTTTTGATCTCTACGTTATTCCAGAACCTCTCCTGCTCGTTCAGGAAGAGCTTCTTCATCGGTCTATTATTTTCTCGGGACGGTCGCAGACTCACTTTGACTGTGAAGGCGAGGGATGGTGCCCGCTGTAGGACTCGAACCTACGAAACCTCTCGCGTGTGAAGCGAGCGCTCTACCAACTGAGCTAAGCGGGCTCTCCTGTTTTCAGGGACGCGGCATCCTAGCAAGGCGGCTTCGCCAGCGTCAAGCCGGCGAAGCCGCGCGAGTTTGCCGCCCGAATTATTGCGCGACGGGCGCGTCGTCCGGCCCGGCGGGCTGCTGGTCGTTGACCTTGACGATGTCGGAGTTGGCGTCGAGGTAGTAGTGATTCCGCCCGGTCGCGCCGAGTCCCTCGGCGTTCTGCGGGTCGGCGTTGATGGTATAGAAGGGCGGCTGCCCGCTCGCCTTCGCCGTGATCTTCATCGTGAAGACGTAGCCGCTGACGACGGGCGCGTCGCCCGCGAAGCGCCTGTCGAGGTTGACCTCCGTGATCAACTGGTCGAACGTGCCGTAGGCGTTGCCGTTCTTCTGCTTGATGTAGAGCCGCTGGTTGACGGCGATGTTCTGGAGCGTCTTGATGGCGGCCGCCTCGTTGCCGGCGCGCGTGATGGCCTGGTAGGCTGGGATGCCGACGGCCACGAGGATGCCGATGATCGCGATGACGATCATCAGCTCGATGAGCGAGAAGCCGCGGGCCCTGATATGTCGCTTACTGTTATGTTCTGTCATGTTTGCACCTCACGATTATAATTCACGATTCGATGACTCTGGGGTTCCTAAATTTTAGATGACTGCGGGGGCCTGCACAGCTTTTCCGGCGTCGCGTGAGATTTTACTACATGACGCCCGGACCCGTCACATGGCCCGCGACAAAGTTCCCGCCGGCTTTTCAACGTGCGGCATCGCGCCCGAGCATGTAAAATGGGCCTACGGGAATAATCGAAGAGAAGCAGGGAAGCCTCTATGCGAAGATTGCAGGCGGCAGACAGGGAAGCGCAGAACAGCTTACAAACTGCCGTCGGAAAAGTAGATGAGTTACAGGCGGCCGTCGAGCAGGTCATCCGCGGCAAGTCCGAGGCCGTGCGCCTCGCCATCGTGACGCTCATCGCGGGCGGGCACCTGCTGGTCGAAGACGCGCCCGGCGTCGGCAAGACCACGCTGGCGCACGCGCTGGCCCTCGCGCTCGACTGCACCTTCCAGCGCATACAGTTCACCTCCGACCTGCTGCCCTCGGACGTGATCGGGCTCTCCGTTTACAACCAGCACACGGGCGTCTTCGACTGGAAGCCCGGCCCGGTCTTCGCCAACGTCGTCCTCGCGGACGAAATCAACCGCACGACGCCGAAGACTCAGTCCGCGCTTCTCGAAGCGATGGCCGAGGGGCACGTCACGATTGAGGGCGCGACGCGGCCGCTCCCCTCGCCGTTCATCGTCGTCGCCACGCAGAACCCGATTGAACATCACGGCACGTACCCGCTGCCCGAGTCTCAACTCGACCGCTTCATGCTCAGGCTGCGGATAGGCTACCCCGGCGTGGACGACGAGAAAAAAATCCTGCGCGACCGCGAGCGCACGGACCCGCTGCTGAAGTTGAGCCCCGTCATGTCCGGCGAGGACATCCTGGAGTTGCAGCGGCAGGTCTCGGAAGTCTCTGTGGACGACGCGCTCGTGGACTACCTGATGAGGATCGTCAACGCGACGCGCGAGACGGAGATGTTGGACCTGGGCGTGAGCCCGCGGGGCACGCTCGCCCTCTTCCGCGCGGCGCAGGCGCTGGCGCTGACGGAGGACCGCACCTACTGCGTCCCGGACGACATCAAGCGCCTCGTGCTCCCCGTCTTCGCGCACCGCCTCGTCGTCAGCTCGCGCTTCTCCTCGTCGCTCCGCCGCAGCGAGGAGGCCGAGGCCGTGCTCAAGGAGTTGATGAAGACGGTGAGCGTGCCGCTGTGAGGCAGGAGGCAGGAGCCAGAATCCAGAATGAAAGGCCGAGAACAGTTCTTCCGATTTTCGTTTATTCTGGCTCCTGGGTTCTGAATTCTGGATTCTGCTTTTATGTCTTTTCGCAAGTGGCGTAACGCGATCTTGGGCACGCTGCTGGTGCTGCTGGGGCTGGGGATGTCCCTGGTCATCCTGGTCGCGCGGCGTCAGGGCGACATGCAGCTGGCGAACGTGGCGGCCGTCATCTCGCTCGTCGTCGTCCTGCTGATCGTCGTCCTGGTCGTCCCGCCGCTCGCGCGCAACGCGCGCAAGGAAGTCTCGCGTTTCGACCTGCCGCTCCAGGTGACGAAGGGCGGCTTCATCTTCATGGGCATACTGGCGGTCGTCGCCTTCGCCGCGTGGAACACGGGGAACAATCTTCTTTTCCTGGTCTTCTCGCTGCTGGCCGCGACGCTCTTCGTCTCGTGGGCGGCGGCGCGCGCGAGCCTGCGCGAGTTGGTCGTCTCCGCGCGCTTCCCGGACCACATCTACGCCGGCGAGCCCGCGCCCGTAATCGTCACCATACGCAACCGCAAACGCTTCCTGCCCTCCTTCTCAGTGCTCGTCGAGGCGCGCGGCCCCTTGAACGTCAGTGAAGAGAAGAAGGGGAAGCGCAAGCCGCGGCAGCGTTTCGGCAAGCGCACGCTCGCCTATTTCATGTACGTGCCGCACCGCGCCGCGGCCGAGCAGCGCGTCGAGCAGCTCTTCCCGAAACGCGGCCACGAATTGATCACCGGCTTCGAGCTTTCGACGCGCTTCCCCTTCGGCTTCTTCCGCCGCCGCCGCCGCCTGCGCGCGCGCGACGTGGACATCGTCGTCTACCCGAAGCCAGAGCCCCTGGGCGACGAATTGCACCTGCTGCCGATGAACGCAGGGCGGCTGGCCTCCACGCGGCGCGGGGCGGGGCACGACCTCTTCTCCCTGCGCGAGTACCAGCCGCAGGACGACCTGCGCCACATCGACTGGAAGGCGACGGCGCGCTCGCGCCGCCTCATCGTCCGCCAGTTCACGGCCGAGGACGAGCGGCGCGTGACCATCGCTCTCGACACGAGGATGATGGGCGGCGCTGGGGAGCAGGACGCGGGCGCGAGGTTCGAGCGCGGCGTGACGCTCGCCGCCTCGCTCGTCGCCCACTTCATCGCCGAGAGCGCCGAGGTGAGACTGATAGTCGGTGAGGAGCAGGGCCGTTACGGCGTCGGCACGGAGCAGCTCTATCTTTGCCTGCGCCGCCTGGCGCTGGCCGCGCCCGACGCCGGCGAGGGGACCGTCGCGGCCCGCTCGGACGCCGCGTGGGGCGAGATTACCCAGCCGGCCCCGTCCGGCGACAGCAACTACGTCATACTGCTCACGACTGCCGCACCCGGCTCGATTCCTGGTAATATCTGGCGCACGTCACACGTGATTTACTTGTAAAGGAAAGCTCAGAAAGAGATGAAACGATGTACTGTGTGCCAGCGCGTGTACGATGACACGATGGCTTTTTGTTTGGAGGACGGCTCGGCGCTCGGCGCGGGTGATTCCGGCGGGGGCGACATGGCGGCGACGGTCATCATGCCGGACCCGCGCGTCACGGCCCCTCCGCCCGCGTGGCCCGAGACTGTTCGCCAGCCCGCGCCGCCGAGCCACCAGCCTTACGCGCAGCCGCAGCCCGCGTGGCCTCCCGCGTCTGCGCCGCAGTCCTACCAGGCGGCCGCCCCGCGGCTGGGAAGGGGCGCGGCCGTCGCCTCGCTCGTCCTGGCCATCAGCGCCTTCGCCCTGTTCGCGTTCTGCATCATCTCGGGGGCGACGGGCGTTGAGACGGACGTTATCGGCGGAATCTTCATCTTCAGCGTGCTGCTCGCGCTCGCGGGCGCGATTGTCGGCATCGTCGCCGCCTCCAAGACCAGCCGCGACACGAGCCCGCAGAACTCCAAGGCGATGGCAATCGTCGCGCTCGTGCTCAACGGCTTCTACCTGCTGCTGACGGTCCTCTTCCTGATTCTGGGGGCCGCCGCCTCCTCGCGCTGAGTCCGCCGCAGAGGCGCGCGGACAAAAAGCCGGCGACGCACGGCCGGCAATGGTGTTATAGTTAATTCCTCACGCCCCACCTTCGATCTGATTCAGTCCTCTATGGGGAGAAAAGTTTGACTCATGGCAGCCGTCTCCGAGCGCGCACTCGACCGCACTGAGTCTGCGCGCGCTTATTCGAAAACGAGCCTCTGGCTCATAGGGCTCTGCTTCGTCCTCTCGGGCGCGACCGGCCTCATTTACGAAGTGCTGTGGGCGCGCATGCTCGGCCTGGTCTTCGGCGCGACGACGTTCGCCATCAGCGCCGTGCTGGCGGCCTTCATGGGAGGGCTGGCGCTCGGGAGCGCGTGGGCGGGGAAGCTGGCCGGGCGCATCAGGAGGCCGCTGCGCGTCTACGGCATCATCGAAATCGGCATCGCGCTTTACGCCGTCGCTGTGCCAGTTCTGTTCCGGCTGGTCGACCACCTCTACGCCTTCATCTGGGAGCAGTTCCGTCCGGGCTTCTACGCCTTCAGCCTCTGGCGCTTCCTGCTCTCCTCCCTGGTGCTGCTCGTGCCGACGACGCTGATGGGCGCGACGCTGCCCGTGCTCTCGGCCGCGCTCCTGCGCTCGCCGCGCCACAAGCCCACGGCCGTCACACGGCTCTACACCTGCAACCTCGTCGGCGCGATCTTCGGCGTCGTCCTCGCGGGCTTCTACCTGCTGCCCGCGCTCGGCGTGCGCCTGACAATCTTCACCGCCGCCGCCATCAACCTCTTCGTCGGCATCGCCGCCATCGTCATCGACCGGAAGGACGAACGAGCGCCGGACGAAGGGGCCGAGCGGGCGGAAACGGTGGATGAAGCGGCGGGAACGGAAGGCGACGTGACGGAGCCGCCGCAAGTCTACCCGCAATCCGCAATCGGCGACCCGCAATCGCGGAGGTTCTGGCTGTTGTGCGCGGCCGTCTCGGGCTTCGTCACCATTAGCACGCAGGTGGCGTGGACGCGCGTGTTGACGATGATCATCGGTTCGAGCACCTACGCCTTCAGCATCGTCGTCGCGCTCTTCCTTCTCGGCCTCACCGTCGGCGCGTCCCTCGTCGGCGGGACGAAGCGGAAGGCGAGGGACCTGCGGCGCTCGATCATGAACGTCGAGCTGGCGACGGCGCTGACGCTCGTCCTCAGCATCTGGATGACGAACGGGACCCCCGTCTTTCTGACGAGGCTCGGGCTGGAGATGCAGATCAACTCCTGGCTCGGCCTCATAGGCTTGCAGGTTCTGGCCGCCGCCCTCCTGATACTCCTGCCCGCCGTCCTGATGGGGATGGTGATGCCGCTCGTGCTGGTCTGGGCCAGCAACGGCGCGGGCCTGGGCGGGTCCGTCCGCATGGTCGGCCGCAGCTACGCGGTCAACACCCTCGGCGCAATCGCCGGCGCGTTCATCACGGGCTTCATCCTCATCCCGAAGGTGAGCACGCGCTTCACCATCCTCTTCGCCGCGGGCGTTTGCATAGTCCTCGCGGGACTCGCCTACAGGCCGCCGCAGGGGACGCGCGACCCGGAACTCAGGCGCAGCCTGGCCGCGGGCGTCGCCGCCTGCCTGGTGCTGCTCGTCATGCTCGCCTCGCCGCGCATGAGACTAGACCAGCTCTCGATAGGCGCTTACGACAGCCTCGTGCGCGTGCTCGCCAAATCGCGCGGCAGCGTCGCGGAGACGGGGAACGAGAGGCCGCCGGGGCCGGACGTACACCGCCTGCTCTGGTACAAGGAGGGGCCGACGGCCACCGTCTCCGTGCGCGACGACTGGGGCATACGCTCGATGGCGGTCAACGGGCGGACGAACGCCTCGGACAAGGACGACATGCCGACGCAGGTCATTTTGGGCCAGTTGCCGCTGCTCGTCGCGCCGCGCGCCGAGACGGGGCTGATAGTCGGCTACGGCTCGGGCGTCTCGGTCGGCTCGATGCTCCAGTCGGGAATCGTGTCGCTCGAATGCGTGGAGCTTGAGCCCGCGGCGATTGAGGCCGGGGAGTATTTCAACCACGTCAACAACGAGCCGCTCAAAGACCCGCGCCTGCGCGTGATCGTCGACGACGCGCGCACTTACCTGCGCGTCAACCCGGTGAGCTACGACATGATTGTCAGCGAGCCCAGCCACCCGTGGGTTCCCGGCGTCGCTAACCTCTTCACGCGGGAGTTCTTCGAACTGGGCCGCGGGCGCTTGAAAGACGACGGCGTCTTTGTGCAGTGGTTGCAGACTTATCAACTTTCCACGGAGAGCCTGCGCTCCGTGCTCGCGACCTACGCGAGCGTCTTCCCGCACGTCCTGGTCTTCCGCGTCGCGGGCGCGGCGAAGGGGAAGGACTTGATTCTGGTCGGAAGCCGCCAGCCGCTCTCGCTCGGTCGGGTGGGCGAGCGCATGCAGGACGCGCGCGTCGCCAAAGAGCTGTCACGCATCAGCCTCAACTCGCCGGCCGACCTTGAATCGTGGTTCGTCTGCGACGAAACAATACTCGCGCCCGCCGTCGCCGGGGCGGTCATCAACACGGACGACAACATGCGCGTCGAGACCAGCGCCCCGCGCGAAGCCTTCCTGCCGATGACAGAGGCCAACGCCGCCTGGGTCGAAAACCTCGCGCAACAAACGCGCGGGAAGCAATGATGAATGATGAATGCGGAATGATGAATTAGAAAGCAACAGTCTTAAATTCATCGTTCCGCATTCATCATTATTTCTTCTGCCGCCGTCTCGCCGCTGCGGACGCAGTCTGGAATGCCCGCGCCGTCGAAGGCGTTGCCGGCTAGTTTCAGGGTGGGAAGTTTTTCGAGGCGCTGGCGGATTCTGCCGACGCGCTCGATGTGGCCGAGGTGATACTGTGCCATCGAGCGCGGCCACTTCTCCGTGTGGGCGAAGATGGGCGGAGCTTCGATGCCCAGAAGCTCGCGCAGGTCGCGGCGCGCGGCCCTGAGCATCTCTTCTTCGTCTAGCGCGAACATCTCGGGCTGCAACGCGCCGCCGACGAAGGCGCGCAGGAGCGCTTGACCGCCGGGGGCGCGTCCGGCGAATTTCACGCTGCTGAAAGTGCAGGCGAGAATCGAGCGGCGCTCGACGAGCGGCACGACGAAGCCGAAGCCGTCGAGCGGGTGCGGAACGTCCGAGCGTTTGTAGGCCAGGTTGACGGTCGCGGTCGAGGCGTAAGGAATCGCGTCCAACTCCGCGGCGAGTTCGGCGTCCGTTCCTCGCAGCAGCTTCGCGGACGCGAACGCGGGGAGCGCGAGGCAAACCGCGCCGGCCTTTAGAGTCTCTCCAGAATTGGTCCGAATCTCCCACCGCCCCGTCGCGGCGTCGTGCGCGAGCGCCTCGGCTCTCGTGTTCAATCGAATGGTCGCCGCCGCGAGCCGCCCGGCGAGGGCGTCCGAGAGCACGCGCATCCCTTCGTCGAAAGAGAGGAAGAGGCTGTAGCGCGCGCCGCTCGTGCCTTTCGCTTCGGAGGCTTGCTGCCCGCGGCGCTGTTTCAACATGGCGCGAATGAGGCTGCCGTGCGCGCGCTCCATTTCGAGGAAGCGCGGCATCGTCGCGCGCAGCGAGAGGTTCTCCGGGTCGGCCGTGTAAATCCCGCCGACCATGGGCTGTGCCATTCTTTCGAGCGCCTCGCGCCCGAGCCTGCGCCTCACGAATTGTGCCAGGCTCTCGTCGCCGCCGTTCTGCGCCTCGCGCCTGGGCAGGACAAGGTCCAGGGCCATGCGCGCCTTGCCCCTCAGGCTGAAGATGGGGGTCGTGACGAACGGCCAGATGCGCGACGGGGCCAGGAGTTGAAAGCCTTCGGGGACGGCGTGCAGCCGGCCTTTGCGCACGATGAAACTTCGTCGGTGCTCCGCGTTGGTCTCGATCAGGCGGGAAGCCAGCCCCAGGCGCTTCGCCAGCTCGACCCCGGCGGGCTTTTCGGAGATGAAAGAGTCCGGGCCCGCTTCGAGCAGGAAGCCGTCGCGCCGCGTGGTGCGTATGACGCCCCCCGTTTGCGCAGACGCTTCGAGCAGCAACACTTCAGGCGGGTCGTCGTGTTGCGCGCTCAGTTCGACGAGACGGTGGGCGGCGGCGAGGCCGCTGATGCCGCCGCCGATGACGACGACGCGCGGGCGCTCTTTGTGTCTTTGCTCGCTCATCTATCAGGCGACGGCGGGGCGCGCGCTCATCAGGCAGCAGTCCGCGGGGCAAACGTCGTGGGACGGCCCGCGCGTCCCCAGGAAACGGCGCGGCGCGTCCGTGCTCAGGCGTTCGAGCACCAGCTCGCGAATCATCTTGACGAACGTCGGGTGCGCCCCGACCGTCGCCGCGCGCACCATGTTGAGATCGAGCCGGCTACACAGCGCCCGCGCCTCCGTGTCCAGGTCGTAGAGCACTTCCATGTGGTCGGAGATGAAGCCCACGGGGGCGACGACCACGTCCTCTGTCCCGGCCTCTTTCAACTCGCGCAGGTAGTCCAGGATGTCGGGTTCGAGCCAGGGCTGAGAGGGCGGGCCGCTGCGGCTCTGGAAGACCAGACGCCAGCGGTCGTGACCCGCGCCTTCGGCGACGAGGCGGCAGGTCTCAAGCAACTGTGCTTCGTAATCGCAGCCCGCCGCCATCGAGAGCGGGATGCTGTGGGCCGTGAAAGCTATTTGAGCGCGCCCGCGCCGCGCGGCAGGAATTTCGTCGAGCGCGGCCCGCACGTTCTCCACGTTCGGCCCGACGAAGCCCGGATGATTGTAGAAGGCGCGCAGCTTCTCCACGCGCGGCGCGTCCGGGCCGACCTCCTCCTGGGCGCGCGCGATGTTCTCGCGGTACTGGCGGCAGCCGGAATAGGAACTGTATGCCGAAGTGAAAAAGGCGAGCGCGTTGCGGACGCCGTCCTGTGCCATTTTTCGAAGCGTGTCCGCGAGCATGGGGTGCCAGTTGCGGTTGCCCCAGTAGACGGGAAGCCGCGGCCCGTTCTCCGCTAACTCTTTTTCGAGCGCCGCAATCAATTTTCGGTTCTGCGCGTTAATCGGGCTGACGCCGCCGAACAACTCGTAATGGCGCGCGACGGCGCGCATCCTCTCGGGCGGCACGTTCCTCCCCCGCAGCACGTTCTCCAAAAACGGCATCACGTCCTGCATCCCTTCCGGGCCGCCGAAAGAGACGAGCAAGATGGCATCGTAAGCATGGTTCATAGAGGCTCGCTAACTTCTCTCGTTCACCGCCAACTCAGCTCGTGGACTGCGTCAACGAGTGCGATGACATTCTCGACAGGAGTTTCAGGCAGGATGCCGTGACCTAAATTAAAAATGTGTCCGGGCCTTCCGCCTGCGCGTTCGAGGATGCGGCGCGCGTGTGCGCGCACGACATCCTGGCCCGCGAACAGTGTGACCGGGTCGAGGTTGCCCATCACGGCCACGTCGCCGAGTCTGCGCCACGCTTCGCCCAGGTCGACGCGCCAGTCGCAACCGATAACGTCCCCGCCTGCCTCGCGCATCAATTCGAGCAGCGCGGCTGTGCCGGTTCCGAAGTGTATGACGGGCGTGCCGGGCGTGACGTTCTCTATGACGCTGCGCGTGTGCGGGAGCACGTAGTCGCGGTAATCTTCGGGGCTGAGGCAGCCGACCCAGGAGTCGAAGAGCTGCACGGCCTGCGCGCCCGCGGCGACCTGCGCGTTGAGGTAGCGGGCGAGCGCACGCGAGATGAGGGACATCAGTGCGTGCCACGCGCCCGCGTCCGTGTACATGAGCCGCTTGGTGTGCACGTAGTTCCGCGAGCCGCCGCCCTCAATGATGTAAGAGGCGAGCGTGAAGGGCGCGCCGGAAAAGCCTATCAGCGGGAGGCCCGGCCTGAGCGCGCGGCGCGTGAGCCGTATGGCCTCCATGACGTATTCGAGCGACTCAACGCTCTCGACTTCGCGCAGGCGCTCCACGTCGCCCGCGTCTCTGACCGGGTTGTGAATCACAGGCCCTTCGCCTTTGGCGAATTCCAGTTCCGCGCCCATAGGCTCTATGATGAGCAGTATGTCCGCGAAGATGATGGCCGCGTCAACGTTCAGGCGCTCGGCCGCCGTGACCGTCACCTCGGCCGCCAGCTCCGGCGTTTTGCACAGCTCAAGAAAGCCCGTGCGCGCGCGGACCTCCCGATACTCGCGCATGTAGCGCCCCGCCTGCCGCATCAGCCAGACGGGCGTGTAGGGCACGGGTTCCTTCCGGCACGCGCGCATGAACGGGCTGTTATGCAGGACATCGCCTTCCGTGTCTGCCCTCTTTTCTTCCACCCTCATCTCCCGGACTCTTTTTTATTTTCAGCCTCGAACCGGCGCATTGCCGGATTCACAAACATGTCGGCGCAAATAATGTATTGGTAGGGACGTAGTGTGTAGACTACAATACGCACCCGGATAACGGTAGCGGCGCGCGGGCTGAATTTACCCTGCGCGAACAGACTCTTTCAACCCACAGGCGATTTTCGCCCACACTCATACGGCACCTGACAACCGGGCCGAAATCGCAACTCACGCGTTCTAGCTGACGGCGAAAAACCTGACGGCCTCGTCTCCACTCCGAACGGGTTTTCGACACGAGGAGGCTCTCCGAAATGTCCAGCAACAGGGCCGACAACTTAACCGCACCAGGATTCAAACTCTGGCGCACGCTCGCAGAAGATGACGCCGTCATCACGCAGATCGCCTGGTCGCCTGACGGGCAATGGCTAGCCGCTTCATCAAAAGACAGAACTATCAAGCTCTGGGACTGGCGCGCGGGAATCCAACACGGGACGCTCGCGGGAAATAAGGGGGAAGTGAGGTGCGTCGCGTGGTCGCCAGACGGGAAAAGGCTCGCTTCTGGAGAAGACCTGGGCGACGTCTCGCTCTGGGATATTGACAGCCGTGTAATGACGGAAGCCTTCACAGGGCTGCTGCATGATGTCTCAAGTATCGCGTGGTCGCCTCCAACGACAAGACGAAAGCCCCGCTCACGCTTTCCATCGAGGGCGAGTGGGGCAGCGGCAAGTCGTCCTTCATGCTGCAACTGGAAAACGAACTTCTCAAAAGAATCCTCCCGCGCAAGAGGCGTATGCTCTGGGGCCTCCGCAGGGAGATACGCATCCGGCGCGAAAGAATCCCCACGCCGCTCAGAGGATTGAAGAGGTTTCAATTAAAGCTCTTTAACGGGAAGATAAAATTCCCCAGGGTGAAAATAAAATTCTTCCAGCGTCTGCTCGTCCCGCAAGAGGTGCGGAGGATTTCCTGCCCGACTGTTCGCTTCAACGCGTGGCGGCACGACAAGGAGGACGCGCTCTGGGCGTCTTTCGCCATCGCCTTCATTCGCAAACTTTCTCAGGGGCTGTCCCCGCCCGCGCGCCTCGCGGCTTACCTCAAACTTCTCTTCAGGCGTTTCCGGTGGAGCGACGGCCTGCCGATTCTGCTGCGCGCCGTGACCGTCGGGGCGGTTTTCCTCCTGGCGACCGTCGCCCTCGTCCTTCTTCTCTTTTCGGAGGGCATCGAAAGTCTCGCGGCGCAGAGCGACGGGAAGATTGAGCCGGACGGGGCTTTCGTCAAGCTCGTCAAAGGCTCGGGTCTGGTCGGCTACATTGCGGTCTCCTTTTTCCTCGTCAACAAGCTCAGAGACTTCGTCGGCAACCCGTTCTCCGTTGACCTCAGGCGTTACATCGAAGCGCCTGACTACAGGAGTCACGTCGCCTTCATCGAAAACTTTCACGAGGACTTCAAGCGCATCGTGGACGCTTACGCCGGCGAGAATAAAGTCTTCATCTTTATAGACGACCTGGACCGTTGCGAGGTCCCGAAGGCTGCCGACCTGATGCAGGCCCTCAACCTGCTCATCTCGGATTCGCCGCACCTGATCTTCATTATCGGGATGGACCGCGAGAAAGTCGCGGCCGGGCTCGCCGTCAAGTATGAGAAGCTGCTGCCGTATCTCGCGCCGTCGGTCGCGACCGACGGCGCGGAGAAAGCCGTGACTTTAACAGCGCCCGGCTTCGACTCGACCGGCGGGTTAGAGTACGGCTATTCCTACCTCGAAAAATTCATCCAACTCCCTTTCAGAATTCCGCAGCCGGATGACACCGAGTTGAAGCAACTGCTCGACGCCATCTCACCGCGCACCAAAAAAACGGCCGGCAGGAAGTGACAGTTCCAGCCGCGCCGGAGGTTGAAATCATGCCGGAAGTCGTTCCGCTTGGCGGCGGCGCGCGGGGCGGGAATGGAGCACCGGAGCGTTCCGCAGAGCGAGCCCCAGTATTGACGACAGGATTCGGCCGCGGAGCGCCGACCGGCGGTGGGGGCAGTCCGGTACAGAGGCCGGCGGCGACGACGCAGCGTGGTTTCGGCAGGGTCGTCAGGCAGGCCGCAGATAGAGGCGCGCGTTCAATCGGGGAGACTGTGGATGGGGATTCGCCCGCCGTGCGCGAGACGGCGCTGATGATCGCCGCGGCTTTCGAAAACAACCCGCGCCGGATCAAACAGTTCATCAATTCCTTCAGGCTGAAGGCGTACATCGTGGGAAATCTCGGGCTGCTCGTCCCCTACGGAAGGCCGCCCGCGGGCGAGCGCATGACCTTGCAGCAGTTGGGCAAGTTCGTGGCGATCAGTCTCAGGTGGCCGCGACTGCTAGCCGACCTCGACGACGACAGGGAATTGCTCGCCAAGTTGCAAAGACTGGCGCTCGGCAGACGGGTGGACGCGGAAGCGAAGGACTCCCCGCGGGCGGCCGGGCTGTTGACTGCCGCGGCCCCGTTCTTCTGGCAGGGGCTGGACGCAGGCGGGATGACGCCTGCCGAGATGCACAACAGGGCCATCGAATACTGGGGCGGGCGGCAGCCCCTGATGGAGCTATTAAAACGGGATTGTGACGGCCCCGAAAAGGAAAAACTCTGCACCCTGGCGGCGCTCGAAGTTGACAATCTTCTGAAAATCTCACCGAAATTGGGCACTCCGACCACCCAGCCTAGTAAAACCGAAGTCGAGGCGACGGCCTGAAGGGAAAGGGGCCGGGCGGGGGTGAAAACCGCCGCTGGCCCCTCGTCGTTAGTAATTCCGTGCAAAATCGCGTAAGTTTTTTGCCACGAAAACCGCGCGGGCGGTGTTTTGATTGTGAGAGCGGCGATTATGAGCGAGAGCGCGAGAGCCTTGGCGGAATCAATGCCAGATACGATTGAGAAAACCGCGCAGCCGCTCGGTTTCGATGAGGCGTTTACGCTCCATCACCGCGCCGTCTTCCGCACGGCCCGCGCCATCGTCCGCGACGCCGGCCTGGCCGAGGACGTGACGCAGGAGGTCTTTCTCAAGCTCTACAGCAACCTCGACGCGACGCCGGGCGAGGAGTTGCTGCGCGCGTGGCTGCTGCGTGTGACGATGAACGTCGCGCGCAACACCCTGCGCGGCCAGTCGCGTTCAACGGCCCGCGAGGACGAGTACGCGAAGCAGCAGGAGGCGGGCGGGTGGTTCACGGCCGCCGCGCCCGAAGAGGAGTACGAGCGCCGGTCGGAGATAGAGGAGGCGCGGCGCGCGCTCGACAAGATTAAGGAGCCCATGCGGAGCGCGCTGCTCTTGAAGCAGCAGGGGCTCTCTTACAAGGAGATCGCGACCGCGCTTTCAATCAACGAGGTGAACGTGGGGAGTCTCATCGCAAGAGGGCGGAAGGAATTCGTCAGGGTTTACGGCAAGATCGGAGGGACCAGATGAGAGAGTGCATTGACGAGGGGATTTTACAGGCATACGCGGACAATGAGCTTTCCTCTGAGATGGCCGCGCGGGTGGCCGAGCACATCAACTCCTGCGCCGCCTGTGCCGGCGCGGCCTCGGCGGCTGCCGAAGAAACGGCGCTCTTCGCGCGAGCCTTCGAGGCCGAGTCGGCGCTCGACGTGCCGACGGTGCGCCTGCGCGAGCGCCTTGACGATGCCATAGCGGAATTGGACCGCCCGGCCGTGAGATACGAGCCCGAGCAGTCCCGCGGCCTCGGCGGCTGGCTCGCCTCCCTCGGCGGACTGTTCAAAGTCTCGCCCCGGCGCGCGCTCGGCTATGCGAGCCTCGTCGCGGTCCTCGCCTTCGCCGCCATCTTCACCGCCGTGAAGTTGAACGGGCCTGAAACGAAGGAGAACCCTGCGACCGTCGCCAGCAACGATAAGGGGCAGACGAATCCCCCGGCCGTGAACAGCAGCCCGACCCCCGCGCCCGCGGTGGCACCGACCATCACGAATAATGATCCTAACAAAGATGGGAGTGGGGGCAACGGCGGGGGCCGCAAGGAGAACGCCCCGCCCAGGCGCGAGCGCCCGAAGAAGCCCGCCGCCCCCGTCCTGGTCCCGCAGCCCGACCAGTTGCCGCAGCAGGAGCTGGCTATCATCAACACGCCGCTCCCGGGCGAGCAGAACTATTTGAAGGCGATTAACTCGCTCCAGGTCGAGATCGAGGCGGGCGGCGAGGCGGCCCTGAAGCCCAGCCTGCGCGCGGAGTACGAGCGCAACCTGGCTATCGTCGACCAGGCCATCTTCTCCACGCGCCGCACGGCCCGCAGCAACCCGAACGACCCGGACGCGGCCGAGTTTCTTTACTCCACGTACCAAAGCAAGCTCGACCTGCTCAACGCGGTGGCGCAGCAGGTGCGCCCGACCCTCGCGACCAGATGAAAGCGGTATTTTTGAGGATGAGATTTAAACCTTCAATCACGGCCCTGCTGCTCGCAATCCTGCTGCTCTGCGGCGCGAGCGCCCACGCCCAGCAGAAGCCTGCCGACAAGGGCAAGGACAAGGGCGTGCCGGCGGTCGAAGAGGCCGACGAGGCGGAAGTCCCAGAAGAGGCACAGGACGCCGAAGAGACTGAGAAGCCGCACGGCGCGCAGGAAGCGGAGTCGGCCAGCGGGGCGGCCGTCGCCGCGACCCCGGACGTGAACGTCACTGTCTCGACGACGGGCGGACGCATCAGCGTTCGCGGCACGGACCGCAAAGAGGTGCGCGCGCGCGTGACTGGCGCGCCCGTGAAGCTCAAGATGCGCGTGGTCGGCGCGCCCGAGAGCGGGCCGCAGACGGCCGCGTCGCGGGTCGAAGTCCTGATTTCCGACAAGTCTAAGGGCGACGGGGAGGCCGCGTACGACTCGTGCCTGGCCGACTACGACGTGGAGCTGGAAGTGCCGACCGGCGCGACCGTCTATTTGAAGACGCAGGACGGCGACATCACTGTCCAGGACGTGACCGAGGCGCACCTCGAAACCAACGACGGCAGGATCGAGGCCACGCGCATCTCGAAGGCCGTCGACGCGGCGAGCCTCGGCGGCAACGTGACGCTGGAGGACGCGAGCGGCCGCGCGAACCTGACCTCGCTCAACGGCGTCGTCGAAGTCCGCGGCGTGCGCCCGCTCGACGGGAGCGATTTTCTGAAGGTCAAGACGGTCAGCGGCGACATCCTGCTGGACGAAATCGGCCCGGCCCGCGTCGAGGCCGACACCATCAGCGGCGAGATGAGGCTCTCCGGCCCGCTGGCGCGCGGCGGCACCTACGACTTCACCACGACGACGGGCGACGTGACCATCATGATGCCCGCCGACTCGTCCTTCAAGGTGAACGCGAAGGTCTCCGAGCACGGGGAGATCGACACGGAATTCCCGCTACAGTACAGAGGCTCGGCCTCGCCCACCGGCCCGCCCCAGCCCGGCCGCCTCCTCGGAACCCACGGCTCCGGCGACGCGTCCATCACCCTCGTCTCCTTCAGCGGGACGCTCAAACTAAGAAAGCAGTAGGCAGCAGGCAGTGGGCAGTTGGCAGTTTTTGAGTGCCGTCGGCCTTGACGCCTGAAGATGAGGGCTCAAGATTCCGCACGAGGGCTTTAACTGCCCACTGCCTGCTGCCTACTTTTTCTTGAAATAAATTGCCACAAAGAAAACGCTTGTGGTGTTTTCATATCAGAGCGATGGAAACGGGGCCGGCGGCCAGAGTGACCGGCCACCTTTTTTGAGGAGGCGCGCGGCTTATGAAGACGAAGGTGAGCGAAATGAAAACCAAATTGACGTTGGCGTTCCTGGGGGTTGTGTTCTGCCTGGCGGCTGCCCCGCTCGCGCTGGAGCAGTTGGATAACCTGCGGCTATTGGCGGAAGACTGGACGCGCAGCTCGTTCCTGAACGGCATCGTGTCCGTCCACGCGCCCGACAAAGAGGCGTGCGAGAGCCCCTCGGCGCTGGCGGCCTCGGCCGTCACGCAGACGACTTCCTCTTCGGACGAGTTTCGCTGGAGCGGGCGCGTGGCCTCCGGGGCGACCGTCGAGGTCAGGGGCATCAACGGCGGCGTCAGCGCTGAGCCGTCCGAGGGCGGCGAGGTCGAGGTCATCGCCACGAAGAGCGCGCGGCGCAGCGACCCCAAAAGGGTTGAGATTCGCGTCGTCGAGCACGCGGGCGGGGTCGTCATCTGCGCCCTTTACCCGAACGCCGACGGCCGCACGACGGAGTGCTCGCCAGACGGGGAAGGCCACAGCAACATCAAGAATAACGACGTGATGGTGGACTTCAAGGTCCGCGTGCCGCGCGGCGTGCGCTTCACGGGCCGCACCGTCAACGGCAACATACAGACGGGCGCGCTCGGCGCGGACGTTGACGCCAGGACCGTCAACGGGAGCATCACCGTCAACTCGGCCGGCGTCGCCAGCGCCAACACGGTCAACGGCTCGATCACGGCCCGGCTCGGCCGCGCCGACTGGAGCGGTGAGCTTGACTTCAAGACGGTCAACGGGGCCATCACGCTCGACCTGCCCGCGGACACGAACGCGCAGGTGTCGGCCGAGACGCTGAACGGGGAGATTTCGACAGACTTCCCCCTGACCGTCCTCGGGCGCTTCAGCCGCAGGCACCTGAACGGGACCATAGGCAGCGGCGGCCGGGAGCTGACGCTCAAGTCCGTCAACGGCAGCATCCAACTGCGCCGCGCGTCATAACGCTTAGCGCCTCCAACGCCTCCAGCGTGAATAAATAAAAACCACTCACGCTGGAGGCGCTCAGGCGCAAAGGGATTAAATGAGTTTTTAAGTGAGTCGCTGAAATTAGAGAGAAGGAATTATGTTGAAGAAGAGAATGATACTGGCCGCGCTGCTCACGCTCTCCGTCATCGCGACGGCCGCGAGCAGCGTCATGACGCAGCAGGGCGAGATGTTGCGCGAGGAGTTTCACCAGACCTACCCGCTCTCGCCGGGCGGGCGCGTCAGCCTGGAGAACATCAACGGCTCGGTCCGCGTCTCGGCCTGGGACCGCAACGAGGTCAAAGTCGACGCCGTCAAATTGGCCCGCCGCCGCGACCGCCTCGAAGAAGCAAAGGTCATCGTCAACGCGGACCCGAACAGTGTCCACGTCGAGACGGGCTACCCGACCAGGACGCAGACCTTCAACGACAACGAGGGCAGCTACGACAACCCCGCGACGGTCGAGTACACGCTGACGGTCCCGCGCACCGCGCGCGTCGAGTCGATAGAGTTGATTAACGGCGACCTCAACATCGACGGCATCTCGGGCGACGTGAAAGCCTCTTCCATCAACGGGCGGCTGTCGGCGCACGAGCTCGGCGGCGAAGTCCGCCTCTCGACCGTCAACGGCAAACTGGAGGCCGTCTTCGGCCGCCTCACCGCGATGAAAGCCATCTCGCTCAACTCGGTCAACGGCGCGCTCTCCGTGACGATTCCTTCGGACTCGAACGCGGAGCTGAAGGCCGGCACCGTCCACGGCGGGATCACGAACGACTTCGGCCTGCCGGTCAGGCGCGGCGAGTACGTCGGCCGCGACCTCGCCGGGCAACTCGGCGCTGGCGGCACGCGCATCAAGCTCGGCAACGTCAACGGCCAGATCAGTATCAAGCGCGCGCAGGACGGACGCCCCCTGAGCCAGGCCACCAATCAACTGGGCGAGGTGGCCGACGCCGACGAGGACAACGACGTGGACCACGATGAGGACTTCGACGTGGAAGAGACCAGGTCGGAGGCGCGCCGCTCGGCGCGGGAGGCCGCGAGGGAAGCGGCGCGCGCGCGCCAGGAAGCTGATGAGTGGAAGGTCGAAGCGCGCCGCGCGGAATTAGAGGCTCAGCGCACGCACCGCGAGGCGCAGCGCGAGGCCGCGCGGGCGCAGGCGCAGGTCATTCGCAAGAGCAACGAAGTAGTAAGGCTTTCGCAGGCGGAGGCCGCGCGCGTGGCCGCACAGGCCCAGCGGGAAGCGCAGCGCGAGGCCGCGCGAATCCGCGTCGAGAGCCAGCGCATCGCGCGCGAGGCCGCGCGCTCCGTCCGCGTCGAGACCGACCTGGCGAACAACCTGCGGCTGGTCGAGCGCGAGACGAAATCCTTCACGGTGAGCGGCACGCCGACTCTCAACATGAGCACTTTCGACGGCTTCATCACCGTGCGCGGCTGGGACAGGCAGGAGGTTCAGGTCAACATCAGCAAGCGCGCGTCCACCGAGCAGCAGATGCGCGGCATCCGCACGAACCTCAACCAGAACGGCTCCAGCATACACTTCTCGTCCAACTTCGACGACAGCTACATGCGGCGCGAGGGCGACGTTACTTTCGCCAACGCGATGGTCAACGTGGAAGTCAACGTCCCGCGCAACTCCACGCTGCGGCTGACGACGGCCGACGGCCGGCTCGAAGTCGAGGGCGTGAACGGCAGCATGACTCTGACCACCGGCGACGGCCGCATAGACGTGCGTAGCGCGCACGGCCGCCTCGCCGCGAGGACCGGCGACGGGCGCATCGACGTACAGAACTTCGAGGGCGACGTGGACGCGAACACGGGCGACGGCCGCATCTACCTGGACGGCCGCTTCAGTGCCGTCAACGCCAACACGGGCAGCGGCTCGATCATGCTCGCGGTGCCTTCGGATTTCAACGCGACGATTGAGACGAACGCCGAGGGGGTTGACAACGAGGGGCTGTCGCTGACCGAAGAATCAAATTCGCCCGGCCGCATGAAGCGCTGGAAACTCGGGCAGGGCGGGAAGGTGTTCACACTCAAGACCGGTGAGGGCCGCGTCTTCCTGCGCCGCGCAGGGCAGTGAGCACCGTGAGGCGGGAGGGCGCGTCATATGGCACGGAGCAATTTAAGACTGAACGTTTGAGATTCCGAATTTAAGATATCGTCGATCTTCTCCGTGCCGCCGCGCTCCCGCTGTCATTTCCAATTTTCCGTATCAGAGAGTTAACGGATGCGTCCCGGTTCGCGTCCTTAATGACGAACCGCTGGCGCTTGAATGCGGGGCAACAAAATCTCGGATTTGTTCCGAAATTTGCCGAAACATTCAGGCGCCCCATGACGTTAAGCCATCTGTCACTCGCTCCTCCAGGCGCGTAACAGCCAGCGACGACGTTAATCACGCATCCCCGTTAATTCAAATTTTAGGAGTCCTTTTTATGAAAACAAGACTGCTTCTTGCCAGCGCCCTTCCAAGGGCAGTCTTCCAGTCGTCGTCACTCGCAAACGCGTCGGCGGGCGTCGTGCATTGCAGCGCCCGCCGTTCTGTGTCGGCCCTCCTGACTCTCGTCTCTCTCCTCTCTCTCCTCTACACCGTCAACGTTCAGGCCCACAGTCTTCAGACGCAGCAGGCCATCGCCGAAGATGTTTCGCTCAAGCCGAAGCCTGAGCCCACGCCTGCGCCCTCGAATAGCGATGCGGCGGACTCTTCCGCGAAGGCCGCGGCTAAGGACGCGGGCGGCAAAATTGGCACAACCGGAATCGTCGTCCCGCCTGAGAAGGCCAACCCAGTGCGCGTCTCTAAATTCGAGAGTGCGCCCGTGATTGACGGGAAGCTCGACGACGAGGTGTGGAAGACGGCGGCCGTCTTCAAAGACTTCTTGCAGTTCAGGCCGGGCGACAACATCGCGCCCACGCAGCCGACCGAAGTCCTGATGGGCTACGACGCCAAGTTCGTCTACTTCGCCTTCCGCGCGCACGACGAGCCGGGCAAGGTCCGCGTCACCGTGCCGAAGCGCGACCAGGTCTTTGACGACGACACGGTCGGCGTCTACCTGGACACCTTCAACGACCGCCGCCGCGCTTACGTCCTCGTCTTCAACCCGCTCGGCGTGCAGGCCGACGGGATTTTCACCGAAGGCGGCGGCGAGGACTACAGCGTCGACATCGTCATGGAGTCGAAGGGCGAGGTGACCGACAAGGGATACACCGTCGAGGTGGCGATTCCTTTCAAGTCGCTGCGCTACGAGGCGGGCAAGGGCAAGCAGTGGGGCATACACTTCCTGCGCCAGATCAAGCGCATGAACAACGAGACGGACTCGTGGATGCCCATCCGCCGCGACGTGTCCAGCACGCTCAGCCAGGCCGGACACATCACCGGCCTCGAAGGCATCTCGACCGAGCGCACGCTCGAACTCATCCCGAGCCTGACCATCTCCGAGACAGGCCGCCACGTCGGCCACTTCCCAGGCACGCTGCCCGGCGGCGCACTGGAGACCGGCCGCATGGTCAACGAGCCCGTCAAGCTCGACCCCGGCCTGACCATGAAGTACGGCATCACGCCGACCGTCACTCTCGACCTGGCCTTGAACCCGGACTTCGCCCAGATCGAGGCCGACCAGACGGTCGTCACCGCCAACCAGCGGTTCCCCATCTTCTTCGAAGAGAAGCGCCCCTTCTTCCTCGAAGGGATTGACATCTTCCGCACGCCTTTGCAGGTCGTGCACACGCGCACCATCGTTGACCCTGACGTGGCGGTCAAGCTTTCGGGCAAGCGCGGGAAGAATTCCTTCGGCATCATGGCGGCGAGCGACAACGGGCCGGGCAACCTGAGCGCGGATGACCGCGGGAAGGTCAACTCCTGCCGCGAGGCGAGGCTCCTCGGCGTGGACGGCGACCCAGGCAACTGCGAGAACGAGCGCTTCCTGGACAAGAACGCCTACGTCGGCGTGCTGCGCTTCAAGCGCGACATCGGCCAGGAGAACAGCCTGGGGGTGATCGCGACCTCCTACAACTTCATCGAGAAGCACAACCAGCTCCTCGGCGTTGACGGCCGCTTCCGCTTCAACAAGCAGTCGGTCGCGGGCTTCGAACTCTACGGCACGACCTCGCGCAACTTCTTCTTCGACCCGAACCGCGGCGAGAGCTTCTACCGCACGGGCAACGGCTTCGCCTACCACGCGCGCTTCGACCAGGACGGCCGCAACTTCGGGTGGAACTACGACGGCCAGGGCTACACCAAAGACTACCGCGCCGACGTGGGCTTCACGCGCCGCACGAACACCAACCGCCACGGCGTCTTCCTCTACTACAATACGGACCCGAAGGAGAAGGCGAAACTGGTCCGCCAGCACTACCACGTCATGCCGGAAATCAACTTCGACTGGCAGGGGCGCATACAGAGCTGGGGCCACGAGATGCAGACCGAGTGGGGCTTCCAGCGGCAGACCTTCGCGGGCCTCGGCGTCAGCCTCAACTTCGAGCGCATCTTCGAGGAGGAGTTCGGCCCGACGCGCCAGGCGGACGTGTCCAGGTGTTTCGACCCGGAAGACATCGCGGCGAATCCTAGCTTGCGCTGCGGCTTCGCCGGCGACGACTCCGAGCGCCAGACCATGCGGAACAACGTCTACGCCTACTTCGGCTCGACGCCCGCCAAGAAGTATTCGGTCAACATCTTCATGATTCACAACTGGGGCGCGTTCGACTTCGACTTCGGCGCGGGGCCGAAGTTCCCGCGCGTCAGCCCGGCCGCGCTCGTCAACCCGGACGCGGCGCAGCTCGACCCAGGCAAGGGCAACCAGCTCCGCATCGAATCGAACTTCACTTACCAGCCGACGAACGCCCTGCGCCTGTCGCTCGACTACACGAAGGACCGTCTGGTTCGCAGGGACACGGGGCTCGTCGCCTACGACGACAACATTTTCACGTTGCGCGGGACGTATCAATTCACGCGCTTCGCCTTCGCGCGCGCGCGCGTTGACTACGACACTCTGGCAACGAGCATTCGCGGCCAGTTTCTTTTGGGCTGGACGCCGAATCCTGGGACGTCGTTTTACGTCGGCTACAACGACGACCTCAACTACAACGGCTTCGGCCCGTTCACCGGCCGCCTCGAACCGGGCTTCCGGCGCAACGGCCGCACGTTCTTCATCAAGATGTCTTACCTGTTCAGGAAGAGCTTTGGGTGAGCAGAGGGCCTCGGTGAATTGAATAAACAGAGTCTCCCCGACCCTGGCCTTTACCACATTTTGAAACTTTCCCCCCTCGCGCGACACTAACTGTCGTCGCCAGCCGGGAGGGAAGCGCAGCGCCTTCAGTGTAACGCGAGTCAGTAACGCAGGCGGTACTGACCCGAGCATCGCGTCGCGCAAAATGTAGTCACTGATTCAGGTAGGAGTCACCTCAGAGAGAGGGGAGAGTTTAGAATGAAGCGTTTTGCTCTCATCGCGCTCGTCATCCTCACGGGCGCGTCCGCGCACGCGCAGACCGTACAGCAGCAGGCGGTCGCCGCCGCGAGCGGCGCTATCGCCGCCACCGCGCCTCGGCCCGCGTCAAAACGTCTCGCCTCCGTCCGAACTCTCGACGCGCCCGCGGGCGGCTCGCGCGTCGTCGTCACCTCCGACGCCTCGCTCTCCGACTACGAGGCTTTCAGCGAAGGCCGCCGCTTCGTCGTCCTCATCCCCGCGGCGACCGCGCCGAAGGTACAGGACGATCTGCGCGGCCGCGGCTTCACCAGCGCTTCCGTCTCGACGCGCGGGCCGGACGTGTCGCTCGCTTTCGACCTTGAGGCGGGCGCTCGCGCGCGCGTCGTGCAGCGCTTCAACCGCCTCGAAATCCTCTTCGAGATGACGGTCGCGCAGGAGGGCGCAACGTCACTCGTCGCGTCTCCAGCCCCGACGCCGACTCCGACGCCGACTCCTACGCCAACGCCAGCGCCAGTCGCTTCGCCCTCGCCCTCGCCCGCCCCGCCGGAAACGAAGTCCCCGAGCGAAGCCACGAACGCGACGACCGTCCCATCTTCGACGGCCGCCTCGCCGCAGACGGCCAAAGCCCCCGCGCCGCCTGCCGCGACCGTCGCGGGAATCACGCTCCCGCCAGAGAAGGCCAACCCCGTCCGCGTGCCGAAGTTCGACGCCGTGCCCGTGATTGACGGCAAGCTCGACGACGCGGTCTGGCAGCAGGCGGTAGTCCTCAAAGACTTCTACCAGATTGACCCCGGCGACAACACGCCGCCCTCGAAGCTGACGGAAGTTCTCCTGGGCTACGACGCGAAGAACTTCTACATCGCCTACAAGTGTTTCGACGAGCCGGACAAGGTGCGCGCCACCGTCTCCAAGCGCGACGCGATCTTCAGCGACGACTACGTCGGCTTCTTCATAGACACCTACAACGACCAGCGCAAAGCCTACGCGGCCTTCTTCAACCCGCTCGGCATACAGGCCGACGGCACGCTGACCGAGGGGCGCGGCGAAGACTACAGCCTCGACTGGGTGATGGAGTCGAAGGGCGTGGTCGGCCCCGAGGGCTACGTCGTGGAGGTCGCGATCCCGTTCAAGTCGCTGCGCTACGTGGCCGGCAAGGACAAGCTCTGGGGCGCGCACTTCTTCCGCCGTATCAAGCGCATCAACAACGAACTCGACTCGTGGATGCCGTTCTCGCGCAGCATCGGGAGCAACCTCAGCCAGGCCGGGCACCTGACGGGGCTCGAAGGCATCTCGGTCGAGCGCTCGCTCGAACTGATCCCGAGCCTGACCATCTCGCAGACGGGCCGCCACGTCGGCTCATTCCCCGGCACGCTCGCGGCCGGCGCGGTTGACCAGGGGCGAATCGTCAACGAGCCAGTGGGCCTCGACCCAGGGCTGACGGCGAAGCTCGGCATCACGCCAACCGTGACGCTCGACCTGGCCTTGAACCCGGACTTCGCTCAGGTCGAAGCCGACCAGATAGTCGTCACCACGAACCAGCGGTTCCCCATCTTCTTCCCCGAAAAGCGCCCCTTCTTCCTCGAAGGCATAGACATCTTCCAGACGCCCATCCTCGCCGTGCACACGCGCACCATCGTTGACCCGGACGCTGCGGTCAAGCTCTCCGGCAAGCAGGGCCGGACCACGTTCGGCATCATGGCGGCGAGCGACAACGGGCCGGGCAACCTGAGCCCGGACGAGCGCGGGGACATCAACGCCTGCCGCGAACTGGTGATGCTGGGCCTGGAGAACAACTGCGAGAACGAGAACATCCTGGACAAGAACGCCTTCATCGGGGTGCTCCGCCTCAAGCGCGACATAGGCAAACAGGACAGCACCATCGGGATGCTCGCCACCTCCTACAACTTCATCGAGAAGCACAACCAGCTCTTCGGCGTGGACGGGAAATGGCGCATCGACAAGAAGACGTTTTTCGACTTCCAGGTCCTCGGCACGACCTCCCGGAACTTCTTCTACGACCCCTTCACCGACACGAACAATTACCGCACGGGCAACGGCCTCGCCTACACGACAATTCTAGACTACACGGGGCGCAACTGGGGCTGGCAGTACTACGGCGAAGGCTTCACGCGCGACTACCGCGCCGACGTGGGCTTCATCGGGCGCACGAACACAAACTTCCACGGCTTCTTCACGCGCTACAACACCGACCCGAAGCAGAAGGGGAAAATCCTGGGGACGCACGTCCACCAATTCACCTGGATCGGCCACGACTTCCAGGGCCGCATCCAGAATTGGGAGAGCGAGTGGTACGTCGAGTGGAGGCTGCCGCGCACCTCCTGGTTCGCGCTCGGCTGGGAGCCGGCCTACGAGCGGATTCTGGAAGAGGAGTTCGGCGCGTCGCGCAACGCCCTTTGCGTCAACGACCCGGACCCGGACAAGCGGTGCACCCCGGCCTTCTACGGCCCCGACGACGAGCGCTCCGCGATGAAGCACCACTTCTTCATACAAGGCGGCTCGCAGTACAACAAGAAGATTCAGTTCAACGGCCGCTTCGTCTACCGCCGCAACCACCTCGATTTGGACTTCGGCGGGGGCCGCCGCTACCCGCGCGTCAGCCCGGCCGCGCTCCTGCTCGGCGAGGACGCGCCGCTTGACCCGGGCCCCGGCCACCTCTACGAGTTCAGCGGCGGCGTGACCTACAAGCCGACCAACGCCCTGACCGCACAGCTCAACCTCGTCAAGAACACGCTCATCCGCAGGGACACAGACCTGAAGGCGTTCGACATCAACATCTGGACGCTGCGCACGACCTACCAGTTCACGCCGTTCATCTCCGCGCGCGGCATCGTGGACTACAACACGCTGAACCGCCGCGTGCGCGGCCAGTTCCTCTTCGGCTGGACGCCGAACCCCGGCACGGCCTTCTACGTCGGCTACAACGACGACCTCAACTACGGCTTCAACAACATCAGCAGCGAGATCGTCCCGGGCTTCCGCCGCAACAGCCGCACGTTCTTCATCAAGATGTCTTACCTGTTCAGAAAGAGCCTCTGAGCGGGGAGTGGATTAGTTCTGAGTTGAGTCTCCGGCGCATCAGACTCACCGCAGAGACGCAGAGGACGCGGAGATTACGCAGAGAGTTGAACTGCACTCAACCTCTCTGCGCCCCCTCCGCGTCCTCTGCGTCTCTGCGGTGAGTTCGACTTTCTTATCACTCAACTTCAAACAGGCCCAAGCCCCACGGTAAAACCTTGACACCCGCCGCGCGCCGCCTTATCGTGTCCGCGCCCCGACCAGGTCTTATCGTAGCCGTACTGCTTAACAACCTACCTTTGTCCGTCGGACGATTTTCCACGGGAGGCGAAGAGACCATGAAAATTCCGAACTCAACCGAACGCCGGAGGCTCATCATCGTCTGCGCGTCATTCTTCGTGCTGACGGCCTGCGCGGCCGGCGTCGCGGCCCAAAACACCAGACCCGCGCCGCAGACCGGCAAGCCCGCGCCCGCGAGCCAGAGCGCGCCCGCGGTGAGCTACATCTTCGGCTGGGCGCGCGTGCTGACCACCGTGCAGGACCTGGACAAGAATTACAGCAACAACATCAACCGCGCCTACTACTCCAACATCGTCGCGCTCCCGACCAACGCCGACGCCAACGCGCTACAGGGCCAGGTCACCTCCTACTTCACACAGTTGGGCGTGCCCAACGCCATGAAGGTCAACGAAAAACTCCAGGTCAAGGGCGCGACGGTCAAGACGTTCCAGACACTGGTCGAGGCGGACAACGCGCGCTACGCGATGGCGAAGCAGGACATGGACGCGCTGAACGCGAACGCCGCGACCGAGGTGGCGCTGCCCGTCTCCTACTTCACCTGGAACTACTACGGCAGCCGCCGCGACCTCTTCCCCGAAATCTCTGAGTTCGTGACGACCGGCTACGAGCCGCAGTGGGAGTTCGTCGTCTTCGAGGTCCGCGCGGAGAAGCAGAACGGCGCGGAGCCCCTGCGCGAAACGCGCTACTACGTCTCCTACCCGTACGAGCTGTTCATGACAGGGCGCGAGAGCGTCTACAAGAAGAAGCACGTGGATTCGTATTTCACGAAGACGACGGTCGAGCCCGCCGCGCAGAGGGGATTGAAACTCGACTACTACGACAGCGACGTAGAATTCTTTCCGGGGTCGCTCTCTTACAAGACCTTCGCGGAGGCGTGGGCGGCGCGGGAAGAGAAGCTGGACGTGATCAAGAGCAACGAATATCCGCAGTACGACTTCCTGGTCATCAGCAACGGCCCGAACAAGGGCGAAGGCACGAGCTTCCCCTTCTGCGCCACCGGCTGCACGGGCGAGCGAGCGCGCATCACCTCGCTCGAAATGAAACCCGCGACGAAGAAGCCTTAACGCAAAGCAATCTCTCGCGCGGAGGCGCGAAGGCGCGAAGAAAAGCTCAATTGTTTTCTTCGCGCCTCCGCGCCTCCGCGCGAGACTTTCGTGAGCGCCCTACTGGAACACTCGCTCGACCGGGACGACGACCACGTCCTCGGGCTTGACGTTGACGGCGTACTCCTGGATGACCTTGTCCTCCTGGAGTATGTCGTCAGGCTTCGGCGAGTTGTACTTGATGGGCGAGGGCGTGTTCCTGATGATCGCGTCGCGCAACGCTTCGGCGTCCTTCGTGATCATGACGATGCGCATCCGGTCGGACTTGAGGTGGCGGCGGACGGCGCTGTTCACCTCGTCGAGCGTCAGGCGCGAGAGGCGCTCGCGCATGTACGGGTTGAAATCCGCTATGCCGTAGTAGCGGCTGTCGAGCGCGTACCCCAAAGCCGCGTCCTGCGTCGAGGTCAGGATGTTGATGTTCTTCAAGAGAAAGTCGCGCGTCGCCTCGAACGTCTCCTTCGTCATCCCGTCGCGGACCAGTTTGTCGTACTCGTAGAGAGCGGCGCGCAGAGTGAAATGGCCGTTCTGCGGCTCGACGGGCCGAATCCAGATTTGGAAAATCTGCTGCTGGCGGCCGAGGTTCGGGTCCGGCTGGAACTGGAACATGCCGCGCGGGAAGTATTCGATGTAGGCGTAGTCGCCGTAGTTCAAGCCGCGCAGCTCGCGCAGCCGCTGGTAAAGGTAGCTGTTCGAGGAGCGGTGCTGGCCGAAGTAGGAGGCGACCACGGCGAGCGCGGGCCAGTCCTTGTCCTTGCGCGTGACCTCAATCGGGAAGCCGAGCGAGATGGCCGTCGAGCGCGTGTCGCGCTTGACGATCTCAATGCGCATCCCCTGTGCGAGCGTCGGCGCGTCGTAGTCAACCTTGACGGGACGGCCCGCCGGGAGCTTGGCGAAGTCCGCCTGGGCGCGGCGGACGAACGCCTGCGGGTAGCCGCCCGCCATCCCCAGCACAAGACCAGCGCGCGTGTAATTCTGCTTGTAGAAGGCGCGCACGTCGTCGAGCGTGAGCTTTTCGAGCGCGGTCAGCGTGCCCATGTTGTGGTGGCCGTAGGGGTGGCCCGCGTAGATGGTGTTGTAAAGCTGCTCCTTGCCCAACTCCTCGTCGTTGGCCTCGCGCAGGGAGACTTTCAGGAAGTTGATCGCGTCCGTCTTGAGGCGCGTGAAGTCGTCCTGGCGGAAGCCCGGGTCCAGAAGCATCTGGCTGATGATGGAGTAGTAACGGTCCAGATTGTCCACGTGCGTCGCGCCCGAGAAGACGGTCATCTCCTTGTCAATCTGGTAGTCGAAGTCCGTCGCCATCGGGTAGAAGGCGTCCTGAATCTGGTCGTAAGACATCTTGCGCGAGCCGCCCTCGGCGAGCATCGCGGCGGTCAGGGCCGCCACGCCTTCCTTGCCCTCGGGGTCGGCGGCCGAGCCCGTCATGAAGAGGATGCGGAAGCTGACGAGCGGCGAGCGGTTGGGTTGCAGTACGCTGGCGATTGGCCCGGCCGCGGCGCGGGCGCTCTTTTTACTCATGACTTGTGCGGTCGCTGTCGGCGGCTTGATCCTCCCGCCGCCCCTGCTGTCCTGTGCGAAAACATTCTGGCCCAAGAGCGCCAGCGAAAGAAGCGTCGTTAGCGTAAGACTCGTCCTCGCCATTATTCCGCACCTCCTTTGCCCTTGGTCGAGAGGGTGACGACGGTGCGGCTGCGGTCAACGAAATATTTCGCGGCGGCGTTGCGCACGTCTTCGGGCGTGATCTGGTTGTAGAGCGCGAAGAGCTTGTTCATCGTCTCGGGCGTGCGGCGCAGGGAGACGTAAGGGGCGAGGATGTTGGCAATCGCCTCGGAGCTGTTCATCTGGAGCGCCAGGCCGTAGCGGAGCCGCGAGCGCGTCGCGTCCAGCTTCTCCTGCGGAATCAGCTCGGTCGTGTAGCGCTTGAAGGTCGCGAGAATCTGGTCGCGGACGTAAGAAACGTCCTTCTCGTCCTTGACGCGCGAGAAGACGGAGAAGAGCTCGCCGTTTACCTGGTCGTCGAACGAGGGGCTGATGAAGTCAGCCTTCTGCTCCTGTAGGACGAGCTTCTGGTTAAGGTCGGAGTTCTCGCCGAAGGCCACGGACGCGAGCAGGTCGAGCGCGGCCTTGTCCTTCGCCTCGTCGGAGTAGGCCGGGCCGCGGAAGGAGACGGCGATGTAAGGGAGCGTCGGCGAGGCCCAGTCGACGTGCGCCTCGCGCGGGGCAGACTGCTCCGGCTCCGCCGGGATTTCGGGGACGTAGTTGCCGCGCTTCCAGTCGCCGAAGTACCTCTTCGTCATCGCCAGCAGTTCGTCGCGCTTCACGTCGCCGACGACCACGATGGTCGTGTACTCGGGCCGGTAGTAGCGGTTGTAAAACTGCCAACTGTAATCGAACTGGTTGGGCATGTCCTCTATGTCTTTGATGTAGCCCATGGTGGTGTGCGCGTAGGTGTGCTTCTTAAAGGCTGTCTCGCGCAGCTTCTCGTAGAGCATGGAGAAGGGGCTCGCGCTGTTCTTGTCGTACTCGCCGCGCACAGCGCCGGCCTCCGTCTTGTACTGTTCGGGAGTGTATTTCAGCCGCTGAAAGCGGTCGGCCTCCATCGCCATGATTTTGTCCAAGTCTTCTTTGGAGAATGTGGCGTGGTAGACGGTGCGGTCGTCGGAGGTGTAGGCGTTCGTCTCCGCGCCCGCGGCCTTGAAGATGGCCTCGCGCTCTTCGGCCGTGTACTTCTCGCTGCCGCGGAACATCAGGTGCTCGAAGAAGTGGGCGTAGCCGCTCTTGCCCGGCTCGATCTCGTTGCGCGAGCCGGTCTGGACGACGATGTAGAGCGCGACGAGGTTCGGGTAGTCAGTCGGCACAGTGACCAGCCGCAGGCCGTTCGGCAGGTCGTCAATCGTGTATTGATAGGGAAACAGCTTCTGCTCCCTGGGCGGCGGCGCACTCTGCCCGCGGCGGCGTTGCGCGGCCACGGCGAGGGGCAGGCACAGCAGGAGCGAGCCGATTATCAGTAATCTCATTTCGCGAAAACTCCTGAACTTTGACGAGATGTATTTAGATGGAGACGAGCCGCATTATACACGACCTGGAAGCGCGAGGGCGAACGGCGCGGGGCGCGGTTTTAGATGAAAGCCGGGCTGAAGTTAAATCCCGCCCGTGTTCATCAAGACTACCCTCCACCCGTCCGGGTCTTCGAAAGTCGCGCCGTGTCGTTCCCAGTAAGGGTTCTCGGGAGGGACCGCGAAATGGCCCAGGGCGTTCAGCCGCGCGGTCAGTTGGTTGATCACTTCGCGGTCGGGGATGTAGAGAACGAGCAGATTGTCCCTGGTCGGGGCGGGGCAGGGGCTGCCCTCTTCGTGCGAAGTGAATTCGAGGTGGTACTCGCGGCCGGGCAGGCCGAGCATGACGCCGTCGTAACCCGCGTGGCCTTCGAAAGAGCCTACGACTTCGAGGCCGAGGCCGTCGCGGTAAAAGCGCACTACTTCATCCAGGCGGGCGGTGGGACGCGCGACACGGACCTGAGCGACGGGAAGCGTTTTGGGCCAGTTTCGTGTCATGTCGTCATGTGTCAGAGGTCAGGGCTGCTCTTCGTCCGGGCGCATGCTCGGCAGTTGCGAGATGTCCAGGATTTTTGAGAAGTCGTCGAAGTGGAACATGGAATCGTCCTTGCAGTTCTCGCAGTAGTAGGTCGCGTCCTCGCCGAGATACATGTCCTTCAGATAAAAGGCGACGAAGCAGCCGTAACACCGCTGGATGCGCCGCCCGAATTTTTCACGCGCCTCGTCTGAGTCCATCAATTAATCCCCTAGCTCTTCCGAAAGTCTTTGCGGCACGCTCAGCACCTCGCGCCAGCCGGAATCGTCTTCGCGCATCTTCGCCGTCAGTTCGTCGCGCAAAGTACGCAGGCGGCCGCTCAGCGTGCACGGGTAGTTGTTCAAATCCCTGAAGCGCGCGCTCTGCTCCTCTATGAACGCCTTCTGTTTCGTGATGGAGGGGATGGCGTCGTGATGCCCGTTCTCCCAGAAGGGAACCAACAGGCGCTCGACGCTCGACGCGCCCGGAATCTGGACCACTTCCTCGTCGAGTCCGATAAGGTCTCCGATATAGTTCCCGTCTTCATCCGAGCCGCGGAAGAGTTGCAGCCGGCCGGGGAGCGTGGTCTTGTCGGGCGAGTTGGAGGCTTTGAGCGTGGGGTGCCCTTCAATTAAGCATTCTTTGAAAATGACGCCCGCGATGCGGGACACTTCGCTCGAAAGCTTGGTGCCTATGCCGAAGCCGGCGGCGCGCGGAAACTCTTCGACGATCCGCTGTACTTTCTCAACGTCCAGGTCGCCCGTCAGAATCGGCATCAGCCCCGTGAGGCCGTTGGCCTCGAAGAAGTCCAGGCACCAAGCGCCGAGTTTCGCCAGGTCGCCCGAGTCAACGCGAAAGCCCTTGAAGGCACGCCGCCGCGCTTCCGTCGAAGTCGCCGCGAGCGCGGCGTGCACGGCCCCCATGTGAACGTCAATCGTGTCGAGTAGGAGCGTCGTGCCGTTCGGGTTGGCGTCGAGCCAGCGCTCGAAAGCGACCTGCTCGAAGTGCTTGGGCCTGCCCGTGCGCGGCTCAATCTCGGGCTCGGTCATGAACTCTATGTAAGACTGCTGCCAGTAGTGGGCTTCGGTCCCGACCGCGGGGATGTCCAGGCGGTGCGCGGCCTCCATGTTCGACGTGTCGTTGAAGCCGCCGATGAAGGCGTAGGTCGCGACTTCGACGGCGCGCTCTATGTCGCCGTTGCGGCGGAGAGAGAAGTCCGAGAGCCAGCGGCCGCCAGCGGCCATGCGGAACTGCATCGCCAGGCTCGCCGTCGTCATGGGCAGGTCGAAGGCGTGCTCGAACTTGATCTCCTGCGCCTGCGTCAGACCGAAAGGCCCGGTGATGTCCGCGAAGGGCTCGTTCGCGAAGACGATTGTGCCGGGGCGGACCGCGCGCACAGCGCCTACGAAGTGCATGTCTTCGATGGCGTCCGCGAAGAGTTTGAGCCCGCCGCGGTCCTGTTCGAGAGAGCGCACGCGCGGGCGATCAATCTGGCTGTCGAGCAGCGAGCGCACCAGGCGCTCGTGGCCGAGGCACGGCGCGAACTTGAGCTTCCGCTGCGTCACGTAAAAGGTCGCCGCCGCCTCGCTCAAGAGTTTCCCGCGCAGCCGCGCCACGTCCTTGTAAGATGCGTCGCCCATCGCGGCGTGGTAGCGGTCTATGTTCAGCGTACCCATAGTGTTGATTATCAAATTCTATCAGGGCCAGGAAGGGTGTCGTCGTCTTCCGCGGGCTGTAACTCTAATCCGACGCGTTGATGAGAAGGCAAAAGGCCGGTCCCGTCAAACTTGGCTACAAGTGCGGTAATATTGTTGCCCGCTCCCTTGTCCAACGCGGCCCTGACCAGTTCAGTCGAAATAGCAGCAACCTCCTCCCCCTGCCTGTTAACTATATTTTGTATCTCTATAGGCCTTAACCTTCTCCACAGGCCATCACTGCAAATGAGTAGGATGTCGCCGCGCGCCGGTTTTAAGCGCCCGGTGACTGGAGTTAATTCGCTACGCTGTCCGATAGCCTGAACCAGTTCGTTACTGGATTCATGTGTTTCCGCTTCCGCCTCGATGATGAAGCCAACGTCAACCAGTTGTTGAGCCCGCGTCTGGTCTTTAGTAATGAGCGTAATCCTCTGATTGCGGATCAGGTATGCGCGGCTGTCTCCGACCTGCACTACATCAAGCAGGCCGCCGGTTATGGCGGCGGCGGTCAGGGTGGTGCTCATGCCGGCGCACCTGGCGTCCTCCATACTCCTATGATGAACAGCAAGATTGGCATAAACCGTGGCGTGGCGGAGGTAGTCAATAAGAGGTTTATCGTCCGGGCCCCCTGCGTCCTCTTCATCGTCCACGCCGACTAGCATCTCACGTATAGTTTCGACGGCCATGCGGCTGGCGACCTCGCCGGCAAGGGCCCTGCTGTTGCCGTCGGCAACGGCAAGGATTACTCCCTTATCTCCGACAATGAATCTCCTTAACTCGTCGGGTAAGTCCGCGGCGTCCGACGCCGTCCATGCTCTACCATTGGATAGGTCCAGGACAAGGTAGTTATCCTCATTAGCAGTTAGAACATGGCCTGCGTCCGTAAGGGCGGCAATCTCGATAAGCACACTGGGCTTGGTTTCAGGGTCGGGATTAACTGCCGAAGGAGCGCGAATGTCAGTCAGGGTCGGCGGTTTCATACTGTCAAACGCCGGCCAAGTGACCGAATGGTTGGCGGAGCGCAAAGCCCTGAACATCTCGTTGGCCGATGAGTAACGCTCGTCGGGGACTTTCTGTAAGGCTCGTTCAATGACTGCCCGCAATGGTTCGGGCACATCATTCGGCAGTTGTTCGGGCTGGCGGTTGAGAATCGCAAACATCAAAGAAAAATTGTCCGGCTGTGGAAAGGGCAGCCGCCCGGCCAGCAGCCGGTATAAGATGACCCCGACGGACCAAATGTCAGTCCTCTCGCTGCGCCTCCCGTCGAAAGCCTCCGGCGGCATGTATGCGGGCGTCCCCGCCGACGCGGTGCTCTTGGACGTTGACCTGAGAATCCGCGCTATGCCGAAATCTGCCAGTCGTGGCGTCTCTTTTTGCAGGAGTATGTTGTCAGGCTTGATGTCCCTGTGAATGATCCCCTTTTCGTGAAGGTGCTCCAGCCCGGAGAGAATGCCGAGGGTCATGTCCACGGCCGCTTGGGTTGACGGGGCCTTGCCGCCGTGGCGCGCGAGCCACTTGGACAACGAGCCGTCCGGCGCGTATTCGCTGACGATGACGATCTGTTCGTCGTAAATGTCGGCGTCTATAATCGGCAGCACGTTCGGGTGGCCGCTGACGCGCACCCACAGATCCGCCTCTTGTCTGACGACCTCCAAATCAATGTCGTCATCGTTCGGTAACTTGAGGGCCACTTTCGTGGTCGCGAGGATCGAACGCTTCTCCGCCAGCCAGACCACGCCGAAAGTCCCGCGGCCCAATTTTTGGATGAGGGTGTAAGGTCCAATCTTGTCGTTCGGCTTAGGCATGTAGGGCGCGGCGTACTCATACGCCAGTTGGTCAGAAGAATCAACCTATTTCGGCGCCGGCGTGGCGCATCTCCTCTATGGCGCGTTGGCCGTCGCCGGGTTGAAGCTCGACGGGGCGCATGGCGTTGGCGAGCGCTTTAACTCGGAAACCTTCTTTCAGTCCGTCGAGCACGGTCTGCTTGACGCAGTAGTCCGTGGCGAGGCCGCCGACCCAGATTTCTTCGACGCCTTGCCGTCGCAGGCGCGCGGCCAGGTCCGTCCCGTCGAAGGCCGAATAGTTGTCCTCGTCGCCCATGCCCTTGGATACGACCTCTATCTTCGGATCGTCTATCAGCTCGGCGTGAAACTCCGCGCCGCGCGTGTCCTGTACGCAGTGGACGGGCCACGTGCCGCCGTAGTCCGCGAAGTGTTTGGTGTGCGCCGGGTGCCAGTCGCGGCTCTTGAAGACGGGCTCGCCGCGCTGTAGAAACTCTTCGATCAGGCCGTTCAAGGGCGCGACCACCTCGTCCCCTTCGGGGACGGCCAGCGCGCCCCCCGGACAAAAATCGTTCTGCACGTCGACCACTATGAGCGCTCGCTTCTTTCCGTTCTCCATGAGACTCACACGATTCCTTTCATGCCCGATAGCTTAACTCTCCTGCCCGCGCCGGGCCAACTGCCCCGCGTCTCATTCTCGGCCGGCCGCGGCCAGATAATCTCGGAGGATGACGGCGGCCGCCTCGCTGTCAACGCGCTCGCGCAGGATTTCATCGCGCAGACCTTCGGCGCGCAGGCGTTCCTCCGCCTCGCGCGAGGTGAGCCGCTCGTCCTGTAGGAAGACGGGGACCTTCAGCGAAAGCTCGAAATTGCGCGCGAGTCGCAGAGCATAGCCCGCGGCCTCGCCTTCAGTTCCTTCCGGGCCGAGCGGCAAACCAATCACCAGTGCTCGTGCGTCAAAGCGTTGCAGCAATTCGGCCACGGCGACCAACAGTTGTTTCCAGTTCGTGCGGCGCAGGTAGGGAAGGGGACGCACAGTCAGTTGCAATTCGTCGGAGACGGCGACGCCGACGCGCTTCTCGCCCAGGTCGAGCGCCAGCAGCCGCCCGGCCGGCCTCCGGGCGCGAGCGCCGAACCCTTCCGGGGTTTCGTTCGTAGAGTCCTTTGGCAATTTGATTCCGCCGGGCGTGAAATGGGCCAAGCTCAACGGGCAGCGTGGCTTGCTTGGCTTATCCGGCCGCTGTTATGATACGCGAGCGTGAGTGCTAAGGCCATCGGCGCGCGCTCAAATGTTCTCAGCGGTGGCTCACTTTTAAGAGGTTTATCGAATGTCTTTCCGCTCCAAATTCGCCCTGATCGTCTTCTCGGCCTTTTTAGCCCTTTATGCCGTCGTAGGGGGGTGGCTCTCCACGCGCGCGCAGCAGCCGACCAACGACCCGGGCGCGCAGTTGCGCATCTTCGAGAACGTTTTACAGCACATACAGAACGACTACGTGGACGAGCCGAACATGGAGAAGGTCCGCGCGGGCGCGTTGCGTGGGCTGGCCTACGGCCTGGACCCGTACTCGACCTACCTGACGGCAGATCAGGTGCGCGACTACCGTGACGCGGCGAAGGACAACCAGGTCGGCATCGGCGCGGAGCTTTCGCAGGTCTCTTCCTACCTCTACGTCATTGCCCCCATCAAAGGCTCGCCCGCGGATCAGGCGGGCGTCCGCGCCGGCGACATCATAGAGTACATTGACAACAAGGCCACGCGCGACATTTCGCTCTACGACGCGCGGCAACTCCTGGACGGCGTGCCCGGCACCGAAGTCAAACTGCGCATCCTGCGCGCCAACGCGCGCCCGCTGACTTTAACAGTCAAGCGCGGGACGTTCAAAGCTCCCCCGGCCGAGTCGCACATGGAGGCCGGCAAGATAGGCGTGCTGCGCGTCAACAGCTTGGCGGAAGGCGAGGCTAATGACGTTAAGGCGCGACTTCAGGAGTTGATGAAACAGGGCGCACAGAAGATCGTGCTCGACTTGAGGAACGTCGCGGGCGGGTCGCTGGACGAGGGCGTGGAAGTCGCCAGGCTCTTCATCAAGGAGGGCGTTCTGGCCCAGACCATAGGGCGCGAGAGTAAAGTGCTCAAGACCTTCGCGGCCGAGCCCAAGAAGACCACTTTCAACGGGCCGGTCGTCACCCTGATAGACCCCGGCACGGCGGGCGCGGCCGAAATCATCGCCTCCGCGATGGTCGAGCGCAAGCGCGGCGACGTGGTCGGCGAAAAGAGTTTCGGCGCGGGCGCGGAGCAGCAGCTCTTCACCCTGCGCAACGGCGACGGCCTGCTGCTGACGACCATCAAGTGGGCTTCCGCCACGGGCAAGCCGTTTCTGGGCGAGGATCGCGCGAAGTCGGGCGTCGTCCCGAACGTCGAGGTGAAGCGGCCGGAAGTTCTGGAGCCGATTGACCCGGAGGATTTGACCGGCAACGACGACGACCCCGTAGCCAAGCCGAACCAGCAGAACGACAAGCGCGAAATCGCGCCCGACACGACCCCGCCGAAGCAGCAGGAGGACACGCAGCTTAAGAAAGCACTTGAACTCCTGCGCGGCGATAAGGCGGCCGCGGCAGGGCAGCGCGCCTCTTAATAATCGGGCGCAGGCTGAATAAAAAGGGCCGGGAGAGGTTTGATGAAACCTCTCCCGGCCTTATCCTTTTTAGCTCAAGTTATCCTTTAGCTTGTTCCCTACAAAGGAATGTTGCCGTGCTTTTTAGGCGGGTTCGTGTCCCGCTTGTTCTGAAGCAGCATCAGGGCGCGTATGAGCTTGGGCCGTGTGAGGGAAGGCTCTATAACTTCGTCCACGAACCCGCGCTCGGCCGCCACGTAAGGGTTGGCGAACTTCTCTTCGAACTCTGTGACGCGGGCCTTGCGCGCGGCGGCCGAATCCTCCGCCTCAGCCAGTTCGCGACGGTAAAGTAAGCCGACGGCCCCTTCCGCACCCATGACGGCGATTTCGGCTGTCGGCCAGGCGAAGTTGATGTCCGTGCGTATGTGCTTGGAAGCCATCACGCAGTAGGCCCCGCCGTAGGCTTTGCGCGTGATGACGGTCACCTTCGGCACGGTGGCTTCGGCGAAGGCGTAGAGCAGTTTCGCGCCGTGCCTGATGATGCCCCCGTGCTCCTGCGAGACTCCGGGCAGGAAGCCCGGCACGTCTTCGAACGTGACAAGAGGGATGTTGAAGCAGTCGCAGAAGCGAACGAAGCGTGCGCCCTTGACGGAGGCGTCTATGTCCAGGACGCCTGCGAGGTAAGCGGGCTGGTTGGCGACGATGCCTACGGAGCGCCCGCCCAGGCGCGCGAAGCCCACGACGATGTTCGGCGCGAAGTGCTGGTGGACTTCGAAGAAATAGCCCTCGTCCACCACGGCGTTGATGACCTCGCGTATGTCGTAAGGCTGGTTGCTCGATTCGGGGACGATTGCGTTGAGCCTCTCTTCGACGCGGTCGGGCGGGTCCGTGGATGGGGCGACCGGCGGGTCGTCCATGTTGTTCGACGGGATGAAGGAGAGCAGTTCGCGCACCATCCTGAGCGCGTGCTCGTCCGAGTCCGCGACGAAGTGTGCGACGCCGGAGACGCGGTTGTGGGTCATCGCGCCGCCCAACTCGTCCTTCGTCACGTCCTCGTGCGTCACGGTCTTGATGACGTCCGGCCCCGTGATGAACATGTACGAGGTGTCTTTCACCATCACGTTGAAGTCCGTGATCGCGGGGCTGTAGACGGCACCGCCAGCGCAGGGCCCCATGATGCAACTGATCTGCGGGACGACGCCGCTCGCGAGCGTGTTGCGCAGGAAAATATCCGCGTAGCCGCCCAGGCTGACCACCCCCTCCTGAATCCGCGCGCCGCCGGAGTCGTTCAGGCCGACGACGGGCGCGCCGACCTTGAGCGCGAGGTCCATCACCTTGCAGATTTTCTCCGCGTGGGTCTCGGAGAGGGAACCGCCGAAGACCGTGAAGTCCTGCGCGAAGACGAAGACCCTGCGCCCGTCTACGAGGCCGTGGCCGGTGACGACTCCGTCGCCGGGGTACAACTGCTTGTCCAGGCCGAAGTCGCGCGAGCGGTGGACGACCAGCTTATCGAACTCCTCGAACGTCCCCTCGTCCAGCAGGAAATCGAGGCGCTCGCGGGCGGTCATCTTGCCGGAGGCGTGCTGCTTCTCTACGCGCGCAGGCCCGCCGCCCGATTCGGCGTTGCGTACGCGTTCCTTAAAGCGCTCCAGTTTGGTCGGCGTGGCTAACTCTTCTTTCTTTGAGGTCATAATATAGATTGACAAACCGTCCCGCAGTTGAAGTTTTACTTGAGGTCGTTGAAAGGGAAGGCCCTCCCTTCGATGAGTGCGATCAACTCCTCCAGCGCCGCGCGAGATTTCATTAAAACTTCCGCGGGGTAGTTAAAGCGGGCCGCGTTGGCGGCGAATTCATCCTCGTCCAGTATGCTGTAGGAAAAATCGGGCGCGACCAGCACGTCCATGTCGAGGTCGATGTAGCTTAAAACATTTTTCTGAAGGACCGGGGGCACGTTGACGTTACAGTAAAAGTTGCGCAACTCGCCCGTGGGCTCCACGAAGCGGAAGACGTTATACCAGCGGTCGAGCCAGTAATACTCTATGCTCACGGTCTCCGGGGCGACCGTCCCGAGGAGCGGGTGTCTTATCTCCTCCTCAAATTTCGCGTCCAGGACGAGCAGCGAACCCTCCTGTCTGGAGATTTGCGCGCGCCAGCGACGATGCTCTGACCCGTCGTACTTGTAGGTCCGAACTGTGACGGCCCTCTTGCCAGTCGCCATCGAAGCTGTCCTTCGGCGTCGCGCGTTCTTCCAAACCCCGCGGCTCACGTAATACGTGAGAAGTCGGCGCGGCGACAAAACCTAAAGTTATCCATTAAGAATTAGCGCCCGCTCTTCTTCCAGTCGGCCAGAAACTGATCAAGTCCCTTGTCCGTGAGCGGGTGCCTGACGAGCTGCTCTATGACTTTGAAGGGGAGTGTGGCGACGTGCGCGCCCATGCGCGCGGCCTCGACCACGTGTATGGGGTGGCGTATGCTGGCCGCCAGGACCTCCGTCTTCCAGCCGTAGTTGCCGTAGATTTCGACTATCTCCGAAAGCAGTTCGAGCCCGTTCTGGCCCACGTCGTCCAGGCGGCCGAGGAAAGGGCTGATGTAGGATGCGCCGGCCTTGGCCGCCAGGATGGCCTGCGCGGCGGAGAAGCAGAGCGTGACGTTGACCTTCGTGCCCTCGTCGTTCAGTCGTCTGGTGGCCTTCAGGCCGTCAATCGTCAGAGGGCATTTGACCACGACGTTGGGGGCGATTTTCGCGTACTCGCGCCCCTCGCGCAGCATGCCCTCTGTGTCCAGGCTGGTGACTTCGACGGAGACATCGCCCTGTACTACCTCGCAAATCGCCGCGATGTGCTGCTGGAACTCCACGTTTCCTTCCTTAGCTACAAGGGAAGGGTTGGTGGTGACCCCGTCAATTAAGCCCATTTCCGCGGCCTCGCGAATTTCCTTCAGATTCGCCGTGTCTATAAAGAATTTCATCTCCAGTCTCCTTAAAAACTGACAGGTGCCGGTTATCTTTCGGCAGCAGTTTCGGGAATGCCGATTACGGGATTACTCAGAACTCCCACGCCCTCGACCTCGACTTCGACAACGTCCCCGTCAGAGAGGCGTGAGACGCCAGCGGGGGTCCCCGTGACAATCAGGTCGCCAGGGAGCAGGGTCATGATGCCCGAAATGTAGCGCAGTAGATGTGCCACAGAAAAGGCCATGGCCGAAGTGCGTCCGCTCTGCCTGACCACGCCGTTGACGCGCGTGGTGACAATCACGTCCGCGGGGTTGATGTCCGTCGCGATAAAGGGGCCGACCGGGCAGAAAGTGTCGAAGGACTTGGCGCGCGTGAATTGAACGTCCTTTCGTTGCAGGTCGCGCGCCGTCACGTCGTTGACGCACGTGTAGCCCAGTACATAACTCAAAGGGTCCTGCTTCTCAGAGAGTTTAGATGCCGAGCGTCCGATAACGACCCCGAGTTCTCCTTCATGTTCTACTTGAACTGACTCGGCAGGGAGTCGGATGACTTCGCCGGAGGCGATGACGGCTGACGGGGCTTTCAGGAACAGGAGGGGCTCGGAGGGCATGGGGTTCCCCAATTCCGCCGCGTGCTCCACGTAGTTGCGCCCGACGCAGACTATCTTGGAGGGTGTGACGGGAGCCAGCAGCGTGACCTCTGAGAGGGGGATTCGGTTGGAGTGCGCGCGGGGGCGTGTGCCGAAGGCGTCCGCGTCAATGAGCGGCCGGACCGAGTCGTCTTCGACGATGCCGTAATGCGGCTCCGGGAGCGTTTGATGTTTGAAGCGACAGAGTTTCATGGCACTGTTTCAGACTCCACGTCCGACGGGGCGCTGACATTTCCGGCGGCGTCCACCGCGACGACATAATAATAGTACCTTTTGCCGGATTCGACAGCCTCGTCCGTGAGCGTCGTTCGCGTCAGAAGATTCTGCGTCAGCTTAGTCCACTGGTCTTTGGGCAACGCGGGATCGGTCGAGCGGTAAATCAGGTAGCCTGCGACATCGCGCTCGGGGTTTGCCGGGAAGAAGAGGGCCAGTCGGCCTGGGGCGGGCGCGATGGAGAGCCTGCCCGGGGCCGAGGGCTCGAACCTGTCAACGGGTGTGACCGCGAGTGCGTTGGAGTTCAAGCTCTCGACCTGTGCGCCGCCCGTGCCGAGCGAGACGGAGCGGACCACGTAGTTATACTCTTCGCCGAAGCGGAAGGTCTGGTCGTTGTAACGCGTCCCGGTCACGAGCGTCGCATTTATAGGCGTCTGCCCGACCTCCGTCTGTGATTTCTCGACGCGGTAGACGTTATAGCCCAGAAGATTCACGGGAGTCGAGCCGTCAATGTTTGACGCAGGCGCGTCCCACACGAGCGTCACGGCGTTGGCGCTCAACTCGCTCCCTGTGAGCGTCGGCGGTTCTGCGATTTTGGCCGCGGGCTCGACCAACAGGAAGTTGGAGAAGGCCGCGCGCTGCCCGGCGGCGTTGACGTAACGCACGCTGTAGCGCAGGCGCGTGGGCTGGCCCGCCAGCTCAAGCGTGTCCACGTAGACGAGAGCGTCGCCCGCGTTGCGCATGGTTTCGTAGTTAATTGAGCCTATGAGCGTGGAGCGCGCGGCGAACTCATCCTCCGTCAGCGCCAGGGGCGCGGAAGGGTTTTCGGCCAGGCGGTAGACATCAATCCGCCGGATGCTCTGGACGCTATCGTCGGGGGCGTTGCGCCGCGGGGCGGGCCAACTCAGGATCACCTGGTTGCCGCGCTGCGCCCCCGAAAGCAACTCCGTGCGCTGCGGCACGCGCTCGACGGGCGGCTGCGGGGGCCGGCGCTTACCGCAGGCGAAGGCAAAAAGTAGAAGGCAAAGGGCAAAAGTAAGAGTCAGAGCCTTTTTGCTGGACAGTGGTTTACGCCTCACTTTTCGCCTTTTACCTTTAGTCTTTAGCCTTTCTTATAGGATGTAGCGGCTGAGGTCCTGGTCCTTGACAGTCTCGGCGAGCATGCGCGAGACGTAGGCGGCGTCTATGTGCTGGTTCTTGGGCTCAAGGTCCGGGCCCTCGAAGCTGATTTCGTCGAGCAGTTTTTCCATGATCGTGTGCAGGCGGCGTGCGCCTATGTTCTCCGTCTGCTCGTTGACGCGCGCGGCGAAGTTGGCGATTGACTCGATGGCGTCCTCCGTGAACTCAAGCTCGACGCCTTCGGTCTCCATCAGCGCGCGGTACTGTTTGATGAGCGCGTTCTTCGGCTCGGTCAGGATGCGTTTGAAGTCGTCGATGGTCAGCGACTCAAGCTCGACGCGGATGGGGAAGCGCCCCTGAAGCTCTGGAATCAGGTCCGAGGGCTTGGAGACGTGGAAGGCCCCCGCGGCGATGAAGAGGATGTGGTCCGTACGGACCATGCCGTAGCGCGTGTTGACGGTCGTGCCTTCGACGATGGGGAGGATGTCGCGCTGCACGCCCTCGCGCGAAACGTCCGGGCCTGTGCCGGCCTCGCGCCCGGCGATCTTGTCTATCTCGTCCAGGAAGATGATGCCGGAGGATTCGACGCGTTCGAGCGCGGCGCGCGCGACCTGGTCCATGTCTATGAGGCGCTCCTCCTCCTCCTGCATCAGGTACTCCATGGCCTCGTCCACGCGCATCTTGCGCCGCTTGGTGCGCCCCTGGAACATGCTGCCGAGCATGTCCTTCATGTTGATGCCCATCTCCTCGACGCCCTGCGGCCCGGCCAGCTCTATCGTCGGGAAGCTCTTTTCGCGGACCTCGATCTCGACCAGCCGGTTGTCGAGCTTGCCCGAGCGCAGCTGCGAACGTAGTTTTTCGCGCGTGCGCTGGAAATTGTCGTCGCGCTCCGTGGTCTCTGCGGCCGCGGCCTCCTCCTCGGACTGCGCTTCGAAGTCGAAGTAGTTAGAGGAGAGGGCGGATTTCGGCGGCGGCAGCAGCAGGTCCAGGATTCGCTCCTCGACGTTCAGCTCGGCCTTCTCGGCGATCTCCTCGACCTTCTCCTCGCGCGTCATCTCGACGGCGATCTCCGTGAGGTCGCGGATCATGCTCTCCACGTCGCGGCCGACGTAGCCGACCTCTGTGAACTTGGAGGCTTCGACTTTGAGGAAGGGCGAGTTGGACATGCGCGCCAGGCGGCGCGCGATTTCCGTCTTGCCGACGCCGGTCGAGCCGATCATGATGATGTTCTTGGGCATCACGTCCACGGCCATTTCGGGCGGGAGCTTCTGGCGGCGCACGCGGTTACGGAGCGCGATGGCGACGGCGCGCTTGGCGTTGCGCTGGCCCACGACGTGCTTGTCCAATTCCGCGACGATCTGCCGCGGCGTCATCTCGTCGAGCCGCGCCTCCTCGTCAACTTCGCCTGAGAGGTAGATAACCATTTTTGTTTAAGAGTCAGGAGTCGGAATACGGAAGTCAAAAGGAGAGGCGGCAATCGTTCTTCGATTTTTCTTTCCTTCCGACTCCTGACTCCTGAATTCTGTACTCTGCTTTCAAAGTTCTTCGACGATGATGTTCGTGTTCGAGTAGATGCAAATTTCGCCGGCGATGCGCAGGGCGTTGACGGCTATGTCGCGCGCGGACATGTCCGTGTGCTCGACCAGGGCGCGTGCGGCCGCCAAGGCGTAGGAGCCGCCGGAGCCTATGGCGAGCACGCCGTCGTCGGGCGCGATCACGTCGCCGTTGCCGGAGAGCAGGAAAGAGCTCTTTTCGTCCGCGACGACGAGCAGCGCCTCCAGGTGGCGCAGGATTTTGTCCGTGCGCCAGTCCTTGCTGAGTTCTATGGCCGCGCGCTCAAGGTTGCCGTGGTACTGTTCGAGCTTGCCTTCGAACCTTGTCAGGAGCGAGAAGGCGTCGGCGGTCGCGCCGGCGAAGCCCGCCAGTATGCGGTCGTTGTAGAGGCGGCGCACCTTGCGCGCGCCGCTCTTCATGACGGTCTCGCCGAGTGTGACCTGGCCGTCGCCCGCGAGCGCGACGTGCCCGCCGCGGCGCACGTGCAGCACGGTCGTGCTGCGCACCTTTGATGCTTCTTTGTTCATCTTCAGTAGCGAAGAACTATAGGAAGACCGGGCGGGCGTAGTCAAGCGGCGGTACGAAAGACGTGTGAAACGCGCGCCGTCAGAAGGCTGTGAGCTTCGGGGAGGTTTTGGGTTATGATGTGCGGCGGGCGCGAAGGAGTTTCATAAAGGTTGATGAAAGGAAAGCTCTGATGGCAGGCGAGAGGCCGCGCATAGGGATCACTATGCGCATAGAGTTGGAGACTGACCGCTTCTACCTGGGGCGCGATTACAGCGAGGCGGTGGAGGCTGCGGGCGGGTTGCCCGTGCACATCAGTCTCATACCGCGCAGGGAGTATCTGAGCGCGGTCGTAAGGGGGCTCGACGGGATACTACTGCCTGGGAGCGATTCCGACGTGGACCCTTTGAGGTACGGGCGCGAGCCTCACTGGGGCCTGGGCAGCGTGCACCCCATCAAGGACGAGACGGACCTGCTCGTGCTCGAAGAGGTGGAGCGGCTGGGCCTGCCGCTCCTGGCGATCTGTTTCGGGATGCAGGCGCTCAACGTCGCGCGCGGCGGGACGCTCATACAGGACATACGGACGGAGCTGCCTGGGGCCATCAAGCACCAGCAGGGCGCGCCGCGGGCACGCCGCTCGCACCGCGTGCGAGTAGTGGAGGGGAGTCTTTTATCGAGGCTGGCGGGGGTGGACGCCGCGCCGGTCAACAGCCACCACCACCAGGCGATTGAGACGCTGGGCAGGGAACTGGTGGCGACGGCCTGGACCGCGGACGGGTTGGTGGAGGCCGTGGAAGACCCGCGCGGCGACCGCTTCGCGCTCGGCGTGCAGTGGCACCCGGAGATGGGCTGGCGCCAAGACGATTTCTCGCAGGCCATCTTCGGCAGCTTCGTGGAGGCCGCGCGCACTTACGCGATGGCGGCGCAGGAGCGGGAAGTCGATTTGGAGAAAAGGTGAACGGAAAATTGGGCCACCGGAGTCCGATAACGCCTGTTTTCAGATTTCTGGTTAAAAAAGAATCGGGGGAATTAGACGATGAGTCTTGCTTACGCTCAAACCGGACGGGGCGCGTCGCGCGATAGCGGCAAAGGCGTGCGGGCGGTGACGCTGGGCCTGGAAAAATTGTTAAAGGAGGCTGGGGAGCGGCTGAAGGGCGCGCGCGTCGGCCTGATCTGCAACCAGTCCTCCGTCGACCATAGTTTCAGGCACGCGGCGGACCTTTTTCACGAGCACGCTGAGATAGAGTTGACTGCGCTCTTCGGCCCGCAGCACGGTATACGGGGCGACGTGCAGGACAACATGATCGAGACTGAGCACGGGCTGGACCGACAGACCGGGCTGCCAGTCTACTCGCTCTACTCGGAGACGCGTGAGCCCACGGAGGAGATGCTGTCGCGTGTCGACGCGCTCGTCTTCGACATGCAGGACGTGGGCTGCCGCATATACACCTTCGTCTACACGCTGGCTAACTGCATGCGAGTCGCCAAGCGCCTGGGCAAGCGCGTGATCGTCTGCGACCGCCCGAACCCTATCAACGGCGAGCAGGTGGCGGGCGCGGTGCTGGAGCCGGAGTTCGCCTCTTTCGTGGGCCAATTTCCGATTGCGACGCGCCACGGGATGACGGTGTGCGAGCTGGCGCGCCTGTTCAACGAGCATTTCGGCATAGGCTGTGAACTGGAGATCGTCACGACGGACGGGTGGTCGCGCGGGTTGTGGCTGGACGAGACGGACGCCCCCTGGGTGATGCCGTCGCCGAACATGCCTACGCTGGATTCGGCGACGGTCTTTCCGGGGACGGTCCACGTGGAGGGGACGCAGTTGTCCGAGGGGCGCGGGACGACGAAGCCCTTCGAGTTGGTCGGAGCGCCTTACATAGAGCCTGAAGAGTACGCGCGGCAATTGAACGGGCTGAACTTTCAAGGGGTCTACTTCCGCGCCTGCGGCTTCCAGCCGACTTTCCAGAAGCACGCGCGCGTGACCTGCGGCGGCGTGCAGATACACGTCACGGACAGGAATGTTTTCGAGCCGGTGATTGTCGGCGTGGCGACAATTAAAGTGGCACATGACATGTACAAGGACCAGTTCCGCTGGAAGGAGCCGCCCTACGAGTACGTTTACGATAAGAATCCCTTCGACGTGATCGCGGGCACGGACAAGCTACGCGAGGCGATTGAGCGCGGCGATTCAATTGAAAGCATAGCGGACTCCTGGGCCGCGGGGCTGGAAAAGTTTAAAGAACTACGTGAGCCGTTCCTGCTTTACTGAGGAGGCGTTTTTGAAGGAGTCACTGGACGAACTACTTGAAGAGTGCGGGCGTTTGCACGGCCATTTGTGCGCGGGGCAGCTCCTGGGGGTGCGCATGGCGCTTTTGGGTTGCAGGCTCCTGGGAATCGAAGACCCGCGCGGGGCGGACCGCAAGAAGCTGATCGTCTGGGTGGAGATAGACCGCTGCATGGCGGACGCCGTAGGGGCCGTTACGGGAGTCAGGCTCGGCCGGCGCAGTCTGAAGTATTTCGATTACGGTAAGGTGGCTGCGACGTTTTTCAACACGGAGACGGGGCAGGCCGTGCGCGTCGTCGCCCTGGACGAGTCGCGCGCCCTGGCGGACAAACGCTACCCGCAGATCGAGAGCAAAAAGGAGAGGCAATTCCACGCCTACAGGGAGGCCGAAGAGGCGGAGTTGTTCAGGGCAGAGCGGGTCTCTGTGGAGTACGGGGAGATGGATGCGCCGGGCCGGCCGCGCGCGCGCGTCACCTGCGCTAAATGCGGCGAGGGGGTCAACGACGGGCGCGAAGCAAAGGGGGCCTACGGCGAGCCCCTGTGCCGCCCGTGCGCGCGGGGCGGGTACTACAAGAGTCTCGGGGCCGTCTCTTTGATGTCAACGTTTAAGAGCTAATACTTCAGGGACATTCTGAAAGAAAAGAGGGGACATCTACGCCCCTGTAATCTTTTTATGTAGCAATTTGTTCCCGCGGCGAAGCCTGGGGGCGCTTGTTGCGGGACAAAATTCTTTGAGGGTGGGGAAGTGACTGCTCGGGCTCCGGGCGCATCTGAGAAGCGTTTTATGGGCTTTAGCTTTGGACAGGACTTGAAGATTCCCGCAGGAGGGGCGTGCCTGCGGGCTGTGCGCTCCTTGGCGCGCGTCTTAGGGTTGTTGGTCCTGTTCTTCTGTTTGCAGGCGGGATTGAATGTGCGCGGGCAGAGCGGGCGCAGGATTCTGGAGCCCGCGGATGCGCCGGACGACGACGTGGTGCGCATCAAGACGGAGGAGATTCTGTTGCCTGTCTCTGTCAGGGACCTGGCAGGCGCGCCCGTGGGCGGGCTGGGGCAGGAAAAGTTCGTAGTCTTCGACAACGGCGTCCGCCAGGAGATCACCAGCTTCAACCGCCGGCGCGTCCCCGCCAACATAGTCCTTTTGCTGGACGCTTCGGGCAGCGTGTTCAGCCAGATGCGTTTCATACGCGAGGCGGGCAAGCGCTTCATACAGGGGCTGCTCGCGGAAGATAAAGTTTGCGTGGTGCAGTTCGCGGACAAGGTGGAGCTGTTGCAGGATTGGACGCCCGCGACGAGCTTGACCGCGCTCGAAAAGTCTCTGGACTGGCGCTACCATCCGGGCCTGCGCACGACCTTTTACGACGGGCTGTACCTGGCTGCGCGTGAGCAGTTGAGTAAAGTCGAAGGCCGCCGCATAATCATACTGCTGACGGACGGCTTGGACACCGCGGAGATGCAGCGCGCCAGTTTCGCGGACGCGCTGAACGCAGTCAGGCGTGTTGACGCAGGCGTTTACGTAGTGAGTCTGACGGCGAGTTTGCGCACGGAGTTGGAGAAGAAGGCCGGCAAGTCGAAAATTAGCAAGATGTTCAGCGGCTACGACCCGCGCGATGTCGCGCGCTATCTGGCCATGATCGACGAATCCGAGAAGCTCCTGGAGGGCCTGGCCGCGCGCACAGGGGGCAGGGTCTTCTTCCCGCTCAAGGACGAAGATTTGGTGCCCGCCTATGAGGCCATAGCGGAGGAGCTGCGCACGCAGTATATAATCACGTATAAACCTCAGCCGCGCGCGGGCGCGGGGGAGTACAGGCGCGTACGCGTGCTGGTGTTGAACGGGGACTACGAGGTCGCTGCGCGCGAGGGCTATACGGGCAGGGGCTGAAAAATTTCGGCGCTGGAGGAAGCAATTGGCGGCTAAAGAGGGAAGGGGTTTGACGGGGGCGCAGGCGAAAGCGCCCGCGAGCGCCTGGTGGATGGGCGTCGCCGCGTGGGCCGTGCCAGGGGCGGGCCATTTCCTGCAAGGCAGGTGGGTGCGCGGGCTGGTGATTGCGGCGGCGGTTTGCGGGATGTTCAGCCTAGGGCTCTTATTCGGCGGGCACCTGTTCGGCCTGGGCGGGGGCGGCGAAGGCTCTTCGCAGTTATTGCAATTGCCGCCTATGATCGCCAACCTGGGGACCGGGGTGCTATACCTTTTGTGCTGGGCGGGCAACACAGGTTTTTCTGACGCGGCGGAATACGCACGGCTTGCGACTTTTGAATACGGCAACACGTTTTTGCTGGTGGCTGGACTGCTGAATTATCTGGCGATGCTGGACGCCTTCGACATAGCCGCGGGGAGGAAGCCTTGATCCATTTTCTGGTGATGCTGCTGTTTGCGTTGATGGTGGCTTTGGTCTTCGGGGTCGTGGCGAGGGACAATTTACGTGAACGGCTCCTCTACGGCTTGAAGGTTTTTGCGGAATTCATGGGCATCGGCCTGGCTCTCGCGTGGCTCCTATATTTTCTCCCGTTCTGACCGTCGCCAGAGTCCGATAACGTCTAGCTGGCGGTATCGCTCAACATCCTAATAAATAAATCAGTGGGATTAATTCAGTGGGATTAATCGAGACAGAGGGCATAGTCCTACGCACGTACAACCTGGCCGAGGCAGATAAGATCATGGTCTGTCTGACTCGGCAGGCGGGTGTGGTCAGGGCTGTGGCGCGTGGGGCCAGGCGGCTGAAGAGTAGATTCGGCGCCGGCCTGGAGCCGTTTACGATTATCGACCTGAGCTATTACGAGAAGGAAGGGCGTGAGTTGGCCTCGCTGCGGCAGGTGGAGATCATACGCTCATTTTTCGGCTTGGCTGGTAGCAGCGAGTCTGTTGCGGCTTTGGCATACATGAGTGAGTTGGTGATGGAGTTCGCGCCGCCGCAGGAGCCGAACGAAAAACTTTTCAGAATGGTGCGGGCGGTGGTGGAGGCTCTGGCGAACGCTCCCGAGGACCTGCAAGCGCTCGTCAGGTATTTCGAAGTATGGACGCTCAAGCTTGGCGGTTTTCTGCCGGACCTTCGCGCCTGCGCGGACTGCGCGAAGGCTTTGAGCGATGAGCCCCGCGTCTATCTTAACGCAGAGCTGCGGGCGCACTGCGGCCCTTGCAGCAACCGGCTGGGGAAAGATTTTTCCGGGGCCGCATCCAAGCTACTGCGCTTGGCGCAGCGCCTCTCGCCCCAAGACTTTGCCGTCTCAGCGAGGGACACCGCCGCCGCGGTGATGGGCGAGCTGGCCGAATTCTCCCAGGGCCTGATAGGACGCATCCTTGAACGCCAGCCGCGCAGCCGTGCGGCCTTAGGCTAGAGCCAAGTAGACTGTTGCCGCCGGGTTCTTGGTTCACCTAAGTTTCGCCCAAAGTAGCGCCGGCGTGCATATTGTAACTGAGTGACTGTTCGCAGGATAGACCTTCCGCGGGGATTATGTGAGAGCCTCCGCAGGAGGTCTCTCAGGATGAAAAAGTCACGTACTGTTCTTGCCGC
>DATMVE010000040.1:2500-134445 GCA_035563515.1 Pyrinomonadaceae bacterium
ACGGCAAGGTGACGAAAGCCGAAGAGGCCGCGCTCTTAAGGTTCAAGGAAACGCTCTACCCGCCCGGCTCAAGCGCGTTGAAGCAGACTGAAGAGAGCAAGGAAGCTCACCAGGAATCTGTGGAAGCGGTTGAAGAGGAGCCGCCGCGCAGTCTGGAAGATTTGCTCGCGGAGTTGAATGCTCTGGTCGGCCTTGAGCGCGTCAAAGCGGAGATTAAAGAGCTGGTGAATTTTCTCAAAGTCCAGCGGATGCGCCAGGAGAAAGGGATGTCCACGCTGCCGGTCTCGCGCCACGTGGTTTTTTACGGGAACCCTGGCACGGGTAAGACGACGGTCGCGCGGCTGCTGGCCCAAATCTACAGGGCGCTGGAAATCCTGGGCACGGGCCACCTGACCGAGACGGACCGCTCCGGCCTCGTCGCAGGCTACGTCGGCCAGACCGCCATCAAGGTCAAGGAGGTCGTGAGCAAAGCCCTGGGCGGCATACTCTTCATCGACGAGGCGTACTCCTTGAGTTCCGGCGACGGCGAGGACTTCGGGCGTGAGGCAATCGAGACGCTGCTCAAGATGATGGAGGATCACAGGCACGAGCTGGTCGTGGTCGTCGCGGGCTACACGACGAAGATGGACGAGTTCCTCTCGTCGAATCCGGGCCTGCGCTCGCGCTTTAATAAGTTCGTCCACTTCGAGGACTACACCCCCGAGCAGCTCAAGCAGATTTTCGTCTCCTTCGGCAAGAAGGCGGACTACAAGCTGTCCGCGGCCGCAGAGGAGAAGTTGATGGAAGTTTTCAACGGCCTGACAGCCTACCGCGACGAGTCGTTCGGCAACGCGCGGCTCGCGCGAAATCTGTTCGAGGCGACCATCAGCCGCCAGGCCAACCGCATCGTCTCGCTGCCCGAAATCAACGAGGAAGTGCTCTCCACTTTCGAGGCCGAAGACATCCCGCGCGCCGAAGAGGTGCAGACGAATACGGACGTGGTGCTGCGCAAAATCTAAAGGGGCAGCGCGACGAACTCCACGCTGCCCCTGACAAGTTATTTCCTGCCGACGATCTTACTTCTCGTCGCCCGCTTTCTTCCGTCTAATCACACGCACCGGCGTGGGAGTGTCCTTGACCGTGTAATCCGACGGCACTTCGAAGAGCGTGCGCGCGGGCTCGCTCCGCACGATGTTCGTCAGCCTGTAAGTCGTCTCGCCGACGAGCGGGTCGCTGTGCTTCGACATGACGACCGTTTGCAGTTCCGGCGAGTACCACTTCTCCCACACGATCTGAATGGGCTGCTCGTTGCCTATCTTACCCGCAGGGATCGTCATGGTCGTGCGCGTGCCTTCGGCCAAGACGCCTTCGATGGTCTGCTTGCCCAGAGATTCCGTAGCGCCTTTGTCCGGCGCGGCGATGATGCTGAAGTCGTGCATCCCTGGCCCTCCCGCAGCGCCGTGTGGCGCGGGCGCGGGTGCCGTGAACACGTCCTCCTCGACCCGGATTTGAACCTTCGCTCCTGCGCCCTGCGGGCCGGAAGGCTCGCGCGAGCCGGGCGCGAATTCTAGCCTGATGGGCGGCATCTTGCGCGCGGTGCGCGTGCGCGGGTCCAGAACGTAGTGCACCCCGGACACAGGGTCGTTGATGAACACGGTCTTGCGCGGCTCGCCCGCCACGGCGTAGGGGCCTACGGCACCCAACTCCTGGTCGCGCCGCGTGCGGCCTTCGCTGTCACGGTAAACGCTGGCGCTGGTCTCGCGCCTGATGCGGTTGCCGTCGGCCAGCGCGCGCGTGGTCTCCGTGATCGCCTGCGCGGAATAGGGCGCGCCCTTCACGACCTTGCTGTCGAAGCTCATCTCGGACGAGATGAAGACGAGCGTGTCTTGGCCCCCTGGGTCGCCGGGCGGAAGCGGCCGCCTTATTCTGTCCCCACCCCGAGGGCCGACCACCTCGCGCTCGAACATAATCACGTCGCCGGATTTCCCTGCGGCCTTTTCCGGGGGCGCGTCCTGCGCGAAGGCGACTGCTGACAACGACAGCGCCGCGAGCATGCAGATGGCGCTCGTAATAAACCGTCTTTGAACTCTCATTATTCTCTCCTCTATAACAGTCAGGATTTCATCAACTCAGTTTTTGAGACCTAAACTTTCAACGCGGACAGGGCTAGCGCACGAAGCGTATGGCGCGCGCCACGCCGTCGTGGCCCAGCAGCACGTCCGCTTTGACTCGCCCCCCGCCGCGCTCCACGTTCACGGGCAGGCCGAAGGATTGGAGTGCCGAGCGCGGCAGCTCGACGCGCACGACCTGCCCGTCGTCAAGCTGCGAGAAGCTGCCGCCGTAAGTTAACGGCATAAAATCCGTCGCGATCTCTTCGCCGGGGCTCGCGGCGGCCTCGGGTTTAACGCCGCCGGCCGTTCGCCTGCCATTAACCGCAACGTCGTGCACCAGCCCGCGCCGCCCGTCTCTGAGACCGCGTGGAAAATGCGTGACGGGAATTAATTTTCGGCCCCGCTCATCCCTGTCGCGCGCCACCTCGCGTTCCGGGTCGTTAGCAATTCTTTCGTCTTTCCACCAATCCGGGAACGCGATAAGCGACGACCCGTCGAGGCGTGAGCCCTGCGTAGCCGTTTCCCTGGTGCCAGCCGGGAGCAAACGCAGTGCGGCGAAGGCCGAGACGATTAGAATCGCCGCCGCCGCCGCGACAGGCCAGCGAGTCCATTGCGCTCCGCTCGACCGGACCGGCGCAATTACTGGCACAAAAGCAGAGCGTTGACGGAAAGCCCCCAGCAGCGCCGCTTCGACGCGCGCGGGCGTTTGCGCCGTGGCCGCGCTCGCACTCAGGGAGCTTAGCCCCGCGCTCAGGGCCTTCTCGTCCGACAGGCGCGCGGCGCAGCGCGGGCACGTTTCGGCGTGGGCGAGCGCGTCCGTTTTCGCGCCCGCGTCAAGCATCTGGCCGCGCGCCGCCTCGGTCAAAATCGTCTCGTAGTTTCGACAGCTCATGCGAAGCACCTCGCAGTGTTAACAATGGGCGAAGCGGTGCCAGGCTCTTTCGTCGCGCGCAACTTTTCGATGAGCAGCGAGCGAGCGCGGTGCAGCCGCGAGCGGACCGTGCCGACGGCGCAACCTAAGACCTCGGCGGCCTCCGCGTAGCTCATCTCGTGCAGGTCGCACAGCACCACGACTTCGCGGTAGTGTGCCGGCAGCGCCATGACCGCCTGCCTCACGGAGTCAATCACCTCAGCGCGCGTCAGGTCGCCGAGCGGGTCGTCATGCGCCACCAACTGCTCGTGCGCCGCCTCGCCCTCTTCCTCGCCGTGGCCCTCGTTAATCGGGACGAACGAGCGGTCGCGCCCGAGCGCGCGCAGCACCTGGTTGCGCGCCACGCCGTAGAGGTAGCCCGCGAGAGTCCCCTTGGCCGGGTCGAAATTTTTCGCCTCACTCATCAGGACCATGAAAACCTCTTGCGTCACGTCTTCGGCGATGGCCTCGGACCCGCTCATCTGGAGCGCGAAGCGGTAAATCCCCGCCTGCCTGCGCCTGTAGAGCGCGACAAACGCACTCTCGTCCCCGGCCGTCATCAGCCGCAGCAGTTCGTCGTCACTGGGAGTTGTGAACAAAGTCATCCGCCCGATTCGTCGTCTTCAATTACCGGCCGCCATCCTTGATTCGCGCGGCGCGCCCAAAAAGTTCCAAAAAGAATTGACGGGCATTGGGCAGTAAGATAGAACTTATCGCGCTGCGGCAGGCTCACGCCGCGGCACGCCCGAGCTTAACATTCTGGCCCAAAAGGTTTCAGACGCCGCCCGTCCGCCGCCCATGATGTTCGACGTTTTTCTTTCCCACAACAGCCGTGAGGAGCCCGCCGTCGAGCGCATCGCCGAGAAGTTGAAGCGCGAAAAGATTGAGCCCTGGCTGGACAAATGGTGTCTCACGGCCGGCGGCAACTGGCAGGACGAGTTGGCCGACGGCTTGAAGGCTTCCGCCTCCTGCGCGGTCTTCGTCGGCCCGAGCGGGATCGGCGACTGGGCGCGGCTGGAATTCCAACTCGCGACCGACCGCATGGCGAAGGATCGAAACTTCCGGGTCTTCCTGGTGTTTCTCCCGGACCTTCCAGACCCTTTCGACACGAGCGCCCTCCCGCCTTTCCTGACCACGCGCACCTGGGTTGATATGCGTAAAGGCGTCGGCGACCCGCGCGCGTTCCAGCGACTCGTCAACGCGATCAAGGGGCTCGCGCCCGGCCCGGAGACGGTTATCGAGCCGCGCGACGATGTCAGCCCGTACCGCGGCCTGCAAGCTTTTGACGAAGAGCACGCGGAGTTCTTCTTCGGGCGCGACGCGGACATACAGCGGCTGGTCGAGAAGCTGAAGACCACGCGGCTGCTCGCCGTCGTCGGGCCTTCGGGCAGCGGCAAGTCTTCGCTTGTCCGGGCCGGGCTGCTCCCCGCCCTCAAGCGCGGAGCCTTGCCAGGCAGCGACGCTTGGGCGATACGGGTCTTCACGCCGGGCGAGCGCCCGCTCACGCAGCTCGCGGCCAACCTGCAACGGCTCTACCCGCAGGCCGCCGCCGGCAAGACGCTGGACGAGTTGAGCAATGACGAGCGCGCGCTACACCTACAGGCGGCGACCGCGCTGGCCGACCGCCCGTCCGCGGAGCGCGTCGTCTGGGTGGTGGACCAGTTCGAGGAAGTCTTCACGTTGTGTCGGGACGAGGCCGAGCGCAGGCAGTTCATAGCGAACCTGCTCTACGCCGCGCTCGCGCCGGGCGGGTGCAACGTGGTCGTGCTCACCATGCGCGCCGACTTCTACCAGAAGTGTGCCGCCCACCCCGAACTCTCCGCGCAGATCGCGGGCCAGCAATTCCTCGTCAGCCCGATGAGCGTCGAAGGCTTGCGCCAGGCGATTCAAGAGCCCGCGTGGCGCACGGGGCTTGAGTTCGAGCCCGGCCTAGTCGAGACGATACTGGACGACGTGGAGAGCCAGCCCGGCGCGCTCCCGCTCCTCGAACACGCGCTCCTCGAATTGTGGGAGCGCCGCCGCGCGCGGCTCCTGACGCTTGAGGCTTACCGCGAGTGCGGCGGCGTCGAGGGCGCGATTGCGAAGCGCGCCGACGCCATCTACGAATCCTTCGACGCCGAGCAGCAATCAATCGCCCGCCGCGTCATGCTCCGCCTCACTCAGCCCGGCGAAGGCACCGAAGACACGCGCCGCCGCGCCTCCATGAGCGAACTCATCACACGCCCCGACGAAACGGACAAGGTCGAAAGCGTCGTGCAGACCCTGGCCGACGCGCGGCTGTTGACCACCGGCAGCAGCACGGACTCCGGCGCGCAGCTCGTTGATGTCTCACACGAGGCGCTGATCCGCGGCTGGCCCAGGCTCCGGCGATGGGTTGACGAAGATCGCGCCGGCCTGCGCGTGCTGCGCCGCGTGACCGAAGCCGCGCAGGAATGGGAGAAGGCGACCCGCGACGAGAGCCTGCTCTTTCGCGGCGCGCGCCTCGCGCAGGCTGCGGAGCTGCGGGAGCGCGACGAAGCCGCGCTCAACGATCTCGAAAGAGATTTTATGAACGCGAGCGTGGAATTGCAGACGCGAGAGCGAAAAGCCGCCCAGCGTCGCACGCGCCGCATAGTGCTCGGCCTCACAACGGCCCTCGTCCTGATCGGCTCCGCCCTCGTCTACGCAATCATCCAGAGCCGCTTGGCGACGCAACGGCGCACAGAGGCTTCGGCGCGCGAAATCGCGGCCAGCGCGTTGGCGCAGTTGACCACCGACCCCGAACGCGCCCTGCTCCTCGCCGTCGAGGCTGCCAAACTGGCCCACACCGCCGAGACCGAAAACGCCCTGCGCCAGGCGCTCATTAAGTCACCTCATTTTTAAGGACGCTCAAGCTACCGGACTGATGAAAGCAGAATTCAGCCCTGACGGTAAAGTGCTGGCCGCCGCGTCCGATGACGACGGGATGTTGCGGCTGTGGAATTTGAACGATTGGGACGAAAGCAGCAGGTGGTCGAAGGCGGAACTCAACGAGGCCCCGCGGAAGTTGAATAGCATCTCGTTCAGCCCTGACAACAGGTTCGTCCTGACCGTCGAAGACAAGGCCCGGCTATACGACGCGGCGTCTCTACAGAAACGCCTCGTCGTCGAATTAGGCGGCCATAGTGGCGTTCAGGCGCAACACGCCGAGTTTAGCAGGGACGGGAAATATATCGTGATGGCGAACTCGGACGGGACAGTCTTCGTGTGGGAGCTGAATTCTTTCAGAAGCCCGATACTGAAGAGGCTCAAGCCCAACGGCCCAGCTATTTTGATGGGTTTCGACGGCCCCGGAGAGGCGGCCATCAGCTCCGACGGTAAATTCGCCGCCGTTCTTGAAAGTGATGAGGCGAGGGGCGGAGTAAGCGTCTGGGATATTGACAGCGGGGGCTTGCTGCGGCAGCTCTGGCACGGCGAGGAAGTGCGCGTGGTCTCCTTCAGCACGGACGATAAATTCATTGTCACGGCCGGCGGTAATAGAGTGAAGCTGTGGGACGCGGGCAGCGGGGAGGAGATGTATGAGCTGCAAGTGGAAGATGAGGTGACCGGCGTGTCGTTATGCTCCGACCACAGACTCCTCCTGGTTAATGTCAAAGAGACAGTGCAGGTGCGAGACCTGAATAGCAGACACATCGTCCTTGAGGTAAAAGAAGAAGGGGGCGCCCTCAGTCCTGATGGCAATTTCGTCCTGAGCCTCCGGGGGAAAGCGGTCCAAGTGAGAGAAGTGAGCACCGGACGCCTGATAGTTGAATTAAGCGGGCACGTGGACGACGTGTACAGCGCCGCATTCAGCCCGGATAATAAGTATGTCGTTACGACCAGCGGATATGAGGGAGCGACAGACATTGGGGGACATATACCGAACGACGCTAATGAGGTGCGCGTCTGGGACGTGAGCAGCGGGAACCTGATCTACGAGTTTAAAGAATACAACGCCAGGATGCTCTCCGGCGTTTTCAGCCCCGACGGGAAATCCGTGCTTGTCCTGGCCGCCGACGGGACGATCTTCAGCTACTCGTGCGAGGTCTGCGTCCCACAGAACGAATTGCTCAAGCTGGCAGAAAAACGGCACCTCAGACCACTCACAGCCGAAGAGCGCACCAGATACCTGCACGAATGAATCGAAGCGGACGTAGGCCCGCCCCCGTCCTCCCAACTCCCTTACTCGCCGCCGTACCTGATCTCCATCCCTCGAATCCGCACGCTCGCCATCAGGAGCACCATCGCGGTCACGAGGATTAGGCCGGGGACGGTCAGCCAGGCGGAGGTCGGCTCGGTGACGATGGCGAAGGGGCCTTCGTTGATTGGCACAGGCGTGAGCGAGTGCAGGTAGTGTATGACGCTCAGCTTCTTGAGCATGGGCGGGAGCAGAAAGTTGATGAACTCCCAGCCGTAGAGCAGTATCGCGGGGATGATGGGGTTGCGGAAGAAGAGGCCGATGACGAGGAAGACCGCGCCGTAGCCCACGCACGCGAGCACAGTGATGCCTAGATAAGTCAGCACCTGGTTGAGCCCCGGCCCGTCGAAGAGGTGGCTCATCGCGCCCGAGTAGCCGAGCGGCAGATAGATGAAGAAGATGCAGATGGCCGTCATCGTCACGAAGAGCAGGAGCGAGGCGACGAGGCCCGAAAGGTACTTGGCGGCGACGAGCACCTCGCGCCTGACGGGCGAGAGGAAGTAGTAGTGCAGGCTGCGGTCCACGACCTCGCCGCGGAAGAGGTTCATGAAAATCCACGCGCAGCCGAAGAAGACGACCGTCCGCAGGATCATCCCCTCGTACAGGTTGGCGAAGATGACGGACGACTCCCCGAAGTCGCGGCGGATGTCGTCGTAGTGGACGAAGACGAGCGCCGCCATGATGAAGACGGGCAGCAGCGCCAGCAGGTAAATCAGGATGGAGCGCTTGCCCGTGAAGTTCTTGCGGACTTCGAGCCGGAGGATGGAGGCGATCTGCCGCCGCCAGAGCGCCCAGCGCGAGGTCTTTGCGGTCTTTTCCATAACGACTGTTTCTGCCCTCGAACTCATGCGTGGCTCCCTTCCGTTTCCGACCCGATCAGGTACTGGTAGACGGCGCTCAGGTCGTCGTCAACGGGCGTCACGGACTCGACCGAGATGAGCCCGTCGGCCACCACGCGGTTCAGGAGCAGGTAGAATTTATCCGCATCGCGCGTTTTAATAAAGAGGCCGTGGCGGTCCTCCTGGATTTTCGCCTCGACCACCTCGTCCTGCCCGAAGGCGTGCGCGGCCAATCGGCCCGGGCGGTCGCAGCGCACCAGAATCTGCATCGGGTGCTCTTCCATCTCGTCGCGCACGCCGTGCACGTCGCCCTCCGCCACGACGTAGCCGTTATTCAAAAGCACGACCGCGTCCGACATCATGTCGACTTCGTGCAGGATGTGGCTTGAGATGACCAGGTGTAACCCTTCGTCCGCGAGCTGGCGGAAGAGGCGTATGGTCTCCGCGCGCGCCATCGGGTCGAGCCCGTTGAGCGGCTCGTCCAGAATCAGCACGGACGGGTTGTGCGCGACCGACTGTGCCAGTCTCACGCGCTGGCGCATGCCCTTGCTGTACGCGCCGACCTTCTTCCCGGCCGCGTCCGCGAGGCCGACCCGTTCGAGCGCCTTCATCGTCAGCGCGTCCGCCTCCTTCTTCCCGTAGCCGTGGACGGTGAGGTACATCTCGACGAACTCGCGCCCGGTCACGCCGCGCGGGAAGGAGTCGAACTGCGAGCAGTAGCCGACGCGGCGGAACAGTTCCTCCGGCTCGTCGGGCGAGATGCCCAGGATGCTGATGCGGCCGCGCGTCGGGCGCAGGAGCCCCGTCATCAGGTTCATCAAAGTGGTCTTGCCCGCGCCGTTCGGCCCGACGAGGCTCGTGATGCCGGGCGCGATGGACAAGCTGACGCGGTTGACGCCCAGTATCTCGCCGTAGAACTTCGACACGTCCTCGAAGACGATCATCCGTGAAGCCATCTCTTTCATCAGCGCACCACCTCGTAAGCGCGGACCTTGCGGACGAGTATCAGCAGACAGACCGCGCAGATGGCGGCCAGCACGAGCCACGAGGACCACGGCGGGGGCTCGTGCATGACGAAGTTTCTGAACCGCTGCCCGCGGACGACGCCGCTCAGACGCCCCGTCTCGCTGACGAAGGTTCCGAAGAGGCTAGACCAGGCCGCCTTGATTAAACTCGGCAGGCTGATGAGGTGCCCGAGGCGCGTGAAGAAGATGTTGTTCATGGCCTCGCCGAACGCCGTCGGGATGAAGAAGATGCCGATCAGCGCGGCGCTCGCGGCGAGCCGCCACCTGAGCCACGAAGAGAGGGCCAGCGCCAGCAGCGAGAGCACCAGAATCCAGACCCAGCTCCCGACGAAGACCGCGCCCGCGATTCTCAGGTTCTCCGTGAACCACGTCCAGCCTTCGAGGTACGACTGGAAGAGGAAGAGCAAAAGAATCGGGACCCAGGTGATCAGCGAGAGCAGTATCAGCAGCACGCTCATCTTGCCGACGACGTACTCGGCGCGCGAGAACGGGCGGCAGAGGTAGAGCGGCAGCGCGTTGTTCGTCGTGTCGCGCGAGATGAGCGGCGGGCCGATCAGGAGCGTCAGGAAGAAGGCGGACATCCCCTGCCCGACGACCAGGGTCTCGAAGAACGCCGCGTCAATCGGCACGAGCCGGCGGACCGCCAGCTCCAACACCGCCAGCGCCTCCGCGTTGTGGTGCAGGTAGATTAAGACTGAGGCGACCAGCGGGTAGATGAAGCAGGCGACGAAGATCGCGATGAAGAGCTTCGACTGGAAGATGCCGCGGTAGGAGTGGCGCGGGAGGACCAGGAACCGCGACCAGCGCGGCGTCTCGGGGCCCGCGTATTGCTTGTAGGTGTGCTCATAAACCGCCATTGTCGTCCTCCATCGCTTTGAGGAAGATGTCTTCGAGCGAGTCGCGCTTGTAGTTGAGCCGGCGAATCTGCACCTCGCGCTCGGCGGCGAGCTTGTAGAGGTCGCGTATCTCCACATCGCCTTGCAGGACGAGCTTCAAGCGGCGCTCGCCCGCGAGCGCGTACTCGCAGCCCAGCCGGCCGATGGCCTCCGCGAAGTCGCGCGCGTCGCCGCGCGTCTCCATCTCCAGGAACTTGAGGTTGGCCTTGCGCTCCTCCTCAAGGTTGCAGTAGGTCGCGATGCGCCCGTCCTTGAGGATGAGAATCTCCTCGCAGCACTCCTCCACGTCGCGCAGGAGGTGGGACGAGAGCAGGATGTGCGCCTGGTGGCTGTCGCGTATCTCGCGTATCAGGCGAATCATGCGCTGGCGCGTCGGCGGGTCTAAGCCGTTGGTCGGCTCGTCCAGGATGATTAATTTTGGCCCATGAACGATGGCCTGCGCGAGCTTCGCCAGTTGCTTCATGCCGAGCGAGTAGGTTTCGAGGTTCCGGTAGCGCGCCTCGCCCAGGCCGACGTAGAAGAGCGCCTCGTGCGCGCGTTCGAGCGCCGCGTCCGGCGGCAGGCCCGAGAGTTCCGCCATCAGGCTGACGAAGCGCACGCAGGACATCTTGGCGATGAAGGAGTCGCGCTCCGGCATGTAGCCGATGAAGGCGCGAATCTCCTTCGCGCCCGCCGTGATGTCCTGGCCGAAGATGTGGGCCGTGCCCGCGGACGGCGGGTGAAAGCCGAGCAGCGTGTGGATGAGCGTCGTCTTCCCCGCCCCGTTCGGGCCGAGCAGCCCTATGGCCCGCCCGCGCAGCTCGGCCGTCAACTCTTTCAGGATGGGTTTGCCGCCGAATTGTACGCCCAGGCCGTTGAGGTCAATGACAGGTTTCATATTCAATCCTACTCTGGGAGCGCGGGCATCCCTGCCTGCCGGGCTTGCGCGCGCAAGCCCGGCAGGCAGGGATGCCCGCGCTCCCAGGGTTCACTTCTTCTCCCCGCCGCGCATGGCGCTGTGGAGGATGTGCTGCATCTCGAAGGAGCTGGGCAGGCCCATCAGCGTCGCGGTGCTGAGGCCGAAGGGACCGCCATCGCTGTCGGCGGCGAAGACGAGCGCGTCGCCCTGCGCGTAGGCGTAGGCCAGCGTCGGCGGGGCCTCGGCCGTAGCCTTGATGGCCCGCTGCTGCTCCTCGGTCATCTCCTTCGCGGCCCGCTCCAGGTGGCCCGAGACGGGCTCAAGCAGCGGGGCCAGGTCGTGGTAGAAGATGGCCGAGAAGTTGACCTGCCCGTCCGCCGGCAGCGTAGAGGTGAAGCGCGGCGAGCGCAGCAGCGTGTAGCCGGACTCGCGGTACTTCAGGGCGCGCTCGACCATCGCGCGGCTCGGCCCGGCGACGAGGTAGCCGCTGGCGTAGGTGTAGTGCACCTCCACGCCGAAGGCCGTGGACTTGAGCGCGTAGAACGTGTGCCCGCCGCTCTCGCCCCGCTCCCACACCAGCCCGCCGACGCCAACCTTCGCGGCCTGCTTGTTGACCTCTTCCACGACGCGCTCGAAGGTCTGCTGCAAGCGCGCCTGGTCGTAGACTTCGAAGACCATCTTCCACGAGGGCGTCGGCAGGACCGGGCCGTCGAGCGCGAAGGCGAACTCGCCGCCGAGCGGCGCGGCGAAGTCCTCGCGCAGCTTGAGGTCGTGCGCGCGCTCGTGCTCTTGCAGGTGCTGGCGCATGCGCGGCGCGGCCGTGTCCAGGTAGCCCAGGAGTTCGTCGACGAGCGAGGCGGGCTCGCGCACGACGAAGGCCGCGACCATGTTCGCGTCCGGCGAGATGAAGCTCAGGGCCCCCATCGGGCCGGGCGCGGCGAGCCACGAGGCTATCCCGGTGCGCTGCCCCTTGAAGCTCACGGTCGCGCGGCTGTTCGTCTTCCCTTCCGCGTCCTTCTGCTCCGCGACGAAGTGCTTGAGGCTCGTCAGGCCCAGCTTCCTGTAAGTCTCGTAACGCTTCGCGGCCTCGGGCGTCGTGCCCTCGTTGACCATGCGGCCGATGATCTTCTCCAGATCGGCGGCGACGATGAGCCCCGCGCCCGCCTTGTAAGTCTCCGCCAGCCGCGCGTAGAACGCGCTCGTCTTGAAGTTGTTCTCGCCCTTGAGCGCGGCGCTCAGTTGCTGCAACTGCTGAAGCCTGGGCGCGGCCGCCATCAGGTCGTTGTTAATCCAGACCAGGATTTCCTTCATCTGCCTGCCGTCGCCGGCCTGCGCGGCGGTCGCGGGGTCGTCGATGATGCGAATCCGCGGGGCGTTCTTCTCTGCGGTCGTGAAGGACGCTATCTTCTGTTCGAGGTAGGCGCGGAAGCCGGGGGCGTCCGCCAGCTCCGCCAGCACGAGCGGGTCTTCCGGCCCGCGGTCGCCCATCTTCGCGCTCGCGGCGATTTCCGTCCCTAGGTACTTGCCGAACTGGTTGACCTCTTCGATGAGCTGGTCGAGGCCGGGGTTCTGGTCCGGCTTCTCCTCCGCCCACCACTCCTGAAGCGCCGCGTTCTGCCGTATGCGCTCGCGCATGATGCGGTGCGATTCGACGAGCGTCGCCGTCAGGTTCGGCAGCGCGGCGTAGAGCACTGTGCCTTCCGGCGTCAGGTCTAACAGGCGCGTCGAGTAGCGCACGCCGGGGCGCGGAGCTTTCTGATCCAGCTCGCGCTTGAGCGAGGTCAGCTCCGTCACGAGCCGTCCGTAGCGCTCGGCGTTGCGGCTCCAGGCGATCTCCTCCTGAATCGGCACGGCCTCCAGGCTCGGGCTCGTCGTCGCCTGGTCGCCCGGACGCAAGACCTTCTCGTCGCCCGCGTGGGTGACGTGGACTTCGCCCTCCACGACCGAGACGCGCGAGCCCTTCGTGCCGTTGTTGACGGAGAAAATTGTGCCAGTCACGGAGACGAGCGCGTCCGGCGTCGCCACGTACAGGTGCCCGCCGCGCTGCTTCGCCGCCTCGACGATGACGTTGCCGCGGTTGAGGTGAATCGTCGTCCCGTCCGCGTTCCGCGAGAGCGAGAACTCGGACCGCTCGCGCATCTCCACGGTCGAGCCGTCCTCCAGCTTCACGACCGCGCCGGAGTCCTTCGTCGTGCGGACAATCTCCCCGCTGCGAATCTCGTCGCCGACGCCGAGCGCGCGGCTCTCCGCGTCCGTCACCTTGTAGACGGCCCCGCTGGCGATCTCCACCGTCGCGCGCGCGTCGATGCCGATGCGCTGGTAGACGTTGTAGACGACGACGCTGAGACCGACGAGGAGCGTCGCGGCGATGGCCCACTTCCAGACGGGCATCTGCGGCGTCGCGCCCCCGACCTTCGCGGCCGGGCGGACCGCCGGGGCCGCCTGAGCGCCGCCCGTGCGCGCGGCCTTGAGCGCCTTGCGGCAGGGGATGCACTCGCGCGTGTGGTCTTCGACCAGCAGCATGCGCGCTTCCGACAGCTCTTTCCTCAGGTAAGCGGGAATCAGCGACTGGAAGTCGGCGCAGCCGCGAATCTCTTCCGCGGGCTTCACCGTCTCGGGCAGTTCCGCCACCGCGCCCTCCCTCTGGATTCGCGCCCAGACGCGGTCGGCCGCGCGGCCCACGGTCGCGGCGTCCGGCTCTTCGCTGCGAACGCCGGCAGCGACGCGGTCGAGGATTGAATCAAGCTCTTTCCGATTACGCTTCATGATGTTTCTCCAGATAATTGCCGATTTCTTTGCGGAGGCGTGCGCGCGAGCGGTGCAGGGTGACTGCGACGACCATCTGCGACGTGCCGAGCAGTTCCGCGATCTCGCTGTTGCCGTAGCCCTCGAAGTAGCGCAGGACGAACATCTCCGCGGCGGACGCGCCGAGGCGTGACACGGCCTGCTGAATCAGCTTGCGCAGCTCGCGGTCCTGCTGTCTGGCTTCGGGGCTCAAGTTGGAGCGTTCGGGCAGGTCGTCCACCATATCGTCGAGCGCGATTGAGCGCGCGGACGTGCGGCTGCGCACGAGGTCAAGCGAGGCGTTGACGGCCGCGCGGTGCAGGTAGCTCGCGGGGCTCGGGGCGAGGTCAACCGTCTCGCGCCGCGCCAGGCGCAGGAAGACGGTTTGCAGCACGTCTTCGGCGTCCTCGGCGCTGCCCGTCACGCGGTAGGCCGTGCGGAAGACCAGTTCGTTATGCTCGCGGAAGAGCTTTTCCAGCTCCTTCGGCGGCTCTGGCAAGGGTTTCAGGTGTGTCACGGCAGCTTGCACGGGTTCCTCCTTCAGGTTGTCTCCACCCATAAAACGCACCTCGCGGAAGATTATTAACACCCGTTGACTGGAAAATTCGGCAGGAGACCAGAGCATATCACTGTTTCATTTGACGACACACTTCAGGCGGGGATGTTTAAGCGTGCCCTGACCTCTTCGACAAAGAGTTCGAAGTCACGGACGATTCCTTGAAAAAGTCTGGGGACAAGTAGCCGTCATAGGCTCCCGCCCGCGCCGTCCGATTTTGGTTTTCGAACGGGAGGCTTGTAGTCGGACTTGCGCTTGAGGCCGAGGGCTTCGACCTCAGTGGAGTCCTTGCCGAACTGCGCGACGACCTGCTCTTTGACGCCGAGCATCAGGTTGTGGAACTCCCACTCTTTGGCGACGGCGCTTTCGCGCGCGGCCTGCGCCTGGGCCTGTGCGGCGGCGGCGGCGCGGCGCAATGCGCGCAACTCTTCGTGCGCGGAGCGGACGGCGTCGAGCGAGTAAGTAGAGTTGATCGGGGTGTAGCCTGTGATCTGTTGCAGCGCGGCGAAGCCGTTCTCGTCGGCCTCAAGCTTGCCCGTAGGCAAACGCTTGTGCTGGTTCTTAGCCATGCGCGGGACATCTCCTTCTCGGGTGGGAAGGGATGGGTGGATGACGCGCATTCTATGAAATACGCACAGGCCGCGCAAGAACAAACTTCCTGCCGAAGAAGGAAGAACACGGCGGACAAAACAACTCAGCCCTTTGCGGCTTTAGTTCTTCTTTTGTTGCGCCTTTGCGTGAAATGCCTTTTCTCGCAATGGCGCAGGAACAGAAAAACCAAAGCCGCAAAGGGCTGAGCGTGTCTTTCAGTCCGTCATCTTACTGTGCCGGCTGGGCCGGGCAGTTCTTGGCGGCGCGGAAGCCTGCGGCTTCGGCTTCGGCCACGCTCGTGAATCTGACCTGGTTCTTTTCCGAAACGCTCTTGTAACCGGGGCAGTCTGGCCGGTGGAAAATCTTGCTGTTCTTGTTGCCGATAATCTCGCCGCTCGCCGCGGGGGTCTCGGCCGTGTCAGTAGAAGTTCCGGCGGCGGGTGTGGTCTTCTCCGGCGTCGGTTTCTGATTCTTCTCGGCGGTGTCGGAAGACGGAGACTTGCTTGAAGTCGCCTCCGACTCTTCACCCGCACCTGAATCGCCCGCCTTGCAGTTCTTCGCGCGCGTGAAGCCGGCGGCCTCTGCCTCCGCCGCCGTCTTGAAGAAGACGCGATTCTTCTCCGAGACGCTCTTGTATCCCGGGCACCCAGGGTTGTGATAAATCTTGCTGTTCTTGTTGCCGACGACATCGCCTGACGCGGCGGTGCCATCCGCACTCTCGGCGGGCTTGGGCGTCGGCGTCGTCTTAGGCTTCTCCTCCTGCGGCGTCTCCTGCGGGGCGTATCCGACCGGGGCGACCTTCGCAGTCGGCACCGCGGACACTTCGGCAGGGCAGTTGCCCGCGCGCTTGTAGCCTGCGGCCTCCGCCTCTCCGACCGTCTTGAAGAAGACGCGGTTCCTCTCGGCCATGTCGCGGTAGCCCGGGCAGTCCGGCCTGTGATACTTCTTGCTGCTCTTGTTGCCTATGATGGTGCCTTCGGGTGGCGGCGGCCCCCAGCGCTCTTCCTTGGCGTCGGCCCTCCACTCGCCCGGCGGCGTGGGGTTCGGGTCCTGCCAGAGACCGAGCCTGGCCGCGCGCGCCTCCTCCTCCGCCTTAGCGTAAGTGACGCGGTCTTCCGCGGGCTGCTCGTCGGCGTACTTCTTATAGTGCCAGGCGAAGCCGGCCTTGACCTGCTCTATGTTGATGTCGCGCCCGTCCAGTAGGACTTTCCCGACCGTGCGCCGGTACTTGTCCACCTTGTCCCAGATGACCCTGACCTGCTTGCCGAAGACCATCTTCGACAAATTCTCTTTCGAAGCCTGCCCGAACGCCTGTTTGGATTCGGGCGCGTCAATCCCCTGGAAACGTATGCGGTGCTGCTTGTTGTCCGCGTCGAGGACCGTGATGGTGTCGCCGTCCGAGACGCGCACGACCTTGCCCTCTATGACCAACTGGACGTTGTTCGCCTGCTGCGCCGCGCAGACTGAGGCGCAGGCCAGCACGAGCACCAGAAACAGAGCCGCTTTGAGTTTTGATTTCACGGTCTTCTCCTCCCCTCACGAACCGTCTCTCGACGAGATTGAGCTTTTGAGTCACTCCGGGAACGAAAGGAATCCTCGAATCTTCCAATAGGGGGCCTGTCGTCTTCCTTTAGAAGAAGGGTTGTTTCCTTTGGAAGACTGTTGTCTTCTCAAGAAAGCAAGGTTGTTTCCTGACGAAGCAGAGGTGTATCAAAGAAAGCGGCTCGTGGCAAGAGTGGAAGGGGGCGGAATACCTTTAGAGAGGGCGAGGGTTCGAGGCGGAATCAACCGGAGGGCTTAGGGTAGCGCCTTTTCATACGGGGGCGGAATCGAATAGGATTTCTTCAGTTGTTGGAAGTCGGAGGTGAGACGCGTGGCGAGCAGGCCATTTTACGGGGAGTTTGCCTGGGCTTACGACTTGTTGTCGGCGCGTCCCGTCGGGCGTATGTGCGACGGCATCGTGGAACTGCTCAAGGCGCGCGGCGTCAGTGTCGGGGCGAGGGTTCTGGACGCGGGGTGCGGCGCGGGCCATTTCGCGGTCGAGTTTGCTCGCCGCGGCTACAGCCCCTGCGGGCTAGACCTGTCGGCACAGATGTTGGCCGAAGCGCGCGAGCGCTTCAAGAATGCCGCCCTCGCCCTCCCGCTCGTGCGGGGCGACATTCTCGCGCTGCCTTTCGCGCGACAGTCATTCGACGCCGTTCTCTGCCGCGGCGTGCTCAACGACCTGCTGGACGACGCGAGCCGTGAGGCGGCGTTAGTCGCCTGCGCCGGCGCGCTCCGTCCGGGAGGGACACTCGTCATGGACGTGCGCGAGTGGGACGCCACCGTCCCACGCAAGACGTGCGAGCCGGTTTTCGAGAAGACCGTCGCCACGCCGCACGGCGCACTCACCTTCCGCAGCGTCACGCGCCTGGAGCACCGCACGCGCCGGCTACTCATCTCCGAAGAGCACACTCTCAAGATTCCCGGCGGCGGCGAGCGCGTCTCCGCTTACGACTTCGTCATGCGCTGCTGGACGCGCGAGGAATTACGAAGCCATCTCACGGCGGCAGGGTTCGAGTCCGTTGAATACTTCGGCGGCTACGACCCAGACGCCCACACAGTGACGACCGACCGCATCGTGTGCGTCGCTTCCCTGGCGTAACAGTCTCCTTCCGGGCTTCCGTCGCCCGCCTGCTTTTTCAAACTCGCGGACTTCCGATAGACTAGGCAGGCGTGATTAAGGACAGCGATCCCGCCGGGGCCGACTCGCCCGACAAAGCTCCCGCGGCGAAAGGCCCGGAAGTGCCGCTCGTGGAGGGCGAAGATTTTTACGTCGAGAACGGTCTTTACGTTTTCACCGCCAAATTTCTTCTGCGCCGCGGCTACTGCTGCGGGAGCGGTTGCAGGCACTGTCCCTACCCGAAGGAGTCGAACAATCAATGATGCGTCGCGCTTCCCTGCTCTTCGTCCTGCTCGTCTGCTCGCTCGTGCCCGCGCTCGCGCAGAAACGAGCGTTCACCATCGAAGACCTGTACCGCGTCAAGAACCTTTCGGACGTGCACGTCTCGCCGGACGGGCGGACGATCATCTTCGTCGTCACGACTTCGGATTTGGCGCGCGCCAAGCGGGCGAGCCGCATCTGGGCGATGGGCATTGACGGACAAAACACGCGGCAGTTGACCGTGGGCGACGTTAACGAGTACTCGCCCAACTTCTCGCCCGACGGCCGGCAGATTCTCTTCATCAGCGCGAAGGAAGGGAGCGCCAACCTTTACCTGAGGGACGCGGGCGGCGGCGAGCCGCGCCGGCTGACGAATCTCTCGACGGGCGTTTCGGACCCCTTGTGGTCTTCAGACGGCAGGTGGGTGGCCTTCTCTTCGGACGTTTACCCGGAGTGCGGGGGCGACGACGCGTGCAACAAGAGAGTCTCGGGGCGCTGGGAGAGCGGGCCGCTCAAGGCGCACATCGCGGACGAGCTTCTCTACAGGCACTGGACCGAATGGCGCGACGGCAAGCGCACGCACACTTTCGTCGTCAACGTCGCGACGGGCGAGACGCGCGATGTCACGCCGGGCAACGCGGACGCGCCGACCTTCCAACTCGGCGGCCCCCTGCAATACGACTTCTCGCCGGACGGCACGGAGCTGGTCTACGTCTCGAACCCGGACCGCGTGCCGGCCGTCTCGACCAACAATGACCTCTGGCTCGTCGCGCTCAACGAGCGCAAGCTCGTGCGGCACAACATCACGGCGGCGAACCCGGCCTACGACGGCAGCCCGAAGTATTCGCCCGACGGCCGCTACATCGCTTACCGCACGCAGAAGCTGCCCGGCTACGAGTCGGACCTCTTCCGCCTGGCGCTCTACGAGCGCGCGACCGGCAAGACAACAATCATGACCGAATCCTTCCGCAACTGGGTCGACGATTACTACTGGTCTACCGATTCCAAGTCCATCTACTTCACAGGCCCCGTCGAAGGGCAGAACCCTATTTACAAGCTCGACATCAACACGAAGGCGACCACGGAGGTCTTGGCGGACAAGACGATTGACGCTTTCGAATTAGACCCGGCCGAGCGCCGCCTGATTTACATCAAGCGCTCGGTCGGCGAGCCCAACGAGATTTACGGCGCGGAGGTCGTAAGCGGCAAAGCCTCGAACCCGACGAAGCTGTCCGGCTTCAACGACGCCCTGATGAACGAGGTGGACGTGCGCCCAGCGGAGACGATGTGGGTGACGGGGGCGAACGGGGCGCGCGTGCACGTCTTCATCGTCAAGCCGCACGGGTTCGACCCGTCGCGCAAGTACCCTGTGATTCTGAACGTGCACGGCGGGCCGCAGTCGCAGTGGGCCGACGCGTTCCGCGGCGACTGGCAGGTCTATCCCGGCGCGGGCTACGTCGTGGCCTTCGCGAACCCGCACGGCTCTACGGGCTACGGGCAGGACTTTACGGCCCAGATTTCGGGCGACTGGGGCGGGCGCGTCTACGAAGACTTGATGAAGGTGACGGACGCGCTCGAAAGATTGCCTTACGTCGACCGCAACCGCATGGGCGCGATGGGCTGGTCTTACGGCGGCTACATGATGATGTGGATGCAGGGTCACACCGACCGCTTCAAGGCGATGGCCTCGATGATGGGGATTTATGATCTGCGCTCGTTCCACGGCGCGACCGAGGAATTGTGGTTCCCCGAGTGGGACTTGAAGGGCGTGCCGTGGGACTCGAAGAATTACGAGAAGTGGTCGCCGTCGAACTTCGTCAAGAACTTCAAGACGCCGACGCTCGTCATCTCGGGCGAGCGCGACTACCGCGTGCCCTACACGCAGTCGCTGCACTTCTACACGGACCTGCAAAAGATGAACGTGCCCTCGCGCCTGATTATCTACTCGAACGCGGGCCACTGGCCGAGCTGGTATGAGATGGCGCTCTACTACACGGCCCACCTCGAATGGTTCCAGAAATACCTCGGCGGCGGCCCCGGCCCCTGGACGACCGAAGCATTCCTCAGAAATTCCGTCTTCGACCGCGCGAGCGGCCAGCGCTTCCCGGACGCCGCAAGGCCGGAAGATCAACCGCAGACGCAGCAGGGGAAGCCGGGCGAGAAGCCAAAAACGCCGTAAAAATAAGGCAAGGGGGGACGAAAGATGCGCTCTCGTCCTCACCTTCTCCTTTTTACTTTCACCACAAGCCCACTCAAGCGTGAAAGTTCCCCATAAAACGGTGAAACTTGCCCACATAAAGGCGAAAGATGCCCATAAAAGGCTGAAACATCACTTCTCAAGCGTGAAAGTTACTCTCTAAAGCCTGAAAGTTGTTCTCTAAAGGGTGAAAGTTGCTCATATAATGACAAAACTTGTCCGTATAATGACAAAAGTTGGCGTCTCAAGCGTGAAAGTTGCTCTCTAAACGGTGAAAGATTGCCTCTCAAGGGTGAAAGTTACTCTCTAAGGCGCGTCAGACCTCTTCTCAAGCTGTAATCCATCAATTTCGATAGGGCTCACCACAGTTTCTGCCCTTTTATTATTCTTCTCTGTATTTCCCCGCACCCTCCCCGCACTGTTGGCACATCGGGGAAAGTCTACCCGGCCTTTCCGGGCCATTTTGTACAACCCACGAACTTTCTGTTCTGGACGAAGGGGGAGCGTGATATGACGAACAGAGTTAAGTGCCTGCTGCTCATCATCTCTATTCTCGCGGGGGTCGTCTGGCTGATGTTCAGCGCGGATTTTCGGGCGGGCGCGGTGATGCCCCGCCCGTCTCTCTCCGCAGACTTCGTGAGGAAAATTCTAGCCACCGGGCGCGAGGCCCCCCTGCCGCTGCGCCTCTTCATCACCGCCGTCAAGACGAACTCTGAAGGGAAAATCATTACGGGGCTGGACGACGACCCCGTGAAAAATATCGTTGGGGCCGAGCAGGCGGGCGTGCGCGCCGGCCTCATGCGCTACACCAAGATCATGCACGGCGCGGCCTACATCGACGGGCGGCCCGACCCAGGCACGCGCATCAACCCTAACAACCCCGTCGTCAAGAGCGGCAACCAGCTCTGGCCGCACGTCAAGCAGCCGTTCCGCAGCCAGCCGCGCGCCCTCGCGCTGACGCAGGACGGGAAGAAACTCTACGTCACGCTGCCCGGCCGCGAGGGCTACCCGGACTGGCGCGTCGCGGTCGTGGACACAATGAGCCGCCGCGTCATCAACTGGATTGACCTCAGGCCGACGTCCACGGGCCGCGGCACGCGCCCGATAGGCGTCAAAGTCTCCCCGCTCAACACCAGCATCTACGCGCGCCCCTACGTCGTCGTGCTCAACCAGTACGGCAACTTCGCGAGCGTGATTGACACCGCGACCGACGCCGTCATCGGCGAGTTCGAGACAGGCTTTTACGGCGAGAAATTAATCTTCAACCGAACCGGCACGCGGCTCTACATCACGGACCGCTTCAAGGATCAGGTGCGCGCCTTCCGCGTCGACCCAGGCCCGTTCTTCACGCAGATAGCGGAAATCCCGACGGGCCTCAACGACCTTGAGCGCACCAACCCGCGCGATTTGGACTTGAGCGCCGACGGCCGCACGCTCTACGTCGCCAACACGCTCGGCCACACGGTCGCCGCCATCAACGTCGCGGACGACGCCAACACGCTCACGAAGGTCATGCCGGTGGGCGGGCTCTCGACCGACGTGAAGATTACCGGGCGCTGGGGCATCGTCGCCGGCCAGGACACGAACTCGAAGCTGAACCAGCGCGAGACGGGCCACGGCCTGCCGAAGAAGAACACGAGCGGCGTCGCCATCAAGAACAACGGGCAGCCGCTGGGCTACACGCCCGTCATGACGGACGCGACGAAGGCCACGACCTTCGACGACATAGGCTCGGAGCTGAACATCTTCGACACGACGACAAACCTCTTCGTCTTCCGCTACGTGGACGTGGGGCGCGACATCTCACAGCTCGTCACGCCGGGCCAATTCGTCGACCTCAAGGACCACACGGCCGCGCAGAAGATCATCAAGGGCAGCGGCCCGGAGCAGATGGCGGTGCGCGGCAACATGCTCTTCGTCACGTACGCGCACTCGGAGAACGTGCAGGCGTTCCGCATCAACGCGGCGGCGACGACACCGTCGCAGCTCCTGACGCCGCTGGGAATCGAATTCACGGGCGGCATCACGCCGCAGGGCGTGGAGGTCTCGCCCGACGGGAAGACAATCTACGTCGCCAACTTCCAGACCGAGGACGTTTCTTTCCTCACCGTGGACACGAACGGCGTGCTGAGGCGCGCGGGCTACCTGCCGGTCGGCGTCACCAACACCACGCTCGACCCGACGACCGGCAGCAACGGCAAGAACCTGTTCGCGACCGCAGAGGAGCAGGGACTTCGCTGGTTCTTCTCTTCGGCCTATTCGGACGACGGCCAGAAGTCCTGCGGCTTCTGCCACTGGGACGGCCGGCAGGACGGCTGCCAGTGGAACGTCGCGGCCAACGCCGTCGGCGGCACCAAAGTCTGCCCGCAGAACAAGGACATCTCGGACAACTGGCCCGAGTGGTACGAAGGCTTGAATAACGACTTCATGGCCTACGCCTCGGCCTGCAACGGCGAGGTGTTGTTGGGCGAGCGCGACCCGACGCCGCTCTTCCCGCAGGCCAACCAGGTAGACCGCTTCAAGGCGCGCGAAGCCTACGTGCTCAGGAAGACCGAGGAGAACTCCCGCGCCACGGGGCGCACGGACCTCTCCAGCAAGGCGTTCAAGGTCGGCTATTACGACATGGCATACCTGCAAATCCTGTGGTCGCAGAACGAGACGCGCAGGCTCCCGAACCCGCTCGAACAATTCCCGGACGAGGCGGAGAAGGCGAAGGTCGCGCGCGGCAAGGAGATTTTCACGAAGGAGGTCTCGGCGGGCGGCGCGGGCTGCGCCTCGTGTCACCACAACGGCAACAAGTACTCGAACGGCGTCATAGACGACACGTTCCAGGACTACAACATACACGAGCCGGGCGTCATCAGCGAGACGACCGTGGACGGCGACGGCCCGTTCTTCCGCCCGGAGAATGACTACTTCTTCGTGCGCTTCGGCCCGCCCCAGGACGTGGGCACGCCGCAGAATTTCAGCAGCCGGAACACGAAACACCTGCGCGCGTTCTGGGACTCGGTCCCGCGCTGGCTGCACCACGGCTTCGCCCATTCGGTGCGCGAAATCCTGCTCACGCCTGACTCGCCGCTCCTGAGGCCCGGCGAGCGCGGCTTCAACTTCCGCACCGTGCGCACGGACCACAGGCGCGGGCCGAACAACCTGCCGACCGAAGTTCCCATCACGGCGGGCCACAGCGCGGGCGGGCTCGCGGGCGACGGCTTCGGGCCGATTTTCGTGAGCCTCGACAGCCCGCACATACAGGAGAACGGCAAGCCGCAGATTGACCGGCTCGGCACGAGCAACGTCGCGCCGCTCGTCGTCAACGGGAAGATTAACCCGGAGCTGGCCGCCAACAACATACGCGTCATCAAGGACACGCACGGCAAGACCTCGCACCTGTCCGCGAGCGACCTCGACGCCTTGATCGCTTACCTGCTCTCGAACTCGGGCCATCCGTCGTCCCTCACCAAGCCGACGACCACGACGGCCGCCGCAGCCGGCCCGGCGACGGACAAGCCGGACTTGAGCGCCATCGTGGTGGGCGCGGCGGAGCAGGCGATCTTTTTGGCAGCGACAAACAGTTAATCCCCGGAGGGAATGAACATGATAGCCGGGGGCGAGCGCACGTAAGCTCGCGCCGCCCCCGGAATAAAGCAGAAATTATTTCGACCCCGGAGGGGCCGCACACTCGACATTGCGGTGCGACCCCTCCGGGGATAAGACCTGCTTGCCAGCGCGGCCTGCACGACTTGTTAGCGTCATCTCTTACTCTCGTCCCTCTTCCTCTCGTTCATCGCTTCTTCCTTTTCGTCCGTCTTCCACAAAAATCTTTCGCCACGTATTTCTCATTCCTTCGGTCGCACTGTGTTGCGGGCAGACGCACTGGCCGCGCTGTCGAGACAAACTCTTCAACGAAGGATAAAGATGATGCGAATCAAGAGAACAATGATTGTCCTCGCGATGACGGTTGTGACCGGACTGGCGCTCTCGCTCGCCAACGTGGTCGTCAACGCGAATGACGACGAGGTGATCATCACGACATTTCTTTCAGGCGCGGCGCTGGGCGGCCAGGCCCCGAAAGGCGAGGCCCGGCACCGCTCGCGCCCCGGCCGCAGTGACTTTCGCGTCCAGGTCGAGAACGTGAACCTCCCGGCGGGCACGGCGCTCAGCGTCTTCGTCAACGGCTCCAGGTTAGGCGCGCTGACCATCAACTCTTTCCGCCAGGGCGAGCTTGAGCGGAACACCAACGACGGACAATTCGTGCCCGCCATCAACAGTGGTACGACCGTCGTCGTTAAGACCTCCGCAGGGGCCACGGTCGTCAGCGGCACCTTCGGCTCGGGCACGACGCCGTCGCCCACGCCCCCCGGCCCCACGCCTTCCCCTTCACCTTCACCTTCGCCTTCACCCTCCCCGTCGCCGTCACCGTCGCCGTCGCCTTCCCCGTCACCTTCGCCTTCGCCTTCGCCAGGCGGTGACGAGAGGTACGTGGCGCGGTTCAGCGCGACGGGCTACCGCGTGGCCGAGAACGCCAAGAGCGTCGTCGTCACCATCGTCCGCAGCGGCAACGTCTCGCGCGACGCGAAGGTCGACATCGCGACCGTGGACGGCACGGCCAACGCCCGCACGGACTACACGGCCGCTTACGGCAGGCTCTTCTTCGCGCCCGGCCAGACGGCCAAGACTTTCAGCGTGCTCGTGACGGACGATTCGCTCGACGAGGCGGACGAGACCTTCAGGGTCAAGATCGTCGAGGCGAGCAACAGCGGGGCGATAGGCTCGCCCGCACTGGCAATCGTGACCATCGCCGACAACGAGACGGTGCCGAGCGCCAACCCCGTCGAGACGACCAACTTCTTCGTCCGCCAGCACTACATGGACTTCCTGAGCCGCGAGCCGGAGGCGGCCGGGCTCACCTACTGGAAGAACACGCTCGACAACTGCCCGAGCGGCGACACGTCGTGCGACCGCATACAGGTGTCGTCGGCCTTCTACCGCTCGCCTGAGTTCCAGGAGCGCGGCTACTGGGTCTTCCGCTTCTACGAGACGGCCTTCGGCCGCAGGCCGCGCTACGCGGAGTTCATGCCCGACATGGGCAAGCTCAGCGGGTCGCAGACGGCCGCCGAGCAGGAGGCCAACAAGGTGGCCTTCCTCAACGAATTCATCTCGCGGGCCGAGTTCAGGACGAAATACGACAACCTGACTTCGACGGCCTACGTGGACACCCTCCTGCGGACGGTCGGCGTGACGCTCTCGCAGCGGAACACGCTGATTAGCGACCTGACGGCGGGCCGCAAGACCAGGGGGCGCGTGCTGCGCGAGATCGTGGAGACCACGCAGGTTTACAACAAGGTCTACAAGAACGGCTTCGTCGCGATGGAGTACTTCGGCTACCTGCGGCGCGACCCGGAAGACTCCGGGTACAAGTACTGGCTGGACTTCCTGAACGCGACCGGCGATTACCGGGGGCTGGTGCACGGCTTCATCTACTCGGACGAGTACCGCAAGAGGTTCGGGCCGTGAGTTGTGTTGTGCGTTGTGAATTTTTCGGGCGCTGAATCTTACCGCCCGACTTGATGAGCGCCGGTGCTTCCTCCGACAGGCGGTCGCCGGCGCTCCTTTTTGTTTAGGCTAGACAAAACGGGTCTCCCCCCCTATGCTTTCCGACGAGAAAAAGACTGTCTGTGGAGGCGGATGGAACAGAGCGACAGGGAGTTGCTACTTGCCTGCCGGCGCGGCGACCAAGCCGCGTGGGAATCGCTCGTTCGCCGCTACCAGCGGCTGATCTACACCATCCCGCGCCGGGCCGGCCTCAATGACGACCTCGCGGCCGACGTTTTCCAGGAAGTCTTCAGTACCCTCTTCGAGAAGCTGGAGGAGATAGAGAGCCCCGAGCGGCTCAAAGCGTGGCTCGTGACGACGGCGCGGCGCAAGACCTGGCGCTCCATCAACCGCGAGAACAGGCTGCAAACAATCGGCGACGACGATGACGAGGCGGGCGAGACCGAGTTGAGCAAGCTGGCGGACGCCGCCCTGCTGCCCGACGAGGCGCTGATTCAACTGGAAGAGCAGCACGGCGTGCGGCTGGCCGTCGGCCAACTGGACGAGCGCTGCGGCAAGCTCCTGACGCTGCTTTTTTACGAGGACGAGCCGCTCCCCTACACGGAGATCGCCGCACGCATCAAGGTTCCCGAAGGCAGCATCGGCCCGACCCGCGCCCGCTGCCTGCAAAAACTGCTGAAAATACTGGAAAAACAGTAGGCAGTGGGCAGTGGGCAGTCATTGGGTGACGGCGGCCTTGACGCCTAAAGATTGAAATTCAAGTTTCGGCGCGCGGGCTTTAACTGCCCACTGCCTGCTGCCTACTTTTTATTTTTCCGCGTGTATTTTTCTTCTTCCGGGGTGCACTGTTGGACCGTGTAAGGAGTTCACCTTGCGCCGACTGGAGCAGAAATGAAGCCGATTTTCAAACATCTTCCGTTCGCAGAGCTGGCCGATTTGGCCGAGGGGCGTCTCGCGCCCGAAGCGCGTGCGGCCTCGCTCAATCACGTCAACGCCTGCTCGCGCTGCTCCGCCAAGCTCAGCCGCGTGGAGCAGGTCATCTCCCTGATGCGGACGGACGAAGGCGAGGACGCGCCCCCCGCCCTCGTGTCTCAGGCCATCAACCTTTTCCGAGCGCGCGCCGCCCGTGACACCTCGCCCTCGCTCACGCGGCGCATCCTGGCCGCGCTCAGCTTCGACAGCCTACAGATGTCGCCGGCCTACGGCGTGCGCTCGGGCCAGGGGGCCGCGCGCCAGCTTCTCTACAGCGCCGGCGAAAACGACCTCGACCTGCGCGTCACGCAGAGCGGCCAGGAATGGGTCGTCGCGGGCCAACTGCTCGGCGCAAACTGCGAAGGCAGCAGCGGCTCCGTCGAGTTGCAGGGCGCGGACGTGACCGTCAGCGCCGAGCTGAACGAGCAGTGCGAGTTCCGGCTGCCTGCGGTAGCAAGCGGCAGCTACCAACTGCGCGTGCGTTTGGGCGACGAACTGATCGAAATCCCGGAGCTTGAATTAAAGGCGTAAACTGATGGAGCGTGCGGAGCTGGCGGCGCGTCTCGTGGCGGCGAGCAATGCCGAGCGTGAGGCGTTGCTGCGGCAGCACTCTGCCCTGGCCGACTCGCGCCTCGCCTACGCGCTCAAGGACATCTGCCTCGACGACTGGTCAAGCTCGCCCGCACGCACCACTGGCGCGGCCGCCGCACTCAAAACCCTCTCTTCTTTAGCGAATGACCCTGAAGTGGACGCGCTCGCCTCGTGGATCGAGGGGTTCGCGGCGGTCGTGGCCGAAGGCCAGTTGGAGCGCGCCGTCTCCCTGCTCGAAGACTCCGAAAGAATTTTCCTCTCGCTCAGCAAGCCACACGCGGCCGCCTCCACGCAGGTCATCAAGCTCTACGCGCTGGCGCTCCTGGGGCGCTACGACGAGGCGATTGCGTGCGGCCTGCGCGCGCGCGCCGTGCTCGTCGGTCACGGCGACCTCCGCGCGGCGGCGAAAATCGAGCACAACATCGGCAACATCTACCTCAGGCGCGACCTTTATCAAGAGGCGGAGAGATTTCAACTCGCCGCGCGCGAGCGCTTCGCAGCCCTCAACGACCTGAAGCAGCTCGCGAAAGTCGATAATAATTTAGCCATCATCTACTCCTCCCAACACAAGTTTCGCCGCGCCGAGCAGCTTTACGACCAGGCGCTGAAGAACGCGGAGGCCGCGGGGCTCGTGCTCACGCAGGCCGAAATAGAGGCGAGCATGGGAAACCTCGCGCTCTTCCAGGGGCGCTACGACCGCGCGCTCGATTACCTCGAACGCTCGCGCCGCAAGTACGCCGCGCTCGGCATGCCGCACCAGTCCGCTGTCGCGCAGCAGGAGATCGCGGACGCTTACCTCGAACTGAACCTCGCGCCCGAGGCGGCCGAGATTTACGAGCGCGTGTCGAAGACTTTCAGCGAGTTGGGAATGCAGGGCGAGCAGGCGCGCGCCCTCGCCCAGCACGGCCGCGCGCTCATTCTCATGGGGCTGATGGACCGCGCGCACGCTCTCCTCGCGGAGGCGCGGAGGCTCTACAACGCGGAGGGCAACCCCGTGGGCGAGGCGATGGTGACGCTCACGGAAGCACAGCTTCACCACGCCGAGGGGAACTACGAGGCCGCGGGCTCGGCCGCGCTCTCGGCCGAAGAGCCTCTCGCCGACGCGGGAACCTGGCGGCGGCAACTCCTGGCCCGCTGGCTGCGCGGCGAGGCGGCGCGCGCCGAGGGGCGCTCGGACGAGGCCCGCGAGCTGCTCGAATCGACGCTCCGTGACGCCGAGTTGCTCTCGCAGCCGGACATCGCGCAACGCTGCCACACCTCGCTCGGCCTGAGCCACATGAAATCCGGCGACTCGCGCGCGGCCTTCGACTCCTTCGTGCGGGCCGTGAAGTTGATAGAAGACTTGCGCGCCCCGCTCCCGGCCGAGGAGTTTCGCACGGCCTTCTTCGCGGACAAGCTGATTCCCTACAACGAACTCGTGCGCCTCTGCCTGGAGGACGGGAGCGAGGAGCGCGCGAGCGAGGCGCTCTGCTACGTCGAGCGCGCACGCTCGCGCGCGCTCGTGGACATCCTCGGCGGCGCGCTCCGCGTGCGCGTGCAGCCGCGCGACCCTTTCGAGGCGGAGTTGCTGGCGCGACTGGAAGAGTTGCGCGAGGAGCTGAACTGGTTCTACAGCCGCATCAACCGCCCGCCCGAGGCCACGCGCGGCGGGGCGAGCGAGATGAACACTCTGCACGAGGCCGTGCGCGAGCGCGAGAGCGAAACCCTTGAGATCATGCGCCAGCTACAGCAGCGCAACCAGAGCATCCTGACGCACGTCCAGTCGCTCGACATACAAGAGCTGCGGCGCAGGCTCGCGGATGAGTCGGCGCTCGTGGAGTACACGAGCCTCGACGGCGAGCTTCTGGCCTTCGTCGTGACGAGCCGGGGCTTGCGCGTCGTCCGCAATCTGGGCCAGGAATCGGAAGTCAACGCGCGGCTCGGGCAGTTGAGGTTTCAGATAGACGCGCTGCGCTTCGGCGCGCGGGCCATGCGCAAGCACCTGCCGAACCTGACCGAGCGCATCAAGCAACACTTGCAGGCGCTCTACGACCTGCTGCTCCGCCCGCTCGAAGAGAGCGTAGGGGACAGGCGGCTCATCATCGCGCCGCACCGCGCCCTCTACTACATCCCTTTCCACGCGCTGCACGACCGCGAGCGGTACGTCATAGAGCGGCGTGAAATCAGTTACGCCCCGAGCGCCGTCGTCCTGCTGCACTGCCTGGCACAGCCGCAGCGGCCGCTCCAGCGCGCGCTGCTGCTCGGCGTGGCCGACGAGCAGACGCCGCGCGTGCGCGACGAGATCGGAACGCTCGCGCCGCTCTTCCCCGAGGCGGTGGCGCTCTTGGACGACCGCGCGACGCTGGCCGCGATGCGCGAGTTCGCGCCGGGCGCGGACATCCTTCACATGGCCTGTCACGGCCAGTTCCGCCCGGACAACCCGCTCTTCTCGTCGCTCCGGCTCGGCGACGGCTGGCTGACCGTGCGCGACACCTACAACCTGGAACTCAAGTGCGAGCTGGCGACGCTCAGCGCGTGCGAGACGGGCGTCAACGAGGTGGCTCCGGGGGACGAGTTAATCGGGCTGGCGCGCGGCTTCTTCTCGGCGGGCGCGCCCTCGCTGCTCCTGAGCCTCTGGACTGTGGACGACGAGGCGACCGCCGGCCTGATGGCCTCTTTCTACAAGCGAATGCTCGCGGGCCAGAGCCCCGCCGCGGCCCTGCGCGACGCGCAACTCCAACTGCTCCGGGAACAGCCACACCCCTTCTTCTGGTCGCCCTTCATGATCGTCGGCAGACCCTAAGTCCACCGCGTTTTTCAGACGCCGGAAGTACTAAGAAAGTGGACGCCCGTCTTTTAATTTCGGTATCTAAAATATGTAATAATTTTGCAGCCCAAACGTCTCTTCCCGCATCATAAACTGCCCGACGTTAGCCACTGACCGGCTAAAATTTCCCGTGCACATGTATTTTTTGGTCCGGGGCACGCACTGTTCCTGTGGCCGAGCCCTGTTTTCCGAGTTTTTCTCAATTTTCCGGCATAATTACCTTGTCAAATAAAACATCAGCTAAGGATTTTGAAGGGCGGGCGGCGCAGGCAGGCTTTTTGCGCGGCCCCGCGAGGAGCGCTTTCGGCCTCTTCTCGCTCGTTCTGGCGTTGTTGTGCTTCGCGGCGACCAACGTAATGGTGCGCGCCGACGGCGACGAGGAGATCATCTCGGGCGAGGTCGTCGTCAAGCTGGCGAAGGCTTCGGACCTGGCGGCCGTCGCCTCGCAGTACAAGCTCAACCCCACCCCGCTCGACCAGTTCGGCAGCCGGCCCATCTACCGTCTGAAAATCACGGACGGGATGGACGTCGAGCAGAAGGTCGCGCAGCTTCAGGCTGACCCGCAACTCAGGGTCGTTTACGCCGAGCCCAATTTCAGCATCGTCCCGCCCGAAGGCGGGGGCATTTCCTGGAGCGGCGGCATCTCCTGGAGTGGCGGCGGGACCGCCGGCGACTACGCGTCGCAGTGGGCACCGGGCAAGATCGGCCTTAGGACCGCGCACGGCGTCTCGCGCGGCGCGGGCGTGCGCGTCGCCATCCTCGACACGGGCTTCCAGTTAAATCACCCCGCGCTGGCCGGTCACATGCTGCCGGGCTGGGATTTCGTCGACAACGACAGCAACCCGAGCGAGGTCGGTAACCAGGACATCGGCCCTTACGGGCACGGGACGCACGTCGCCGGCCTGGTCGCGCTCGTCGCGCCCGAGGCGAAGATTATTCCCATACGCGTGCTCAGGCCGGACGGCATGGGCAACATCTGGGTGCTGGCCGAGGCGCTGGCCTACGCGATTGACCCGGACAAGAACCCCGCGACCGACGACGGGGCGCACATCATCAACCTCAGCATCGTCACGCAGCGCCGCACCAGGCTTTTGTCCAGCATCCTGGACAGGGCGTGCGACGACGTGCCGGGGACCGCGGCCGAAGACTCCCCGATTGACAGCAGCTACCACAACGTCGTGGTCGTGGCCGCGTCCGGCAACCACGGCGGCGACACGCGCGAATACCCCGCGGCCGAAAACATAGGCGGCCTGCTGGCCGTCGCCGCGACGGACGAGAACGACGACGTAACGGACTTTTCGTCGCGCGGCTCGTGGGTCGAGGTGGCCGCGCCGGGCGAGCGCATCACGAGCAGCGTTCCGGGCGGGGGCTACGGCACATGGCGCGGGACCTCTATGGCTTCGCCGATTGTCGCGGGCGTGGCCGCGCTCCTGCGCTCCAAGTATCCGGCGCTGCGCCCGACGAAACTCATCGACCACATCATTGAAACGGGCGAGGAGTTTGACGACGGGCCGGTCGAGTCGCGCGTCGACGCGGGCGAGGCCCTGACGACGCCGCCGGGCCCCTTCACTTTTAATCTCAACACGGAGACGCCCGTCGGCACGAAGCCTTCGGTCGGCACGATCACGCTCAACGGGCCAGCGCCCGCGGGCGGCATGGTCGTTAAGCTCCTGAGCAGCAACACGGCCGTCGCGACCGTCCCGTCGAGCATCACGTTCGCGGCCGGGGCGACCAGCAAGCGCTTCACCATCTCGACCAAGTCCGTGGCGACGCCCACGCCCGTCGAGATCATCGCGAGCAACGCGGACGGCGACGAGGACGCCGAGTTGACCGTGCAGCCGCCGACGCTGGCGAACATGACGCTGGCCCTGGCGACGATCAACGCCCCGTGCCAGCCGACCACCGGGCGCGTCACCTTGAACGCCCCGGCCCCGTCGACGGGCGCGGTCGTGACGCTCGCGAGCAGCAGCGGTGCGGCGAAGGTTCCGGCCAGCGTCAAAGTCCCGGCCGGCGCGACCTACGCGACTTTCACCGTGACGCCGTCTCTGGTGGGCACCAAGCAGACGATCACGATTACGGCGACGTATCAGGGCACCGCCGCGGCGAGGACGCTGTCGGTGCTGCCCATCAGGGTGTCAACGCTCGTGCTGTCACCCAACCCCGTGACCGGGCCGAACAGTGTCACGGGCACTGTGACGCTCACCTGCCCCGCGCCGATGGGCGGGGTCTACGTGACGCTGACCTCCAACTACAACGCCGTCGCCAAGCCGACCGCGACCACCATCAAGATTCCGGCCGGGGCGAAGACGGGCACCTTCGCCGTCAGGACGGTCGATGTCTCGGCGGCGACGAACGTGAGCATCACCGCGGCCACGGGCGGCGCGGGCAAGGCCGTGTTCTTGCGGGTCAATTAATCGTTCAGCGGAATTTTACAGTCTTTCGGCTGCCGAACCCTTCGGGGTTAGGTCAGCGGCAGCCGAAATGCGCCCGGTGGAACGTCACAGGGGGATAGTGACGCGCCGTCCTAGTTCGTCAGGCGTACAGTTGTGCTGCGCCCCGAGCGTCATCTTAGGCCGCTCACCGAACCGGACAATCGCCGTCGCTGCAAGTTTCACCGGGCGCGGGAAAAGGCGGAAGGCAGTAGGCAGAGGACGAAATGTTTGCTGCCTTCTGCCTACTGCCTTTCTTTCTTTCGTCTCAGTGCCGGGCCGAGGCGGCGTGCGACTTCCTCGTTGATGTTTTTCTCGGGCGCGGGGCGTTTGGGCGGGGAGGCCGCGGGTTCGGCCAGGAGCGAGCGGAGCAGGTCGGATTCCTTTTTTGCGCCGGGCTCGAAGGTGAACGGCGCGCACTCGCGGCACTGCGGCATGATGCGCACGCCGATTCCCTTCACCTTGCGCCGCGTGAACAGCGCGCCCTCATTGATTCCCGCCCCGCACGTCGCGCACAGCAGCGGCCGCAGCGCGCGGTAGACCGCAGTCCCCTTGTCCGCGCGGCCCACTATTTCGCTGACGGCATTCATGCTGGTGAATAGTAAATGGTAAGCGGCGAATGGTGAAAGAAAATCTGTCCGCCCATTCACCACCTACTGTTCGCGGCGAGCTTTCACCGGGTCGAAGGTCCGCGTCGTGTGGTCCGTGACGCTGTGCACTGGCTCCGAGCGCATGGGCGGGAGTTGCGCCGGCGAGGCCGCAGGCGGTTTGGTCTCGGCTGGCTTCCTGCGCTCCTTAGGCTTCACGACCCCCGCCAGCGTCGTCCACTGGCGTATGAAAAGCGCGGAGACTCCCATCACCATCGCGAGACTGACGATGACCATCCACGTCAGCGCCGTGGGGTCGATGCCCTTGGTCAAAAGTTCCGTGGCCCCTATGTAGATGATGGCGAGCGCGACGACGACCATCAACCCTATCGCGATGGTCGGGCCGGTCAGGTCCACGGGCCGCAAGTCTTCTTCCGCCTGGCTCGCGGGCTGGTTCAAGTTCGCGCCGCAGCGGTTACAGTAGTTCAAAGCGGACGGCACTTCGGTCCCGCACGATGGACAGTACATAACTACGGAAGCCCCTTTCGGAGTGGCTCAACGCCTCTGCGCCCCCAGCGTGAGACCGTTTTTAATTTTTCACGCGAAGGCGTTGAGCTTTGGTTTCGAGCCGCGCTCTGAGTCTGGATACGAGCCGCGCGGGCCGCCGGTTCAGCCCGAGTCGCCCGCGCGTCACTGCATCCTGCCTCCCATAATCACGGAGCCGGCGGGCCTGGCGGCGGGCGACCCCTGCGGCGTCAACACGCTCTGGGCCACGAGCATCCGCGCGATTGTCCGCACCTCTGGGCGCTGGAACCTGTCGGCCAGAGCGCGCGTGCGGTCGAAGTCCGCGCGCGCGAGCGTGCTGATGTCGCCCACGTAGCGCGTGAAAAACTCGCCGGAGATGCCCACCAGAATCTCCATCATGATCTCGTCGTCGCGCACGAACTCTTCTGCGAAGAAGCCGCCGAGCAGCACGCCCGCGGCGAGCAACTCATTGAGTTGATCCACCGCGGACTCAAGAATCGCCAGGCTGCGCGAGGCGTCGAGCGGCGCGTAGCCGCGGGCGACGGCGAGTTGTGCCAGAAGCTGTCTGGCGTTCTTGGCCCGCGCGCTGCTCATCTCGCTCGCCTCGTCGAGCAGCGCGAGCGCGAGCTTCTTGTCGCCCTTGTTGACCGCGCCCTCGGCGAGTTGGGCGAGCGCCATCACGCGCTCCTCGTTGGTGCGCAGCGCGGCGATGGTTTTCCTCGCCTGCTCAAGGTTGCCTTGCTCGGCTGAGGTGAACGCGGCCCTCTGCTCCATTTGAGCCAGCACCTGCTTGCGCATGTCCGGTTCCTGGATGTGCTCGTTAATGACTCGACGCGCGCCCGCCGCGTCGCCCGCCTCCACCAGCTTGCTGGCGGCCATCAGGTAAAACGAGTCGCGCATGCCTTCCGGCGCGTTGGGCGCGGCCGCGAGGAGTTCCTCCGCATTACCCTTTTCCAGGATGGATTGGTATTTCTGCCACTCGCCGTCCGGGACCGCGCTCTGCGCGGCCTGTCCGCTGTTCTGTTGCTCGGCCCTGCGCTTTATCTGCGCGGCGCGCGCCGGCGCGTACTTCTCCACGGCCGGCATCATCTCCTGAAGGACGGCCACGAGTTCCGGGCTGGTCGTGTTCGGGCGCAACGCCTCGGCCGCCAGCTTCTCAATCAACTCGTGCATGGCCTGCGCGTCCAAAAGCGGCGTCGCGGTCTTCGGGCCGTTCCCCGCGTCTTCGGGCGCTTGGGTCGCCAGGCGAAGCAGGGAGACTGCGGTCTGCTTCGCCACGTCGCTCTCCGCGAACTTCTCCGTGCGCAGTCTCGCGGCGATCTGGCCCGCCAGCTTCGCCGCCGCCGCAGGGTCCTTCTCGTGGAGCGCGGAGAGCACGCCCGGCAGCTCGTAGGAGAGCCCCCTGGACAAACTCTCTTCGGCCATCTCCACCGCCTGATGCGGGTCGTTGTCCGCGATCTGCGTCGCCAGAGTCAGCTCCAGCGGCTGGTCCGCGAGCACGTCGCCGCGCCGCTCGCGCCCGTTCGCGTCCTGCGCGCGCGTCGTGCGCAGCAGCTCGCGCGCGAGCCGCGGGTCGCGCACCGCCAGCGCCTGCAAAAGCTCGCCGCGCAACTGGCGCGGCCCGCCCCCGGCGCGCGCGTGCGCCGGCTCGTCGCCCTCGTCCAGGTTGTTCAGCAGGTCGGCTAGACTCGCCATCGCGTCTTTGAAGAGGATGCGCGCGCGCGCGGGGTCGTGGTCCCAGAGAGCGCCGGCCGCGGCCGCCCTGACGCGTATGCGGTTCTCCGCGTGCCGGAACAACTCCGAATCCTTGATCACGTCTTCGAGCAGGCCGAGCGCCTTCTGCTTCAGCTCCTGCTGCGTCGCGCCGCCTTCAGCGGCCTGCGGCGGCGCGGCCGTGTTCTCTTGCGCGAGCGCCGTCGCGGGCCAGAGCAGCATGAGGATTAACAGCGGGAGCAGACGTTTTGAAATCATATGAACCCCTTCGGTCTTGAATCATACCAGAAAGCAGCAGGCGGCAGGCAGTGTGTAGTCGGCAGTCGTTGAGCGTTCGCAGTCTTGACGCATACGTTGACGAGACAAGGTTTCGAATCGGCTTTTGCTGCCCGCGGCCGGCCGCACACCGCACACCGCTATTGAACGAACGGCGGCCGGCTGCTAGCATCTCTAAAACAACTCGAACTGAAAGGGTGGAATCAAGGTATGGCCTCAACGAAGAGGGCCGCGGGGCGCGCGAGCGCCGGGGCGGCGGCGACGACTACTACTGCCGGCGCGGAGGAGCCGAGCAAGGCTGAGCTTCAGCGGCGCATGGAAGAGACGCGCGAAGACATCTCGCAGACCGTGGAGGAAATTAAGGAGACTGTCACGGGGACGGTCGAATCGGTTAAGGAGACGGTCGCGGAGACGTTCGACTGGCGCGCGCAGTTCCGCAAGCATTCGGTCGCCTGGAGCCTGGGCGCGCTGGCCGTCGGCTACGTCGTCGGCACGGGACTGGCCGCGGCGCTCAAGGACACGACCAAAGAGCAGAAGGGCCGCAAGAGCCGCGGGCTGCTCGACGACATCTACGCCTACGGCGAGGTGCTGGCCGAGGAATTCTCCGGCGCGGCGCAGACGATTATTCTGCCGCTCATCAACAAGAAGATTAAAGACAGCCTCGGCATAGACCTCTCGGACAAGCTGCTGACGACCAGGGCGGCGAGGGCCGCCGCCGGGAAGCTCCCTGCGAAGAAGTCAGCGAAAAAGGCTGGGGCCAAAAAAGGCGCGGCCAAAAAGGCTGCGGGTAAAAAGCGCGCGGCGAAAAAGGGCGGCTCGAAATAGTCCGCCCTTCGCCTCTCTCCCTTAAAAACCGGAACGCTTCCCCGTCTCGTATTTCCGGTGTCACGACGGGCCGGTTTTATTTGTAAGGATTCGCGCGGCCCGCACGACTAACGGATTGGGGGCCGCGTGTTCGGCCCGTTTGAAGCGTCATGCTGATTAAGAAACAGGAAGACATCAAGCCGAGCGAGATCACGCCGAAGAAGCTCTACCTGACGCGGCGCGCCTTCCTGCGCGGGGCCGGGCTCCTGGCGACCACAGCCGCGACCGGCTTTATTTACAGGCAAGTCAACACCCCGCCGCAGCCGCGCATGGAGGGCGAGAAGTTTCTCAACGTCGTCAAGCCGGCCCCCTTGCAGGCCGTCAGCTCCGGCTACGCGGTCAACGAAAAGCCGACCTCGTTCGAAGACATCACGGGCTATAACAACTTCTACGAGTTCACGACCGACAAGGTTGGAGTGGCGGGCGTCGCGGCCGGCTTCGTCACGCGCCCGTGGACCGTCGCGGTCGAAGGTCTGGTCAACAAGCCGAAGGTTTTCGACCTGGACGACCTGCTGAAGCTCGCGCCGCTTGAGGAGCGCGTCTACCGCATGCGCTGCGTCGAGGGCTGGTCTATGGTCATCCCGTGGGTCGGCTTCCCCCTCAACAAACTTCTGGGCGCGGTCGAGCCCAACTCTTCCGCGCGCTTCGTGCAGTTCGAGACGCTCTACGACCCCGCACGCATGCCGGGCCAGAACTCGGGCGTACTCGACTGGCCCTACGTGGAGGGCCTGAGGCTGGACGAGGCGCTGCACCCGCTGACGATTCTCTCCGTCGGCCTCTACGGCGAGCGGCTGCCCCCGCAGAACGGCGCGCCGCTCAGGCTCGTCGTCCCCTGGAAGTACGGCTTCAAGGGCATCAAGTCAATCGTCAAGATTCGCCTCGTGCGCGACCAGCCCGCGACGACGTGGGGCGACGCCGCGCCGCGCGAATACGGCTTCTACTCGAACGTCAACCCGAACGTGAGCCACCCGCGTTGGAGCCAGGCGCGCGAGACGCGCATTGGCGAGTACGGCAGGCGCGACACGCTCCTCTTCAACGGCTACGCCGAGCAGGTCGGCCACCTTTACGCCGGGATGGATTTGCGCGCGAACTTCTGAGCGGGGACTGTCAGCTTTGAAAGACATCAAGTTCTACAAGGTCGTCGTCTTCATCAACAGCCTCGTGCCGCTCGCGCTGATGGCGTGGGACTGGTATCAGGGCAAGCTCGGCGCGAACCCCGTCGAGTTCCTGACGCGCACGACCGGGATGTTGACGCTCGTCTTCCTCTTCATCTCGCTCGCCGTCACGCCGCTCAGGAAATTGACGAGCGTCCAGTGGCTCATACAACTCCGCCGGATGCTGGGGCTCTACGCCTTCTTCTACGGCTTCCTGCACCTCCTGACCTACGTCTGGTTCGACCGCAGCTTCAACTTCAAGAGCACGGTCGAGGACATCTACGCGCGCCCCTTCATCGCGGTCGGGATGCTCAGCTTCTTCCTGATGGTCCCGCTGGCTATCACTTCGACCAAGGGGTGGATCAAGCGGCTCGGCGGGAAGCGCTGGGCGCGGCTGCACAAGCTCGTCTACGTCGCGGCCGTCGGCGGGGTCGTTCACTTCTGGATGCTGGTCAAGTCGGACACGCGCCTCCCCTTGAGATTCGCCTTCGTGCTCGCCGTCCTGCTGGGCTCGCGTTTTTTCATCAACCAGATGAGGCAGAAGACGCCGCCACGCACGCTCATCCCGCGCCCCGGCGGCGAGCTCAAACCGTAAGGCGATTGCAACAGAAGCGCAATGATATTCGCGGCCCGCGCATGTATAGTAGCCAGCAATTCATAACTCTCCTTCAATCTTGAACGAGTGAAGGACAAAGAAAACGCCGGATTTGGGGGAATCCGGCGTTTTCTTTGTCTTGAATAACTCGATTGACTCGACCCTTAGCGCAAAGAGTTGAGTGGGATGTTAACGCACGCGCTCGAACTCGCCCTTCGCGTGCTCGCCCGAGACGCCGTCGAGCAGGACGCGGTGGCTCGGCAGCAGTTCCTTGACGCTGAACGTCCTCTCGGAGGCGTCGCGGCCCGGCATCAATTCGGCGCGGAAGGTGACGGACATTCCGGGACGCGCCCAGCGGTCGCCGTTGGTTGCATCTTTGCTCCTGACCTTCTTGCGTATGAAGAAGGCTGTGCCAATCGTGCCGGCGGCCACCGCGATGCTGCTCAACAGGCGCTTGGTTTCGCTTTTCATGTCCCGCCGGTCCTCCAGAATTAACCCCTTGATCGTCTGCATCGAATAACAACTCCCGCTCTCTTCAGTTTTAAGATTTCGAAACTATGATGAGCGGCGGCCGCGATTGGATGCTGGGCGGGGAAGGCACGTATGAAATGATGAACTTTGCGGGATGAGTGATGAATTAAAAGGCGGTCGTCTTTAATTCATCACTCATCACTCCGCAGTCCGCATTGCTTTTCGCGTCAGCCGAACAGGGGCTGGCCGTCGAAGACGACCTCCCAGCCGTTCTTCTTGCTGGTGGCGAGGCTGCGGTTGAACCACTTGACGGCGGCCGCGGCGTCGTCGTAGCGCTGCGCGGCCGGGGCCGGCTGGCGCGGGTCTATGCGGACGATGACGCCCGCCTCGTCAGACTTCTTCAGGCTGAGCAGCGCCAGCATGTCGTTCTTCGCCAGCACGACGGTTCGCACCTCCGCGTCCTCGTCGTCCTCATCCTCCTCGTCGTAATCGCCCTCGAAATCCTCCAACTCTTCCTCGTCCGAGATGATGTCGTCAAAAAAGTCTTCCTGGTTATTCATAATCTCTCCGTTCAATCTAGTCTTTCTATCCGTTGCCGTCGGCGCGCGCCTCACCTCCTGCGGCCCCTCTGCGCGTCGCTCGGCGAAGTGACCTTCAGGATGCCGCGGTCGTCTTTATAAACGGCGTACTTCACCTCTTTGATCTCCCCGCCCTCGCCCTGAATCCTGACGGAAAAAGTTTTGCTGTCGCCCTGGCCTTCGGCCTTGAGCGGGAGGAAGCCTTTCACGTCCGGGCCGCGGTACGCAGTGTAGTGCTCCTGGCGGTATTTGTCATAGCCGAGCACGTAGACCCTGTCGAAGTCCGGCTCGTCCGGCCCAATCGACCCGGCGGCCGTGCTCTTCTCCAGAATCACCCAGCTCCCGGGCTTCTCCTCCTTCGCGGCGTCCTTGTCCCTGGACGCGTTCGTCGCGCTGCCGGTGTCGTCGTCGAGTCTGCGCCAGGCGACGAACTCGCGGCCCGTCCGGTAGAAGATGATGTCGCTCGGCACGGTCAGCTCGACCTGCTTGCCGTAGACCCAGCCGGCGGGCGCGGGCGAGACCAGTGGGGGGAGCCTCACTTTGTACCAGAGGTCGTAAGCCTCTTCCGTCTCACGCTCGGCGTCCTCGCCGCGCGCGCCGCGGCCCGTGTCCGTGCGCGCGCTCCCGGCCCTCGGGGCGTCGTCGCTCTCCTGCGTCTGCGCGCCCTTCGGTTTTGGCACACGCTTCCACCCGACGATCTCGAAGCTCGAACCGCTTTCGAGTTTCATCAGGATGTTCTCGTTGTTCGCGTAGTCGGGGGTGAGACGCAGGTTGCTGACGGCGCGGAGCTGGCCGCTCGCCTGCGCCGGGATGTCCTTGTCCTCCTCGGCGAGCTTGCGCGCCTTGTCCAGGACCTCCTGCGGCATGACGTTGCGCGCCTCGATCCACCCTTCGGTGTTCTCCACGTCGTGCGCGCGCACGAAGAGCCACTTCTCCCCGTTCTCGGCCGTGTCGGAATCGAGTATGTCGATCACGTCGCCGCGCGTGACTTCGACGAGGTCCGCGGCGACGACCGCGACTGAGCTGCGTATCTGCGCGCGCTTGGCGATGACGACGCCCGTGTCCGAGTTGATGTTGGCGAGCGTGCTGCACCCGGCCATCAGCCCCGCGAGCGCGCAAGTGAAAAGAATCTTCTTCAGGTAACTCATCTTTAACTGACGGCTCGCGCCGCCTCTGTTGGGGGTTCGACGGGGCGCTCAGCCGCGCGCGGGGGCGCGCCTCCTCGCGTGTGTCCCGTCCAGCTTCTCATTGTAACCGAATTTGCGTAACAAATCGCGCTGCGAGCCGCTCAATGAATCCGCGACGCTGATTCGCGTGCGCGCGCCGAAAGTTTCGGCCTTCAGGCCGAAGGGCGCGACCGCGGACTGTAGCTCTATCTCGCCTGCGTCCTCCACGTATCTCCTCGTCAACTCGCGCACGTCTCCAGCATTGTTCAACGCGGCCAGCGCCGCCGAGTTCCCGTCCTTCGACGTTTGAGATGCGCGCGCCAGGCGAAACAGTTCGCGGTACACGTCCGGGAGCGACCGCTTATTTTTGGTCCGCTGTCTCAAGGTCAGGTCGTAGAGGAACGCGACGAGCATCCCCTTGTTATAGACGAGCGCGGGCGAAAGCGTCCAACGCCGCTCGGACGCCTTGAGCAGGCTCAACTGCTCGCTGCCCTGCGCCCTCTTGTAAGCGTCGAAGGCGCGGGCCATCGCGTTCAAGTAGTCCTGAAACGTCAGCAGCTCAAGGCGAACCGCGGCCGTGAGCGCCTGGTAGAGCGTGAAGCCTTCGTAGAACCAGTCGTAGCTGCCGTCCAGCCGAAGCGCGTTCGGGACCCAGAGGTGGAACAATTCGTGCGCGAGCGGGAAACTCAACTGTGCCAGCGCCGCCGTCCGCGAGGGCGACTTTCCGACGAGCAGTGTGACGGTCGAGCCGCGCGTCTCCGCGCTCCAGCGGTCCGCGCCGGCCGGGCGCGGGAACGGCGAGAGCGCGAGCATGACGCCCTCGCCCGCCGGGCCGCCGAACGTCTCCGCGTGCTCTTTCAGAATCCGCTCGGCCACGTCCTTCGCCTCGTCGTCCGAGAAGGCCCACTCGCCCGCCGTCACGAAAACAAAGTCCATCGCCCCGGCGCGCCCGCGCCGCTCGCGCAAGTTTTGCCCGACGAAGAAGACCGCGCGCTCGAAGTCCGCCAACTCGAATCGCCCGCCCGCGCCCGCCCTCATACTCGACGCGACGGCCCACCTTTCGGGCAGACTGAAAGTCACGCGCGCCCCGCTCGCCTGTTCGCCCCCCGCGAGCGGCAGCAGGTCTCCCAACATCAGAAAGCCGCGCTCGGGCGTCAGCCACGAGACGTGCGCCGCGTCGCCTTCGAAGAGCGGCGCGTCCAGCTTCACCTCGTAAACGAACCGCGTCGCCGCGGCGGCCGCCTCGTACTCCCCCGGCGCGAGCCGCCTCACCTGCACTTCAGCGCCGCCGCCGTCCAGGAGCTTCAGGTTCTCGATCCGCTCGCCCAGATTCATCACGTTCGCGTACACGTTCCGAAACGACCACGCGCGCGCGGGCTTCTCGCGCTCGCCCTCCACGCGCACACGCGCCGGTGCCGTGGAGATGACGCTGACGCGCGCCGTCAGCGTCTCCGCGCGCGCCGCCACTGACCCGGCGAGCAGGCACGACGCGGCGAGCAAGACGAGGCGGAGACAGACTCCGGCTGTGCCAGTTTTGGGCTGCTCTCGGCTCGATTGTTGATTCGATAAGGGAGTGCGCAAGGTCATGCTGAATCTGTTAACCGGGAGGGCGCGCCCGGCTCGCGGGCGGGTCGTCAAACGCTCATTTGACACCCGCGCGCGCGGGTGTTTATATTCCCCAGTTGGGTCAGACTCTAACACAGCGCTCTATCAAGTGACCAGCAACACCGAGTTATCGAAATCACGCCGGCACGCGCCCCTCGCGCGCACGCTGGCCTTCGTGTTGCTCGCCTTCGTCGCCTACACGACGACGGCCGAATCCGTTCACCGCCACGGCCGCCTTGAGCTCACGCGCTCGGGGAGTCCCGCCGCGGCGGTCAACGCGTCCGGCGACGCCGACTCCGCCGCGAACGATTCGCCCGCTCTCGGCGACTGTCTGATCTGCCAACTCCGCCAGAACCTTTCCTTCAGTCTCCTGAGCGCACTGCCGCAGCTCGTCGCGCCGCAATCCCAGGCGGAGCTTTCGCGGGCCGTCGCGCTGCTCTCCGCCTCCAGGTTCGAAGCGCCGCGGCGCGGCCGCGCCCCGCCCTCCACTTCTCTGTCCTAATCCCCGTCCAGGCCCACGCGCGCCGAGAGTCTTACGGCGTCGCGCGGCGTTTCAGGCGAACTAAGTTTTCGCCCGGCGCACGGCCCCGACCGCCACACGGCAAGAGCGCGAAGCACCGCGAGCGCCGCCGCGGCGGGCGGCACATTTCGGCATTATTCAGAGAGGTGGTTCGCAATGTTTCTCAGAAAAGTTTTCTTCACGGCCGCTGTCATCCTAACGCTCCTGGACTTCACGTCGGCCTCGGCGCAGACGCGAATTGGCACAGTCCAGGGGAGCGTCAAAGACCCCAACGGCGCGCTCGTCGCGGGCGCGACCGTCACCATCACGCAGCCCAACACCGGTTACAGGCAGACGGCCCGGACGGACGAGCAGGGCACGTTCAAGCTCGTCAACGTCCCCTTCAGCGACTACAACGTCACGGCCGAAGCGCCGGGCTTCCAGGCCGCCGAGCAGCACGTCGACATCGAAAGCGCGCTCCCGCTCAACCTTGACTTCGTGCTCAGTGTCGGCGGCACCGCGCAGACCGTCACCGTCGAAGCAGACCCCGACCACGCCGAGCACGACAAGGTCTCTTCGGACACGGACATCAACCAGACGATTCTCGAACGCCAGGCGGGGGCCGCGCCCTCGCGCGGCATAGAGGCCATCGTCGCCTCCGCGCCCGGCTTCGCGCCCGACGACAACGGGCGTCTGCACCCGCGCGGCTCTGAGTCGCAGGTGCAATTCGTCGTCGACGGCGTGCCGATCACGGACAACCTCTCGGCCATCTTCTCCACGAGCCTCGACGCGCGTACGCTGCGGACCGTCGAGGTGATGACGGGCGGCATCCCGGCCGAGTTCGGCGACAAGCTGGCGGGCGTGATCAACGTCAACACGCGCTCGGGCCTTGAGACGCCGACGCAAGGGGGCGTCACTTTCTCCGGCGGGAGCTTTTCGACGGGCGAAGTCGGCGCGGACTTTTCGACGCGCACCGAAAAGTTCGGCTTCCTGACGAACCTCTCGGCCAGCACCTCGCAGAGGTTCCTGGACCCGCCGACGATTGAGAATTTTCACAACTTCGGCCGCACCGGCAAGGCCTTCTTCAGACTCGACTACCACTTCGACCAGAACAACTCTTTGCGCGGCACGTTCCTCATCGGCGGCTCCAACTTCCGGGTGCCGAACCGCGTCGAGCAGGAGCTGGCCGGGCAGGATCAGCGCCAGCGCCTGCGCGACCACTCGGAGTTCATCACCTTCGAGCACATCTTTTCGCCGACCATGCTGGGCCAGTTCTCCTTCTTCAACCGCTACGGCACGGCGAAGCTCCTCAGTAACCCGCAGTCCACGCCCGTCGTCGCCACCCAGGACCGCACGTTGCAGAACATCGGCGGCATCGCCGCCGTCACGCTCTCGCGCGGGACGCACAACCTCAAGTTCGGAGGCCAATTCACGATCACGCCCGTCAGCGAAGATTTCAGCTTCTACACGACCGACCCCTTCGAAGACCTCGTGGACGAAGACGGCAACGTCGTGCCGAATCCTGTCAACGCCTTCACGGCCGCCGATCCTTTCGTCTTCAGCGGGCGCAGGACAGGGAGGAGCTTCAGCTTCTACGCGCAGGATCAGTTCACGCCCGTGCGCAACCTGACGGTTGCCGCCGGCCTGCGCTACGACAACTACAGGCTCGTCATACAGGAAGACGCCTTCAGCCCGCGCATCGCCGTGGGCTACTTCATCCCGCGCACGCAGACGACGCTCAGGGCTTCTTACAACCGCCTCTTCCAGTTCCCGCCGGCCGAGAACCTGCTGCTCGCAAGCTCCGAGGAGGCGGCCGCGCTCTCGCCGCTCGCCGTCCTGCAAGGCCAGTCGGGCGTGCGGCCCATCCTGCCCGACAAGCAGCACGTCTTCGAGGCGGGCTTCCAGCAGCAGATGTCCAAGTACGCGCGGCTCAACGTCGTCGCCTACCAGAAGCGGATTACGAATTTCGGCGACAAGGACCAGTTCTTCGACACGGGCGTCATCTTCCCCATCTCGATTTCGAGCGGGCGCGTGACTGGCACAGAAATCCGCCTGGAGTCCTCGGACGTGCGGGGCCTGCGCGGCTTCGTCTCCTACGCCAACGCGCGCGCCTACGGCGTCACGCCCATCAACGGCGGCTTGTTCCTCGGCGAGGCGGTCGAGAGTCTCGAAGAGCCGGGGGTGATTTTCGCCAACGACCACGACCAGCGCACCTCCATGCAGTTCCAGTTGAGCTACAGCCACCGCCGCTCCGGCTTCTACGCCATCTTCGGCGGGCGCTACGACTCGGGCTACCCGACGGACGTGGAGCCGGGCACGACGCTCGCGGACTTCGTCGCGGAAGGATTCGACCCGCGACTCTACGGAGAGATTGATTTCCAGCGCGGGCGGACCCGCCCCCGCACCGTCCTCAATCTCTCCGTCGGCGCGGACCTCTTGCAGCGCGAGCGGGCCTCGCTCAACGTCCAGTTCGACATACAGAATTTGACGGACGAGCTTTTCCTCTACAACTTCGAGTCCGTCTTCAGCGGCACGCACGTAGGCTTCCCGCGCCTCTTCAGCGGCCGCGTGGCGCTAAGATTCAAGTAAGGGATGGCGGAGATTAGCCGCATCAGTACCGCCTGCCGCAAGCAGGCGGTACTGATGCGGCCCTCCGGCGGCCCCTTTCGCGGCCGCTTCCCGCACAGGTTCCGAATTTTCGGAACACAATTCTCTCCTTCGACGTATTTTCTTTTGAACTCAAAAGCAGCGGCGGGCGGCTCGCGCACGCCGCGTTGACAGGCGCAATCGCGCGCCACTAGAATGACCTCGCGTTCGACTCGCGTTTTGTTTCGCGGCCCTTTGACCCCTGGCGGCCGCAGAGGAAACGATTGTGAGCCTGGTTAAGATCATCGTCATCACGCTCGTCCTGCTCCTGAGCATCCTTTTCTTCTGGCGCTTCCTGTTTTAGTGCGGCATGACCCCAGACCCCGCAGCGCCACGTCCGCCCTGGCTTTCCCGCAGTCCAGCCCGCTCCGTTCAGAGACCGTTCACACGCGCGCTCGCCCTTTTTCTGGCCCCGTTTCTTTTCGGCGCTTCCGGCCCGCGCGCCTTCGCGCAGGAGACCACTGACGCCCAGGAGCCCGACGATGTCGTGCGCGTCCGCACGGACCTCGTCACCGTCCCGGCGCTCGTCACGGACTCGGACGGGCGGCGCGTCCGCGGCCTAGCCCAGTCCGACTTTTCGGTCCTCGACAACGGGCGGGCCGTCACGCTCTCTTACTTCGCCGCCGGCACGGACAAGGTCGCGCTCGCCTTCGCCCTCGACGCCTCGGGCAGCGTGCGCGAACTCGTCGCACGGCAGCGCGACGCCGCGCTCCAACTCTTCTCCCGCTTCGGGCGCGGCTCGCGCGTCGCCGTCGTCCATTTCGGCGAGAAGGCGGAGGTGGCCGTCCCGTTCACGGCCGACACGGCGCTGGCCGAGCCGGCCTTCAGCGCTCACGTCCCCGCGAGCCGCCGCACGGCCATCTTCGACGCCGCGGCCGCCACCTTGCGCGCCTTCGCCGCCGAGCGGAGCAGCCCCGCCGAGCGGCGCATCCTGATCTTAATCAGCGACGGGCTGGACACGGCGAGCGCCGCGAAGGCCCCTGCCGTCATCAATGACGCGCGCGCCCAGAACGTCTCCATCTACGTCATACACCTGCCGCTCTTCACCCCGCGCGACGGGCGGCTCGTGGTGCGACGGCCCGCCAAAGGCTTCCGCGATCTGGCGGAGAAGACCGGCGGGCGCTATTTCGTCATCGGCGACGAGAAGACGGCGCTCGACGCCGCCGCGGGGCCAGCGCCCGACCTCGCGCCCGTCTTCCGCGCCATCGAAGAAGATTTGCAGGGCCAGTACGTGCTCGGCTACTACCCGGACGAGGCGTCGCGCGCCGCCGCCTCGCACCGCATCACGATCAACTTAACCGCGCGCGGCCGCCGCGACTTGCGCGTCCGCGCCCTCCGCGAGGAATACAACTTAAAGCAATGATGAACGCGGAATGATGAGTGATGAACGAGAAGCATTTAATTCATCACTCGTCATTCCGCATTCATCAATTTCGTTATGGAACTGAGAAAAATCAAACGCGCTCTGTTGAGCGTTTCGGACAAGACGGGACTGGTGGAATTCGCGCGCGCCCTCAAGGGCTTCGGCGTCGAATTGATTAGCACGGGCGGGACGGCGCGCACGCTGCGCGAGGCGGGCGTCAAGGTCGTCGACGTTTCCGACGTGACGGATTTCCCGGAGATGATGGACGGGCGCGTCAAGACCTTGCACCCGCGGATTCACGGCGGGCTGCTCGCCCTGCGCGACAACCCGTCGCACCTAGAGGCGATGCGCGCCAACGGCATCGAGCCGATTGACATGGTCGTCGTCAACCTCTACCCGTTCGAGGAGACGATTGCGCGCGAGGGCGTCACGCTCGAAGAGGCCGTCGAGCAGATAGACATCGGCGGCCCCTCCATGGTCCGCTCGGCGGCGAAGAATTTCTGGGACGTGGCGGTCGTGATGCTGCCGAACTTTTACGAGCGGGTCGTCGAAGAGATGAGGGCCAACGGCGGCGCTCTCTCCCTCAAAACGCGCAGGGACCTCGCCGAGCGCGTCTTCGCCCTGACGGCTTTTTACGACCTGTCCATCTACAACTACCTCAGTAAACAGTCCTCTACAGGAATTGGCACGGTTCCAGACCCGACCGAGCTTCCCACTCAAATCGAGCCGGAACTGAGAAGGCAGCGCGTACTGCGCTACGGCGAGAACCCGCACCAGCGCGCCGCCCTTTACTACCTCGACAACACCGGCGAGGAGAGCGGCGTCGCCAACGCCGAAATCCTCTCCGGCAAGGAGATGTCTTTCAACAACTACGTCGACGCGGACGCCGCGTGGCAGCTCGTCTGCGATTTCGACGAGACGGCCTGTGCCATTATCAAGCACATGAACCCGGCGGGAGTCGGGACGGCGCTCGAACCCGAAGGGGCTTACCGCCGCGCGCTCGCCACGGACCCCGTCTCGGCCTTCGGCGGCATCGTCGCCTTTAACTGCATGGTTGACGAAAGGGCGGCCCGCGCCGTGACGGAGATTTTCACGGAGGTCGTCATCGCGCCGGATTACGACGAAGGCGCGCTCGGAGTGCTGCGCGCGAAGAAGAACTTGCGCGTGCTGCGCGCCGGAGAGCCGCGCCGCGCGGAGGGCCTCGAATACAAGACCATCACGGGCGGGATGCTCGTCCAGACGCGCGACACTCACCGCCTGACCCCGGAGGACTTGAAGGTCGTCACGAAGCGCGAGCCGAGCGAGGAGGAGTTGCGCGCGCTGATGTTCGCGTGGACGGTCTGCAAGCACACCAAGTCGAACGCCATCGTCTACGCGCGCGACGGGCAGACCGTGGGCGTCGGCGCGGGGCAGATGTCCAGGGTTGATTCGGTCAAGATCGGCGCGACGCGCGCGCAGCTTCCCGTGGAGGGCTCCGTGCTCGCTTCGGACGCCTTCTTCCCCTTCCGCGACGGCATCGACGAGTCCGCGCGCCACGGCATCACCGCCGTCATACAGCCCGGCGGCTCCGTCCGCGACGACGAGACAATCGCCGCCGCCGACGAGCACGGCCTGGCGATGGTCTTCACGGGCGTCAGACACTTTAAGCATTAGTGGCCAGCAGTCAGTAGTCAGCAAAAGACAAAAGAAAGAGGCAGCCGGGCTAATCGCAACCGGCCGCCTCTTGTCTTTCTTTTGACTGGCTACTGACTGCTGATTACTGACCACTTCCTTCCGATTGCTGATTGCCGAACGCTTCCTTATAATCCTTCGCCAACGAGCGGCCCTTGTCCTGTCAGTCTTCCCGGCGGGCGCGCTCTTCAAAGACTTTCGGAGAAGGAATTAGAAGATGCCAGAGAACGAATCGGCCCCGGCTGAGAGCGGGCGCGAGTCAATCCGCTGCCGCTACTGCGGGCAGCGCAACCAGACGCGGGACAACGGCGGGACGGCCAAGTGCGGCCGCTGCCGGCTGCCGCTCTCGAACGAGCCGCACAAGAAGTTTGCGGACCTGAACAAGCACGACTACGTGCACCCTGCGGACAGCAAGGCGCTCGCCGCCCTGCGCGCCATCCCCGGCATTGACTCGGCCCTGAAAAAGCTGCTCGCCGTCACGGGCGAGTCCGCCATCCGAGTCATCTTCACGGCCAGCGCCGTCAAGGTCACGCCGCAGCAGTGCCCGGACCTGCACGCCAAGTTGCAGATCGCCTGCACCACGCTCGGCGTCGACATGCCCGAACTCTTCGTGCAGCAGTCGCCCGTCGTCAACGCCTTCACGGGCGGCGTCGAGCGCCCCGTCATCGTGCTCCACTCGTCTCTGCTCGAACGCCTGACGGACGAAGAAGTCCTGGCGGTCGTCGCGCACGAGGTCGGCCACATACACGCGGAGCACGTGCTCTACCTGACGGCCGCGCGCCTGCTCGAACTGCTCGCCTACGGCGCGCTCGCCGCCACGGCCATCTCCAGGGTCGTGCTCGAACTCCTCTCGATGACGATGCGCTCGGCGCTCCTGGCGTGGGCGCGGCGGGCGGAACTCTCGTGCGACCGCGCGGCGCTCCTCGTCACGCAGGACCCGCACGTCATCGGCCGCACGATGATGAAGCTCTGCGGCGGCACGTTCGCGTCGAAGGTTGACTACGAGCAGTTCCTCGCGCAGGCGCGCGACTTCCAGAAGAACTACGACGAGAAGGCGCTCGACCGCTTCTGGGCCGACATCATCTCTTCCGGGATGACGCACCCCTTCCCCGTCTGGCGCGTCTCCGAAATCCTCAAGTGGGTCGACAGCGGCGAATACAAAGCCCTGATGAACGGCGAGCAGCAGAGCGCCGCCGCCTGAGCCGGTTAATAGTGAATGGTAAATGGCGAACAGGCGCTCGGCCGTCCTTTCACCATTTACCATTCACCGTTCACCATTGACTACCGATGCTACACGTTCACAACGGAGATTGTTCGGCGGACGTTCTGAGGCGCTCGGGCCTTCCCGGCGAGCACCTCGTGTGGCGCGAGGCGCTGATCGCCGGGCCGACGCCGGCCGCTGTCTCCGCCGACGAGTGGCGCGACTTCCGGGCGCGCCACCTGGCGGACGCCTACGGCGGAGACTTCGAAGAGTGCAAGAGCGCCCTGGCCGCGCAGGAGGAAAGCCTGGGCAGGTTCCCGGAGCACGAAGAGGTCGTCCTCTGGTTCGAGCACGACCTCTTCTGCCAGACGCTACTCGTCTACCTGCTCGACTGGTTCTCGCGGCGCGAGTTGGGCGCAACGAAATTGAGCCTCGTCTGCGTCGGGGAGTTTCCCGGCGTGCCGGATTTCAGGGGCCTGGGCCAATTAACCCCGCCGCAGATGGCTTCGCTCTTCGAGACGCGAAGCGAAGTGACCGACGCCGAATTGAGTCTGGGTGCCGAAGCGTGGCGGGCCTACTCGTCGCCCGACCCGCGCGCCGTAGAAGAGTTGCTCGCCGCGGACACTTCCGCCCTGCCTTACCTCAGAGGGGCGCTGCTCAGCCACCTGGCGCGCTTCCCTTCCACGCGCAACGGGCTCGGCCGCGTCGAGAACCTCGCGCTCGAACTCATCGATAGCGGGCACGCGGACTTCCCCGCACTCTTCCAGAACTTCGGGCGCGCGGAAGGCTCGTACGGCCTGGGCGACGCGCAGTTCTGGAACGACCTGCGGAGGCTCGCGGAGGCGGGCCGCCCCCTGCTCGTCGTCGACGGCCCCGCCGCGGCGGACGAGGCGCGAGGATTCGCGGACAAGACTTTCAAGCTGACGGCCTTCGGCGAAGACGTGCGCGCCGGCCGCGGCGATTTCGTCCACGCCAACGGCATAGACGCCTGGCTCGGCGGCGTGCACCTCTTCTCCGCCGGTCGCGAACTCTGGCGCTGGAACGAGCAAGACCGGAAGCTCGAAAAGTAATCAGTCATCAGTAGTCAGTCATCAGCTTTTACTGACTACTGAAAACTGATTACCGATTACTAACCCACGGAGTCTCCCAAATGCTTCAGGACAAATACGGCATCATCTTCGGCGTCGCCAACAAGCGCTCAATCGCCTGGGCGACGGCGCAGGCTTTGTCGGAGGCTGGCGCGCGGCTGGCCTTCACCTACCAGGGCGAGCGGCTGAAGGAGAACGTAGAGAGTTTGACGAGCGACATGGAGGGCGCGCTCGTCCTGCCGTGCGACGTGACGAGGGCCGAGGAGATTCAGGAGACCTTCCGCCGCGTCGGCGAAGGGTTCGGCCGCCTGGACTTTCTCATACACAGCGTCGCCTACGCCCCGAAGGAAGAGTTGGAGGGCGAGTTCCTGGACACTACGCGCGACGGCTTCCTGACGGCGCTCGAAGTCAGCGCCTACTCACTGACCTCGCTCGCGCGCGCGGCCGCCCCTTTGATGACGGACGGCGGCAGCATCGTCTCGATGACCTACTACGGCGCGGAGAAGGTCGTGCCGAACTACAACGTGATGGGCGTGGCGAAGGCCGCGCTCGAAGCGAGCACGCGTTACCTGGCCTACGACATGGGCAAGCGCAACATACGCGTCAACACCATCAGCGCCGGGCCGCTCAACACGCTCTCGGCCCGCGGCGTCTCGAACATGGGCACGATGCTCAAGCACCACGCCGAGCGCGCGCCGCTCGGCCGCAACGTCGAGGCGCGCGAGGTCGGCAACTGCGCCCTCTTCCTGTGCAGCCCGCTCTCCTCAGGCATCACGGGCGAAGTCATACACGTCGACTGCGGCTACAACATCATGGCGGTATAAGAAGAGCAGTGCCGAGTGCTGGGGACTGAGGACTGAGTAAAAGAGAGAAGGTTCTTACTCAGTCCCCAGTCCTCAGCACTCAGCACTCATCACTTTCATTATGGCTGAAACTGAGAACAAACAGAGTCCCATCGTCACGCAGGACGAGCAGCTTTTAGAGACGCCGAAGCCGGACGAGTTCACGCACACGGACACGTGGCGCGTGTTCCGCATCATGGGCGAGTTCGTGGAGGGCTTCGACGAGCTGGCGACCGTTTCGCGCGGCGTCTCGATCTTCGGGTCGGCGCGCGTCCAGCCCGACCACGAGCAGTACAAGGCGGCGCAGGAGACCGCGGCGCTTCTCGTGCGCGCGGGCTTCGCCGTCATCACGGGCGGCGGCCCAGGCATTATGGAGGCGGCCAACCGCGGCGCGCTGGAGGCGGGCGGCCTCTCCATCGGCTGCAACATAGAGCTGCCCTTCGAGCAGAAGTCGAACGACTACCTGACGCGCTCGATCACCTTCAAATACTTCTTCGTCCGCAAGACGATGTTCGTCAAGTACAGCACGGCCTTCGTCATCTTCCCCGGCGGCTTCGGCACCCTCGACGAACTGTTCGAGGCGCTGACGCTCATCCAGACGCGCAAGATCAAGAACTTCCCCGTAGTCCTCTTCGGCTCGAACTACTGGGGCGGGATGATGAAGTGGGTCGAAGAGATCATGCTCTCGGAAGGCAAAATCGCCGCAGACGACCTGCGCCTGCTACACCTCACGGACTCGCCCGCGGAGGTCGTCGAGATAGTCGTCCAGAGCCAGGACTCGCTCCGCAAACTGGACAAGACCGTCTCGCACGATTATTAGAACGGATGTCAATAGAACGCGGCGCACATTCCCGGGAGCGCAGGCATCCTTGCCTGCGCTCCCGGCAAATTGTTGAATCTTACTGGACGAAAACTCGGTAGCCCCAGGGCTTCAATTCCAGTTGTGTTGGGCCTTCCAACTCGACGGCCTCCCCGCCGAAGTAGTCCGTATATTTCCCGTGGTACAAATTCTCCTTGAAGGTCACCTTCTGCGGCTGGCCCGAGAAATTGAGCACGGCGAAAAGCTTGTCCCGCTCGTTGCGCCGCACGAAGCTGAACACTTTCGCGGGCACGCTGTTGGGCACCAGAATCATCCGCGCGCCCCACTGCGCGTTCCACAGCGCGGTGTTCTTTTTCTTCAGGGCAAACAATTTCTTGTAAAGCTCGCCGTTCGGGTGCTCCTTCCAGGCGATGGTGTCTTTCTCGAAAAAGAGGAGCCGCTTCGTGTTGCCCGCCTCCTGCCCGTTGTAGACGAGCGGCATCCCCTCGCCCACCGCCGAGAGCACCATCGCGGGCTCCAGCCCCGCGCCGAACTGCTCGAACTCCGTCCCCTCCCAGGCGTTCTTGTCGTGGTTGGTGACGAACGTCATGCGCAGGCTCTCAAGCGGGTACGAGCTCTCGTTCCATGAGTAGTAGCGGAACAGGTCGCTCAGGTCCGGCTTCTTCCCCTGCGTGATGTCGCGCACGGCGTCGTACCAGCTCCACGCGTAGGTCATGTCGAACGCCTCGGCGTGCAGGTCCCTCGACTCCCACTCGGCCAGCATGAAGACGGGCTTGATGGCGTCCAACTCCTTCCGCACGTTGTTCCAGAAATCGACCGGGACGAACCCCGCCACGTCGCAGCGGTAGCCGTCCACGTCCGCCTCGCGCACCCAGTACTTCATCGCGTCCGTCATGTACCTGCGCAGGCCCTCGTGCTTGTAGTCCAGGTCTATGATGTCGGACCAGTCCCACCAGGGCGTCGGGCGGAAGTCGCCCTTGTAGTCGCGCTCGTACCACTCGGGGTGTTCCGCGACCAGGTTGTTGTCCCAGGCCGTGTGGTTCGCGACCCAGTCGAGGATGACGTACATGCCCTCGGCGTGCGCGGCCGCCACGAAGTGCTTGAGGTCTTCGAGTGTGCCAAATTCAGGGTTAACGCTGTAATAGTCTTTGACCGCGTAGGGGCTGCCCAGGGTGCCCTTGCGGTTCTTCTCGCCGATCTTGTGAATCGGCATCAGCCAGAGGATGTCCGCGCCCAACTCTCTCAGCCTCGGCAGGTGTTTTTCGGCCGCCCTGAAAGTCCCTTCCGGCGTGAACTGCCGCGTGTTGATTTGGTAGATGACGGCGCTCTTCGCCCACTCGGGGTGCTTGAGCTTGACGTAAGGGGTCGGTTGATACGGGTTCTGGCTCATCTGTTGATTGGAATTTTGGCCCGGCTGGCCTGCCTCATTTTTGGCACAGCCCGCGAGCGTCGAGAGCAAGAGAACGGTAAGCAGTAGCGCCGAGCAGCGCATTCACCTGACCTCCTTCCGGGCAAAGGCAGCACCGCCTGCGGCAGCGGGCGGGTGCCCCGCGGCTTGAGACCCGCCCGCTTGCGGCAGGCGGCACTGACCTGGCACTTCGGATCACTGAAAGGGCCTGACAAGCTCAGGAATTCTTCGTCGCGCCGTCCGAGCCTGCGGCCGACGACGCCTGGCCGGCGTCTTTGCTCTGGGGGATGACGTTGGCGGTCAGCCATTCGAGGTAGGGGGCGGAGCCGGCCGTGACGGGCAGGGCGACGATTTCGGGCGTCTCGTAGCTGTGGAGCGAGCGCACGGCCGCTTCGAGGGCGGCGAAGTGCGCCTCGGTGGTCTTCGCCAGCAGCAGGACTTCGGGCGCGCGCTCGACCTTTCCCTGCCAGTGATAGATGGACTCGATCTCGGGCAGAATCTGCACGCAGGCCGCCAGCCGCGCGCCGACCAGCATGTCCGCCAGCCGCGCCGCCTCCTCCCGGCTCCCGGCCGTCATCAAGACGACGATTGCGTCCATGAAAAGCAGGGATGAGGGATGTGGGATGAGGGATGAATGAAAGCTCTGTTGAGTCAAAGCTCTGTTGAGCCAATCATTCAATCCTGCTCATCCCTCATCCCTCATCCCTCATCCCTTTCTTCCTCCGCCTCGGCGTCCTCTTCCATGGTCGTGCCGGTGAGCGGGGTGGTGTCTTTGCCGAAGTAGGCGTTGTAGAGTTCCTGCGCGCGGTCCAGGTCGCGCTCGTCCACGAGCACCATCGCGCCGGAGGTCGAAGCCAGCAGCGGGGAGAACACGTCCTGGCCGCCGGACTGCACGGCCGAGCGTATTTCGTTCTGCTGGAGCAGGTCGTTGACCATCTCGGCCTCCGCGGGGGAGCCGAAGTTATGCAGATTCACGAAGCGCGCCTCGGAGTCGTCGTGCAGCTTGTTCTCAGGCGTCAGCCGCTCCACGAGCTCGCTGTTATCGTCCGGGCAGCGCGTCACGCCCGCCTCGTACTCAGACTCGCAAACAGGGCAGAACATATGTTCCCTCTTGAATTGTGTGATCTTACGGCGGGCGACATTATAACAGCGACAGTTCCGATTGCGGAACGCGGATTTCGGATTGCGGATTTACAGAAAGCGCTCAATCACTTTCCGACCCGCGATCCGACATCCGCATTCCGCAATCACCTCGTCGCCTGGACGGCGCGCTCGAAGGGGATCTCTTCGAAGTGGGTCATCCGCTTGAAGGCGCGGAAGCGCTCGTTGATCTCGTCGTGCGTGAGGCGCTGGACCCGTTCTGTGCCAAATTCCTCGACGTTGAAGGAGGCCATCACGGAGCCGTAGATCATCGCGCGCCGCATCGCCGCCTCGTCCAGCTTCTCCTGGCTCGCCATGTAGCCCATGAAGCCGCCGGCGAAGGTGTCGCCCGCGCCCGTCGGGTCGAAGACGGCTTCGAGCGGGTAGGCCGGAATCGCGAAGTAGGTCTCGGGCGTAAACAGCGCCGAGCCGTACTCGCCGCGCTTGACGATCAGCGCGCGCGGCCCCCACGAGAGGACTTTGCGCGCGGCCTTCATCAGGTTCGGCTCGTTCGCCAACTGGCGCGCCTCCGCGTCGTTGATGATGACCACGTCCACGCGCTCAATCGCCCTGAGCAGCGAGTCGCGCGTGATGTCTATCCACATGTTCATCGTGTCGAGCGCGACCAGCTCCGCGCCCGTGATCTGCTCGCGCACCTCGCGCTGCAAGTCGGGCTGGATGTTGCCGAGGAAGACCAGGCGCGACTGCTTCGCGGCCTCCGAGAGTTTCGGCTTGAAGTCCGCGAAGACGTTCAACTGCGTGTCCATCGTGTGCGCCGTGTTCAGGTCGAAGTCGTAGCGCCCGCTCCAGAAGAAGGTCTTGCCCTCGGGGATGCGCTCCAAGTCGCTCAGGTCGACGTTGTGCCGCCTGAAGACCTGCTCCTCTTCGTCCGTGAAGTCGCCGCCGACGACCGCGACCACGCGCACGTCCGTGAAATAACTGGCCGAGATGGAGAAGTGCGCCGCCGACCCGCCGAGAATTTTATCGCGCTTGCCGAACGGCGTCTCCAACGCGTCGAACGCCACCGACCCGACTACTAACAATGACATATGTGCTATTCGCTCCTGATAGGAATTAGTTGGCAGCAGGCAGTGGGCAGATAAAAGCAAACCGCTTTTTGTTCTAACTGCCTGCTGCCTGCTGCCTACTGCCCGCTGTTTTTAGGTAGTGGCCCGCCGAGTTCGCGCAGGGCGTCCTGGGCCTGCCGGTTGAAGTCGCTGTCAGGGTGATCGTTGGCGAGCTGTGAGAGGTAGAGTCGCGCATCCTCGCGGTATTTCTCGGGGGTCAGGCGGCGCTTCTCCGGGAGTGACTCGACCTTCTGCTTGCCCTGATTCTTCGACAGGTAGAGGTTGCTCATGCCGGCGATGTAGAGCGCCTCGTCAATCTTCGCGAAGTTCGGGTTGCCGGCGATAATCTCCTCGACGCGCTTGAGCGAGGCGAAGTAAGCCTTCTTCAACTTGAAGTACTGCCGCGCGACCTCCAGGTTGTGCAGCGAGTCCTTCTCCATGTCGGCGTCGCGAAGCGTCGCCGGGTCCGGCCCGCGGCTCGCCCCGCCCTGCGCGCGCGCCTCCGCCCCCGCGCCGATTAACGCCGCCGCGCACAAGCCGATTATCAAAGCTACTTTCTTCATAAAACCTCCGTAAAAGTGCTGAGGACTGAGTGCCGAGGACTGAGTAAAAGCAACTGGTCTTTACTCAGTCCTCATCACTCATCACTCATCACTGAGTACCGTACTTTCCGATGATTGCCTCTAGTTTCTTCTTCGTCGCGTCGGGCCAGAGGTCGGGGGCCGTGAAGATGGCGTTCTTCAGGGCCGAGCCGCAGCCGCAGCCGCGCTCTCTGTTCGCCGACTGCCTGACCGCCTCTTTCATGATGACCTGCGCGTTGCGCACGTTCTTATTCAGGTACTCGACGACGGTCTCGACCGAGACGGCGTCGTGCTCCTCGTGCCAGCAGTCGTAGTCCGTGACGAGCGCGAGCGTGGCGTAGCAGATTTCGGCCTCGCGCGCCAGCTTCGCCTCCTGCAAGTTGGTCATGCCGATCACGTCCATGCCCCACGAGCGGTAGACGTTCGACTCGGCCACGGTCGAGAACGCAGGCCCCTCCATGCAGAGGTACGTCCCGCCGCGGTGCGCGCGAACGTCTGCCGCGCCGCAGGCCGTTTCGAGCACGTCGCCCAAATCCTTGCAGACCGGGTGCGCGAACGTGATGTGCGCGACGATGCCGTCGCCGAAGAAGGTCGACTCGTGCGCGCGCGCGCGCGTGCGGTCGAAGAACTGGTCCGGGATGACCATGTCGAGCGGCGCGTACTGTTCCTGCAAAGAGCCCACGGCCGAGGCCGAGAGGATGCGCTCGACCCCAAGCAGCTTCATCCCGTAGATGTTCGCGCGGAACGGGAGGTTGGTCGGCGTGTAGCGGTGCCCGCGCCCGTGGCGCGGCAGGAAAGCCACGCGCACGCCTTCGAGGGTGCCGACGATGAAGGCGTCCGACGGGCTCCCGAAGGGCGTCTCGACCTTGACCTCCTCCACGTCCTTCAACTCCGGCATCTGGTAGAGGCCGCTCCCGCCGATGATTCCGATCTGTGCTGTCGTCATATTGTTTTCATTCTCCGGGGACGAACCCGTCCTGCTCGTCTTCAAAGCCTACCGCCCGCAGCTTTCCGTCTTCTTCGACCACGCGGCAGAGCGGCGCGTCCGCGTCGTGGTAGAAGAGGCAGAGCCAGTTTTCGCGCGCGGCCAGCGGGAGCAGGCGCTTCTTGGCTTCGAGCGTCTCCACGGGGTAGAGGTCGTAGCCCATGATCCACGCGAGGGGGACGTGGGCGCGCGTCGGCACGAGGTCCGCGAAGCCGAAGAGCGTGCGGCCCTCTCGTTCCAGCCTGACGCACTGCATCGTGCGCGAGTGGCCCGCGATGGTTTCCATGCGGAGCCCCGGCGCGATTTCGTAGTCCGCCTCTTTCAATTCGAGCTGGCCCGATTCTGCGAGCGCGCGCCAGTTCTCCGGCAGGTAGCTGGCGCGGTCGCGCTCGTGCGGGTTCTCGGCGTGCTCGTACTCGGCGCGCGAGACGAAGTAGCGCGCGTTCGGGAACGTCGGGACGATTCGCCCCGAAGCGTCGCGCGTCGTGTTGCCGCCCGCGTGGTCGAAGTGCAGGTGTGTGTTAACGACGATTGTTATCTCTTCCGCCCCGAAGCCCGTCGCGCCGCGCAGGGCTTCGGGCAGAGGGCGCGCGCGCGCGATGCCGTAGATGGCCTCCTGCCGCGGCGACCACTTGTCGCCCGCGCCCGTCTCTATGAGAATGCGCTCGCTCCCCGCCTCCACGAAGAGGCAGTTCATGTTGAGGCGGACGCGGTTCTCGCCGTCCGGCGGGCAGACGCGGGACCAGAGAGCGCGCGGGACGACGCCGAACATCGCGCCGCCGTCCAGGCGGAACTCCGCGTCGGGCACGACCTCTACTCGGTAGTCGCCGAACCGCATCCGCGCGCGCCGCCCTACGCTACTTGGTCTGGCCGCCCTGCCCTGCGGGCGGGGCCGGTGCCGGTTCGACGGGGACTCCCTCTTCCATTCCGGGCGGCATCCCCTGCGGCCTCTCCGGCGCAGTGACCTTGAAGTCCTCCGCGACCGTCACGTGCGACTTCGCGAGAATCTCGTCAAGGACCTTCTTCTGCTTGTCCTTCTCGATTGCGGCCCTGGCCTGCTCGCGCGGCCCCATCGGCCCGGCGAAAGGGTTGTTCGGGTCCGCGACCTTGTTGGAGAAGAGGATGTGGCGCGCGTGCACCTGCTCCTCGGGCTTGCCGTCCGGGCCGGGCTTCATCCCGCGCTCCTCGACCTTGATGATGTGGTAGCCGAAGTCCGACTCCACGATGTCGCTGATCTGGCCCGCCTGTAGGGCGAAGGCCGCGTCCTCGAACGGCTTGACCATCTGCCCGCGGCCGAACCAGCCGAGGTCGCCCTCGCGCTCCTTGCCGCCGGGCTCGGTCGTGTACTCGCCGGCGAGTTTCTTGAAGTCCTCGCCCGAGCGCGCGCGCTTCAGAATCTCCTCGGCCTGCGTGCGCGCCTTCGCCGGGTCAAGCTCCGGGTGGTTTTTGATGTACTCGTCGATCTCCGGCTCGGTCGCCTTGACGCGCTCCATCAGCTTCTCCTTGGCGTAAGCCTCGGCCAGCGCGCGCGCCTCCTGGAACATGATCTGCAACTCGACCTTGCGGCTCTTGTCCAAGCCCTCCTGCTTGGCCTTGCGCTCGGCGAGCATGATCTGTCCCCACTGCTGCCTGAGCTGCTGCTTCTGCTCCTCGGGCACGTTGGCCGCCTGCGGGTTGCGCGCCTTCGCCTCCGCCAGGAACGCCTCGAACTTCTGCTCCTCGCCGGGCTCCTTCAGAAAGGCGTCGACCTCGGCCTGCGGGATGGTGGCGGCCGACGGCGTGGCGGGCGACTTCTTGCGCTGCTCTTCCAGGTAGGTCTGGGCGACGATGAAGGTGCGCCCGAGCGACAACTGCTTCTGCATCTCGGGGCGGTCGGCGAAGCCTTCGGCCTTGGCCGCCTCCGCGAGGGCGAAAACCTGGCGTATGTTCGTGGCTATATCCTTGCGCGCCTCCTGCGCCTCTTTCTCGTCCCCGACCAACTGGGCGCGCATCTGCGGCGGGAAGCTATCGACGAGGATCGTCATGTCCTCGGAGGTCAAATTCACGCCGCGGCTCTTGCCCGCGCGCACCTGCCAGAAGACCAGCCCGCCGGCGAAAAGGATTGCGAGCCCGGCCGCGATCAGGGCTTTCGTCGTCGCGCTCATCCCGGACGTCTTCGGCTGGGGCGACTTGCGAGATTTAGGCGCGGGTGCCGGCTGGCTTTTCGCGGCCGGCGCGGCCGAGGCCACGGTCGGCGCGGCCGCCGTCTCCTGCGCGGGCTCCGGCTGGGCGGCCGCCTCTTCAGAATTATTCGCCCCGCACTCGGGGCAGGTGCTCTGCCCTTCTTCCAAATTAGTCCCGCAGTTATGACAAACGCTCATTTTATCTCCTCATCACGGACCGCCCGATGAAGGGGCGGTCAATCAATTACTACAGAATCAGTATGCTCTACTAACTCCAACAAAACCCCGCCGGCCGACGACGGGTGAACGAAAGCGACCAGGCAGTTGTTTGCGCCGACGCGCGGCGTCTCGTCAATCAGCCGCGCGCCGCGCTCTTTCAGCCGCGCGAGAGCGGCCCGTATGTCGTCAACGCGCACGGCGATGTGGTGAATCCCAGCGCCGCGCTTCTCCAAAAACTTCGCGACCGGCGAATCATCGGCGGTTGGCTCCAGCAGCTCTATGCGCGGCTCGCCCACGGGCAGCATCGCGACGCGCACCTTCTGCTCCTCGACGACTTCTGTGTGCACCACCTCAAGCCCCAGCGCGTCGCGCCAGAACCCGAGCGCGTCGTCGAGCGAGCGCGTGGCGATGCCTATGTGTTCAATTTTCATTACCAGCAGTCAGTAATCAGTGGTCAGTAACAGCGAAAAACTGATTACTGATTACTGACTACTTCTCTCAGAATTTCTTCCACCGCCGAATAAGGGTCGCGGCGCTTGGCGGCGACTTCCGCGGCGAGCGAGTCGAGCCTCTCTGATGCGCCGTCGCCGCTCAGGGTTCGCGCGAGCAACTGCTCGCGCAGGAGTTCAAGGATTCGCCAGCGCGCGATGGCCTCGCGGCGTTCGAGGCTGGCCTCCGCCTTCTGCTGGAACTCGCGGTAACTCTCAATGGCCGCCATCAGGTCGCCTATTCCCTTGCCCTCGGTCGCGACCGTCTTGACGATTGGCGGCTGCCAGGCGTCCGGCCGCATGGCGAGCGAGAGCAGCGCCTCCAACTCCTTCTCCGTGCGCAGGACGCCCTCGCGGTCGGCCTTGTTGATGACGAAGATGTCGCCGATCTCCATGATGCCGGCCTTGATGGCCTGTATGTCGTCGCCCATGCCTGGGACGAGCACGACCACGGAAACGTCCGCCGCCTTCACTATCTCGACCTCGTCCTGCCCGACGCCGACCGTCTCCACGATGACGCGGCCGTAACCCGCCGCGTCGAGTATCGCCACGGCGTCGACGGTCGCGCGCGCCAGGCCGCCCAGGTTGCCGCGCGTCGCCATCGAGCGTATGAAGACGCCTGGGTCGAGCCCGAGCGTCTGCATGCGTATGCGGTCGCCCAAAATGGCCCCGCCCGAGAAAGGGCTCGACGGGTCGACGGCCACGATGCCGACGCGCTCGCCGCGCCCCCTGTAAGCGAGCGCCAGCTTGTCAACGAGCGAAGACTTCCCAGCCCCCGGCGCGCCCGTAATCCCGACGACGGTCGCCCGCCCGGTGAGCGGGAAGACGCCCTTCATCAATTCCCCAGCGCCCTCCGAGCCGTCCTCGACCTTTGAAATCGCGCGAGCCACCGCGCGAGCATCACCCGCCGCAAGACGCTCTATCAATGTGGGACTCGACATAAAACGGTGACGAGCGACGAGCGACGAGTGACGAGTCGGACGGTTTTACTCGTCACTCGTCACTCGTCACTCGTCACTGCTTTAACAGCTCTCTGGCGATGATGATGCGCTGGATTTCGGAGGTGCCCTCGCCAATGGTGCAGAGCTTGGAGTCGCGCCAGTATTTCTCGGGCGGGTAGTCTTTCGTGTAGCCGTAGCCGCCGTGAATCTGAATCGCCTCCTCGCAGACGCGGACGCTCACCTCCGAGGCGTAGAGCTTCGCCATCGAGGACTCTTTCGTCGTCTTCTTGCCCGTGTCCTTGAGGTACGCGGCGCGGTACATCAAAAGGCGCGCGGCCTCTATCTGCACAGCCATGTCCGCCAGCTTGAACTGTATCGCCTGGAACTCGGAGATGGGCTTGCCGAACTGCTCGCGCTCCTTCGAGTAGCGCACGGCCGACTCGTAGGCCCCCTGCGCGATGCCGACCGCGAGCGCGGCAATTGAGATGCGCCCGCCGTCCAGAATCTGCATCGCGTTGACGAAGCCCATGCCCTCCTCGCCGAGCAGGTTCTCTTCCGTGACGTGGCAGTCTTCGAAAACGACGCTCGCCGTCTCCGACGCCCGCAGGCCGAGCTTGTTCTCCTTCTTCGACGGCGCGAAACCCTGCATCCCCTTCTCGAAGATGAAGGCCGAGATGCCCTTGCTCCTCTTCGAGCGGTCCGTCACGGCCATCGCCACGCAGGTGTCCCCGTGAATCGCGTGCGTGATGAAATTCTTCGCGCCGTTGACGACGTAGCCGCCGTTCTGGCGGACGGCCGTCGTGCGCGTGCCCGAAGCGTCAGAGCCCGCGCCCGGCTCCGTCAGTCCCCACGCGCCCAGATGCTTCCCCTGCGCCAGCGGGACGAGATACTTCTGCTTCTGCTCCTCGGACCCGTACGTGTAGATGTGGTTCGAGCAGAGCGAATTGTGCGCCGCGACCGAGATGCCGACCGAGCCGTCGACGCGCGACAACTCCTCGATGATCGTCGCGTACTCGACGTAGCCCATCCCCGCCCCGCCGTACTCTTCCGGGAAGATGACCCCGGTCAGCCCCAGCTCCGCCAATTTGGGCCAAAGCTCGATGGGGAAATGCTGCGACTCGTCCCACTCCATGACGTGCGGCGCGATCTCCGCTTCGGCGAACTCGCGCACGCTCATTTTCACCTGCTGCTGCTCTTCGTTCAGCTCGAATTCCATAAAAGCCCCTAAAAAGTACTGAGTACTGAGCGCTGAGGACTGAGTGAGAGTTTTAACTCCGCACTCAGTCCTCAGCACTGTCTGTATTCTACCCTAGTCGCGCCGCCCGCTGTTACCCGCGCCGCGCGCTTTGGCCTTGGCCGGCGGCCGCTTTTTTCGCCGGTTCTTTCCCGTCAGGCGCGCGACTTCGGCGGGCGCGAGCGTGCGCCACTGCTTCGGCGCGAGCCGGTCGTCGCGGAGCGTGCCGATCTGCACGCGGCGCAGCTTGAGGACCGAGTGTCCCACGGCGTCGAACATTTTTCTGATCTGCTGGTTGCGCCCCTCGTGGAGCACGACCTCGAACCACGCGTTGGTCGCGCTCTCTTCGGTCCTCTTAATCTCGGCCGGGGCCGTGCGGCCGCCGTCGTCCAGAACTATCCCGCGGCGCAGGCGCTCTATCGCGGGCTCGGGCGGCACGCCCTTGACCTTGACCTCGTAAACTTTCGCCACGCGGTTGCGCGCCGACGTGATGTAGTTCGTGAACTCGCCGTCGTTGGTCAGCAGCAGCAGCCCTTCGGTGTTGAAGTCCAGGCGGCCGACAGGGTGCAGGCGGCCCAGGGCTTTCGGGAGCAGTTCGGTGACGAGCGGGCGGCCCTCCGGGTCCGCGAGGCTCGTCAGGTAGCCGCGCGGCTTGTTCAACAGGACGTAGACCTTCTCGCGCGCTTCGAGCAGCGGGTTAATCAGCCGCCCGCGCACCTTGATGTGGTCGCGCGCGGGGTCCGCCCTCGTGCCCGGCTCCGTGACCACTCGCCCGTTGACCGTCACCTCGCCCGCCGCGATCATCTCCTCCGCGTGACGGCGCGAGGCGATCCCGGCCGCGGCGATTAACTTTTGCAGACGCTCCATAAAGCAGCAGGCAGCAGGCGGCAGGCAGTGGGCAGTTAAAGCAGCTTGTTCTTGCTGCCCGCTGCCCACCGCCTACTGCCTGCTGCTTTTCACGCTCCTCCCGCCAAATCTTCGAAGTCTTCGATGCTCGGCAGCTCCGTCAAGTCTTTGAGGCCGAACTGGAGGAGGAACTCTTTCGAGGTGCCGTACATCATGGGCCGGCCGACCGTCTCTTTGCGGCCGCAGGCTTTGATGAGCCGCTTGTCGAGCAGCGTCTTGATGGCCGAGGGCGACTGCACGCCGCGAATCTCCAGAATTTCTGGCACAGTAATCGGCTGCTTGTAGGCGATGACGGCGAGCGTCTCCAAAGAGGCGAGCGAGAGCTTGGCCGAGGGGCGCGATTTCAGGAAGGCCCGGACGTGCTCGTGGTGCTCGGGGCGCGTGGCGAGCTGCCAGCCGCCCGCGACCTCGCGCAGGTGCAGGCCGCCGTTGCGCGCGTTGAACTCTTCGGCGAGCGCCTCCAAAGCGGTCTCGATCCAGCCGCGGTCCTCCTTGAGCACGTCGGCGAGCGCCTTAACGCTCAGCGGCTCCTCGGAGACGAAGATGAGCGCCTCTATGATCGCCATCATCTCGGCCATGCTGCGAACGTCGTGCGGCGCGTCGGCGTCTTTGGCGGGCGCAACCTCCCCGCCGCCGCCGTTCTCGGCCGCGCGCAAGCGGGCCTCTTCCAGACGGTCTTCGGCGTCCGCGTCGTGGATGATGACATCTTCCTCGGAGTCGAAAAACGTGTCGTCCTCAAGCGGCCCGGCCGCTTCGTCCGCCGCCGCCTGAGCTTCGTTTTCCGCCTCGTTCGCCTCGTCTAAAGGTTCGTCTTTGATTTCTTCTTCGCTCATAAGTTTTTATGCGCCGGCGCGCGCGATGATTTCGCCGAAGGTCTCGCGTTGAATCAGTGAGATTTCCGTCGTGCGGACCAATTCCAGGACGGAGAGGAAGGCGAGCACCAGCTCGCGGCGCGACTTGGCGCGCTCGAAGTACTTGCGCAGGTTCAGCTCGCCGGCCGAGAGCACCATGTTGCGCAGGCGCTCCAGCATCTCGGACATCGAGATCTCCTCGCGCTCGATCTCCATCAGGACTTCTTCTTTGTGGCGCGCGAGAATCTGCTGGAAAGTTTTCAGGAGGTCGAAGAGCCCGACCGAAACCTCAGGGTTCTGCTTGTCCGTCTCCAGTTCGCCGCGCGTGAAGACGGCCTGCTCGACGGTCGCGCGCGACCAGAGCATCTGCGCGGCGGCCTTGTACTTCTGGTGCTCCAAAAGCTGGTTGACCAACTCCGAGCGCGGGTCGATCGACTCATCGTCCGCCGCCTCCGCGAGCGGGTCGCGCGGCAGGAGCATGCGCGACTTAATCTCTATCAGCGTCGCCGCCATCACTAAAAAATCGCCGGCGACGGCGATGTCCAGTTCCTGCATGAGCCTTAGGTAGCGGAGATACTCGTCCGTAATCCGCGCGACCGGGATGTCATAGATGTCCACCTGCTCCTGCCTGATCAGGTAGAGCAGCAGGTCGAGCGGCCCGGCGAACTCGCCCATGACGAGCTTCAACTCGTCGCCCACGCCGGCCATGATTTCGGGGCGCGAGCCGGTGACGCTGATGGTCGCCCCCGGCTGCGCGGCCTGGGCCAATGTCTCAGTCGTGTCGTCCATCATCCCTCCGCGTTTAATCCGCTATCTGCTGTGCGCGCCGTGAAGGCCGAGGCGCGTCTTGACCTCTTCCATCGTGGGGCGCGCCACGCCGCTCGCGCGCTCGCGCCCCATTTCGAGGATGCGGTCCAGTTCCTCGTCCGAGATGCCGCGCACGCGGTCCTGAAAAGGCCGGAGGAATTCTACCACCAGCTCGGCCAGTTCGCCCTTCAACTGCGCGTAGCCGCGGCCCTCGAAGTGGCTCTCGATCTCCTCGGGCGTCTGCCCGGTCAGAATCCTGTAGATGGTCAAAAGGTTCGTGACCGCGGGGCGCGTCTCGTCGAAGCGAATCTCGGTGCCGGAATCCGTGACGGCGCGCTTGAGCTTGCGGCGGACGGTGTCCGCGTCGTCGAGGAGCGCGATTGACGAGTTCGGGTTCTCGTCCGACTTCGCCATCTTCTTCGTCGGGTCGCCCAGGGACATGATGCGCGCGCCGACCTTCGGGATGAACGCGTCGGGGACGCGGAACGTCTCGCCGTAGTCGCGGTTGAAGCGCGCGGCCAGGTCGCGCGTCAATTCGAGGTGCTGTCTTTGGTCCTCGCCGACGGGCACCAGGTCCGTTTGATAAAGCAGGATGTCTGCGGCCATCAAGACCGGATAGTCGAAGATGCCGACGCCTATGTTCTCCCGCTGCTTGCTGCGCCCTTTCTCCTTGAACTGGGTCATGCGGTCCAGTTCGCCGATGCGCGTCATGCAGTTTAAGACCCAGGCCAGCTCGGCGTGCTCGGGCACGTCCGACTGTATGAAGACGGTCGAGACCGTGGGGTCTATGCCCGCCGCGAGGTAGAGGCGCGCGACCTCGCGGGTCTTGGCCGCCAGCTCTTTGGGGTCTTGCGTGTTGGTGATGGCGTGCAGGTTGACGACGCAGAAGAAGCTCTCGTACTCGTGCTGCAATTCGACCCAGTTCCGCAGCGCGCCGAGATAGTTGCCCAGGTGGAAGCCGCCGGTCGGCTGTGCGCCGCTGAAGATTCGTTTCATCTAGACTCTCTTACGTGCCGATAAAGACCAAGCTCCACGCCACATTTAGTGCCGCGCCAAAGATTGGGTTGAGCACGCGGGTAAAGACGGCGATGAAGAGCAGGATGAACCCGTACTGCTCCAGCGCTTCGAGAGCCGGCTCGAAACTCGCCGGGAGGATGCTGCCTAAAATCTTGCTGCCATCGAGCGGGGGGATCGGGAGCAGGTTGAAGACGAACAGCCCGACGTTCAGAGTAAAGAAGGCTGTCAGCAGCTTGACCCCGCCGATAGCCAGGTCGGATTGCAGGTCGCGTAAAAGCCCGAGCTCGGAGAGGACGCGAATAGTTATCCCGGCGACGATGGCGATCAGCAGGTTGCAGAGCACGCCCGCAATCGAGACCCAGAAATTCGCCACGCGCTTGTCGCGCCAGCGCAGCGGGTTGACGGGCGTCGGGCGGGCCCAGCCGAGCAAGGGGGCGTGCGTGAAAAAGGCTATCGCCGGGAAGAGCAGCGTTCCGATAGGGTCGACGTGGCTGACGGGGTTCAGCGAGATGCGCCCCTGCAAACGCGCCAGATCGTCGCCGAACCTGTTCGACATCCAGGCATGGCCGGCCTCGTGCAGGGAGAGCGAGAACACGAGCGCCACCATGTAGAGAATAAATTGTCCTATGTCGTAATTGCCCATCGCCAAAACAGGTGAACAAACCCGCGCTCCAAGCAGCCCATCACACTAACACGCGCCCGCAGAAGAGTCAAAAAACAGGAGTCAGGAGGCAGAAGAAAAGAAAATCCGTGAAAGCGGCTCTCGGCCTTTTCGCTTCTGACTTCTGTATTCCGTCTCCTGACTCCCGTGTTATAGCAGTGTTCCGTGGATGCCGAGCGGGAGGCTGTAGACGGCTTCGTTGGTGGCGACGACCATGTCGCCGGCGGCGCTGAAGGCCAGGCCGACGACGTTCACCCCGGCGACGAAGACCTCGGCGTCGCTCCCGTCCGGCGTGATGCGTATGATGCCGCGCCGGCCGCGCAGCGAGGCCGCCACGTAAAGATACCCTTCGCGGTCGAAGGCCAGCCCGTGCGGGCGGCCGAGGCCCTTGTAGAAGACGCTCGCCTCGCCGTTGCGGTCGACGCGCATCACGGCCTCGAAGCTCGAAACGGTCGGCCCCGTCACGTAGAGCGCGTCGTCCGGCCCGAACGCCAGGTGGTAGGCCGAGACCGACGGCTCAAGCCGCGCCCAGGACTGCTCCTCGCCTATGCCGTTGACGCGGTAAATTGTGCCAGTGCGGTCGCCGACGTACATCCGCCCCTCGCGGTCGAAGGCAATCCCGGTCGCCACGCCCAAATTCTTCGCGAACGGGACGGACTCCTTGAACGGCGTGATGCGGTAGACGTTGCCGTCCATGCGGCTCGTGACGAACATCTGGCCCGATTTGTCGAAGGCGATGCCGGTCGGGTTGACTATGTCGCCCGAGAAGTCGGAGAGAGCGCCGCCCGCGTCTACGCGGAAGAGCGTGACGGGCAGCTCCTGCCCGCGCGAGCCCGAGCGCGTCACGAAGAGTGAGCCGTCGTCCGGGTCGAAGGTCGGGTTGGCGACGATGTGCAGGTCGTCCGCCAGCTTCACGCCGGCGCTGAACCTCGCGGGGGGCGTGCGCCGCCCGTCGCTCTCCAACGTCAGCTCGACCTCGCCGCTCACGCCCGCTTCGGGGACGACCGCCAGCACGCGGCTGCGCGAAGCGCCGACCAAACTCGCGCGCTCACCATTGAACCACGCGCCGCACGTCCTGACGCGCGAGGTGTCAAAATCGGAGCACTCGACGACGACCTCGCCGCCCGCAATCCCGGCCGCCGGGTTGACGCGCACAATGCGCCCCGCTTCGCTCATCAACGCACCTCGTGAATCGTGAATCGTAAATCGTAAATCGCAAAAAGCGCTCGTCGTCTATTTACGATTCACGATTTACGATTTACGAGCAATGATACGCCGTGCGCGCGACGGGTGTCTAACTCCGGCCCCGGCATTCGGGCGGCCGCGCCGATTCGGTGCTTGCAGTCGGGCGCGCTGTGCTATAATCCGTCCCGGTCAAGACACCGCCCGGCGCAAGGCGCTCTCCACGGAGCGTGCACGCGCCCGGCCGCGCCTGACCGGACTATCGCAATGCTCAAGCGACCAAGCGAATTGATTTCGCGGAGCAACATCAACGGGTTCCACACAGCGTCCGACGCCCGCCGCCACCGCTCGCTTCAATCGTTCTGTAACTTCAGCCAGTCATCAGTCATCAGCTCTCAGTTTTCAGCCAAAAACAGAAGGCTGACAACTGATTACCGGCTGCTTTAGTGGGAGACGAAAACCATTAGTAACGTACACGGGAACACGCAAGGGTTAAAGCCGAATCAACTGCGCCGCATAGAGAAGCTCTACTCCCGGCGCATCGCGCCGCACCAGATCGTGACGCCGGAGTTCGCGCGCCAGATGACGGAACTCTCGCACGAGACGCGCCGCCAGATCGGCGCGCTGATTGACCGCAAGGGCTACGTCGAGCACGTCGTGGTCGGCGACGCGCGCCGCATAGAGTGGCCGGACCTGAAGCGCACGCGCGTGGCGGCCGACCGCTTCCGCGGGCTGCGCGGCGTCCACACGCACCTGCGCGGCGAGGAGTTGACGCAGGACGACCTGACGGACCTCGCGCTTTTAAGACTAGACCTGATGGTCTCGCTCGACGTGGACGAGCGCACGGGGCTGCCCGGCATGGTGCGCGCGGCGCACCTGCTGCCGACGACCGCCGCCGAGTTGGACACGAACGGCCGCGCCGCCGCGCCCTACGCCTTCCTTGAGCCGCAGATTCCGTCGCAGCTGGACGTGGATTTCCTCGCGCTCATCAACTCGCTCGAAGAGGAGATGGCGCGTAACCGGCGCGCCACGCGGCGCGCGGAGGTGCGCGACCGCACGATTCTGGTGGGCGTGACGACGGGCTCCACGTTCGAGGCCGAGGAGTCCATGCAGGAGTTGCAGGAGTTGGCGACCTCGGCGGGCGTCGTCGTGCTCGACAGCGTCATACAGCGCCGCAGCGCGATTGACCCGCGCACGGTGCTCGGGCGCGGCAAGCTCGAAGAGCTATTGGTGCGCGCGCTCCAACTGGGCGCGGACCTGATCGTCTTCGACCGCGAGCTGGCCCCCGCACAGGTGCGCTCGCTCTCAGAGGCCACGGACCTCAAGGTGATCGACCGCTCGCAACTCATCCTGGACATCTTCGCCCAGCGCGCGCAGTCGCGCGAGGGTAAGATTCAGGTCGAACTGGCACAATTGAAATACCTGCTGCCGCGCCTCATCGCCGGACAAGACTCGGCGTTCTCGCGCCTCGCGGGCGGCATCGGCGGGCGCGGCCCCGGCGAGACGAAGCTCGAAACCGACCGCCGCCGCGTGCGCGACCGAATACACCGGCTCGAAAAAGAGATTCAAAGTCTTTCCCTGCGGCGTCAGGAGCGGCGCAAGGAGCGCGTGCGGCGCGAGTTCCCCGTCATCTCGATTGTCGGCTACACGAACGCCGGCAAGTCTACGCTCCTGAACACGCTCACTTCGAGCGCGGTCCACGCCGAGCAGCGCATGTTCGCCACGCTCGACCCGACCTCGCGCCGACTGCGCCTGCCGCGCGAGCAGGAGGTCATCGTCAACGACACGGTCGGGTTCATACGCGACCTGCCGCCCGACTTGCTCGCGGCCTTCCGCGCCACGCTCGAAGAGATCAGCGACTCTGACTTGCTCGTACATCTGGTGGACGCGGCCAACCCGCGCTGGGAGCAGCAGTTCCAGTCGGTCGAAAGAATCCTGGCCGAGCTGAAGTTCAACCAGATTCCGCGCCTCACCGTCTTCAACAAGGCGGATCTGCTCGACGGGGCGGCCCTGGAGTCAATCTTGCGCCAGGCCGCGCAGAAGGGCGCGCCGGAGCCCGTGGCCGTCTCCGCCACTGACTCGAAAACTCTGCGCCCGATGCTCGAACGCGCGAGCGCTATCCTGGCCCGCGACCTGGTCGCGCGCCCGGAGGACAAGGAAGAGGCCGCATACGTCGCGCAAACCTGAGATGAGCCAGAAACGCCGCCGACAACGCTTCAACTCCCCGCTGGAACGCGCGCGCAACGCCGTGCTGGGCTTCCTCTTCCGACCCTTCAGCCGGTTCCGCCCGCGCACGCGCTTCTTCATCTTCTACGGCCTCTTCGTCGTCGTGACCACGCTCCTGCTGGTCAACGCCAACTCGCGCGTCTCGGTCGAGAACTACCACGAGGGCGACGTGGTCCGCCGCACGGTGATCGCGCCGGCGGACATCAGCGTGCCTGACCTGGTGGAGACGGAGAAGCGACGCGAGGCGGCCCGCGAGGCCACGCGCCCCGTCTTCGCCTTCGACTCGACGCGCGCGGAGAGCGCGGCCCGGACCTTCCGCGCCGCGTGGGAGGACTTGCAGAAGCAGGCGGCGCAGCAAGGCAACAGCAACGCCAGAAAAGAGTTGAGGTGGACCGGGCCCGGCGGCAGGAGCGGGCTGGTGGAAGCCATCACGGCGCACCGCTTCGACCCGGCGGAGCTTGAACACCTCGCGCTCATCCTGCGCGAGGAGAACGAAGGCTACATCTACGAAGACGGCGACGCCGAATACCTCAAGCAGGACATCCTGCTGGCGGACATGATGAAGCCGGAGTCGCAGTCTACCCTGACGATGCCGCAGAGCCGCATGAGGCCGCTCTCGGAGAAGCAGAAGACCCTGCGCTCGCGGATTTCGCAACTGTCCGGCTGGACGACCGAGCAACAGGAGGCGTTGTTCGCGGCGATGTCGCCGCTGGTCAGGCCCAACGTCTTCTACGACCCGGCCGCCTCGCAGGCCATGCGCGAGGCGGCGGCGGGCAAGGTCGAGGCCGCCTACATGCTGATCAAGCGCAACCAGGTCATCGCGCGCGAGGGCGACACGGTCAACGGGCCGATGCTCGCGCAGATGCAGGCCGTGCGCGACTACGCCCGGCAGGGCCGGCGCTGGTGGAACCAGCTCTTCGGGCTGCTCTTCCTCGTCGGCGCGCTCTACTGGCTGACCTGGAAATTCATAGAGCACCGCTCGACGGCCGTCACCCTGAACCTCTCGCCGCGCAAGGCGTTCGCGCTCGTCGGCTCGGCCGTCGTCGTCCAGACGATTCTAGCCCGAGTAGGCTTCACGCTCGCCGAGAGCGTCGCCTCGCGCGGCATGACCGCGCCCTTAAACGACCCCGTCATCTGGGACTTCGCGGTCCCCTTCGCCTCGGCCACCCTGCTCGTGGCGCTCCTGGTTGACACCAAGCTGGGGCTGATTACCGCGCTCGTCACGTCGCTCTTCGCGGGCCTGCTCGCGCCGACGGGCATCCTCGTCACGATCTACGCGGTCATCTCTTCGACCGCCGCGCTCTACGGCATAGGGCGCTACCGCGAGCGGCAGTCGGTCACGGTCGCGGGCCTGCTCATCGCGGTCGTCAACGCCCTGACGGCCGTCGCCGTCATCGCCTACGCGCAGCAGCCGCTGACCTTCAAGACCGTGCTTTTCACGATGGGCTGCGGCGTGCTCGGCGGGCTGCTGACGACGATCTTCACGGCCGGGGGCCTGCCGATTAACGAGTCGGCGTTCGGCATCCTGACGGACGTGAAATTGCTGGAGCTGTCGAACGCGGACCTGCCCGTGCTGGGCCAACTCGCGCTGCGCGCGCCTGGCACGAACCAGCACTCGCACGCGGTCGGGCAGTTGGCCGAGGACGCGTGCCGCGCGGTCGGGGCCAACCCCCTGCTCGCGCGCATCGGCGCGCTCTACCACGACATAGGCAAGACGGCCGCGCCGGACTACTTCGTCGAGAACCAGACGGGCGAGAACCCGCACGACCGCCTGAAACCCACGCAGAGCGCGAAGATCATCACGAGCCACGTCACCTACGGCCTCAAGCTGGCGAAGGAGATAGGGCTGCCCAAGCAGATTTCCGACTTCATCCCGCAGCACCACGGGACGCGCACGCTGCACTTCTTCCTGCGCAAGGCGCAGGCGCAGGCCGCGCCGGGCGAGGAGGTGGACGAGTCGGAGTTCCGCTACCCTGGGCCGAAGCCGCAGTTCAAAGAGTCTGCCATCATGATGATCGCCGACTCGTGCGAGGCGGCCGCGCGCTCGCTGGCGCAGCCGAACCCCGAGAACATACGCACCATCGTCACCAAGATCGTCGACGCCATCATCAGCGACGGACAACTGGACGAGTGCAACCTGAGTCTGAAGGAGTTGACGACCATCCGCGAGGCGATCATCACTTCGCTGACGGCCATCTACCACGCGCGCATAGACTACCCCGGATTCAACCCGCCGCCCCTGACGAGCGGGCTGGCACAACTTCCCCGCCCCGAGCTGGACACGGAGGAGCGCGGCGTGAGCTACAACAGGACTTCGGAGATTCCGATTAACAAGGCCGGCGAGGTCGAGGACGAGGCGATCCCGCGCGGCGCTTCCAAGCGTTAGGGTGGGTGGGGTGGATTAGTTACTTGGGGACTTCGCGCGCTTCGAGCTTATCCAAACGTTCTATGATGTCTTCCTGACCGCGCACCAGGCTGGCGAAGGTCGAGTGGAACAGACGCCGGAAATCTTTGTAATCGTTCCTCAGTTCCTTCAACTCGGTCTGCACACTTTCCCAGATCGGGCGCGTCTCCTGTAAACGCCTGTCAACCTTCTCTTCGAGCGCAGTCTGACGCGTATTCAGTGAATGGACATTCGTGTCTATGGAATCCAGGCGCGCCAGGATAAGTTTTAGAATGTCGTTCGGCAGTGGCCGCGTGATTTCTTCACTCATCTCTTTCCTCCGTCCATCTTCAGAGTTTTCTGCTACTGGGTGGGCGGGTGGATGACGGCAATTATACGCCTCGTCTTCACGCTCTTCAAAACTTTTCACGCAGTTTTTGGTAGGTGGTCGCGAGGTCTTCGGGGTGGACGCGGGTCTCGCCGACGGTGGTCATGAAGTTGGTGTCGCCAATCCAGCGCGGCATGATGTGCAGGTGGAAGTGGTCCGCGACGCCCGCGCCCGCGGCGCGGCCGAGGTTCATCCCGAGGTTGAAGCCGTCCGGGCGGTAGACCTCGCGCATCACGGCTTGCAGCCGCTTCGTCAAATCCATCATCTCGTCCGTGGTCTCTTTCGGCGCGGCGGCCAACTCCGCCAGATGCTCGTAGGGCACGACCATCGTGTGGCCGCTGATGTAGGGGTAGATGTTGAGGACGACGAAATTGTGCCGGGCGCGGTGGACTATGTACTTGCTCTCGTCGTCGCCCTCGGCCGAGAGCATCGCGCAGAAGACGCAGGCGGGCGGCTCGCTCTTTTCGGCTGACCCGGACTTGATGTAGTCGTATCGCCAGGGACTCCAGAGCCTGTCCATGAGCGCCCACCTCGCGCGGGGCTTTGCGGCGCGTCGGGTGTGCGCCGTAACAGTTCAGATGGCGGGAGGGGTGCGGTCGTCGGCCGCGGCCGAGTCGGGCGCGCCCGAACCGGCCGTGCCCTCTTCGTTGATCAGCTCTTTGAGTTCCTTGCCGGGCTTGAAGTAGGGGACGCGCTTGGCAGGGATGTTGACGGGGTCGCCTGTCTTGGGGTTGCGGCCGCGCCGCGCGCCGCGCTCGCGCACGCGGAAACTGCCGAAGCCGCGCAGCTCTATCTTCTCGCCCTGGTTCAGCGTCTCGATAATGCTCTCGAAGACGATCTCGACGAGCCGCTCGGCGTCCTTCTTGGTGAGTTCCGCCGCCCGAGCGACGTCTTCGACCAATTCCGCTTTAGTCATGCCATCACCTCGCTGCTACATAAGACAAAGGCCACAAAGGGGCCGCAAAGCCTCGAAAGGCCAAAAGGCGTTCAGCCGACTCAAAAAGTGAGGCTGGTCCGCGTACAGTAGCAGAAAACGGCGGCGCGCCGCAAGACAAACTATGCGCGGCCAACATTTTAAGGCGAAGCGGGGGACGGCAGACAAGGGTCAGGGGCCAGAACGAAAGCATCGCTTCCCTTCTGGCCCCTGACCCGTGTGTTCCGACTACCGGCGTGATTACTTCTCGCGGTCTTTGTCGTCCTCGGACTGGGAGCCGCCCGAGGACGAGGAGCCGAAGAAATCGGCCAGCTCGCTCAGGGACGCCATCCCGCCTTTGACTTCCGTCGAGTAGGTCTTGGTGTCCACGACGTGCTCGTCACTCGTGACGGCGCGCGCCGAGAGGCCGATCTTCTTGTTGTCCGGGTCGATCCTGAGGATTTTGAAGTCCAACTCCTGCCCCAACTGCACCACGTCCTCGGGCTTCTCCACGCGCTCCTCCGAAAGCTCCGAGATGTGGCACAAGCCTTCGAGGTTGTCGCCCAGTTCGACGAAGGCCCCGAAGTTGGCGAAGCGCGCGATCTTGCCTTTCACGACATCGCCCGGCTTGTGATCCTGGACGAACCGCTCCCAGGCGTTCGGCTCAAGGTCTTTGATCGAGAGCGAGAGGCGGCGGTTCTCGGCGTCGATGCTGGTGATGACGGCCTCTATCTCCTGCCCCTTCTTCAGCACCTCGCCGGGGTGCTTGATGCGCTTGGCCCAGGAGATGTCGGAGACGTGGACGAGCCCGTCGACGCCGTCCTCGACTTCGATGAAAGCGCCGAAGTCAGTCAGGTTGCGCACGCGTCCCGTGACGCGCGAGCCGATCTGGTAGCGCTCCTTCAAGGTCTGCCACGGGTTGGCCTGCACCTGCTTCATGCCGAGGCTGATGCGCCGCGCCTTCGGGTCGACGCTCAGGACTTCTACGTCCACGTCGTCGCCCGGGTTGACGAGCTTGCTGGGGTGCTTGACCCTCTTCGACCAGCTCATCTCCGAGACGTGCACCAATCCTTCCACGCCCGGCTCAAGCTCTATGAACGCGCCGTAGTCGGCCACGGAAGCCACCTTGCCGCGCAGCCGCCGCCCGATGGGATAGCGCTCGTCGATGCTGCTCCAGGGGTCTGGAAGCAACTGCTTGTAGCCTAAGGAGACGCGCTCGCGGTCGCGGTCGAACTTCAAGACCTTGACCTGAACGGTGTCGCCGACCTTGAAGAGTTCCGCGGGATTTTGCAGGCGGCCCCAAGACATGTCCGTGACGTGCAGGAGGCCGTCGATGCCGCCGAGGTCGACGAACGCGCCGTAGTCGGTCAGGTTCTTAATCTGCCCCTCGACGATGATGTCTTCCTCAATCTGGTCGAGCGTCTGGCCCTTCTTGCCCGCGTTCTGCTCCTCTATGACCGCCTTGCGCGAGAGCACGACGTTCGAGCGCTTGCGGTTGAGCTTGATGACCTTGGCCTCAATCTCCTGGTTGCGCAAGCTGTCGAGGTTGCGCACGGGGCGCGTGTCGACCTGCGAGCCGGGCAGGAAGGCCGGGATGCCGTCGATGTCGACGCGCAGTCCGCCCTTGATGCGCTCGGTGATGCGGCCGCGGACGGGCGTGCCGGCGGCGTAAGCCTTCTCAAGCTCGTCCCAAGCCTTCATGCGCACGGCGTCGGCGCGAGAAAGTACGGGGAAGCCCTCGCTCGTCTCCATGCTCTTGACGAGCACTTCGACCTCGTCGCCGGGCTTGACGGTGAGTTCGCCGCCGTCCATGAACTCGGCCTGGTTGACGATGCCCTCGGACTTGTAACCGAAGTCAATCACGACGCCGCGCTCGGTGATGCCGACGACCGTGCCGCGCACGACCTCGCCCTCCTGGAACCCGGCCTGCTCCTGCTCGAACTGGTCGAGCATCGCCCCGAAGTCCGAGCGCGATTCTTCCTCCTCGTCCTCCGCGGACGCGTCGGACGGTGGCGGAGCGGCGGGCGGGGCCGGCGGCTTCGAAGGTGCGGTCGCGGCCTGCGCGCCCGCGCCCTGCTGATTGTTCGGTTGCGGCGCGGGCGCTGCTGCGGCCTCACCGGTGGTTGGTTGATTTTCTTGCACCTCGCCGTCGGCCGGCTTGGTTTCTTCAGTGGACATGCGGATTCTTACTCAGACTCCTCCTCAAAGTTGCAGCGCGTGCCAAAGGCCCGCGCGCCATCCCGGTTCTTTTTTCTCCCTCGGGCCGCGCGCCAGAACACTATTCGCGGGCAGAGCGCGCGGTCGAGCGACTTGCCTAAAGTTTCTCCGGTGACTTGGTCGGATGAGCGAGCTGAGGTGAGGGGGATTAGCGAGCCGTTGAGATTTGGAAAAGGAGGTTAATGATCGTTTCGATTTCCGTCGTGCCCGTAGTCACCCTTCTGCTCCGACTTCTTATCACCAGCCGCTTGACCGGGTAGGGCGGAAATGTACACGCCGACGAGAGGGCATGTCAAGGCGGAAAGCAGAAGGCGGGACGCAGGAGGCAGTAAGCGGAAGGCGGAAGGCGGCAAACTCAGACGGTGTTGCTGCCTTCCGCCTTTTATTTTCTCCCTCCCGCCTTACGCTTTATTGCTCGCCGTTCGCGGCCGTGCTGCCGTTGCGCTCGGCGACGTAGATGCCGGCGGAGTGCGAGCCGACGAAGAGGCGGTTGGAGTTGCCGGCGTCGAAGGCCAGCGCCCAGATGCGCTGGCTCGGCAGGCGCACGTCGCGCGGGTCGATGCGCATCCAGGTCAGCCCCGAGTCCGCCGAGCGGTAGATGCCGCCGCTGTTGACGGTCGTCGAGCCTCCGCCCTGATTCTGGAAGGCGTTGCCGACGAAAATCTCGTTCGGGTTCTGCGGGTTGATGAGGATGGCGGCGTAGTCGCCGTACGGCAGGTTGCCGCCGCGACGTATCCAGCGCTCGCCGCCGTCGTGCGAGTAGTAGAGCGTCTGCTTCGTCCCGACGTAGATGTAGGCCGAGCGCTTCTTGTCCCGCACGATGGTCGAGATGGGCGCGCTCGCCGGGATGCCGGGGACCTGACGCCACGTCCGCCCGGCGTCGCGCGAGACGAGCACGCCGGAAGTGGCCGTGCCGACGTAGACGGTGCTCTGGTTCTGGTAGGTCGTCGAGATCGCGGTCGTGCGCTGGTCGAGCCCGCCGCCGTAGTTGAGCTTCTCCCAGCCCTGCGCGGCGTCGAACGTGCGGTAGAGCCCGGCGTTGGTCGCGGCCAGGATTCCGGGCCTTCCCTGCTCGTCCCAGGTGGGCGCGAGCGCGTTGACGATGTCTGTCAGGAAGACGGCCGGGGCCGGCAGCTTTGTCGCGGCCGTGGTGGTCTGCACGCCGCCGGCGAGCCCCAGCGCCGTCAGAGTCGCGTCGTCCAGCTTGCCCGAAATCGGAATCCCGCGGTCGGCCTGGTAGCCGCGAATCGCGGAGACGGTCCGCGTGCCCGCGTGGCCGTCGGGCTCGCCGACGTTGTAGCCGGCCGCGTTGAGCGCCTCCTGCGCGCGGCGGACCATGTCGTCCGGCCCCTGCGCGCGCGCCGTGGAGGGGCGCGAACTCGCGGCCGAGCCCCTCGCCCTGCGCGAGGAAGATTTCTTCTTCGGCTTGCCTGCCGGCTCGTCCTTCGGCGCGCCGAGCGGGGACCAGGAGGCCCCGCGGTCGGCCGAGCGGTAGACGCCGTAGTTCGTCCCCAGGTAGATGACGTTGCTGTCGCGCTCGTCCTGAAGAATGGCGTAGCTGATGAGGCGGTTCTCCTTGAGGTTCCGCATCGAGGGCTGCCACGTCTGGCCGTTGTCGTTGCTGACGAAGAAGAAGCCGCCGCCGGTGGTCGTGTTGATGGTGGTGGCGTAGATGCGGCCGGGCTGCTCGCGGTCGGCGAGGATGGCGTTGGCGAAGCGGCCGCTGTAGCCGCCGTTGGTCGGCACGAAGTTCTTGCCGCCGTCGCGCGAGATCATCACGCCGTAGTTGTTCGTCCCGATGTAGATGTCATTCGGCCGACTCGGGTGGACCGCGATGGAGTTAATCTCCAACTGCTTCGAGGTGGTCAGCATCCACGAGTCGCCGCCGTTGGTCGAGCGCCAGAAGCCCTCGGTCGTGCCGGCGAAGACGATGCCCGCCTGCGAGGGGTGCTGGAGGATGGCGCGCGTGCGGCGCGACTGCGAGGGGATGCCCTGCACCTTGCGCCAGCTTGAGCCCGCGTTCTTCGTCTCGTAGATGCCGCTACAGGCGGACGCGATGACGTGGTCGGGGTCGCGCGGGTCTATGTCGATGGCGAAGATGTCCGAGTCGTCGATGATGCCGTTCTTGATGCTGAACCAGGTGCGGCCGCCGTCGGTCGTCTTGTAGGGCAAGTACCAAGTGCCCGCGTAGATGACGTCCGTGTTGCGCGGGTCAACCGCCAGCGTCTCGACGTTGATGAGGCCGGGCGTGGCCGCGGTGTTGTACTTCTGCCAACTCTCGCCCGCGTTGAGCGAGTAGTAGACGCCGCGGTTGGTCCCCGCCACGAGCATGTCCGGGTTCTTGGACGACTGCGTCAGCGAGTGCAACGCCTCCTCGCGCAGCTCCTGCGCTTCGCGCCAGGTCCGGCCGCCGTCCGTCGACTTGAAGAAGCCGCCTGGCTCCTTGTGGCGGTGGGTCGCGACGTAGAGGACGCGCGAGTCGCGCGGGTCGACGAGGATGTGATCCATGAAGAGCTTCGGGCGGTTGAAGTTGTGCAGCAGCCGCCAGTTCTGCCCGCCGTCGGTCGAGGTGTAAATCTGCCCGTCGAGCGTGCCGAAGTAGAAGCGCTGCGGGTCGCTCGGGTCGACGACGAGGGCGCGCACGTCGCCGCCGGTCGGGCCGGTGACGTGCCAGTCCATCAGGTACTGCGGGTCGGCCGCAGAGCCTTCGTTTTCGCCGCCCACGGCCCGGACCCTGGTTGCGCCGCCGAACATGTGAGCGACCAGGGCCAGGAGGGTGAAGAGCAAGAGAGTGCGGTTTATGAGTCGGGTCTTCGTCATCGGTGTTATCTCTGCCTCAAGATTGAAAGTTGCCGATTCCTCGGGGAGAGAAATCGCCGGGATTATAAATTATCCGGCGGGATTGCCGCCAGCCGTGCGGGTTAGGATGCGGGACGCGGAAAGCGCAGTTGTATTGCCAACAATCTTTCGGCCTATTTAAAGCGACGCGGGCGACGCTTCTCTTTTGGGAGAAACATCGCCCGCGTCCTGGGTTAAGCCGCGCCTCACAACGAGACCGAGACGCGAGCGTTACTGTTTATTCCTCGCCACGGCGGCGGCCGCCGCGACGGCGTCCGCGCGGAGTCGCCCTGCGGCACTCCGGACAAGGCGACACGGTCGCGCTGTTGGTCGGGGTCGGTTCGACCGCACCCGTCGGCCTGATCCACAGCTCCACGGTCAGGTTCTCGCGGCAGCCTCCGTTGACGACGGTGAGGCGGCTGCGGTCGATACCGCGGTTGTTGACCAGGTAGTCAATGGCGCGAGCCGAGCGCTGGTCTGCCTCACCTTCGCACGAGCCGAAGATGACGTAGTAGCCCTGAGCGCCAGGCTGTTGCTGTAGCTGGATGGCGAAGTTGTCGAGGCGCGCCTTCTCGTCGTTGAAGCGGAGATCGGCGTACTCGTCAAACTTCGTCGGCTGCACCGGCGGCGCGCTGATCGAGAACGAGCAGGACTCGGTCCTGTCGCACTCGGGAGCCACCCCGCCGAGTTCGACCGTCGCGGTCACGTTCTGGCCCGCGAGGCCGGTCGTGTCAATCGTGATCGAGGGCGTGCCCTGGCCGCTGGTAATCGTGCCGGCCGAGACCGTCCAGTTGTAGGTGATGCTGGCGTTCGGGTCGCCGCCCGAGACGTTGACGCTCACCGTGGCCGGCGTGCCCTGATCAACCAGGCCCGTCGGGCAGGAGATCGAGAGCGTCGGGCACGGCAGGATGCAGTCGCTGCACTCGGCAATCGTCACGGTCGTCGAGGAGAAGGCCACGCAGCCGCAGCCGTCGTCGACTTCAACGGTCGCCGTGTAGGTGCCGGGCTGGACGCCCGACAGATCCCAGGAGACGTTCGCGCCGTCGCCCGTCACGCGGCCGCCGGTGGTCGTGTACGTGTAGAGCAGCGTATCGCCATCGGGGTCGGTCGCGTTGGCCGCGAGCTGAACCGTGCCCTGGGCCGTGGTCGGGCAGTTGCCGCTGCGGGAAGTCTGCCCCGGCGGGCAGGGCAGCGTGATCGAGCCCTGCGAGGCCGAGAGCGTCACGGTCGGCGGCTGGTTCGGGAGGAACTCGGGCGTGCGCGGGTTGCGCCGTCCGATCCAGAACTGGCCGATGAAGCCGTTGGCGTCGTCGGACTCGATGAAGCCGCGCGGGAAGCCGCCGGTTGTCGCCGCGACCTGTGTCGCCGGGACGACCACGATGCCGCGGCCGGGAACGAAGACGTTGGTCGTCTGGTTGACGGTAACGTTGAAGTCGTTGCCCTCGAACAGCGAGCGGTCCTGCTGGTTGATGTGGTAGCGGTAAGCCAGCCCGAAGCCCATCCAGCGGCGCGGGTAGAGCTTGACGCCGGCGAGCGCGTCCACGGGGCTGTTCTCGAAGGCGTTCGGCGTGCGGCCGCCGACGTACTGCGTCGAGCGCAGCTCAAGGACGGGCTGGATGTACTTGTTGATCGGGAAGTCGAAGGCGATGCCGCCCAGGAGTTCGTCCGGCCTGTCCAACATGGTGAATTCGCCCGACGGGAAGTTGCCCTTCGGGTTCGAGTTCAGGATGTAGCCCAGGTTGGCCGAAACATTCACCGACCGGCTCAGGCGGCCGTCGACGAACACCACGAGGCCGAAATCGCCGATGTTGCCGCCGGGGCTCGCGCCGCGCTGCATCTGGTTGAAGCCCGAGAAGTCGTCGGCCTGATCCGGGTACCAGCGGTAGAACGGGATGATGCCGACGCCGAGCGGATTGCGCGGCCCCGTGAATCTCCACTTCGCGCCGACGACGAAGCTCGTCCAGGACGACTGGCCCCAGAGCCTGTTGATGAACGGCGCATCCGGCAGGTACGTGGGCATGGTCGTGTAGGTGGCCGGAACCTCGATGCCGGGGCTCAGGATGGTCGGCGGCAAGGTGGACGTCGCCAGGACGACGCCCGGCAGGATACTGCCGAAGACCGAGCCGACGCCGGGGAAGTTATCCGCCGCCCCGAAGTTACCCGTGCCCTGCGCCACCGGAGCCCCCAGTTGCGCGTTGAAGCCCGGGAACCCGAAGAGTTCACCGATCAGGCCCGGCGTCAGACCGAAGGTGCCGGCCGAGCCGCCGACGAACGGGAACTGGACGAACGGCTGGTTGAAGGCCGGGCGGAAGACGGCCGTCCCGGCGATGGTCCCGACGTTCGGGCCCGACGGCGCCAAGACGATGGCATTACCCGAGCCGAGGCCGTCCGCGCCGAAGTGCAATTGCGAGTTCGGCAGGTAGAAGCTCGACAGGTTCTGCGGGTTGTTGACTTTGATTCCGCGCCAGGCCGTCGTGTTGAACCACAACTCCAGGTGATCGTTCAACCCGACGTTGAAGCTCAAGGGAACTTCATTCAGGTCGACGTTACCGGGGTCGCGGTCGAAGTTGCTGTAGGCGATCGAGAAGGTGAACTCCCCGCGCCTGAGGGTCTGCCCGTCGTAGACGGTAAATAGCCCGGTCGGGCCCGCCGGCGGGCCGCCCGTGCCGACGGCCGGCGACAGGTTGCGCGGGTCGGTCTCCGGCCTGAGAGCTTGAGCCGATGCTGCCGAACACAGCACCAAGGTGGCGAGCGCGGCAAACAGCGCTCTTCTCGCGAGTCTCATCGCATTCCTCCTGCGAAATGAGTATAGAAAATTTCGAAATGAGAGGCCGCGTCCCCCGAAGTCGCGGCGGGTTGGGCGGATGTCTTCGTGCATCTCATCTGTTCCTCACAGACATCGCGCGGTCTCCCGACAAGGGCTTTGCGGGGCGCGGACGCTCCAACTACAAGCGTGCAACTAAACGTTTCAAGACTGCTACCGCCCTCGACCGAATACTTTCTTGTAGATGGAGCGGAGCAGCGAGAGGAGCCTCGATTGCTAACTGGCACTCTCTTGCCAATGCCAGCTACGGAGCGCCTCTCAACTGTTCTGAAGTTCTTAATCGCTGACTTCTGCCTACTGTTTATAAGAGACAGCGGCCGGGATGTCAACAATTTATAGACTCAACTCGGCGTGCCGGGCTTTACCGCGCTAATCGAAACTGGCGACTATGCCCCGCATACTGAGTTCCGCCAGACCATATACCACATCGCGGCGGAAATCAAGACTTTTTCACGACTTAGCGGAAAAACTCCTGTGTTTTTTCCGTCACGCGTAAATGCCGCGCATCCGTGTGTCGTAGGCCACGCGGTCAATCGCCAGCATGTAGGCGGCCGTGCGCGTGTCCACCGAGTGGGAGTCCGCGTACCGGCACAGGTCGTTGAAGCTGGCGACCATCGTGTCGTGCAGCCGCTCGTTGACCACGTCCTCGCGCCAGAAATAGCCCATCCGGTCCTGCACCCACTCGAAGTAGGAGACCGTCACGCCGCCGGCGTTCGCCAGAATGTCCGGGATGACGAAAACCCCCTTGTTGTGGAGGATTTCGTCGGCCGCGGCCGTGGTCGGCCCGTTGGCCCCCTCGGCCAGGATTTTACACTTAATCCGCTCGGCGTTCTCCGAGGTGATCTGGTTTTCGGTCGCGGCCGGCACCAGCACGTCGCAGTCCAGCTCCAGCAGCTCCTCGTTCGTGATGAACTCGACGCCCGGGAACTCCTCGAACGAGCGCGTCTGCTGTAAGTGCCTGAGCGCCTCGTGGATGTCTATCCCGTCCGGGTTGTAAATGCCGCCGTGCACGTCCGAGATGGCGATGACCTTGTAGCCGGACTCGTGCATCAGCCGCGCGCCGATGCCGCCGACGTTGCCCGAGCCCTGGACGACCACGCGCGTCTCGCCCGGCGTCATCTTGAACCGCTTGATGGCCTCGTTGACGACGAACAGGATGCCGCGGCCCGTGGCCTCGCGGCGGCCCGAGGAGCCGCCGAGGTCGACCGGCTTGCCCGTGACGACCGCCGTCACGGTGTGGCGGGCGTGCATGGAGTAGGTGTCCATGATCCAGGCCATCGTCTGCTCGTTGGTGTTCATGTCGGGCGCGGGCACGTCCTTCTCGGGGCCGATGAAGTCGATCAACTCGGCCGCGTAGCGGCGCGTCATGCGCTCCAACTCGCCCATGGACATCTGGAAGGGGTCGCAGACGATGCCGCCCTTGCCGCCGCCGAAGGGGACGTTGACGACCGCGCACTTCCAGGTCATCCAGGCGGCGAGCGCGCGCACCTCGTCGAGCGTCACGTCGGGCGAATAGCGTATGCCGCCCTTGGCCGGGCCGCGCGCGAAGTTGTGCTGCACGCGGTAGCCCTCGAAGACCTGTATACGTCCAGAGTCCATGCGCGTCGGGATGTAAACCTTCAGCTCGCGGTTCGGGACGCGCATCACCGCGTAGAGGTCCGGGTCGAGGTCGAGCAACTGCGCGGCGCGGTCGAACCGCGACATCATGGACTCGAAAGGGTTGTCCTCCTTGACGTGCCGCACGTCGTCCGCGATTGCACTGATTGCGATTGCCATTCTGTCCTCCACTCAAGGGACGAGGGATGAGGGATGAAGTGAAAGCGTTTCTCTACTTCATCCCTCATCCCTCGTCCCTGCTTTTAAGACTTCGTTCATCGCGCCCGTGCGGTAGCCTTGCAGGTCTAGCGTCACGTAGCGGAAGCCGAGGGCGCGGAATTTTCGCGCGAGGGTGTCGACGACGGCGCGGTCGAGCGCGCGGTCGAGTTCCGAAGGCGCGATCTCCAGGCGCACCAGTTCGTCGTGGTGGCGCACGCGGAACTCGCGGAAGCCCAGCGAGCGCATGATCTCCTCGCCGCGGTCAATTGTGCCGAGGCGCTCGATGGTGACGGGCGTGCCGTAGGCTATGCGCGAGGAGAGGCACGGGCTCGCGGGCTTGTCCCACGTCGGGAGCCCCGCGCGCCTGCTCAACTCGCGCACCTCTCGCTTGCTCATCCCGACTTCGACGAGCGGGCTGCGCACGCCGCGCTCGCCGGCGGCCGCGCGCCCCGGCCTGTAGTCGCCCAGGTCGTCCGTCGTCGAGCCGTCGACGACGAAAGCGAAGCCGCGCTCTTCGGCGAGCGGCGCGAGTTTCCCGTAGAGTTCAGTTTTACAGAAGTAGCAGCGGTCGGGCGCGTTCGCGAGGTAACGCGTGTCGTTCAACTCGTCTGTCTGGATGGTCTCGTGGCGGAAGCCGAAGCGTGTGACGAGTTCTCCGATCTCGCCGCGGACGTGCGCGGCGAGGCTCGCGGACTCGCCCGTGACGCAGAGCGCGCGCTCGCCCAAGACCTCCGTGGCGACGCGGGCGACGTAAGAGCTGTCAACGCCGCCCGAGAAGGCCACGACGACCGAGCCCATCTCGGCGAGCAACGCGCGCAACTGCTCTTCTTTCACCTGCGCTTCGGGGGAGGGGGCGACTTCTTCCTCCGCCCGACCCTCGCGCGCCACCTCTTCGTCAATCACACAGCCGCTCACAGTCTCTTGCTTCCACCTCGCAGCCGGGCGGATGCACCCCGCGCCGCAACTCAACTTTTAATCTATGTGGGGAGCGTTTCGAACGCGACGCGCATGTTATCTCATGCCACGTTGAACAGCAAGTAGCAGTGGGCGGAAGAAAGTTGGCAGCAGGCAGCGGGCGGTCAAGAACAGAAGGCGAGAAGCGTTGTCGAGCTTTTGGTTTTAACTGCCCGCGGCCCACTGCCCGCCGCCGATTGCTTTTCGCCTTGATTTCCTTTCGTTGCGTGCTAAGATTAGGGCCTCCCTGGACGTTGTCTCTTAACTGTCAGGTTCAAGGCTCAGGAAAGTTGCAGTCTGTTTGCGATGCTTTCTCGTTTTCGCATCCACACGGCCGTCCTCTTAGCACTCGCACTCCTCTGCGCCTACACGGCCAACGCCCAGACCTCGGACGAAGCCGAAGAGGGCGTGGACGAGGCCGTGGAGCTCTTTCACCAGGGCCAGGACGCGCACGGGGCCGGCGACCTCGCGCGCGCCCTCGAACTCTACGACCGCGCCATCAAGCTCAGGCCCGAATTCCCCGAAGCCGAATACCAGAGGGCGAGCGCGCTCGTCACGCTCAACCGCGTGCCCGAAGCCGAGAAGGGTTTCCGCCGCGCGATGGAGCTTCAGCCCGAGTGGTCGCTGCCTTTGCTGACGCTCGGCAAGCTGCTCGGCCGGACGAATCGCGCCGCCGAGGCGGAAGAACTCCTGCGCCGCGCCTACGAGTTGGACGAGAACTCAACCGTCGCGCTCGTCGCGCTCGCGGACATTCACCTGCAAACGAAAGCCCCGCGCGAGAAATTGCAGGCCCTGCTGCGCGACCTGAAGAGCGCCACGGAAGCCGACGACGCGAACGCGAACCTCTGGGCCGCGCGCGGCTCAATCGAGCGCGCGCTCGGCGATAAGGCGGCCGCCCTCGCGAGCTTCGACCGCGCGCTTTCTGGCGAGAGGAAGGACACGACCCTGCTCATCGAGCGCGCCGAGCTGCGCGCCGAGTCCGGCAACCTGGAGGGCGCGCTCACGGACGCGCGCGCGGCGCAGCGCGATTCCCAGCACGCCGCGCGGGCCGCGCTCCTCGCGGCGCGCGTCTACGCGCAGGCCGGCAAGCCCGATGAGGCACTGAAGACGCTCGACGCGCTCGGCGACGCCGGCCGCAATCTTCCCGAGGCAGTCTCCCTGCGCGCCTCGCTCTCGAAAGACTGCGGCGACAGCTCCGACGAAAACATCACCGCGCACGAAGCGCTCCTGAAGCAGAACCCGAAGGACGCGGGCGTCATGGCCTGCCTCGGCGCGGCCCTGAGGACGAAGAACCCCGCGCGCGCGCTCGAACTCTTCCGCGCGGCGGCCGAGCAGGAGCCCGGCAACGTGCGCCACGCGACAGGCTACGCCGCCGCGCTCGTGCAGGCGCGGCGCTTCAACGAGGCGGCCGTCGTCCTGCGCCGCATCCTCGCCGTCGAGCCCGACAACTTCACGGCGCACACGAATCTGGCGACCGCGCTTTACGAGTTGAAGAACTTCCCGGCCGCCCTGGCCGAGTTCCAGTGGCTATTGGGCAAGAAGCCGGATTTGGTCGTGGCTTATTATTTTATTGCCACGGCGCATGATTTTCTTGGAGAATACGCGGACGCGCTCGCGGCCTACGAGACTTTCCTGGCGCGGGCGGACGCGCGGCAGAACCAACTGGAAATAGACAAAGTCAACCTGCGGCTTCCCACTCTGCGCAATCAGGTCAAGCGCGGCGAGGGGAAGAAGAAGAAGAAGGCCGGTGAATAGCGCTTGGTAAATGGTGAATAGAAAAAGACACTTTCCGCACATTCGCCGTCTACCATTCGCTAGTTACCATTCACCAACTTTGAGGGCTGAAGTCATGAACACGACACACTCTCTCCCTACGCGCATCGTGCTGGGTTGCTGTTTGCTGACCGTCGCCGCCGCCTTCGTGGCTCCCGAGGCGCGCGCGCAGGACGGCCACATGCCGTTCATCTCGGCCCCCGCGCCGCCCATGAAGTTCGTCTCGCGCGGCGAGCGCACGCAGCTCTCGGCCACGCGCGACGCCAAGGCCCGCACGCGCGCCACCATCGAGCTTGCCGAAATGCGCCTCGCGCGCGCCGAGCAACTGACGGCCGAGCAGAACTACAACGCGGCCTCCGGCGAGCTCGGCATCTACCAGGGCCTGATCGAAGACGCGCTCGACCACCTGGACGACATCACGAAGAACGACAACAAGCTGCGCGACACCTACAAGCGGCTGGAACTGGCCCTGCGCGCGCACTGCATGCGGCTCGAAGCCATCCGCCGCGTGACGCCCTCGGAGTACGCCGTGCACGTCAAGGCCATCTGCGAGTGCGCGCGCAACGCTCGCTCGGAGGCGCTCAACTCGTTCTACGGCGACACGGTCGTGCCCGCCGCGTCCCTGCGCGACGAGGCGAAGGCCGGGGGCGACGAGAGCGCGAAGGACTCCGCGAAGAAGCAATGAAGAATAGATTTCGCGACGCGCGAGGCGTCGCCCCCCTGCTCCTCCTGCTCGTCATCCTTTGCGGCGCGCCCGAGCCCACGCGCGCCCTCGCTCGCGATTTCCTGACGCCGAAGGAGGAGGACCTCGTCAAAGAGGCGCAGATTCTGGACAAGCGCGTGGAGGTCTACATTAAGGCCGCCGAGCGGCGGCTGCAAATGCTGACGGGGCAGGCCGCGCCGGTCGACAAAAAATCGCAGAAGGACTCGGAGAAGTGGGGCGAGCTGCCGACGGGGACGCGCACGGAACTGATCATGGACATCGCCAACATCCTCGACGCGGCCGTCACCAACATCGACGACGTGGCGTTGCGCGACGAGAAGAACGGCCTGATCCCGAAGGCGCTGCGCAAGCTCGGGGCCGCGGCCACGCGCTTCCAGCCGCAGGTCGCCTCCCTCGGCCAGCAGACGCAAGTCGTCTCCGAGCGCCGCGCCCTCGAACAGGTGCTCATCAACATACAGGAGATTCTGGAAGCCTCGGGCCGTCTGCCCGCGGAAGAGGAAAAGAAAAAGAAGACCGAGGAGTGAAGGCAAACTCTCTTTGAATCGTAAATCGCGGATCGTAAATCGGCGGGCGTTTTTCCGACTTTACGATTCGCGATTTACGATTCACGTCTTTTTGCGGATAATGGGCGAGAGGTTTCAATAAATGGACAGCAGATATTATCCGGGAGTGGAAGCGGACGCGCCGAAGTTGATGGTCATGCTCCGCAAACTCTTCGACGACGACTACGAGGTGCAGACCATGCAGGTGGCCGCGACCAGCGTCCTCCAGGCGCGCAAGGAGAGCACCCTGCGCGACCTGACGGGAATGTCCTCGGCGCTGACCATCAAGATCACGCCCGAGCACGGCGGCACGCGCGTCGAGATAGGCATGCAGCGCTGGTTCGACAAGGCGGCCGTTGCGGCCGTCGCGGTGATTCTCTCCTCTGGGCTGCTGCTCGCGCTCCCCGCGCTCGGCGCTTACTGGCAGCACCGCCTGACGGAAGACGCCTGGAAGGTGATAGAGGAACACATCGCGGCGCGCGCGGGCGGCTACGTCCCGCCGCTGCCGGGCCGCTGCGGGACCTGCGGCGGGGCCAACAGCGCCGGCTCCGATTACTGCTCGACCTGCGGCGCGAACCTGCGCGTCGGCCGCACCTGTAGCGACTGCGGCTCCGTCCAGAAAGACCCCAAGGCCCGCTACTGCAACCGCTGCGGCAAGGCGCTCGGGAGCGGAGACTGGCGGTAATTTAATAAGAGAGAACTTTCTATGACCGGCGAAGAGATGGAGCGCGCGATTGAATTCCTGCTACAGAGTCAGGCCAATTTCGATGCGCGGCTAGAGCAGACGAACCAGCAAGTCGCCGAAACCAGCAGGCAGCTACAGTCCTATGCGGAGACTCAGTCTGAGTTTATTCAAATCGTCACGCGCCACATTGAAGCTCAGGCTGAGATTAACGCTTCATTGCGCGAATCAATTCACGAACTTAAGGCGTCGCACAGCGACCTTGCGGCGTCGCACGGCGACCTTGCAGCCGCGCACAGTGACCTTGCGGCCTCGCAGCGCGACCTTGCGGCCTCGCAGCGCGAACTCACGGCGTCGCAGTTGCGCACGGATGAACGTCTCGACAGGTTAGCCGCCACTGTCGAGCGGTTTATCACTGAGGGCCGCAACGGGAATTCCCAGCGATAAGACTCACTATCAAAAGGTAAAAGGGAGGATGAGAGCCGAGCTTCTTGTCTTCCTTTTTGCTTTTTACCTTTTTACTTTTTCCTTCACCTGCTGCTTTTGCTCGTACATCGCGGCGTCCGCCTTGCGCAGGAGGTCTTCGAGGGAGGGCTGGCTGTGCGGGTCTAAGGGGACGATGCCGACGCTGATGGAGAGTCCGTAGGGCAGCTCATTGCGCTCGTTGAAGAGGCGAATCTGCTCCTGGAGGCGCGTCTTGATGGTCTCGGCGTTGTCGCCGGAGGGGGCGAGCGCGAGCACCGTGAACTCGTCGCCGCCGAGGCGCGCGACGATGTCTGAGGCGCGGAAGGTCTGGCGCAGAATCTCCGCGGACTTGACGATGGCGCGCGAGCCCTCGTGGTGGCCCAGGCGGTCGTTGATCTGCTTGAGTCCGTCAAGGTCCGCGAAGACGAGGACGAAGCGCTCGTCCGTGCGCCGCGCGTGCTTGAGCTGCTGCTCGACGAGCGCGAGGAAGCCGCGCCGGTTGTAGAGGCCCGTCAGGTCGTCCGTCAGCGAGAGGCTCTCCAACTCTTCGAGCGCGCGCTTGCGTTCCGTGATGTCGCGCGCTATCGCCTGAAACCCGACGATGCGCCCCTCTTCCAGGACGAGCTGCGTATTCTGCCCGAGCCAGATTTCGCGCCCCTCGCTCGTCACGACGGGAATCTCCAGGTAGGCGTTCGGAACCTTCTTGACTAGCTGTCGCTTGTAGAATTTCTCGGCCGTCTCGCGGAAGTCGGGCTTGACCAAATCGAGATAGTGTCGCCCGACTAACTTCTCTTCGGGGAGCTTGAGAATCTCGGCGCAGGCCGGGTTGACGAACATCAGGTGGCCGCTCGCGTCCGTGCGGTAGATCAATTCGTTGGCGTGTTCGATGAGGTAGTTCGAGCGCTCCTCGCTCTCGCGCAGGGCCTCCTCGGCGCGGCGGCGCTTCTTGAAGTCGCGCCTGATGACCAGAAAGCCAGCGGGCAGGAACCCGAGGAGCAGCGAGCCCAGGATGGCGAGAGTGATGGTCGTGTTGCGCGCGCTCTGGTAAGACTCAAGCTGCCGCCTTTCGAGCTGCGCGTTCTCTCTGGCGGACATCTCGACCACGAGCGCGCGGATGTCGTTCATCATGCGCAGCCCGCGCCCGGTCGTGATGAGTTGTTCGGCGGCGGCGAAGCCGCTCGTCTTACGCAGCTCGATGGAGTCTGAAATGAGCTTGAGGCGCTCCGCGATTTTACGTTCGAGCGCCGCGAGGCTCTGCTGCTGACCGGCGTCGCCCTCGGTCAATTCCTTGAGTCGCATCAGCCGGCGGCCGATGGCCGGGAGCGCGGCGTTGTACGGCTGAAGGTACACATCGTCGCCCGTGATGATGAAGCCGCGCTGGCCCGTCTCGGCGTCCTTGACGGCCGAGAGCGTCCCTTCCAACTCGTCCAGCACCTCGTGCGAGTGCGCGACGAGGTTGCTGTCGCGGATGAGCTTGCGCGTGTTGCGGTACGAGACGAAGCCGACGACCAGCAGGATCGCCAGCAGCAGGCCGAAACCCACGGCAATCTTTTTTTCGACCGTCCACTTCATACGCTTGAGAGTCCGGGGGAACAGAGGCGGGAGAGCGGAGTCTTCACCAACAATTGACGCTCATGACCCGCCCGGCGTTGCCTGAAAAGCAGCAGGCAGTAGGCAGTCAGCAGTTTGTTGACTGCCAGCAGCCTTGACGCCTAAAGATTAAGGTTCAAGATTCTGCACGAGGGTTTTAACTGCCAACTGCCTGCTGCCCACTGCTCTTAATCATGTCTCAGCGCCTTGACCGGGTCGATGCGCGCGGCGCGGGCCGCGGGGTAGAGCGCGGCGAGGACTGAGACGGCGACGGCGAAGAGAATCGCGCCGAGCCAGAGCGGCGGCGGCAGCGCGAAGAAGTCTATGAAGGAAGCGCCCTGCGGCCGCAGGATGAACCTGTAGGCCAGGCGGTTCGCCAAAGCATCGATCCCCCACGCCAGCAGCGCGCCCACCACGCCGCCGGTCAAGCCTATCACGCCGGCCTCCACGAAGAAGATAAGTTTTATCTCGCGGTCCTCCGCGCCGATGGCCTTCATGATGCCGATCTCGCGCGTGCGCTCCAGGATGGACATGATCATCGTGTTGGCGATGCCGAACGATGCGACCAGCAGCGAGATGCCGCCCAGGAGCCCGAGCGCCGCGTTGATGATCAGGAAGACCGTGCGCAGTTCCTCCAACTGGTCGACGATGGAGAAGCTGCTGAAGCCGAGTTGATTGATGCGCCCGCGCACCTCGGAGAGCGCGACGGGGTCCGCTACGCGCACTACGGCCGAGCCGTAGCCCAGCTCCTCGTTCTCCCCGAGCGCGCCGCTCTCGCGCGCGAGTTGCAAGGCGACCTCGCCCAACTCGTCCCCGTGCTCACTCTTCCAGGCGCGCGCCGCGCCGAGCGGCACGTAGACGTTGAAAGCCGGCATCATGCCGCGAAAGCGCCGGCCGACGCCCGACAACTCGTTGGCTAAAACTCCGACGATGGTGAAAGAGCGCGCGACCAGAGCGTCAGTCTGTGCGGCCGGGCCGTCCTCTTCTTCGAGCGGGATGCCGAAGAAGTTCGGCGTCCCTTCGTCTTCCTCTTCCCCGCCCTTTCCCTCGGGCGGCGCGAGCAATTCCAGCCTTTGCCCGACGGCGTCCGCCGCCTTCTCGTAGCCGAGCTCGCGCAGGAAACGCTCGTCCACCACGACCTCGTCCGCGTCCGGCGAATTGATCATCCGCCCGGCGGCGAAGTTCTTGAAGCGCGAGGCGGGGTTGGGGACCAGCGCGCCGCCGATTAAGGCCCGCCGCGCCTTGCCGTTCAGGCGGACGTAGGCCGTGAACGAGATGTTCGGCTCGACCGAGGCCACGCCCGGAATCCGCGCGATGTCCGCGAGCGCGGCGTCGTCCAGCGGGCGCTGCGGCGGCTTCTCCTGCCCGGTCTCGCGACGGTCCCTCTCGCGCTCCGGCTCCTCGTCGTCCTCGTCATCTGGCCCGCGCGCGCGCCTGTTCAACTCTCCCTCGACGAGTTCCGAAAGGCTCTTGCCGTAGACGGTGATTTCGTTGAAGAGGTCCAACTCGCGGAAGCGGCTGACCGTGTTGCGCTGCAAGCCCAAGCCGAACGAGACCATCGTCACGATGACGGCCACGCCGACGATGACGCCCATCGTCGTCAGCACCGCGCGCAGCTTAGCCTCGCGCAGGTTACGCAGTGAAAGCCTGAGGATGTCTGCGAAAGACATAGGCAAGGGATGAAGGACGTGGGGCGAGGGATGAAAGAATTGAGTGAATCGCCCGCCGAGTCATTGGCTCAACGGCTTTTCATTCACCCTTCACCCCTCACCCCTCATCCCTCCGAAAACACGTGATGGACGGCGTCAACCGTCCAGTCGGCGAGGCTCGTTGTAACAACGTCGGCGCGCGCTGCCCGGAGCGCCTCTTCCGGGACCGTGTTGGTCACGCCGAGCGTTCGCATCCCCGCGGCGCGGCCCGCCTCTATGCCGGGCGGCGAGTCCTCTATGACCAGACACTCGCCGGGCAGCAGCGGGAGCCTGCGCTCCTCGCGCCGCTTCTCGTTCAAGAGTTCGAGCGCGCGTTTGTAACAGGTCGGGTCGGGCTTGTGCGTGCCGCGCACGTCCTCGGCGCTGACGACGACCGCGAACGCAGGGCCGAGGCGCGTGCGCTCGAAGACGTAATCTATCCCGTAGCGCGTGGACATGCTGACGATGCCGAGCTGGTAGCGGCGCGCGGCCGCCTTGATGAAGGTGACGACGCCGGGCGCGAGCGGCAAGTCCTCCTCGATCATCTTGCGGTGCAACTCCCACTCGCGCGCGATGACGCGATTGCCGTCGCCGTCCGGCAGAGGCTTCCCCGCGCGCTCGAACGACGTGCGGACGAAAGTCACGTCGTCCATGCCGAGCATCGTCATGTACTCCGCCTCCGTGAGCGTGATGCCCTCTTCGGCGAGCGCCTCCTGGTAGGCTTTCAAATGCAGCGGCTCGTCATCGATGATGACTCCGTTGAAGTCGAAGAAGATGGCCTCAATCATGTCGCAGCCGTCTGAAGCGGACCCGGTGAATTTTGTAGAGCGAATGCCGGATTGTAAACGGCGCGCACGCCCGCGGGCAAATAGCCCCGCGCGCGCGATTCTCAAAGCCCGAGGCGCGGACAGGCATCCCGAGTCTTGATGGAAGAACGGGCGTCCTGCTAACTTATCAAAACTCTCGCCGAAATTTCTTTCTTTCACGTCGAGAAACGAACACGGGGCAGGCTGATTGGCCCAATCTTACCCGAAGGAGAATCTCTATGCCCGGCAAAACCGGAGCCCGTGCCAGTAAAAAATCGCAAGGCGGTAAGAGCAGGAAGAAGAGTGCCAACGCGCCCCCACGGAAGAAGAGTGCGGCGACGAAGAAACTCGCCGCGACTCGGTCGGCCCGGCAGGGCGTCGCGGGGCCGGTTGAGCACGTCGTCGTGCTGATGATGGAGAACCGCTCGTTCGACCACATCTTCGGCTACCGCGGCGGGGTGAACGGCTTGAAGGGGAGCGAGTTCAACCTGCTCGACCCGAGCAAGGCTGAGTCGGATTCAAACCCAGCCTACTACGTGAGCAACGGCGCGCCCTACGCGGTGCTCGCGGGCGAGGGGCCGGGCCACTCCTTCAACGCGGCGAACGTGCAGCTCTGCAACGCCAAAGACGGGCCGAGCGCCGCGTCGCCCGCCTCGAACAACGGCTTCGTCAGCGGCTACTTGACGGAACTGGTCTACGCCGACAGGGTGAAGAACCCGAGCCAGGAAGTCATACGCGTGGCGATGGAGTCGTTCGCGCCGAACCGTTTGCCGTCAATCAACGCGCTCGCGGACGCCTTCTGCGTCTGCGACAACTGGTACTCGGAAGTCCCTGGGCCGACGCAGCCCAACCGCCTCTACGTCCACGCGGCGACCTCGTTCGGCTTCGCGCTCAACGTCTGGACGCAGATTTTCGACGGCCCCACCGTCTACAACCGCGTGCAGGACGCGGGCTACACCTGGGCCACTTATTACTTCGGCGACAACGACCTCGCGGAGTTCTCCCAGATCAACACGCAGACGGCGAACTTCAAGCTGTACGAGGACTCGTTCGCGTCGGACGTGAAGGCGGGCGCGCTCGCCAACTACGTCTTCATAGAGCCGCGCTTCGTCAACGCGCAGGACGCGATGGCTAATTCGCAGCACGCCCCGCAGGACGCGCGCTACGGCGACAACTTCGTCGCGGACGTTTACGAGACCCTGCGCGCCAACGAAGAGCTGTGGAACAAGACCGCTTTGATAGTTGTCTACGACGAGCACGGCGGCTTTTACGACCACGTCGTCCCGCCGTCGGAGAACATCCCGAACCCGGATGGGCTGAACTCGCCGCCCTCGGGGAACAAACTCTCTTACGCCCCGACGTTCACTTTCGACCGGCTGGGGTTCCGCGTGCCCGTCGTCATCGCCTCGCCGTGGGTCGCCGCCGCGCGCGTGGACTCCACGCGCTACCAGCACACGTCAATCATGTCGAGCGCCAAGAAGATTTTCGGCTGGGACCAATTCCTGACGAAGCGCGACGCCAGCGCCAACACCTTCGAGCACCTCTTCTCGGAATTAGACGCGCCGCGCGCGGACACGCCGCAGACGCTGCCGCGCGCCCCGCTGCCCGCGGTCACGGCAGCGCCCGACAGCCCGGCCCACCCGGCCAATCAACCCCTGGACGCGACGCAGAAAGATGTCCTGATGAAGGCTTACCACCTGACGCAGAGTTCGCACCCGGACGGGCCGGCGCCGGACGACCTGCCGACGACGCAGGGCGCGGCGTCCGCATTCATACGGGCGCGCTACGCCAGGCATCTCGGGTATCTAGGCAAGTCAGTTAATAAGAAGTGAAGAAGCGGGGCCGCGTCAGAGTATGCCCTCCGGCCCCCTGTCCGTCTCCGTCTGGCGGCGCGGTCCCGCGTCTCCCATCTTTTCGAGGAGCTGGCGATTCTGTTTCTCGAAGAGGATGGGCAGGCGCTCGCTTTCGAGCACGTCGAGGCGGCGGAGGATTTCGGCCAATGAGAGCTCGTTCTTCAGATTCACCTGGTAGTCCAGGTCGGCGCGCAGCCGGTCCTTCTCGCCCTGCCGGTTCTGCGACATCATGATGATGGGGGCCTGCACGCCAGCGAGCACGCCGAGGATGAGGCCGAAGAATTCGTACGGGTAAGGGTCAATCCTGTTGGTGGCGATGAGCCACGAGTTGACGAGCACCCAGAGGACCATGACGACGCCGAGCAGGACGATGAACGTCCAGCTCCCGCCGAAGTTCGCGATGCGGTTGGCGAGGCGGTCGCCGACGGTCAGGCGGGCGTCCTCCTCCTCGTTGACGTTGCGCGAGACGCGGTGGCGCAGCATCTCGTCCGTCTTGCGCAGGCGGTGCGTGATCGCGCTCAGCATCCTCAGCGCCACGTCCGGGTTGGCGCGGACGAAGTTGAGGAAGTTGTCGCGCGAGAGGACGGCGAAGAAAGCGTCCTCGATGACGGTCGTGTCGGCCGAGCGCGGCTTGCCGTCGAGCAGGGCCATCTCGCCGAAGAAGTCGCCGCCCGCCAGCTCCGCCAGCGTCACGTCGCTCCCGTCGGCGTCCCTGATGCTGATGCGCACGCGCCCGCTCTCGATCAAGTACATCGAGTCGCCCGTGTCGCCCAGCCGGAAGAGCGTCGTCCCGCCCGGCACCTCACGCAGCTCCAGCAGGTCGCGCAACTCCCCCGCCGCCTTGTCGTCCAGCGACGCGAACAGCGGCACAGACCGCAACTCCTCAAGCGTTATCACGCGCGAAATCGTAGACATATGCAACACCTCGAAACAAAAGTACTGAGTACTGAGTACTGAGTACTGAGTCGAAACATTTTTCTTTAACTCAGTACTCAGCACTCATCACTCATCACTCTGTATTTTACCGTCCTTCATCAGAATGATGCGGTCGCTGAAGCGCGTCGCGAGTTCGCGGTCGTGCGTGACCATCAGGACGGTCAGTTGGTCGCGCTCGACCATCCGGCGCAGGAGCGCGAGCAGTTCTTCGGCGCGCGTCGAGTCCAGGTTGCCCGTGGGCTCGTCGGCCAGGAGCACGCGCGGGCGGTTGGCGAGAGCGCGCGCGATGGCGACGCGCTGCTGCTCGCCGCCGGACAACTCCGACGGGCGGTGCGAGGAGCGCTCCTTGAGCCCGACGCGTTCGAGCAGCTCCTCGGCGCGCACGCCCCTCTCGCCAGCCTTCATCCCGCCGAAGGCGAGCGCGAGGTTGACGTTCTCGGCGGCCGACATCGTCGGGATCAGGTTGAAGTTCTGAAAAATCATCCCGACCGCGTGGCGGCGGTAATGCGCCAGTTGCTTCTTCGTGAACGGGCCGAGCGACTTGTCCTCGAAGAAGACCTCGCCCTCGGTCGGCCGGTCCAGCCCGCCGAGCATGTTCAGGAGCGTCGACTTCCCCGACCCCGAAGTGCCCTGAATCGCCACGAACTCGCCCGCGCGGACCGCGAGAGAGACGCCGTCGAGGGCGCGCACCTCCGCCGCCCCCATCCTGTAAATTTTCGTGACCCCGCGGGCCTCCAGTAGTGTCGTCATCGCTCGCGCCCCGCCGCGGGCTCGCCCGGCGGCGGCCACGTATCATAGCTCAGGGCGCGGGGGCCGGTGAATTTCGCGGCGCGCGCCGGGCCGACATTTTTCGCTATACACGCGGGAACGATACTCATATAATGGCGGCCCATACGACCAGGCAGTTTGATTTTAGTGCTTTATCCGAAAAGCGTTCGGGCTTCATCAGTCAGCTCTCGAAGAGAAAGGATTTTTGGAAATGTCACAGCCATACCCGCCCGGAGGTGGGCCTCCGCCGGGGCAGCAGCCGCCCTACGGCCAGCAGCCGCCCTACGGTCAACAGCAGCCGCCTTACGGCCAGCCGCCGCAGCAGTACGGGCAGCAACCGCCGCCGCCCTACGGCTACCAGGGCTACGCGCCCGCGCCGATGCCAGCGCCCGTCGTCGAGGCCGACGGCTACGAGCGCGGCCTGAGCCTGGCCTGCTACCTCTGGGTTGCCATCGTCATCCTCGGCGGGCCGAACGTCATCCAGTTTACCAACTTCGGCGGCTTCACTTTCGAATTCAATTTGATGGCGCTGTCGGTCCTGCTGCTCCCGCTCGCCGCGTCGGCGGCCGCCGGCGACAGCCAGTTGGTCCGCTTCCACGCCAAGCAGGCGATGATGCTCGGGCTCTTCTACCTGATCGCGCGCTTCCTCGTGGGGCTCTTCTGGCTCATCCCGGACGCGGACGTCGTCCGCATACTCGGCGGCATCCTGGTCGGCGCGGTGGTCTTGCTCTTCATCTACCTGGCGGTCACGGCGGGGGTTCGCGCGTTTCTCAAGCGCGAGCTGTATCGCGCGCCGATGGTCGGCGGCATGGTGAGATAGAATCAACCTTCGGTCCCGGCCCGGTCAAACATTTGAGCTGACGGCGTGCTCGCCCTTTGCGACACAGCTCGCGGGGGCGACGCGCCACAGCTCGAACTGTTCCTCGTCAAACCCCTTCAGCATCACCTCGAACGGCGTGGCCGCCAATTCCGCCTCCGGCCCGTAAAGCATCTCCGCGACCTCCGGGTCCGCGTGCACCGCGCTGGAGATGACCACGTCGCCGCCCGACGACAGCCCTTCGAGGCGCGCGGCCATGTTGACCGTGCAGCCGAAATAATCGAGCCGCCCGTTGAGCGTCACGGCGATGCACGGCCCCGCGTGGATGCCGACTTTGAGCATCAGCGGCCGCTCGCCCGGCCTGGGCGCGGCGAGCGTCTGCTGGGCCGTCAGGAAAGCGCGCAGCGCGCCCGCCGGCCTGCGGAAGACGGCCATCACCGCGTCGCCGATGGTCTTCACCAGCGCCCCGTCCTCTTCGCTGATGGCCGCGCGCAGCACGTCGAAGTGGCTCATCACGCAGCCGAAGGCGGGCGCGTCGCCTATCTCGCGGTAGAGCTGCGTGGAGCCGCGCAAATCCGTGAAGAGGACCGTCAGCGTGCCCACGGAAATCTGCTCGCCGGGGCGGAGCGCCTCGTTGCTGAAGAGGTCGCGGAAGATTTGGAGCGCCGTCACCTCCGCGGCCGTCGCCGCCTGGTCGCTCCACGCCATGCGCTCCAGGACGAAGTACTGCTCCTTACCGGTCGCGTTCTCCAGGACCAGCTTCGGCTCGGTCGAAACCTGTAGCTCCTCGTCAACCCAGCCGTCCTCGGAAGCCCTGAGCGTCGCCCCGTGCGCGCCCACGGCGGACGCCTCAAGGTGCTGCCCGCCGGTCAGCCCGGACGCGCGCAGCCTGTAACGACCCTTTTCGAGCGGGAGCGTGACTTCGCGGCGCGAGCCGGGCGCGACGAGTTGCTGTAGGACGATGTGCGGCGTGACCTGCGGCCCGCCGACGCAAAACTCCAGCCCCTCCACGGCGCGCACAGAGGGGTTCGGGCGGAAGGTCAACTCGACGGCGCGGTCGAAGTTGACCGTGAAATCAACATCGCAACTCTCGCAGAAGACTTCGGACTGTATGCCGGTCAGCGAGCGCGAGGTCTGCGCCGCCCCGCGGCAGTGCGGGCAGATCATCTCCCACTGCAAGTCCAAGAGCCCGACGCGCGTGGCCCAGAGGCAGACTTCCAGCACGTCCTTGCGCGGCAGCCCCCAGTAGTCCGCGAGCGCGTGCGAGCGCATGCGCGAGAGCGTGATGTCATCTGCGCGCTCGATTGTCTCGGCCAGGCGGCTGACTATCTCTGGCTTCGCGCCCTGATTGACGAGGCGCTCGCTCAAGACCCTGAGCCGCGCCTCGCCGCCCTGCGAGAACCTCGCGGGGGAAGGCTGGTAGAGCTGCGGCCGCCCGCTCTTAATCTCGCGGTCGTAGCGGCGGAAGATTTCGCCGAAGCTGCGTTTGGAGAGGACGCCGACCTGGACGGGGATGGCCGCGCGGCCGATGACGTTGCGCGGCGTGGCGCGGACCTGGTAGACGAGGTGCGTGCCGCCTCCGGCGCGCTCCTGAAGCTCCGCCTCGACGCGCATCTCGCTGACGGGCCCCTTCGTGTAGCGCCGCACGACGCCGAAGCGGTAAGGGCGAATCCACTCGAAGGGCTGCTCCTCCCACTCGACCGCCACGCCGAACTTGAAGAGCCGCAGACGCCGCGCGTCGCCCGCACGCCCCAGCGCCTCCACCGACGGCACGCCCGCGTCGCGGTTGAACCGGTTCGTGTCCGCCAGCAGCGGCCAGAGTTCTTCCGGGCTGGCTTCGAGGTCGTATTCCCAGCGGTAACGGAATTCGCGCATAACGCAGTGGGCAGTGGGCAGTGAAGAAGGAGTGACAACCGGCAGTGAGCGTTTGTCTTTAACTGCCCGCTGCCCGCTGCCTGCTGCCCACTGTTTTCAGACTTCTTTGTATTCCGAGTCCACGTCTTCGTCGGACGAGGCGACGCGGTAGTTCATAGACTGCTTCTGCTTGGTTATGAGCAGGTCGTCTTTCGTCTTCAGGAGGTCGGCGCGCGTGTAGACCGAGAGCTCGAAGTTGTAGCCGTGCGTGATGGCGTCCTTCGGGCAGGCTTCGACGCAGTAGCCGCAGAAGATGCAGCGCCCGTAGTCTATGTTGTAGACCTCCGCGAAGCGCTCGTCCACGCCCGTGCGCTCGGCCGGCGGGCGCGGGTCGTCCTTCGCGACGATGTAGATGCACTCGGACGGGCAGGCCGCCGCGCAGAGGAAGCAGGCGACGCACTTCTCGCGGCCCAACTCGTCCACGTGCAGGAGGTGCTGGCCGCGGTAGCGCGGCTGGACCGTGACGGGCTCGTCCGGGTACTCCACCGTCCACTTCTCCTTCGGGATGTAGGAGAAGGTCACGCCCATGCCCTTGATGATCGCCTTCGTTGATTCGATAACGTCGCTGATGATTGACATAAAAATCTCCCCGCCGATTTTACTATCGCGAACTGCCGGCCGCCGCTTTACGGGGCGACGAAATTATAAGTCAACACGCCCGTAACTTTAACCGGCTGACCCGAGAGTTGCGTCGGCGAGAACCTGGCCCCGTAGGCGGCCTGGACCGCCGACTGCTGCAACAAGGGGTGCCCGCCGACGGCGCGCGCCGAAATCACCTTGCCCGACTCGTCAATCGTCACCTGGACGGTGACGGTGCCGGAGGCGCGCGCGGCCCTGGCGATGGCCGGGTAAGTCGGCCTCGGCAGGCTGATGGCCTTGCCGTTCAGGACGCCGCCCGAGATGGGCCTGTCCGGCCGCGGCGGCGGCGGCGCTTTGGGCGGCGGGTCGTCTGAGACCTTCGGCGTCGGCGTGGGTCTCTCGGTCGGCGTCCGGCTCGGAGAAGGTGTCGGCCGCTCAGGCGTCTTACTGTCCAACCCGGTCCCGCTGCCTGACCCTATCCCGCCACCCGTCTTCGTGGGCGACGCCGTGGCGGTTTCCCCATCGGCCGGGTTACCCCCTCGCGGAATAAGCTCCGGCCCCACCTCAGCGGGAGTAGGAGACGCGTTTACGTTCTGATTCGTCTGCGCGACTTGTGAATTATCCGCGCCGCCGCGGGTCATAATCACGGCCACCGCGATGGCCGACAGGCCCAAGACGACGGCCGCCCCCAGAATCCACGGCGCGGCGCTGGACTTGCGCGCGGCGGGCGCAGTCCCCGCCGGCGGCTCATAGTTGCGCGCGGGCGTTTTCAGCGGGGCCTGATTGGGCGCGGGCTCCGCAGCCCGCGGCGCTGCCGCCCGAGCCGGCGCGAACTGGTCTTCGCTCATGACCTCGGTCGGCGCGTCGCTCGTCAAGCGCGCGGCCGGGATTTTAATCGTCGCGCCGGGGTCTTGGGCGGCCTCTCCCGCGCCGACGAGCGGCGTCCCGTCCTCCAGGCAGAACCTCTGCGCGTCGTCTTCGTAGATGCGCTGGCACGTGGGGCAAAATTTCATTCGGAGTCCTTTGCTGGTCTCTTTCGGTCGGCCGCTATTTTACTTGAGACGCCTGCGAGCTGATAGCCTGCCACCGGCCGTCGCGCCAGAGGAACGTGTCCGTGAAGCGGAATTTCAGCACCTGCCCCCTGGTGGACGTGGCCGTGTTCAGCCCCGTCAGCACGACCGTGTCGCCCGCGAGACTGATCTTCAAATCCGAGAGCTTGAGCGACTTGATCATCGGCTCGGGCTTCATGGACGCCAGCAATTGCTCCTTGTTCTGGACCGAGCCGTCCGCCCCCACGCCCCTGAACTCGTCGGCCAGGATGCGCCTGACGGCCGCCTTGTTCCCCTTGATGTTCGCGTCGTTCCACTCGTATTCGAGCGCCGTCAACTGCGACAGCACCAGGTTGGGGTCTGTCGGCGGCGCGTCATCCTCGGTCGTCGCGCGGTTGTTATTCCGGTTCCTGTTCTGATTGCGCGGCGACCCGTTGGAATTGTTGCCGGCTATTTCGACGTTAGCGTTGCCCTCGCCGGCAACGTTCGCCGTCTCGTTTCCGGGTGGTCGCCGCGAGGCGATGACGGCCCAGACGACGATGGCCGCGCCCAGCAGCAAGACCAACAGCCCGCCCGCGACCCAGGGCGTTAAGTTTCGCCTGCGCGGCTGCAACGGCGGGGAGACGGCCGGCCTCCACGAGGGCGGGTTCCACCCCGCGGGCTGCGCGTTGTATCCAGGCTGCGCCGCAGGCGACTGGGCCAGTGCGGCGGGCGGCGGCGGGTAGGGCGGCGCGGCCGCGTCGTCGCGCAGCGTGGACGCGTTCTGGTTCGGGAGCGTCGCCTTCAGTTCGTCGGGCAGCGTCGCCTGCGGGCTGTAAGCCGCGGCATCAAAGAGCGCCGCCCCGTCGGTCAGACAAAAGGTCAGCGAATCGTCCGTGTAAGTGCTCTGGCATGTGGGACAACGTTTCATACCCTAGCCACGCTTTCTCTGACGCTATGTAACGACGAGAGCGGCCGCGCGCCGGCTTTTTGCCTAAACGAGTTCGAGCCTGCTGAAGAAATAACTGATCTCTATCGCGGCGTTCTCCTCGGAGTCAGAGCCGTGGACGGCGTTCTCGCCGACGGACCCGCCGAACTCTTTGCGGAGCGTGCCCTCGTCGGCCTTCGCCGGGTCTGTCGCCCCCATCAAATCGCGCCACGCCTTGACCGCGCCCTCCCTCTCCAGCGCCAGCACCACGCACGGCCCGCTCGACATGAACTTCGTCAACTCCGGGAAGAAGGGGCGCTCGCGGTGCACAGCGTAAAAGCCCTCGGCCTCTTCGAGCGTCATCTGAATCAACTTCATCCCGCGCACGCGGAAGCCGCCGTCCGTGATGCGCTGAATGACCGCGCCGGTCTTCCCCGCCCGCACCGCGTCGGGCTTGACGATTCCGAATGTCAGATTGCCTTGTTCCGCCATCGTTCTCCTCAAAAAAAATGTCTCTTCAGTTTTTGTTCTTACTTGTCACTTCTCACTCGTCACTGCCTTACGTCATCCCGAACTTCTCTTTGATGCCGTCGTCGATGCGGCGCGGACGGAAGGTCTTCGAGTCGAGCGCGCACCAGATGCTTTTCGCGCGGGCCAGAATCTCGTCGCCCCGAAGAATCTCCGTGAACCGCTCGCTCCTGGCGGCCGACGCGCGACCCACCCAGGTGCGCGCCGTGATCTCCTCGCCTTCGAAGGCCGGGCGCAGGTAGTCAATCTCGTGCCGCAGGACGACCCAGGTGACACTCTCCAACTGCTCGGCGGTCGCGGCCCCGCGCCAGTGCGCGACGGCCACGTCCTGAATCCACTGCACGTAACGCACGTTGTTGACGTGGCCCTGCTGGTCTATGTCCTGCGCCGTCGCGGTGAACGAATGCTCGAACTTCAACACGAGTCGCTGTGCCAGATTTCAGGCGGAAGCCCGCGCCCCGAGCGCTTCCTTCATCGCCGCGCCGATGTCCGCGGGCGAGTGGACGACGCGGATGCCTGCGTCTTCGAGCGCCTTCATCTTCTCGGCCGCCGTCCCCTTGCCGCCCGCGATGATCGCGCCCGCGTGGCCCATGCGGCGTCCCGGCGGCGCGGTCTGCCCGGCGATGAAGGCGACGATGGGTTTCGTCACGTTCTCCTTGGCGAACGCGGCGGCGTCCTCCTCGGCCGTGCCGCCGATCTCGCCGATCATCACGATGCCGTCGGTCTCGTCGTCCGCCTGGAAGAGCGCGAGCGCGTCCGTGTGGGTGGTGCCGACGATGGGGTCGCCGCCGATGCCGATGGCCGTGGACTGGCCCAGTCCGAGCGCGGTCAGTTGGCCCACGGCCTCGTAGGTCAGCGTGCCCGAGCGCGAGACGACGCCGACGCACCCCTCCTTGTGTATGTGGCCGGGCATGATGCCTATCTTGCACTTGCCGGGCGAGATGACGCCCGGACAATTCGGGCCGATGAGGCGCGTGTGCTTGTCGGCCAGGTACTCCTTGACCGCGACCATGTCCAGGGCCGGGATGCCTTCGGTGATGCAGACGACGAGCGGGAGGCCGGCGTCGGCCGCCTCCATGATGGCGTCTGCGGCGAACGCCGGCGGGACGTAAATCACGCTGGCGTTCGCGCCCGCGTCGCGGACCGCGTCGGCCACCGTGTTGAAGACGGGGACGCCCTCGTGCGTCGTCCCGCCCTTGCCGGGCGTGACGCCGCCGACGACGTTCGTCCCGTACTCGATCATCTGCTTGGTGTGGAACGTGCCCTCTTTGCCCGTGATGCCCTGCACGACGAGGCGTGTGCTATTGTCAACCAGAACGCTCAACGCTCTTGCTCCTCACAGTCGGCGCCGAAGACGCGCGGGAGTTGAAGCGTAGAGCCCGCGCGCGAGACGCCAGAATTTTGGACAGCTTGACTAGAGCCGCCACTATACCACAGCCCGCGCGACCGCTCTAAATACGGCGCGCACGGGCCGCAGGGCCTTCGTGGATCGCAAGGGACTATGGGAGCGACAGGACCGCAGGGGCCGCAAGGCGAGCCCGGTCCCGCCGGCCCGCAGGGCGAAACGGGCGCGACGGCTCACACCAGGCGACACGAAGCTCAAACTCTTTCGTGTCGCTTAGTGTGATGCGCGCGGCCCGTCCCTTTTTCCTTTTATTCCAGCTCGACGCTCTGGCCGTACTGCGGAGCTTCGACGCGCCAGCCGAAGCGGTCTCTGATGTGCTGGGCCATGGCTTCGGCGGCGACGGGCTCGCCGTGCGTGGTGAAGGCGCGGCGCGGCGCGCGCTCGACGGGCGCGAGCCAGCGCAGGACTTCCTGCCAGTCGGCGTGCGCCGAGAAGCCGCCGACGCGCTCGATCTTGCAGCGCACGGGGACCATCTGGCCCATAATTTTCACCTCCGGCTCGCCCTCCTGGATGCGACGCCCGGTCGTCCCCGCGGCCTGGTAGCCGACGAAGAGCACAGTCGAATTGGGGTCCGGCAGAAAGCGTCGCGCGTGGTGCAGGACGCGCCCGCCCGTCATCATCCCCGAGGCGCTGACGATGATGCGCGTGCCACGCTCCTCGTTCAGACGCTTCGACTCCTCGCGCGACGAGGCCGTCACCATCGAGTGCGTCCTCAAGGGGTGACGCCGCCGCGCGAGCACGCTCGCGTACTCCTCGTCCTGCTCCTCCTTGCGGTTGCTGTAAGCCTGCGTGGCGGCCGCGGCCATAGGCGAGTCGACGCGCACGGGCAGGATGGGGATGCGCTTCTCCTCCTCCAGCTCGCGTATGAAGTAGACAATTTCCTGCGTGCGCCCGATGGCGAAGGCCGGAATCAGGAGCACGCCGCCGCGCTGATGCGTCTCGTTGATGATGCGCGCCAGCTCGTCCTTCGGGTCTATGGGGTCGTGCAGGCGGTCGCCGTAGGTTGACTCGACCAGCAGGTAATCGCAGGCCGGCGGCGGCGCGGGGTCGTGTATGATCGGCTGGTCGTAATGGCCCAAATCTCCCGAGAAGAGCACGCTCCTCCCCTTCCCGTCAGCGCCCGCGCCGTCAACTTCGACGAGGACGAGGCTCGAACCGAGGATGTGGCCGGCGATGAGGAAGCCCGCGCGGATGCCGGGCGCGACGTCCGACGGCACGCCCGTGTTGTCGACGGGCCGGAGCAGCTTGATGGCGGCGCGCGCGTTGTCCTCCGTGTAGAGCGGGAGCGCCGGGCTGTGCCTCGTCAAATTGTGCCGGTTTCGGTAGTCGGCCTCTTCCTCCTGTAGCCGCGCGGAGTCCGGCAGGAGAATCTTGAGCAGGTCGGCCGTGCCGCGCGAGCAGTAGACGGGGTTGTCGAAGCCCAGCGCGACGAGCCGCGGCAGGTAGCCCGTGTGGTCTATGTGCGCGTGCGTGATGAGCACGGCGTCGAGCGCGCGCGGGTCGAACGGCGGGTCCTGCCAGTTGCGCTCGCGCAGCTCCTTGAAGCCCTGGAACAGGCCGCAGTCGACCAGCACCTGCCCGCGCTCACCTTTGATTAAATACTTGGACCCGGTCACGGTCCCCACCCCGCCCCAGAATTCCAGCGTAGCCACCATCGCGCCCTCCGATCAGTTTGTTCAGGATTGCGGAACGATAATAGAAGGAAACCTCGTGAATCGTAAATCGTAAATCGTGAATCGAGAAAACCGCCCTCCGATTCACGGTTCACGGCCCTTAGCAAATCTATTCCGCGGGGGGCGTCTTGCGCTATGATTGGGCCGGGCCTGAATTCTCCGGCGCTCGTGAGATTAGGATTGAAAAGGAAACTGAAGATGTCATCACGCGTCCCCCGCATGGGCAGGCTGACGGCGTTCGCCTTCGCCCTTACGCTTTTTTGGTTCCAGAACGCGGCCGCGCAGACGCGCGCGATTGAGGAGAAGGCGGAGCCTTTGACCCTCGGCTCGGCCGTCACGACCGTGCTCTCCGCAGGCGAGAGCACGCTCACGGAAGTCGCCCGCCTGTTGCAGTCGGACCCCTACTGGCAGTTCCGCGGCGCGAGCTACTCGAACAGCGGGCTGATGAACGAGCAGGACGAGATAAAGCTCGGCAACAGGCTGCACGCGGAGTTCGGGAAGAAGTTCGACATCGTCTCTGAGGGGCAGGCGCGCGCGGAGCGCATAGGGCAGCGCGTGGCGCGCACGAGCCTGCGCCCGAATCTGACCTACCGCTTCCACGTCATACGCGACAAGGAGCTGAACGCCTTCTCCGGCCCCGGCGGCCACATCTACATCACGACGGCGCTGATGAACCTGGCGTCGGATGACGAGGTGGCCTCCGTGCTCTCGCACGAGGTCAGCCACATCGTCGCGCGCCACAGCCTGAAGACCATTCAGCAGTCGCAGAACTTGCGCGGGCTGGCGGACATCTTCGGCTCCGTGACGGGGATCGCGGGCAGCACGGCGCAGGAACTCGGCACAGCCGCCGCGACCATCGTCGCCGGCGGCCTGCTCGCAGTGCACAACCGCGAGGAAGAGCGCGAAGCCGACTTCCTCGGCGTGCACGCGATGGCGAAGGCCGGCTACAACCCGCAGGCCATGTTGACCATGTTCGAGAAGATTCAGAGCGCCGGCCGGAAAGACGAGAGCCTGCTCGGCGCGGTCTTCGCGGACCATCCCGGCGTCAGCGAGCGCATCGAAAACACCCGCTACGAAATCAACCGAATGAGGTAAGGCAAAAGGAAAAGGGGAAAGTGAAGACGACCCCTGCGGGGTCTTCACTCGTACCTTCTGCCTTTCACCTTATTCCATCCGAAGATGACGAGGGCGGCGGGGACGAGCAGGAGCAGGTTGCGCAGTGCCGTCGAGACGCCTAACTGGCTGCCGATGAGGTTGCCGAAGCAGCCGCATTCCAGCCCCTCTACATTTCCCAGGCCATAACGGTAATAGAGAGCGTAGCCGGCGAAACCGACGAGCATCACTGCCGACAAGAGGCCGCCGATGCGCGCCGTGCGCGGCCAGAGGAGCAGGGCCGCGGCCAATATTTCCGCGCCGATGATGGCGACGGCGGCCGGCATCGCCCAGCGCTCGCCGACGAGGAAGGGCATGTTCGTGAAGAAGCTCTCGGCCGGGTCGTTCCTCATGTAGAGCTTGGCCCCGGCCGCGAAGAGCCACAGCGCCGCGAGGCCGAAGCGGCTGGCGTGAACGAGCCAGAAGAGCACGGAGGAGCGCCGGGAAGAAAGACGCCGCAACGCCACGGCCTCATCCTTAACTCCGCCCGCGTGGGCCTGCTTCTCGACGCCGCTCACTTCATCCATCGCCGTTCCTTCCAGTTCTTATCCCGCCAGCGCCACCACCTTTTCGGCGGCGTCCTTCATGCCGTTCGCCACTGTGAAGTTCATGCCCGACTCGGCGATGAGGCGTCGGCCCTCCTCGACGTTCGTGCCTTCGAGGCGGACGACCACGGGGACGCTGACGCCGATGGCCTTGACCGCCTCGATGACGCCGCGCGCGACCATGTCCGTGCGCACGATGCCGCCGAAGATGTTGATGAGCACCGCGCGCACGTTCTCGTCCGCGAGCAGAATTCTGAAGGCGGCCTCGACGCGCTCCTGCGAAGCGCCGCCGCCCACGTCCAGGAAGTTGGCCGGCTCGCCGCCCGCGAGCTTGATGATGTCCATCGTCGCCATCGCGAGCCCGGCCCCGTTGACCATGCACGCGATGTTGCCGTCGAGCTTGATGTAGTTCAAATCGAACTTCGACGCCTCTATCTCCAGCGGCTCTTCCTCGTGCAGGTCGCGCAGGTCCAGAAACTCCTTGTGCCTGTAGAGCGCGTTGTCGTCGAAGTTGACTTTCGCGTCGAGCGCGATGAGCCGCTTGTCTTTCGTCAGGAGGAAGGGATTGATTTCGAGCAGGGAGGCGTCCATCTGCTCGTAAGCCTTGTAGAGCGACTGCATGAACTTGGCCGCCTGGCTGACGAGGTCCGCGGGCAGCCCGAGCGCGAAGGCGAGTTTTCTGGCCTGGAAGGAGCGGAAGCCCACGGCCGGGTCAATCGTCTCCTTGAAAATCTGCTCGGGCGTCTTGGCGGCGACCTCCTCTATGTCCATGCCGCCCGCGGCGGACGCCATGAAGACGGGCCGCCCTGTAGCGCGGTCGAGCACGATGCCCAGGTAGAACTCCTTGTCAATCGGCAGGCCCTCTTCGATGAGGAGCACGCGCACTTCCCTGCCCTCCGGGCCGGTCTGGTGCGTGACGAGTTTCATGCCGAGCATCTGGCGCGCGACTTCCTGCGCCTCGTCCGCGGACTTGGCGAGTTTGACGCCGCCGCCCTTGCCGCGGCCGCCCGCGTGAATCTGCGCCTTGACGACGACCACCTCGGTGCCTAACTCTTTCGTCGCGTGGTAAGCCTCTTCGGGCGAGCGCGCGACGATGCCGCGCGGCACGGCGACGCCGTACTTCTTCAGCAACTCTTTGCCCTGGTATTCGTGAATCTTCATCCCGTTTCGATTCCTCGCTCTGAATTGTTTTATAGAATGCCTGGGAGTGTAGCGCCGAGGGCGCGCACGCTGCAAGCCGCCGCCAAAAGGCTATTGTCCGAAAAAGGCAAACGCGATAACGTCAGTGCCGCAGGCGGTACTGACTTGCTTGAGGAGACGATTCGCATGAGTGAAGTCACGGTCACATCCATCATGGGGTTGCAGAACGAGGTCCGCTACGGCGAGGGCCAGACGCTCATCATCGACGAGCCGAAGGGTTTGGGCGGCGACGGCGCGGGCCCGGACCCTTACACGCTGCTGCTCTCCGCGCTCGGCGGCTGCATCTCGATGACGGTCATGCTCTACGCGCGCCGCAAGGCTTGGCCGCTCTCGCGCGTCACGGTGCGACTGCGCCAGGCGAGGATCCACGCTAAGGACTGCGCGGAGTGTGTGGAGAATACGGAGGGATTCGTCCACCGCATAGAGCGCGCCGTCACGGTCGAAGGAGACTTAACGGACGAGCAGCGAGCGCGCCTCCAAGAGATCGCGCACAAGTGCCCCGTTCACAAAACGCTCACCTCCAAGATCGTCGTCGCCGAGCTGAAAAGCAATGATGAATGATGAATGCGGAATGATGAATAGAAAAGCAAAAGCCTTTTGATTCATCATTCCGCATTCCGCACTGCCTTTCAGAGCACGCGGAGGAAGGCGACGAGGTCTGTCTTCTCCTGCGCGGTCAGGTTGAGTTCGAGGACGAGGTTGAAGAATTCAATGGTGTCTTCGAGCGTCAGGAGCCTCCCGTCGTGGAAGTAGGGCGGCGACTCCTTGATGCCGCGCAGGGGGAAGGTCTTGATCGGCCCCTGCTTGGTAATCATCATGCCGCCCTCCATGCGCGGCTTGTAGAAGCGATCGACCATCAAATCGTGCATCGTGCCGTCCGTGTAGAACGGAGCCGGGTGGCACGTCGCGCAGTTGGCCTTGCCGAAGAACAGGTCTTCGCCGCGCGCCTCGCTCTCGGTCGCCTTGCGCCTGTCTAGCCGCCCGTAGACGTTCAGCTTCGGCGCGGGTGGGAAGTCCAGCAACTCCTGAAACTCGCTCATCGCGTGGACGTGCAGCGCGCGGTCCAGCGTGTTCACGCCCTTCTTCGCCGCCGTCACGGGGTCGCCGTCAAAATAGGCGGCGCGCTGCTCGAACTCCGTGAAGTCCTCGACCGTGCGCAGGGCTCGCTGCGAGCCGAAGAGGCGCTGTATGTTGACGCCGCGCAGGCTGGGCGTCTCAATCCGCCGCCGGTTCTCCTGCGGGCGTATGTCGCCGACGAGGTGCATCGCGCCGGAGTTGTGCCCGTTGACGTGGCAGTCGAAACAGGTGACGCCCATCATCCCGTCCGGCCTTTCGGTCTTGCGGTCGGCCGTCGCGTTGAACTGCTGCTGCGGGAACTGCGTGACCAGCAGGCGCAACCCGTCAAGCTGCTTCGGGTTGAGGATGCCGTTGAACAACTCGTAGAAGTTGTCAATCGTCACGAGCTTTCCCTGCGAGACGTCGCCCAGGTCCGGCCGCGTGGTCAGAAAAATCGCGGGCGGGAACTCCGGCAGGAAGTGCTCCGGCAAGTCGAAATCCATGTCGAAGCGTTCGAGCCGCGGCTGCACCTTGACGTGCATCTGCGGGAAGACCATCCCGCCGACCGCGTGTGCGACGTGCGGCAGCGGCAGGTACGGGAACAAATCTTTCTCCCGTATCTCTTCCGGCGACATGCGCCCCAACTGCTCCCACGTCACTCCCTTCTTGAGTTTCGCGGTCGGGCCGACGGGGACGGGCTTGCCCCGCGTCATCCGCACGCTCTCGTCCACGCGCCGCCTGAGGTCGTAACGCTCATCGAGTAACTTCTGGTGCGCGGCCATGACGCGCGGCTTCGCAGCCTTGTCGCGCGCCCTGACGACATTGAAAGGCTCTTCGACCACGGGCGTGAACGAAGATTTTTGTTGATCCTCCTGCTTCGGCTGCTGCGTGCGCGACTGCGCGCCGGCAGGCCAGTTCGCCAGCAGCGCGGCGACACACACCATCCCCAGGATCGAAACTGCCAGCAGCTTTATCCGTGTGATCTTGTTCATAGACCTCCTTCCGTCTGGAGCTCAGAACCAGTCTGTAATTGAGTAAGCTTACGCCTGAGGGTTAGGCCGACATGATACTCCCGATGTGGCGGCGCGTGGAAGAAAAATCGTGGCCGGGAGTCTTGGAGGAAACGGCAAATAAAGAAAGGCCCTCGGCAGCGCGGCCGAGGGCCTTTCTCGTCGTCCAGATTTAAACTTCGGCGTGAGAGGATTCGAACCTCCGACCCCCTGAACCCCATTCAGGTGCGCTACCAGGCTGCGCTACACGCCGTCAAGTTTTCTAGTATCTCTGGAAAAGTTTTTTTGTCAAATGTGGCAAGGCGGCTGAGAATTCAGAGCCGTCGGCGATGAGAACTATTTCCTGCTGGCGTTGAGGTCGGCTTCGCTGGCGTCGAGCGTGGCGAGCAGGTCGCGGAGTTGCTCTGCGAGGCGGCGGACGGCGAGGCGCTGGTCGTCCGTCATGGCGTAGCTGGCCTCCGTCATGGGGGGGCTGTCGTAGACGGGACGCGACTCGACGGGCGGCGCGGCCGTTTGAATGGCGGGCGGCGGCGGCACTGCTGTGGCCTGCGGCGCGTTCGGGTCCGGCGTCGGTACTACTTTGAGCTTGCTCGCGCCGCGCAACTCAGACGCCAGCTTCTTCTTCGCCCCCGCAATCGTGTACTGGTCTTCGTAGAGCAGCTCCTTGATCCTGAGCGCCATCTCCACGTCGCGCTTGCGGTAGGTGCGCTGCCCCGCGCGGTTCTTCTGCGGGGCGAGCATGGGAAACTCAGACTCCCAGTAGCGCAGGACGTGCGCCTGAACGCCCGTCAATTCGCAGACTTCGCCGATTTTGAAGAAGAGTTTTTCGGGGATGGCGACGGCTGCGCGGTTCATGGCTTCGGGAGACCTTTACGAAAGCTGCCCTGTTTTTGCTGGCGATTAGGATTTGCTACGGGACAGCCGCCTGAGACAGGGGCGGCTCACACACCTTACGCTAGCGGCCCATGTTACTCGCGCCCCGTAAAGGTGTCAATACTTTTCCACAGGAACTTAACCCGGCGAGCAAGCAGCAGTTGCCGCTTTCTCCTTGAGGCGATACGTCAACCGGGCCGGCGCGCGCAGGGGCGCGGGCCCGGAATGTTTTTAACTCGGCACTATCCTGATCAGGCGGTTGACGGGGTCGAAAGTGAGGCGGAAAGGTCTGAGTGCGTCGCGCCCGAGCAGGACGGGAGAGCCCGCGCGGGCGGCGGTCAATAAATCCGTCGGAATCCCTCGTAAGACCAGTGAGCCGAGGCGTACTGTCGCCGGAGGAATCCTGTGCGCGGTGATGCTCCCGCCCGCCAGGTCTCGCACGTCGCCGCGCCGCTTGCCTGCGCCGGGCAGGATACCCAAGCTACGCGCCGCGTCGGCCGTCACGGCGAGGCCGAAGCCGGAGCCGGTGTCCAGCAGGGCGCGGCGGCCCCCTTCGAGCATGACGAACGGGCGGCGGCTCTGCCCGTCGGTCAGCCACTGCACGATTGTCCCGTCCGCCGGAAGATTCGCGTTGCGCCTGAGCGGGGTCTCGCGCGGGTCGAAGGCGACCATCTGCCCGCGCGCCATGTCTATCTCGAAGCCCAGCGGGCCGTAAGCCTCCGCGGGGTCGAGCACGCCGTCCACGCCGGGCGCGAGTCTTTCTGTGATGACGAATTGGCCGTTGGACTGTATGACGTTCTGCTCGTCGCCGAGCGCGAGGCTGCGGACCACAGCGTTGCGGCCCGCCACGGCACTTGCGCCGCTCAGGCCGCCGATCCAGACGGGTCGCCCGCCCGTTTCGCGCACCTTCGCCTCGGTCGCCACGCGCCTGGAGAGCAGAGACCCGCCCGCGCCCGTGTCTATCGCGAAGGTGTAAGGCCCCGCGCCGTTGACCCAGGCGCGCACCAAGAGCCCGCTCCCGTCTTCCTCGCGGAAGCGTACGGCGCGCGGCAAACTGGACTGTGCAGTGGTTGTCGTTTGAGTCTGCCGGGCAGACAAATGGGCAGCCCCTCTGAGGTGGGCTGCCCAAATGTTTGCTGCCGGGATGAAGATCGAGGCGGAAAGCGTGGCGCAGAGCGCGATTTTTTTCACACTGGGCCCCATCGCCGTCTTCCCGCGGTGCTGCGATTAGTAGTTGCGGTTGCGCTTGCGGAGCTTGTAAGTGTACAGGGCCGAGCCGCCGCCGCCCGCCAGAGCGCCTATGATCGCGCCCTTCTTGCCGCCGACGAGGCCGCCGATCAGCGCGCCGCCGCCCGCGCCCATCGCCACCGTCAGTTTATCGCGGTGCTTCTGCCAGAAGGAGCGCTTGCGCGGCTGCGTGTTGTAATCGTAGTAAACCTGACGCGAGCCGGCGTAATTGCTGCGGCCGTAGGAGCGGCGCGCCGGCGCGTTTCTGTAGACGACGCGGCTCGTCGGCGCGGCCGTGGTCTGCGTAATCAGGTCGCTGGTGCGTTCGCGCGCGGCCTGGAAGCCGTCCAAAAAGCCCGCGCGGTAGCTTTCCGCGTCTTCGACTTCCCCGGCCTTCGCCGTCAGGACCGGGTCGTCCGCCTTGACTTCGTCCGAAGCCTGGCGAGCGCTCTGCTCATCCACGAGGTTCGCGGAGGGCGTGGTCGAGTAAGAGGTCGTCGCCGCCGCGGTGTCCGTGTTCTTGCGCGAGACGATGGCCCCGACCGATCCGCCCAAAAGAGCAGCTACGAGAGCGATAGGAATAATCTTATTCTTAAGAAGCATTGTGGCAGGTTCCCTTCCAATAGTCTTTTGAGCTGTAGCCCGCGACAAACAACAGCAAACACCGTTCCCGAATTACGTCCTCTTTTGAGATTAGCAGGCCCTGCGGGGCGGGATTTCAGTTTTCGCCGGAAATCCAGCAATTACAACCTAATCGCAACAAGCGGTGACGCCCCGAGCCCTCTCGGCCGTGCAAATCTCTGCACCATATGGCTCAAGCGCCCACCCCATATCCTCACACCCGTGAAGTAAGGCCAATCAGGCCCGGATTATTCGTGTCTCATTACTGTTCACGCCCGCCCCACGCCAAATTATTAACGGGAGCGGTGAGGCGGCGGACGGGAGCCGCGCCGTCACTCCCGTCCGCCGCCTCACCGCTCCCGTCAGTCGCGCCATTATTCCCGTCCGCCGCGCCGTCACTCCGGTCAGTCGCGCGGTTACTCCCCTCAGTCGCCGCGCTACTCCCTTCAGTCGCTGCGCCACTCCCGTCCGCCGCCTCGCTATTCCGGTCCCCGGCCGTGGCGGGGACCGGAACAGCGGCGCGGGGGATCGGAACGCCGCCGGCGCTGGAGTCCCCCGTCTGAGTGGGGATTTCCCCCGCGCCAGCGTTCCCGTCCCCCGCGTAAGCGTTGGAGTCCCCCGTCGCGGCGTTCCGGTCCCCGCCCGTGTCGTCCCCGGTGGACGCCCCATGAAAATGCGAGATATAATCCGGCTTCATTCACGTACCAGCCAGAGCGGAGGATAGCCACAAGACGTGTCCACATCCCCAACCCTTTTCCGTCTAGCCGCGCGCCTCGACCGGGTCGGCTTCTCCGACATCGTCAAAGTCCGCAACCGGATTATGGAGTTGCGCGCGGAGGGGCAGACCGTCTACCAGTTCGAGGGCGGCGAGCCTTACACCTTCACGCCCGACTACGTCAAAGAGGCCATGACGCGCGCGCTTCAGGAGAACAAGACGCGTTACGCCCCCTCCTCCGGCATCCCCGAATTGCGCGCCGCCATTGCCGACAAGGTGCGCGAGCGCAACCGCATCCCCGCGAGCGAGGAGAACGTGATAGTCCTGACCGGCGGGATGCAGGGACTCTTCGGCGGGTTCCAGTCGACCATCAACCCTGGCGACGAAGTCCTCGTCTTCTCCCCCTACTGGACGCCCATCAAAGACCTGATCGCGCATTGCGAAGGCACGACCGTGCTCGTCCCCGTCGCCGAGGCCAGGCGCGAAGGGTTCGCCGAGACGCTCGCGCGTTACAGTACGCCGCGCACGCGCGCCATCTACTACAACACGCCGACCAACCCCACGGGCGTCGTCTTCACGCGCGCCGAGGCCGAAGCGGTCGCGCGCTTCTCGCAGGAGCGCGACCTCGTCGTCATCGCGGACGAAGCCTACGAGGATTTGGTCTACGACGGCGAGCACGTCTCCATCGCCTCGCTCGAAGGGATGTTCGAGCGGACGATCACCTCCTACACGCTCTCGAAGTCCTACGCGATGACGGGCTGGCGTTTGGGCTACGCCGTCGCGCGGGAGCCCTGGATGACGGGGCTGCGCAAGACCCTGCTTTACTCGACCAACGGCGTCTCCACGCCGTCGCAGTGGGCCGCGCTCGCCGCGTTCACCACGCGCTCGGACTTTCTGGAGAAGAACCGCGCCGCCTATCTTCAGAGGCGCGACCTGCTGCTCGCGGGCCTGAACGAGTTGGGCCTGACCTGTGCCAGTCCGGCGGGGGCCTTTTACGCCTTCCCCGAAGTGACGCGCGTTCACGCGGACAGCCGCCAGGCCGCGGACATCCTCCTCGACCGCGCGCAGGTCGCGACCGTCCCTGGCATAGTCTTCGGCGAGCACGGCGAAGGCCACCTGCGCTTCTCCTTCTCCACCTCCCTGGAAACCATCGAAGCGGGCCTCGACTCGCTCCGCCGCAACCTTTAAAAGGGATGAGGGATGAGGGATGAGGGATGAAAAGAGAGACAAAAGTTCTCCTTCTGTTCATCCCTCTCGCGGCGAGTTTGATTTCATAGACCGTATACGCCGCAGGGCGCTCGATCATTCATCCCTCATCCCTCAGCCCTCGTCCCTCTCCCTCGGCATCGGCGACGACGCTGCCGTCATACGCCAACGGTCAGACCGCGAAACGGTCGTCACCGCGGACCTTTTAATCGAAGAGATAGATTTTCGGCTGGACACGACGCCGCCGCGGCTTTTGGGCCACAAGGCTCTGGCCGTCTCGCTCTCTGACATCGCGGCGATGGGCGCTCGCCCGCGTCACGCGCTCCTCTCCCTCGGCGTCCCGCGCGAAATCTGGCGCTCGGATTTCGTTGACGAGTTTTACGAAGGCTTCTTCGCGCTGGCCGAGACTTACGGCGTCGCGCTCGTCGGCGGCGACGTGTCGCGCTCGCCCGAGCGAATCGTGATTGACTCCGTGGTCCTGGGCGAGACGGAACGCGGGCGCGCGGTCACACGCTCGGGCGCGCGCGCGGGCGACCACATCTTCGTCACGGGCGCGCTCGGCGGGGCCGCGGCCGGCCTGCGATTGCTCGGGCGCGGCGCGCATCCGGGCAGGAAGTTGCCGCGCTCTCTTCAGAACACGGACGTTGAAGAACTGCTTTCCCGCCAACTGCGGCCCAGCCCGCGCGTCCCCTGGGGCGCGCTCCTCGGCGAGGAGCGTCTGGCGACGGCCATGATAGACATCAGCGACGGCCTCTCCTCGGACCTCGCGCACCTGGCCCGCGCGAGCCGCACGGGCGCGGTCATTGACGCCGCGCGCGTCCCCATTGACCCTGCCGTCATCAACGTCTGCGGCCGCCGCGCCCTAGACCCGCTCCTGCTCGCGCTCCACGGCGGCGAAGACTTCGAACTGCTCTTCACCGTCAGCCCGCGCGACCTCAACCGGCTGCCGCGCGCTCTCGGCGGCGTGCCCTTAACTTACCTCGGCGACGTGACGGAAGAGCCGGGGCGCGTTCTCATCTCCGAAGGCTCGCGCGTGTGGCGACTGGACCCGCGGGGCTTCACACACTTCTGATTTCGTTGACAGGCGCGGCGGGCGCGGCATATGCTTTCCGCCGTAATTCGCCTTGTCCACTTCTTGACCTGGGGCACGGCACTCCAGGTCAACAGCCGGCAACACATCAGGAAGATTAAGCCATCCCCCTTTATGGCGTACATCTATTCGACAAGCGGCTCCTTCCGCGCTTCAACCACACCTTCAGCCAGGAGATTTCCCAAATGCCCAGGAAGTGCGCTCGCACTCATGAAACTAACGCTCGTTCGCTTTATGACCGGCGGTCGGCCGAGCGCCGTCGCCGTCGTTCGAAGATCGTCAGGGCGTCCGCGCTGCTGTTGGTGGCGGCCGCCATCTTGCTGCCGCTGATGCACGCGCGCACGGCGTCCGCCCAGTGCAAGAAGAATTCGCGGGCGCTCAGGCAAAGCAAGACGAATTTGCAGACGCTGAAGCAGAAGCGGGGCGCGCGCGCCGGGGCTGCGCGCAAAGCTTCACCCAGGCCGACTAAAGCGAGTGCGCTCGCGGCCGCGGGCGCGTGCGCGACGCCGTTCACGGAGGCCGCGGGCTCGCCCGTCCTGGTCGGCGATAGCCCTCTCAAGGCGGCGGTCGCGGACTTTGACGGCGACGGCAAGCTGGACATGGCGACGGCCAACTCTTTCTCCGATGACGTGACGATTCTCCTGGGCAACGGGACCGGGGCGTTCACAGAGGCAGCGGGTTCGCCCGTCACGGTCGGCACCAGCCCCGTCTCGGTCGCCGCCGCCGACTTCGACAACGATGGCGATCAGGATTTGGCGGTAGCGAACATTGATGACGACACTGTGACGATCCTGCTTGGCGACGGGGCGGGCGGGTTCACGGAGGCGGCCAACTCCCCCTTTAACGCTGGCCCCGGCCCTGCTTCGGTCGTCACAGGCGACTTCAATAACGACGGCCGGCAGGACTTGGCGACGGCGAACGCCGGCTGCACGGACGTGACGATTCTCCTGGGCGACGGGGCCGGAGACTTCAGCGAAGCTGCGGGCTCGCCCGTCACCGTTGGCATCACTCCCGTCTCAATTACCCTCGCGGACTTCAACAAAGACGGCAAGGCGGACCTCGCGACGGCGAACGTTGATGGCGACGACGTGACGATTCTGCTTGGCGACGGCGCGGGCGGCTTCACCGCCACGGCCACTTCCCCCACCGCCGGCAGCAGCCCCGCCTCAATCGCCGCCGGCGACTTCAACAACGACGGCAAGGCGGACCTCGCCGTAGGGAATGACAACGACGGCGACGTGACGATTCTTTTAGGCGACGGGTCAGGCGGCTTCGCGGAGCCCGCGGGCTCTCCCGTTTGGGTGGGCTTTGGCGTTTCGGTCGCCGTCCTCGATTTCAACAACGACGGCCGGCAGGATTTAGCGGCCGCCAGCCTCGCCTTCAGCGACGTGACGATTCTGCTTGGCGACGGCGCGGGCGGCTTCACAGAGTCGCCCGGCTCGCCCGTCCCTGTCGGCGACGGCCCCTTCACAGTCGCCGTCGGAGATTTCAACCGCGACGGGCGGCCCGACATAGCCACGCCGAACGCCGGCTGCTCGGACGTGACGGTCCTGCTCAACACCTGCGACAGGGACTGCCAGGGCGCTAACTTTTTTGAGGCCGCGGGCTCCCCCATCGCGCTCCAGGTCACGGGCGAACCCACGCGGGTCGCCGTCGGCGACTTTAACAACGACGGCCGGCCGGACCTGGCCGTGACCTCCGTTCTCAACGAGCTGTTTATCCTCCTGGGCGACGGCGCGGGCGGGTTCACCGAAGCCGCCGGCTCGCCCGTCGCGACCGGCAATTCTTCTTTCCCGGTCGTCGTCGCCGACTTCGACAACGACGGCAAGCAAGATTTGGCGGTGGGCAACTACGGGGAAAGCTCTCTGACAATCCTTTTAGGCGACGGGACCGGCGGCTTCACAGAGGCCGCGGGCTCGCCCATCGCAGGCGTCGTCAGCCCTCTGGGGCTCGCGACCGGCGACTTCAACCGCGACGGCAACCAGGATTTGGCGGCGGCGAACGACGCCTCAGACAGCGTGACAATCCTGTTAGGCGACGGGACGGGCGGCTTCAAACCGCCCGTGGGATTACCCGTCACGGTCGGTGATTCCCCGAAATCAGTCACGGCCGGCGACTTCAACAACGACGGCAAGACGGACCTGGCGACGGCGAACGCAAACTCCAACGACTTGACGATTCTCATAGGCGACGGGGCCGGCGGGTTCTCTCAGCCGGCGGGCTCGCCCGTCGCGGCCGGCGGTTCTCCAGAAGATGTCGTCGCCGCGGACTTCAACCGCGACGGCAATCTCGACCTGGCCGCGACCGTCAGCCCCGAACACGTCGTCATCCTGTTAGGCGACGGCGCGGGCGGCTTCACGGAGCACGCCGGCTCGCCCGTCGCACTCGGCGAGTACTTCTTCGCGCTCGCCGCCGGCGACTTCAACAACGACGGCAAGACGGACCTGGCCGCGTCGGGCAATGCCGCCGGCAACGTGAGTTTCCTCTTAGGCAACGGGGCGGGCGGCTTCACACAAACCGCCGGCTCGCCCGTCAAGGCCGGTCTGGACCCCTTCGACGTTGCCGCCGGGGACTTCAACAACGACGGCAGGTTGGACCTGGTGACGCCGAATAACGGTTCCCGCGACGTGACGGTCCTGCTCAACGCCTGCCCCGTAGACCTCTCCATCACCAAGAAAGACACGCCCGACCCCGTGCTCGCCGGTAATCAAGTTACCTACGACCTGACCGTGACCAATCTCAGCGCCAAGACCGCGCCCGGCGTGGTCGTCACGGACCAACTCGCCGCGAGCACCACCTTCGTCTCGGCCGCCCCGAGCCAGGGGAGCTGCACGGGGACTACGCTCATCACCTGCGACCTGGGCGATATTGCCGGCGGCGGCTCCGCCACCGTCAGGATCGTCGCCAGGACGACCGTGCCGGGGCCCGCCGCCAACACGGCCGTCGTCAAATCGGCGCTCCCGGACCCGGACCGCAGCAACAACGCCGACCGCGCGCCGACGAGCGTCTTCGGCCTGAAGAGTCTTTCGTTATCGCCCGCGCTCCTGACGGGCGGGTGCTGGAACTCGCGCTACACCGCGACCATCACACTGACGGAGCCCGCGCCGGCCGGGGGCGTGCTCGTCCAACTCTCGGACGACGCGGCGAAGGTCAACACGCCCGCGGCCGTGAAAATCGAGAAGGGCAAGACGACTGTCACCTTCTCGGGCGCGGTCGGCATGGGCACCAGCGTCAGAGAGGTGACGTTCACCGCGACGGCGGGCGCGACCACAGTCAAGAAGAAACTGACGGTCACGCCCGTCAGGATCGTTTCGCTCTCGCTCTCCACGAGCACGGTCAAGGGGGGCAACTCTGTGACGGGGAACCTCTCGCTGACGTGCTCGCCGACGAGCGACGTGGTGGTGACGCTCACGAGCGGGAGGTGGGCGGCCTGGCTCCCTGCCGTGCAACTCACCGTCCCGGCAGGACACTCGACCGGGCAGTTCACCGTCAACACGCTCAAGGTCACGAGCCCCGTTGACGCGCTGATTACGGCGAGCGCCAACGGGGCCGCCAAGAGCGCGACGCTGCACATCGTCCCGTAGCCTTTGCGGGCGCTACCAGGCGAAGGGGGCCGAGGGAGACGAACTCTCAGCCCCCTTCGTGCGACGGCGGGGGGCCGAGTCACGTTAACGTTGACAACCGCCGGAGCGAGACCATAAAGTGCTTCCCGCAAGTTACGTGTTCAGACCCGCTAGAGGCCGCCTGACCATTTTGAGCCTCGGAGTTGAACTCCTAGCACACAGTCGAAGAGCGTCACGCGGCCCGGCGTGGTCCCGCCGCCGGCCCGACTTTCCAGCCAGTCCGGCCCAATGACCTCGCTCGAAGGGAGCCCTGCACATGCCTGAGAAAACATCACCACAGCACGCGTCTCCGCGTGGAACGTTACGCGGCGCGACAGTCCTTCTCCTGCTTACGACGCTAATCTTCCCGCTCGTCCTGCTGCGGCCCGTCGCGGCCAACCCGGAAGCCGCGCCACAGGAAGGGATCGGTCAGGACGCGGGCTCGGCGGGAGTGGAGGCGGCCGCGGCCGGCAGCGGGTGCGTGACGCCGCAGTTCGCGCCGGCCGGCACGCCCTTCGCCGCAGGGGACGGCCCCGCGTCCATCGTCGCCGGAGACTTCAACGGCGACGCCAAAGTTGACCTGGCTATCGCCGACAGCCTGTCAGACAAGGTGATGATTCGCTTCGGCAGCGGCGCGGGCTCCTTCCCGACTTCGGCGGTCGTGTCCGCCGGCGACGCCCCCACGTTCGTCGCCGCCGCCGACTTCAACCGCGACGGCAAGCCGGACCTCGCCGTCGTGAACAACGCCTCGCACAACGTCTCCATCCTGCTGGGTGACGGGGCCGGCTCCTTCGCCGCCGGCACGCCCGTCGCCGTCGGCAACTCCCCGCGCGCGGCCGCCGTCGGCGACTTCAACCGCGACGGCAACCAGGATTTGGCCGTCGCGAACGAAGGCTCCGACAGCGTCTCCGTTCGCCTCGGAGACGGCGCGGGCGGCTTCACCAACGGCAAGGAGGTCCTGGCCGGCGTTGACCCTGTGCACCTGGCCGCGGGCGATTTCAACCGCGACGGCGAGCTGGACATGGTGGTCGTCAACCAGGGCTCCGACAACGTCTCCGTCCGGCTGGGCGACGGCGCGGGCGGCTTCACCAACGCCCCGAACGTTCAGGTGGGCGATGCGCCCCAGGCGGTCGCCGTCGGCGACTTCAACCTCAACGGCACGCTCGACCTGGCCGTCACTAACCGGGGGCAGGACAGCGTCTCCGTCCGGCGGGGCGACGGCGACGGCACCTTCAACGGCGCGGGCGGCTTCCCCACCGGCGGTGCCCCCACGTCCATCGCCACCGGCGACTTCAACAACGACGGCAAGCCAGACCTCCTCGTGGCTAACTCCGGCTCGGACGACCTGACCGTCAGGTTGAACAACGGGACCGGCCTCTTCCTGGACGCCAACTCCTTGAATATTGGCGCGGGCGATTCGCCCTCCTCGGTCGCCGTCGGCGACTTCAACGGCGACGGGCGGCCGGACCTGGCGGTGGCGAATCTACACTCCGACAACGTCGTCGTCTGGCGCAACACCTGCGACCTGACGCCGTGCGGCGGGGCCAATTTCAGACAGGCCGCGGGCTCTCCCTACCCCACGGGCTCCGTGCCCTTCTTAATGGACGTGGCGGACTTCAACCTGGACGGCAAGATGGACTTCGCGGTCGTTCATCAATTAGCCTTCCACGTCGCCGTCCGCCTCGGCGACGGCTTCGGCGGCTTCACCAGTGCGCCGAACGTAGACATAAACACCAGGGCGGACGACCTCGCCGCGGGCGACTTCAACAGCGACGGCAAGCCGGACCTGGCCGTGGCGACCTTCGGCGACAACAGCAACGGCGAGACCGTCCTGATACTGCTCGGCGACGGCGCGGGCGGCTTCACCGCAGGGGCGAAGATCGCCAACGGCTCCTTCGCCACAGGCATAGTCACGGCCGACTTCAACCACGACGGCAATCTCGACCTGGCCGTGGCTAACTTTGGCTTCGACGCCGTTGCCCTGCTCCTCGGCGATGGTGCCGGCGGCTTCACCAAATTGGATGACATTTTAGTGGGCGAAGATCCCTTTTCCCTCGTCGCCGCGGACTTCAACCGCGACGGCAATCTCGACCTGGCCGTGGCTAACGAAGTCGACAACAACGTCTCCATACTGCTCGGGAACGGCGCGGGCAACTTCGTCGCCGCGCCCAACGTGCCCGCCGGTGAGTTCCCCGTGAACGTCGCGGCCGCCGACTTCAACCGCGACGGGATACCTGACCTGGCCGTCTCCAACCTTTTCTCCCCCTTCGTCTCGATCCGCCTGGGCGACGGCAGCGGGGGCTTCACCAACGCGCCCGACGTGCCGGCCGGCTCTTTCACTAATTTCGCAGGAGTCGCCGACTTCAACCTCGACGGCAAACTCGACATGGCCGTGACGAGCTACTTCTTTTCGAACACAGTTTTCCTGCGCCTCGGCAACGGCGATGGCACCTTCACCAACGGCCCGAACGTGCTGGTCGGCGACTTCCCCGTCTACGTCGCCGTCGCAGACTTCAACCGCGACGGCAGGCCGGACATGGCCGTCTCCAATTCCGAATCCGACAACGTCTCCATACACCTGAACGACTGCCCGCCGCCGGCCGACCTCGCCGTCACGCAGACGGCCTCCGGCAACAGGTTCGTGGCCGGGCAGACCGTCACCTACACCGTCGAAGTCACCAACAACGGGCCTTACCCCGTGACCGGCACGGCCGCAGACCCCGGGGCCGTCGTCACGGACACGCTCTCCACGGCCCTGACTTTCGTCTCGGCCCCCAACTGCAATTACGCCTCAGGCACGCGCACAGTCACCTGCAACCTCGCGAACATAGGCGTCGGCGAGACCGTCACGCGCACCATCACGGCCCGCGTCAACGCCGCCGGCACAATCACCAACAAGACGACCGTCAGGAGCATGGGGCTCGACGCGGTCGCCTCCAACAACAGCGACACGACCACGATCACGGGCGTCACGCTCATGAACGTCACGCTCTCGTCCACAGGGCTCGCGGGCGGCTGCGGCAGCGTGATGGGTACGGTCACTCTCACTGGGGCCGCGCCCGCGGGCGGCGCGCTCGTCAAACTGGCGTCGAGCGACGCGGCCGTGGTCGTCCCGGCGAGCGTCACCGTCCCCGAAGGCCAGACGACGGCGGACTTCACGGCGACGACCAGGATCGTCAGCGCCAACAAGGTCGTCGCGGTCACGGCCACCCTGCCCAACACGAACCCGGCCGTGAGCAAGACGGACAACCTGGGGCTGACGCCGATCCTGACTTCGCTCACGCTCGCGCCGAACCCGGTCCAGGGCGGGGCGAAGGCCACGGGGACGCTCACGCTCGCCTGCCCCGCGCCGCAGAACATCACGGTCACGCTGTCGAGCAACAACGCGGCGGCCACGCCGGACGCGTCGAGCGTGATAATCACCACGGGCCAGACGAGCAAGCAGTTCACCATCTCGACCCAGACGGTGCCGTCGCGCAAGACGGCCGTCATCAAAGGCACGTCCGCCGGCGGGACGGTACAGAACACCCTGGTCATAGACCCGTAGCGCGAAAGGCGATGATGAATGCGGAATGCGGGACGATGAATTAAAGACAAGCGGTTTTTAATTCATCGTCCCGCATTCCGCATTCATCATTCCGCTATTGCCTTTCGGTGATTTGACTCGGGAGCCCCCGACACAGCATCATTCGTTTGACTACTTTTTTGGTGAGACGCCGAACCGATGGTGAGATTCCACAACACGCTGAGCGGCCGCGTTGAAGAGTTCCGCCCGATGGTCGAGGGCGAGGTCAGGCTCTACTACTGCGGCCCGACCGTCTGGGACTACGGGCACATAGGCAACTTCCGCTCGAACATCTTCACGGACGTGCTCGTCCGCTACCTGCGCTACAAGGGCTACAAGGTCACGCACGTGATGAACATCACGGACGTGGAAGACCGCATCATCGCGCTCTCGCAGAAGAACCGCGTCACGATTGACGACTACACGGCCAAGTACATAGAGGCCCTCTGGGAAGACTACGACGCGCTCGGCTGCTTGCGCCCGGACATCATCCCGCGCGCCACGCGCCACATCCCCGAGATGGTTTCGCTGATCGAGCGGCTCGAAGAGCGCGGCCACGCCTACCGCTCGGACGACTCGGTCTACTACCGCATCAGCTCCTTCCCGGAGTACGGCAAGCTCTCGAAGATCAACTTCGCGGGCAACATCGCGGGCGCGAGCGAGCGCGTGGACACGGACAAGTACGACAAGGAGGACGCGCGCGACTTCGCGCTCTGGAAGGGGGCCGAATCGCCGGACGAGCCCGCGTGGGACACCTCTTTAGGCCGCGGCCGCCCCGGCTGGCACATCGAATGCTCCGCGATGTCCATGAAGTACCTGGGCGAGACCTTCGACATACACGCCGGCGGCATAGACCTCGTCTTCCCGCACCACGAGAACGAGGTGGCGCAGAGCGAGGGCGCGACCGGGAAACAGTTCGCGCGCTACTGGATTCACTACGAGCACCTCAAGGTCGACGGCGAATCCATGTCCAAGTCGAAGGGCAACTTCTACACGTTCCGCGACGTGACGGCGCGCGGCTTCTCGCCCACGGCCGTGCGCTACTTCCTCTTCTCCGTCCCGCACCGCAAGCAGTTGAACTTCACCTTCGACGCGCTGCGCGGCATAGAGAAGACCGTCAGCGGCCTGCGCGACTTCCGCGCGCGCCTCGCCCAGGCGCGCGTCGAGGCCGGCTCGAACCCGCAACTTCATGAGGCTTCGGCCCGCGCCCTGAAGGAGTTCGAGGCCGGGATGGACGACGACCTCAACACCTCTGTCGCCCTCGCCGCACTCCATAACCTCGCGCGCGAGGTCAACACCGCGCTCGACTGCCACGCCCTGCGCGAGGACGACAAGCGCGAATTGTTGCAGACGCTCGACCGCTTCAACTCGGTGCTGAACATCTTCGCGGACGAGCCGGTCGCCATGCTCGACGCGGAGATTCGGGCGCGCATAGACGAGCGGCAGGAGGCGCGACGCCGACGCGACTTCGCACGCGCGGACGAAATCCGCCAGGAGTTGGCCGAGCGCGGCATCGTCCTCGAAGACACCAAAGACGGCGTCCGCTGGAAGCGACGCTGACGAGCGCCGTCGCGCGCGGACGAGTCCCCCGCCGGTGACGTCGCGGCCTTGCTCAACGCCTGCGGGTGATTAAGACGGCCCTCTCGGTGGCGCTCTGATTCATTGTTTGCTGGGCGATTGTCATGTAGACGGACAGGCGAACTTCCATACGCTTCATCCCGTCGGCCATCGTCCTGGCCCGGTCAAAGTCCGAAGCGGCCAGGGCTCCCAGGCTGTACGCCAACTGGGTCGCGATGTTCGCCACCGCGTTCCCGTTCTGCATCAGCAACTCCCCGTCCTGAAAGAACTGCTGCCCGAACCCGTTGAGCGAGACGGCGGCCTCGCTCATCTCGTCTAGCTGGCCGGCGATTGGCTCAAGAATCTCGAACCCGCGCGCCGGCTCGAACCGGGCATAGGCGCGCGCCACCTCGAAGAGCACGTCCATCTGTTCCTGGTTCTCGGCCTTCCCGGAAGTCGCGACCATCGCGCGCGCCTGCTCCAGCAGGTCCAGCATCGCAGCCCTCTTCTGGGTCGCCCCCATCTGGTTGACGATCTGGATGAGCATCCTCGCCCGCTCACTGGCCGTCGCCAGATTGCCTGAGAGCCGCAGCACCTCCTCAAGCTTGCCCTGACCGAGCGCGGTGTGGAGCGACTGCTGGTCCAAGTTTCTTAACGCCTGCTGGCGTCGGAAGGGGTGCGAGATGTGGTCAATCAAAATCTGGCGCGCGCGCGCGAAGTCTCCGGCCGCGGAAGCCCTCAGCGCCGCGTGCTCGTAGAATTGAATCTTGAACTCCCGCGGGGCGCGCCCGGCGGCCTCCAGGATCGCGTCCACCGAGCCGTTGCTGAGCAGGTCCTGATGCTTTTGCCAGAACCGGCCCTCGGTGTCGGAAGGCGTGGTGAGTTCTTTCGCCCTTTTCTGCACCGCCGCCGACCGGCCGGGGGCGTACTTTTCCACTGCCTCGGTCATGGTCCCCAGGGTGCTCAGGAGATTCTGCGCGGTGCTTCTTTCAACCGAGGAATGGTCTGTGACCGACGGGGTGTAAGAGAGGGCGGCGGAGAGTAGCTTGCCGAACAAGTCCCTGTACTCCTGGTCGGAGAGCAGCGCGGCCGTCTCATCCGACTGTGATTCCCCGTCGGTCAGTTCTCTTGACGCCGCGGGGCCGTACTGCTGTAAGAGATTGATGGCCAGGTTGGCCGCGTCTTGATTCTTCAGAAAATCCTCTTTCAGCAGCTTGCGGACGATCTCCCCGGCCAGCGTGACGGCCGCCTCGCGGTCGGTCGTCCGAAGCCCCCTGAGCGTGTCAAGCAGGCTATAGGAATATCCTTTTTTGAGACTCTCTTGTGCCAACTGTAGGGCGCGCTTGGAATCCTTCGTCGCGAGTTGGCCGGCGATGGAGAGTTCCAACTGGAGTTCCTGGCTCTGCTGGCCGCCGCCTTCCCCCGCGTTGGGGTCCGTGAGGGTGCGCGTCGAGCGCATGAAGCTGAGCGCCATCTCGGGATTGCGCTGGATCAAAGGCGTCAGGACTTCGTTACGCAGTTGCATCGCCGTGTGGTAGCTCTGGTAGTAATTCTGGTCGCCCTGATCGACGCTCGCCAGGTACTCCCTGACCCCGCCGATGGCTTCCTCCACCAGTTCGCGGGCCAGTTTTTCGTCCGTCTCCCAGAGCAGTTGCGCGGCCTGCATCTGAAGTCTGATGCGTGTCTCGGGCAGGCGAATCAGTCGTAAATTGCCGGCCGTCTCGGCCAGCAGCGCGCGCCCCTTGGCCCTCACAGCCTCCACACTCCTGATGGACTCTAATTCCTCGTCGGTCGCCCGGCGCAGGTCCAGGATTTTTATTTCGTAGCGCCCCGCCACCGTCCCCCCGTCCTGCTCCAGCGGTGCCACGTCGATTCGGTAGCTGCCCGAGGCTCCGGCCACGAGCGCCACTTTTTCGGGGCCGTTCGTCCCGTTCGGGCTGTCGAATTGGCCCTGGCTCGCGCCGTCCGGGGAGTAAACCCGAACGACCACGTCGACGCCGTGCTGCTCCACGACGAGTTGCAGGAGTTGGCCCTCCTCCAGGCCGACGTTGAAGCTGTGCGTACTCCCGCCCGCGATTGTGCGCTCGGCCGACTCCCCGCGCCGCAGCGACGCCGTCTCGGTCTGCGCGTTGACGGCCGCGCCCATCGAAAGGCAACTAAGGATGAGAAAGAGGAGTGGCGTAGCCTTTGCCCGGAGCATTCAATCACCTCCACCTGGTTTTCGAGGAATAAAACTAAATGCCAGAACGGCGCGACCGGCACGCGCTTGCGTTGGCGTACAGTAATTAAGGCCGTGATATGATTACGCCCCGACGCGCTTGCGTTGCTTCGCGGCCGGCGGGCCGGGCTCACCGCCGTCCCTGCCCGGAAGGTGAAGAGTCGTCATTCCGCGAGCCGTTTGATTTCCTTCTTTTATTTTCAGACTTGGTATAAGATGAGGTTTCAGAGAACAAGAGTTTTGAAATTTTAAATCTGAAATCTGCTATCTGTTTTCAGCCATGTCTTATTCACGTCGCACCGATTTCCGCCCGCTGGACACACGCGCCGACCTCTTCGCGGACTAGCCGCGCGCTCTCCTTTCGTCTTCCGAAATCTTACCCAACCAAGTTCCCTCGCTTTTACTAAGGAGAAGAGTGTATGACCACGCTTGCACCACCCAAAAGACCCGAAATCAAGACCGCGCTGCCCGGCCCCGCCGGCCGGCAGATAGTGGAAGCCGACCAGCAATTCGTTACGCCCTCGTACCCGCGCCCGTCCTTCAAGCTCGTCGCCCGCCGGGCCGAAGGGGTCTGGGTCGAAGACGTGGACGGCAACATCTTTTTAGACTGCAACGCGGGCGTCGCCGTCTGCTCGACGGGCCACTGCCACCCCGAGGTCGTCCGCGCCATACAGGAGCAGGCCGCGCAGTTGATTCACATCTGCGGCACGGACTACTACTACCAGCACATGCCCGACCTCGCGCGCAAGTTCGACGAGATTGTGCCAATCGAAGGCCCCACGCGCACGCACTTCGCCAACAGCGGGACCGAGGCCGTCGAGACCGCGCTGAAGCTCGCGATGCACGCCACGGGGCGCGAGAAGTTCATAGCCTTCTTCAACAGCTTTCACGGGCGCACGCTCGGCTCGCTCTCGCTCACCTCGTCGAAGGCGGCACAGCGCAAAGGCTTCAAGCGCCAGGCGCTCGACGTGACGCACGTCCCCTACCCGAACGTCCTCCGCCACCCTTTCACGGGCGAGCAATCGGACGCGGAGACGGTCAGCCGCGCCAGCCTGGACTGGATCGAGAATCGTCTCTTCAAGACGACCGTACCGCCCGAGGAGTGCGCCGCGATTGTGGTCGAGTGCGTGCAGGGCGAGGGCGGGTATGTGCCCGCGCCGCGCGAGTTCCTGCACGGCCTGCGCCGCATCTGCGACGAGCACGGCATCATGCTGATTGTTGACGAGGTGCAGTCAGGCATGGGGCGCACCGGAAGGATGTTCGCGAGCGAGCACTACGACCTCAAGGCCGACATCGTCTGCATCGCCAAGGGCGTCGCCTCTGGTCTGCCCCTGGGCGCGTGCGTGGCGCGCGCGGACCTGATGGACTGGAAGCCCGGCGCGCACGCCTCGACCTTCGGCGGCAACCCCGTCGCCATCGCCGCCGCCCTGAAGACGATTGAGCTTCTGGAGCGCGAGCTGGTCTCAAACAGCGCAGAGGTTGGGGCCTACTTGCAGGAGGGCTTACGCAAGCTCATGCAGAAGCACGACTGCATAGGCGACGTGCGCGGCCTGGGCCTGATGGTCGGCGTCGAGTTCGTCGAAGACAAGGCTTCGATGAAGCCCGCGCCCGAGCTGCGCGACCGGGTGGAGAGCGCGTGCTTCGAGCGCGGCCTGATAATTCTCGGCGCGGGCTTCAACACCATACGCTGGTCGCCCCCGCTCATCCTCACGCGCGAGAACGTCGACGTCGCGCTGGAGATTTTCGACGACGCGATTGCGGCCTCGTGCAAATAACATCGTGGGGGCGGGGCTCGTCCCTGCCCCCACAATTTCAATACCGTTGCGGCGCGCCCCTCACGCAGCGCACCGTGTCGCGCGCAATCAGCAACTCTTCGTCCGTCGGAATCACGTAAGCGGCCAGCCTTGATCCGTCGCGGCTGATGACGCCCTCGCGCCCGCCCGCGTGAGCAACGTTCCGCTCCTCGTCTAATTCGAGCCCCAGCCATTGCAGCCCGTCGCAAATCAGCGCGCGCACCTCGGAGGAGTTCTCGCCGATGCCGCCGGTGAAGATGACCGCGTCCGCGCCGTTCATCGCCGCCAGGTAAGAGCCTATGTACTTCTTCGCGCGGTAGCAGAAGATTTCGATGGCGAGGCGCGCGCGGCGGTCGTCATGCTCGCGCGCCTCCGCCAGCAATTCCCTCATGTCGTTGGTCAGCCCCGAAATCCCTATCAGCCCAGACTGCTTGTTGAGCAGGGTCTCGACCTCCTGGGCCGACAACCCCTCCTTGGCCGAGACGAAGTCGATGATCGCGGGGTCCAGGTCGCCCGAGCGCGTGCCCATCACCAAGCCTTCGAGCGGCGTCAGCCCCATCGAAGTGTCGACGGAGTCGCCCGCGATGATGGCCGCCGCCGAGCACCCGTTGCCCAGGTGGAGCGTGATGACTTTCGTCTTCTCGCGCTCGATGCCGACCAGTTGCCGGTAGCGGTAGGCGACGTAGCGGTGCGACGTGCCGTGAAAGCCGTAGCGGCGTATGCGGTGGCGGCGGTAGAGTTGGTAGGGGAGCGCGTAGAGGTAGGCGTGGTCCGGCAGCGTCTGGTGGAACGCCGTGTCGAAGACTGCGGCCTGCGGCAGCCCCGCGCCGAAGACCTCGCGCGCCGCGAGGATGCCCTTGATGTTCGCGGGGTTGTGCAGCGGCGCGAGGTCTATGCAGTCCTCTATCCCGCGCAGCACCTCGTCCGTGATGAGCACGGAGTGTGTGAATTGCTCGCCGCCGTGCACGACGCGGTGGCCGACCGCGTGCACGTCCGCCACGCTCTTCACCGCGTCGATCCCGGAGGTCTCCGAGCAGACCCAGCGAATAATCAGCTCCACGGCCGCCCGCGTGTCCCGCAGAGGCGCGGTTGACCTCTGCGGCTCGCGCCCCTCCGCGCCCAGCGTGATGATGGCCTGCCCGCCCACGCGCTCTACGTAACCGCGCGCCAGCCGCCTGTCCGTGCCCTGCTCGATCTGCTCCAGGTCCGTCGCGATCAACTGGAACCTGACCGAAGAACTACCGCAATTCAAGACAAGAATGTTCATAAGAATTTTTTGTCTGCGATTTTTGATTGGAAGGGGATTCGAGAAATTTTATTTCCTTACCCAATCGAAAATCTAAAATCGCAAATTCCCCGTCATCTCTTCCATCCGCGCGCGCAGCCCTGTTTCGTCAACGGTGTGGACGCGGTTGTCTGAGAAAACGATTTTCCCCGCGACCATCGTCATCAGCACGTCGCGGCCGTTGGAGGCGAAGACGAGCGCGGCCGCGGGGTCGTGAAGCGGCGTCTGGTGCGCGCCGCCGAGGTTGACGACCGCGATGTCCGCCTGCGCGCCCGGCGCGAGTGTGCCAATTTCGGCTTCCAGGCCGAGCGCGCGTGCGCCGCCCGCGGTCGCGGTCCGAAGCGCAGCGTCCGCGCCCAGCCAGTGCCCGGTCTGCTTCGCGGCCCCGGCCGCGCGGGCCGCCAGCACAGCGAAGCGCGCCTCTTCGAGCAGGTCGCAAGTGTTGTTGCTCGCGACCGAGTCGCTGCCGAAGCCGACGCGTATTTCGCGCGCGACGAACGCGCCGAAGGGCGCGCGCCCGTGGCCCAGTTTGGCGTTCGACTTCGGGCAGTGCGCGATGCCAGCGCCCGCCTCGCGTATCGTTTCGAGGTCCGTGTCGTCCACGCGTATGCAGTGCGCGAGCAGCGGCCGCGCGGCGAGGATTCCGTGCCGCGCCAGGTGCTGGATCGTGCTGACGCGCGGCGCGCGCCACTCTATCCCGCGCCGCGCGAGCCCTTCGGCGAAGGGGCCGCGGCCTTCGAGCATGAGAAGCTCTTCGGCCTCGGACTCGGCCGCGTGCATCATCAGCGGCAGGCGCTCGGCGCGCGCGAACTCGGCTATCAATTCGAGCTGCGGCGCGCTCACGGTGTAAGGCGCGTGCGGCGAGACGCCGACGCGCACGCGCTCGCTCTCAAGCTCGCGCAACCGCGAGACCTTCTCGCGCAGCTCCTCGAATTTCTCGCGCGCGTCCGCGGGGTTCGGCCCGAAGGACTCCTGGTAAACGATCCCCCGCAGGCCCACGTCCCTGAGAGCGCGCATGCTGGCCGGCGCGGCGTCGCTCGCGTCGCCCAGGCAAGTCACGCCGGCGCGCGCGGCCTCGACCGCGCCCCACGCCGCCGAGACGTAAAGGTCGTCGGGCGTCATGCGCTCCAGCCGCGTGAGCGTCAGCTTCCCGAGCCAGGCGCGAAAGTCCGGCTCCTCTTGTTCGAGGAAGCCGCGCATCGCCGTCAGCTCAAGGTGCGAATGCGTGTTGACGAAGCCCGGCAGGATCGCGGCCCCGCCGAAGTCGCGCGTCACCGCGTCCGGGAATTGGGCCGCAAGCCCGTCGCGCGGGCCTGTGCCAATTACGCGCGAGCCTTCCACCGCCACCCCGCCGTTCTCGACCGGCGGCGAAGCCATCGGCAACACCCAACGCGCGAAATAAAGTTCCGTCATCAGCTTTGTCGTCCGAAGCCGCAAAGGGTTTGAACGTCCTCTAAAGCTCCTGAGCGTTACTCACGGTGTTAGCTCTCTGTCGCTGCCGGCTGCGGAGCAGGAACCAGGTCGCGCCGGAGAGGGCGACGATCAGGCCGCCGATGGCCGCGACCGGGCGTATGCCGAAGCGGTCTGCGGACGCCCCGGCCGCCAGCATCGCCCCGACCATCATCAGCGTCGTCACCGTCTCGTAGGACGCGAAGACGCGCCCGGCGTAGCGGTCCTCCGTCCGGCTCATGATAATCGTCTGCTTCGCCGTCCACCAGATGGAGAAATTGATGTCGCGCGCGACGAGCACGGCCGCCGCGCTCCAGAGGCCCGGCATCAGGGTGAAGATGATGAGACAGCAGCCGTCGAAGATCATCGTCCGGCCCATGCGCGAGGCCAGCGCAGAGCCTCCCCCCGCGTTGGAGCGGCGCGCAATCGGCGAGCCTATCACGCCGCCCAGGCCCATCGCCGCGAACAGCACCGAGATGCCGAAGTCCGTCGGGCGGGCGACGAGCCCAGTGGCCGCCGCGACGCCGAGTTGCGCCCCAAAGATACTGTAAAGGGCGCGCGCCACACCATTGCCCAGGCCCCACCCGGCCCCGACCACGAAAAGCGCCCTCAGCACGTCCTGGCTGCGGACGTAGCGCAAGCCCTCCCGAAACTCTCGCCAGAAGGCGGCAACCGCGGCGCGCAGACGCGGGGACGCGTGGGCGCGGCGACCATGACCAGGCGCGGCCTTTGTTTCGAATCCCGCCCGCCCGTTATCCTCTGCCACCTGCTTCTCACTTCGTCCCGGCGTCGCCGCGTCCGCGCGTCTCTGCGTCGGCGTTTGTATCCGGCTGATCATCCAGGCCGAGACGAGGAAGGTCGCGGAGTTGAAGATGAAGACCGCGTCGCGCCCGACGAAGGTCGAGACCAGTCCGCCGAGGGCCGAGCCGGCGGCGATGGTCGAGGCCGTCGTCGAG
>DATMVE010000041.1:0-16390 GCA_035563515.1 Pyrinomonadaceae bacterium
TTGCCGGCGAGCGGGAGGTAGACGAGGACCTTGCGCCAGCCGCCCGCCTTCGCGCGCGACGAAGCGGGGCCGCGCTTCGCCGGGCGCTGCACCATCTCGCCCGCGCGCGCCTTGCCCCCGCCGCCGTTCGCGCCGCGCCCCGCCCTCGGTGTGATGACCTGCTCCCTCAAGGCTTCTCTTCCTTCTGCGTCTGGAGTCCGGGGTCTGGAGTCCGGGGTTCGTTCGACTCGGAAGATTCTTCCGGCTCCTGACTTCTGACTTCTGCCGTCCGCTCTTCCGGCTCCTGACTTTCGGCGCGCCAGAGCTCGACTTCGTACTCCAGCTCGATTCCCTTCTCGCGCCTGAAGCGCTCCCTGATCTCTTCGGCGAGCGCGAGCGCGTCGGCCGCCTTCGCGTTCTCGCCCTCCGTGACGATGAAGTTGGCGTGGACGGGGGAGACGACCGCGCCGCCGCGCTTCGTGCCCTTCATCCCCATCTCGTCGATCATCTTGCCGGTGCCGACCGCGCTCCCCGGCGGGTTCTTGAAGAAGCACCCGGCCGAGCGCGCGCCGTGCGGCTGCGTGCTCATGCGCTTGTTCTTCGCTTCGAGCATCCGCGCGCCGATCTTTTCGGGGTCGTCGCGCGTGAGCCTCAAGGTCGCGCCCAACAACAACTCGCCCTCGCGGAAGGAGGTGTGGCGGTAGTCCCACTTCACTTCACTGCCCGGCACTTCGACCACGCGCCCGCCGCGCGCGACTCTCACGGCCTCCGTCACGCGCCCAATCTCCTGCTCGTAAGCGCCCGCGTTCATCCAGAGCGCGCCGCCGACTGTGCCAGGAATTCCGCCCAAACCTTCTATCCCCGCCAGGCCCCGTCTTCCGGCGTCAATGCACAGGCGCGGCAGCGAGTAGCCCGCGCTCACGCTCACGCGTTCGCCGTCGAAGTGGACTTCGCCCTTCAACTCCTTGAGGCTGACGACGACGTAATGATGGTCGGCGTCGTCCGCGAGCACGTTGCTGCCGGAGCCGAGCGCGCGCCACGGGACTCCGGCCTCGTCCAACTCGAAGACAACTCGGGCCGCCTGCTCTTCGGTGACGGGCGAGATGACCCAGTCAATCGCGCCGCCGACGCGCAGGCTGGTCAGCTCCGCGAAGCGCCGGCCGCGTTCGGCGCGCACGCCCGTGCGCGCCGCGATCTCCTCAATCGCAGCGTCGCGCTCCCGCAAGCTCAACTCTTTTTTCATCTCGTCAACGACCATCGAACCGACCCTGCCGCCGTCTGACGTTTCTTTCAAACTGAAACTAGTCTGGATTCTCAAATCCTTTTAGCCCGCCCGCGCCTCTCCGCGCTCACGTAGCAGCCCGAGGACCTGTTCGCCCGCGCGGTAGACGGAGCCCGCGCCGAGCGTGATGAGCATGTCGCCCTCGCGCAACTGGTCGCGCAGGGTTTCGGCCGAGCCTTCGAGCGGCCCTATGTACTCGGCGTTCTTGTGGCCGTAGCGCTTGACGGCGTCCGTCAGCGCCTCGGCCGTCACGCCCTCTATGGGGTCCTCGCTCGCCGCGTAGATGTCTGTGACGAAGAGCATGTCCGCGTTGTTGAAGGAGCGCGCGAACTCGTCCATCTGGTCCTGCGTCCGCGAGTAGCGGTGCGGCTGGAAGAGCACGACGATGCGGCGTCCGGCCGAGCCGATTTTCGCCGCCGCGAGCGTCGCCTTGATCTCCGTCGGGTGGTGGCCGTAGTCGTCGACCACCAGCACGCCCGCCTCCTCGCCCTTGAACTGAAAGCGCCGGTCCGCGTTCGTGAACTCCGCGAGCGCCTTCGCTATCTGCCCGAACGGGACTTTCAACTCGAAGCCGACGGCGATGGCCGCGAGCGCGTTGTAGACGTTGTGCAGGCCGGGCGCGCGCAAGACCACGTCGCCGACCGCATCGGTCCCGCGCCAGACCGTGAAGCTCGAACCGTAGCCCTCGTTGAAGCGAATCCCGTGGGCCGAAACGTCCGCCTGCGCGCTCAGGCCGTAAGTGATTCTGCGCCGCTTGACGTGCGGGATGACGGCCTGCACGTGCGGGTCGTCCAGGCAAAGAACTGCTGTGCCGTAGAACGGGACCTTGTTGACGAACTTGACGAAGCAGTCGCGCACGTCGTCCATGTCGTCGTAGTAGTCCATGTGCTCGCGGTCTATGTTCGTCACAATCGCGATGGTCGGCGTCAGCATCAGGAACGAGCGGTCGCTCTCGTCCGCCTCGACCACCATCAAATCACTCTGGCCTATGCGGGCGGTCGAGCCGAACGACTTGACCACGCCGCCGACGACGACCGTCGGGTCTAGCTGCGCGTGGCCCAAAACGGTCGCGACCATGGAGGTCGTCGTCGTCTTGCCGTGCGAGCCGGCGACGGCCACCGAGTACGGCTTCAGGCGCATCAACTCCGCGAGCATCTCCGCGCGCGGGATGACGGGGACGGAGCGCCGCTTGGCCTCCACGATTTCCGGGTTGTCCTCGCGCACCGCGGTCGAGCGAACCACCACGTCCGCCGCGCCGACGTTCTCCGCGGCGTGCCCCTCCCTGAATTCCACGCCCAGTGATTCCAGCCGCTTCGTCACCTCCGAGCCTTTCAAATCCGAGCCAGAAACTTTGAAGCCGGAATTAACGAGCACCTCCGCGATGCCGGACATGCCGACGCCGCCTATCCCGACGAAATGAATGTGCTGAATGCTGCGAAACATCGTTATTTCAAATCTGAAATTTCAAATCTCAAAGTTTTATCAGTTCTTCCATCAAATCTACCGCGGCGGCCGCGGCGTCGCCGCGCGCAAGCTTGCGGCTGGCCTCTTCCATCCTTGTCAAATCTTCGGGCGCTTCGACGAGCGCGCCGATTTCCTGTGCCAATCTCTCGCCCGTCAGGTCGTGCTGCAAGACCATGCGGGCCGCGCCGGCAGCCTCCAGGGCTTCGGCGTTCTTGCGCTGGTGGTCGTCCGCCGCCTGCGGGAACGGGATCATGATGGCGGCCTTTCCCGCCGCGACCAGCTCCGCGCTCGTCGTCGCGCCCGCGCGGCAGACGATCAAATCCGCCGAGGCGAACTCGCTCACCATGTCGTCGATGTAGCGCCGCACGTCAGCCTGCTCGCCCCAGCCCGCGTCCAGGTAGCCCGCGCTCACTTTTTCAAAATCCGCCTCGCCCGTCTGGTGCGTTATCCGCAGCCGCTCGCGCACGGCCGCGAGGTGAGGGAGCGCCGCTACGACCCCCTCGTTGATGGCGCGCGCCCCCTGCGAGCCGCCGAAGACGAGCACGGAAAAGCGGGTAGCATCGCGCGACTTCGGCGGAATGTCAAAGAACTCGCGCCGGACGGGGTTGCCCGTCACGACCCCCTTGCCGCGAAAGTACGGGAGCGCCGCCTCGAACGTCACCGCCGCGCGGTCGACGAAGCGCGCCAGGCTGCGGTTCGTAAAACCGGGCAGCGCGTTCGACTCCATCACGAGGGTGCGCACGCCCACCATCGCGGCCGTCAGAAGCACCGGCCCGGAAACGTAGCCGCCCGCGCCGACCACTATGTCCGGCCGGAACTCGCGAATCAGGCGGCGCGCCGCGAAGAAGCTCTTGGGCAGCAGCATCAGCCCGCGCACGCGCGCCGCGAGCCCTACGTTCTTCAGCCCCGCGCTTTCAATGAGCGACAACTCGAAGCCCGCTTTCGGCACAAGCTTCGTTTCCAACCCCCGAGCCGTCCCGACGAACCTGACCTCCGAGCCTGAGTCGCGGCGCATTATCTCCTTCGCCACGGCGATGCCCGGATAGATGTGCCCGCCGGTCCCCCCTGCCGCAATCAAGACGCGCATCGCACTCATCCCCTGCGCGCAGGAACCGTCACGGGCGAGCGCGGCGACAATGACGGCGCGGGGGCCGCCCGGCCGCCCGCCTCGGCCTCGGGCTTCGGCTGTAGGTCAAACACCTTCGCGCCTCCGGCGTCGCCCGACGAGTGCTGCGAGATGTTCAGGAGGATGCCGACCGCGACGAGCGTCGGGACCAGGGACGAGCCGCCGTAAGAGATGAACGGGAGCGGAATGCCCTTGGTCGGCAGCAGCGACAGCGCCACGCTGATGTTGAAGAGCGCCTGCACGACGATTGCCGCGACGAGTCCCAGGCCGAGCAGCATCCCGAAGCGGTCGGGCGCGCGCAACGCCACCCTCACGCCGCGCCACAGCAGAACCCCGAACACCAGCAAGACCGCCAGCGCCCCGAACAAACCCAACTCTTCGCCTACGACCGCGAAGATGAAATCCGAATGGGCGAAGGGCAGGAAGAACATCTTCTGACGCCCCTGCGCGAACCCTAGCCCCGCGGTCCCGCCCGAGCCGACGGCGATCAAAGACTGCACGACCTGGAACCCCGAGTTCTGCGGGTCGGCCCAGGGGTTCGTGAAAGTCACCAGCCGCTGGAAACGCCACGGCACGAAGAGCAGCATCGCCGCGCCCACCGCGAGCCCCGGAGCCACTGCCATCCCCAGGTGCAGCAGCCGCGCCCCGGCCGTGAAACACATCACGACGCAGATGACGCCGAGCATCATCGCCGTCCCCAGGTCCGGCTCCTTCAGGATGAGCGCGGCGAGCACGCCCGTCACAGCCACGCACGGGACGAAGGTCCGCCAGAACGAGCCTTCTTCGCCCGCGCGCTTTTCGAGGAAGTAGGCCAGGAAGATTGCGAGCGCGATTTTCGACAACTCGGACGGCTGAAGCGAGAAGCCCGCGAGCCTGATCCAGCGGTGCGCGCCGTTGATCCGCGGGAAGGCGAAGACGGCGAGGAGCAGCAACGTCGTCACGCCGAGCAGCCCGTAAACGATCCGGCGGTCGCGCAGCCGCTGGTAATCGAACTGCATCATCACGAGCATCGCGCCGAAGCCGATGGTCGTCCAGACCACCTGCTTGATGACGTAGTGGTACTGGTTGCCGTTCTCCTCCTGCGCCATCACGGCCGACGCGCTGTAGACCATGACGATGCCGAACAGCGCCAGCCCCGCGGTCGCCGCGAACAACCATTTGTCGGCTTGTAGCTTTCTCGCCATAAAGTAATTTTTGATTTGCGATTGAATAAGGACAAGAACTTAATTAAAAATTCCTTCAGTCCTCTCCCAATCAAAAATCTAAAATCGCAAATCCTTCACCTCTTCCTTGAACACTTCCCCCCTGTGCTCGAAGCTCTTGAACATGTCGAAGCTGGCGCAGGCGGGCGCGAGCAGGACGATGTCGCCGGGCAGGGCCGCCGCGTGCGCCTTGCGGACCGCGTCCGCCATCGAGTCTGCGCGCAACATCTCGGCCTCGCCCTTCAACTCCTTTTCAATCGTCTCGGCGTCTGAGCCGATTAAGACCAGCTTGCGCGCGCCCTCCCTGACGAGCGGCCCGAGCGGCGCGTAGGGCGCTTGCTTGCCGAGGCCGCCGAGGATTAGGACCACCTTGCCCTCTTCGCCGGCGAACGCTTCGAGCGCCTTCACGGTCGCGTCAACGCTCGTCGCCTTCGAGTCGTTGTAGAACTTCACGCCGCCGACCTCCGCGACGAATTCCAGGCGGTGCTCGACGGGCTTGAAGCGCCTGACCGTCTCGCGCATCGAGTCGGGCGAAGCGCCGCAGGCCAGGCCCGCGGCCAGGGCCGCGAGCACGTTCTCGACGTTGTGCAGGCCGCGCAGTTGCATGTCGTCGCGCGTCGTCAGCACCCGCTCGGCCCCGCCGACGCGCGAAACTATCTCGCGCCCGTTTCTCAGAAAGAGCCCTTCCTCCAACTCGCGCCGCACGCTGAAGTGGACGACGTGCGCCCTCAAGCCCCGCGCCCAGGACGAGACGATCTCGTCGTCCGCGTTCAGGACCGCCACGTCCTCGGGCGTCTGGTTGCGGAAGACGCGGTGCTTGGCCGCCGCGTAGTCGTTGAGCGTCTCGTAGCGGTCCATGTGATTCGGCGTCACGTTCAAGACCATCGCGACCGAAGGGTGAAAGTCCTTGATGGTTTCGAGCTGGAAACTCGAAACCTCCACGACCGTCCAGCCGTCGTCCCTGGAGCTTTCGACCATCGAGATGAGCGCCGTCCCGATGTTGCCGCCGACCTGCACCTCAAGCCCGGCGTCCTTCAGAATTTGGCCCACGAGCGTCGTCGTCGTCGTCTTGCCGTTGCTCCCCGTGATCGCCACGACGCGCCCTCGCAGGTAGCGCGAAGCCAACTCGACCTCGCCGATGACCTCAGCCCCCGCGCGTTCCGCGTACCTCGCCGGGATGACCTTGCTCGGCACGCCCGGACTCATCACGACCAGCTCGACCTGATCGAGCAGCCACATCGGCACCTCGCCCGGCACGAGGCCGACGCCCTCGCCTTTGAGCGCGACCGCCTCGGGCGACCACTCCTCGACCGGCTTGCGGTCGTTGAGCGCGACGACCGCGCCCCGCTTCGCCAGGAACCTCGCGCACGCGATGCCGCTGCGCGCCGCCCCCATGATCAAAACTTTCTTGCCCGCTACTTCCAAACTCTCGTCACTCGTTTCTCAAAGATCGCTTCTCACCGCAGCTTCAAGGTCGAAAGACTCAGGAGCGCGAAGAGGATTGCCAGAATCAGAAAGCGGAAGACGACTTTCGTCTCGACGGTCCGCTGGCCGAAGCGCCGCTCCCACTGCAACTCGAAGTGGTGGTGCAGCGGCGACATCTTGAAGATGCGCCGCTTGGTCATCTTGAACGAGGCGACCTGGAGCATCACCGACAGGATTTCCAGGACGAACACGCCGCCGATCATCAGGAGCATGAACTCCTGCTTCGTGAGCACCGCGATTGTGCCAATCGCGCCGCCGATGGCGAGGCTCCCCACGTCGCCCATGAAGACCTCCGCGGGCGGCGCGTTGTACCACAGGAACCCCAGACTCGCCCCGGCCATCGCGCCGCAGAAGACCGTCAACTCGGCCGCCTCCGGGCGGTGCATCAACCCCAGGTAACTCGCGAAGCGGAAGTCGCTCGTGATGTAAACGAAGGCCGTCATCGCCGCCATCGCGATGAAGGTCACGCCGATTGCCAGCCCGTCCAACCCGTCCGTCAAATTCACCGCGTTCGACGAGCCCAGGAGCACGATGATGATGAAGACCAGGTAAAGGTACGGGCCTATGTAAGAGACGCTCGTCAAGGGGCTCTGGTCCTCGGTCGCCTTGAAGAACGGCACGTTGACGTTCCACGAATACTTCGTGCTCTTGGCTATCTCGGCCGGGTAAGCCTCTTCCAGAAGATCGCGGTTGAGCCTGATGATGTTCTCGCCCTGCGGGTTGAGCGCGATTAACTTCCGCGTCTCGTCCGCCAGCTTGATCTCCTTGAAGCGCTGCTCGTCGTAGAGCGAGTGGCCCGTCATCAGGGCGTTCAGGGCGTCGGCCAGTTTCCGCTGGTCGTCCTCCGCCATGCGCCCGGCGGCCGGGTCGTAACTCTTCAGCAGCTCCTGCGTCTCGGGCAGCAGTTGCGACCAGAGGTAGACGGACAGCGGGTCGCGCCCCTCGCGCAGCTTGACGGCCAAACCGCCTGGGTCCCTGACGTCCGAGGCGCGCAGCACGGGCGGGCCGCTGACCGAGACGGACGAGAAGTAGAGCGCCGTCCAGACGCCTATGGCGATGATGAGCTGGCCGAGCAGCTTCTGTTTCCCGGTCAGGCCGAGGCTGCGGCGCTTAGCCATCTTCTGGTAATCGTCCAGGAAGCCGATGAGCCCGAAGAGGAGGAAGGCGAGCATCACGATCCAGACGTAGAGGCTGGAGAGCTTGGCCCAGAGCAGCGTCGAGGTCAGCACGGACGCGATGATGAGCACGCCGCCCATCGTCGGCGTCCCGCGCTTCGCCATGTGCGCCTGCGGCCCTTCCTCGCGGATCTGCTGGCCGACGTTCCAGTTCCTCAAAGCCTGTATGACGCGGCGGCCGAAGACGAGCGAAATCAGGAGCGCCGTGATCGAGGCGTAGGCCGTGCGGAACGTGACGTACTGGAAGACGTTGAGGGCCTTGACGAGGTACGAGCCCCCGCCCTCGTAGGAGTTATAAAGCCACTCGTAAAAAATCCAGTGAATCATAAAAGCAGAACTCGGAAGTCAGAACTCAGAAGTCAGAAGCAAAGCCTCTCTGCTTTCCTCTGCCCGCTGCCCACTGCCTTCTGCCTACTGTTTTTCCTCGTCCGCGCCGAGTGCCGGGAAGCGGTCGCGCAGCATTCGAACGACCTTGTCCGTCTCCACGCCGCGCGAGCCTTTGACCAGCACGAGGTCGCCCTCGCGCACCTCGTCGCAGATGGCCGCGGCCGCCTGCTCCGAAGTCTCGAAGAAGCGCGCCGCCGTATTGCTCATCCCGGCGGCTCGCCCCCCTTCGACTATCGCCTGTGCCAATCCGCGCACGCCCCACAGGAGGTCGACGCCCGAGCGCGCTATCTCTTGGCCCGCCTCGCGGTGCATCCTCTCGCCCTCCGGCCCCAGCTCAAGCATCTCGCCCGCGACGACGATTCGCCGGCGCGTGTTCGAAGCCGAGCCCTCCGCGATGGTCCGCACGATGCTCAGCAAAGAGCGCGGGTTCGAGTTGTATGAGTCGTCCACGACCGTGAACCCCGCGGCGAAGTCGATCACTTCGCCGCGCATCTTTGCCGGGGTGACGCTCCTGAAAGCCTTCGCAATCTCTTCCGGCGCAATCTCGAAACAGGTGGCGACCGCGGCGGCCGCGAGCGCGTTCATCAAATTGTGCCGGCCGGGCATCGGCAACACGGCCGGGGCAGAGCCTCTCGGCGTCCGTAGGCTAAAGCGGCTGCGGCCGAAGCGGCTCGTGTCAATCTCCGTGGCCGTCACGTCCGAGGCGTTCTCCACGCCGAAGGTGACGATCGGCCCGTCGTGAATCTTGCGCATCGCAATCACGCGCTCGTCGTCGGCGTTCAGCACGGCCGTGCCGCCGGGCTTGAGACCTTCAATCAACTCGGCCTTCGCGGCCGCGATGTTTTCAATCGTGCCGAGGTGTTCGAGGTGCACGGGCGCGACCAGAAGCTCCACGCCTATGTCGGGCGGCGTAATCTGGCACAGGCGCTCAATCTCGTGCGTCGGCGAAGACATGCCCATCTCCAGCACCGCCAGGTCAAACTCCTCCGGCTTTCTGCCTTCGGTCACCATCTGCAAGACGGCGAGCGGGAGGCCGAGCCCGTTGTTGTAATTTCGCTCGCTCTTGAGGACGCGCCGCCCGGAACTCAGGAGCAGGTGCGCCGTCAGCTCCTTGGCCGTCGTCTTGCCGGCGCTGCCCGTGATGGCGACGACGGGCCTGGCCCACGCTTCGTAGACCTTGTGCGCGAGCGTCTGGAGCGCGACGATGGCGTCCTCTACGAGCAGCAGCCGATCACTCATCGCCCTCAACCCTGCGTCCTCGCGGACGCGGTCGCGGCGCGCTACGGCCGCGAGCGCCCCTTCCTCAAGGGCCTGCGGGATGAAACGATGGGCATCTGCAAACGTGCCGTTAAAACCGGCGCGGGCGTAATCCGCTTGCGACAGCGCGAAGAAGAGTTCGCCCGCGCCGGTCGTCCGCGAGTCAATCGAGAATCCGACTATTTCTTTGTCAAACAGCTCGGCGCTCAAATGACTTCCCTGAGCGCCCATCAAATCCGCAGCCTGCCGTATCTTCACGCCGCCTCCGAGACCTCTGTCAGCAAGATTCCTGCAACCGCTATCATCTTGCGCGGAGTCTCGGGCGGCGGTCAACCGCGGGCGCAAACTGGCGGGCCGTGGCCGCTAATTTGGGCGCGCCCGCCTCCTCGAAATCGTTTAGGGGCTCTGCGAACTCCGCCTCCATGCGTGCGAGAGCCAGCAACTCGCGCGCGGCCAGGACAGCCTCGTCCCGCTCGATTGATTGCGCCCGGCGCATGGCGCGCGTGCGGCGCAGCCGCTTGCGGCAGGCGCTGACCCTCTGCCTCGTCCCGACGGGCGCGTGCCCGCCGCCGGCCGATTTTTGATTCTTGATTTGCGATTTTTGATCGGACAAGGAAATGCTCTTCAACTCCTCTCCCAATCAAAAATCAGAAATCGCAAATCAAGAATTGCCCTCATCTGCTTCTCCCGAAATCGACCTGGACGGTCCGCCCCGCCTCCACCTCTTCGCCCGCCGCGGGACTCTGGCTGAGCGCGCGCCCCTCGCCGCGGGCTTCGAGCTGCAAGCCCAGTTGCTCGCAGATGCGCGCCGCGTCGCGCACGCTGCGGCCGCGCAGGTCGGGCATCAGCGTGCCCCTTTTGGTCGCCGCCGCGTAGACGACGCGGGTCGTGCCGACGCTTCTATTTTCTTCTTCGACCCTCGGCAGCGTGCGGTCGCGCAGCTCCCTGTCCCGCTCCTGCTGTTCGCGCAGGCGAACCAGTTCCTCGTCGCTCAGGGCGAGGCGCGCGAGCAGCCCGGGCTCGGGCGAGGGCTTCATCTCCGTGTCGGGCGCGACGCTCAGGGCGGGCAGCACCTCTTCGGCGATCTCGCGGAAGATGGGCGCGGCCACGTCGCCGCCGTGGTAAGCACCCGCGGGCTCGTCAATCACCACGATGATGACGACCGCGGGGTTCTCGACGGGGGCGAAGCCGACGAACGAGGCGATGTGCTTGGTCTTCGAGTAGGCGCGCGTCTTCGGGTCGATCTTCTGAGCCGTGCCGGTCTTGCCTGCGGCCGTGTAGCCGTCTAGCTGTGCCAGTTTCGCAGTGCCGGCCAGAGTCACCTGTTCGAGCATCCCGCGCAGGGTCTGCGCCGTCCGGGCGCTGACGACGCGGCGCTGCTCGGGCGCGGCGCTGTAGAGGATTGAGCCGTCGTCGGCGCGCACCTCGCGCACGAGGTGCGGGCTCACGCGCACGCCGTCGTTGGCGAGCGTGCCGAAGGCCGCGGCCATCTGCAACGGCGTGACGCCGATCTCCTGCCCGATGGCTAAGGAACCCATCGAAGAGGGCTGCCACCGGCTGACTTTCCTGAGCAGCCCGTCGGTCTCGCCCGGCAACTCGACCCCAGTCTTCGTGCCGAAGCCGAAGCGGGTCATGTAGTCGTACATCGAGTCGTCGCCGACCTTGAGCCCCAGTTTGATGGCCGCGACGTTGCTGGATTTGGCGAGCGCCTCGGTCATCGTCAGCGAGCCGAAGGCGTGGTGGTCGTGCACGACGCGGCCCGCGACCGTGATCGAGCCCATCTGGCAGTCAATCCGGTCGTCCGGCTTAATCAGTCCTCTTTCGATTGCGGCCGAGAAGGCGACGATCTTGAAAGTCGAGCCCGGCTCGTAGATGTTTTGCAGCGCCTCGTTGACGCGCGCCTCGTCCGTGGCGTTGTGCCAGTTGTTCGGGTCGAAGGTCGGCGCGTTGGCGAGCGCCAGGATCTCGCCCGTGCGCGGGTCGAGCACGATGGCCGAGCCGGACTTGGCGCGGGTGCGCTCGACGGCCGCGATGAGCGCCTTCTCGACCTTGTGCTGAACGAGCCGGTCGATGGTCAGCACGACCGTCTCACCCCTGCGCGCCTCCGCCTCGAAGCTGCCGTAGGCGCGGCCGTGCGCGTCCGTCTCGACCGTGACCAGGCCCGCCTCGCCGCGAATCTCCTTGTCGTAAGCGCGCTCTATGCCCGCGAGCCCCGTCTCGTCCAGGCCGACGAAGCCGAGGATGTGCGAGGCCAGTTGGTTGTTCGGGTAGTGACGCTTCGGCTCTTTGAGCGAGTAGACGCCCGCGATGTTGAGCGCGCGCACGCGCGCGGCGCGCTCCCCGTCCAGCTTGCGCCCGATCCAGGCGAACTTCTTGTTCGAGTCCTGGGCCTGTTTCAACTTCGTCGCGAGGGTCGCGGCGTCCTCTTCGACGAGCGGCGCGAGTTGCGCGGAAGCCTCCTCGACGTTCCTGACCTCGCGCGGGACGGCCCAGAAGGATTCCGTGTCGATGCTGCGGGCCAGTTCGTTGCCGTGGCGGTCGAGGACGAGGCCGCGCATGGGGCTGGTCTCGATTGCGTCCTGCTGCTGCGTGCGCGCGCGCGAGGTGAGCCACTCGTGCTGCGCCGTTTGCAGGTAGATGAGGCGCACGCCTATGACGAGCATCCAGACGCCCAGGAAGCAGGCCACGCCGAGCGCCCGTCTGCGTGAGCTGTCGGGGCGTGCTTTCGTTGAAGCGGCAAGGCGTCCGCGCATATCTACGGCCATCTTCTTTCTGATTGATGCGCCGCCCGGACCCGGCTTTCAGCCCCGGCGCGCTCGGCTGCGAGAGAGTGCTGTCAAAAAATTTTTCGCCGGCCGTCGCGAGGGGGAAGAGTGCGCGAGCTTGGCCCAGTTTTCACGGACCCGCCGGAAGTCTCAACGGCCGAGCGACGCGGACGGGCTGACGAACGCGGGGGCCGTGCGCGCGTTTTGCAGGCTCCGCGCGGGGGTTATCTGCGCGGGCCGGACGGGCTCCATTCCTATTTCGCGCGCCGCCGCGCCCAAGTGCTCTGGGGCCGTGGCCCGCTCGCGCTCCAGGAGCAGGCGGCGCTGCTCCTCCAAAAGTTCCGCCTGCTCGCGGCGCAGCGTCTCGCTCTTGTAACCGTACTGCACGGCGGCGAAGTGCTGCCCCGCCGCGAAGACGAAGCCGCCCGCAAGCACGAGCCCGCAACCGAGAAGGAGTGCCAGGCGCGTGAGCGCGCGCGTGTCGCGCTCGCGGTGCACTGTGAAGTTCTTTCGGGTCGAGGGTATTCTTCTCATCACGGGTCAAGACCTCTGGCAGTCGAAAACAGTCCGAGCTTTGAAAGGGTCAAGTTTTAAACGGCCCCGAACCTTTGGGCCGTAGCTTTTCAGAGCTTGCGGCAGGCACGCAGTTTGGCGCTGCGTGCGCGCGGGTTTTCCGAAACTTCTTCCTCGCCGGCCGTGACGGCGCGGCGCGTCAGGATTTCAACCGCGCGGCGCGCGCCGCACGAACAGACCGGAGAGCGCGGGTCACATTCGCAACGCCCCGAGAGACGCCTGAGCGTCCGCTTCATGACCCGGTCTTCGAGCGAGTGGAAGCTGATGGCCGCGAAACGCCCGCCCGATGCTAAAAGATCAACGACCTCTTCGACGAATTCGCCGAGCCCCTCTAGCTCGCGGTTGACGGCGATGCGCAGCGCCTGGAACGTGCGCGTCGCCGGGTGAATCTTGTCCGCCCTGCGGTGGCCGACCGCGCGCGCGACCAGGTCGGCCAACCCCTTCGTGGTTTCAACCGGCTCGCCCCGCTCGCGCCTTTCGACGATCCAACGGGCGATGCGGCGCGACCGCCGCTCCTCCCCGTACTCGAAAATAATCCGGGCGATCTCTTCCTCTGGGAGGCGGGCCAGCAGCTCCGCGGCCGTCTCCTCATCGCCCCTTGCGTCCATGCGCATGTCGAGCGGCGCGTCCTGCCGGAAACTGAACCCTCTGCTCGCGGTGTCAAACTGGAGCGACGAGACGCCCAGGTCAACCATCACCCCTTGCACGCCCCGCTCGCCCGCTTCCGCCACCACCCGCGTGATCTCGCGGAAGTCGGCGTGAAAGGCGCGGAAGCGCGGGCCGAAGCGCGCGAGCCGCTCTTTCGCCAGCCCGAGCGCCTCCGTGTCCCGGTCAATGCCCACCACGCGCGTCTCCGGGGAAGCTTCGAGAATCGCCTCGCTGTGCCCGCCCAGGCCGAGCGTGCCGTCAACGAAGAGCCCGCCGCCCGCGGCGTCGAGCAACTCGATTGTCTCCCGGAGCAGCACGGGGCGATGGGGCGCGCCCATGCCCCCCACAAGCGCAGCCATCACCACCGCCCCGTGATCTCAAAGAACTGTTTCAAGTGACGAGTGACGAGTGACGAGTGATGAGTAAAAACCAAAAGCTCGTCCCTTTCACTCATCACTTCTTACTTATCACCGCTTTTCAAATTCCCAGGCGCGCAATCGCGGCCTCGTCCTCTTCCGTGTAGGGGTCTGAAAGCAGCCGCTGTTGGAATCTTTCCAGCTCCCAAACTTCCAGGTAAGTCAGATAGCCCAGCACAGCCACGTCGCCCAGGACGCCCGCGCTCTTGCGCAGGAGCGGGTGAATCAGGACGCGGCCCTGCGCGTCAATCGCCGCCTGCTGGCCGTAGTAGTTGGTTCTATCAAGGAACTTGCGCCTCGCCGGGTCCATCGAGGGCAGAAGCGCCAGCCGCTGCTCTATGGCCTCCCATTCGGGAAGCGGGTAAATACGGACGTTCTCGCCCGTCAGGCTCGTGACGTAGACTTCCGCTGCGCCGTGCTGCTCCTCGATGATGCGGCGGAACGGAGTCGGTATTTTCAACCGCCCCTTGGAATCAATCCGCGCCGTGTAATTTCCTCGCAGCATAAGGTTTCGGCGGACGGGGCCGGGCGAGAGGTGCTTAAACCCTTAAGTAAAACTTTAATCATCTGGCACAAGCTGCTCAGAAAAGCCCACTTCTGACCACTTTTCTCCACCCGCGGCGCATAGTACGCCCCTTCGGTTAAGCATGTCAAGGATAAAAAATCCTGTTTGTCAGAGATTTTTAAGCACGATATGGTGTAATCAAACCGGCGTTTTTCCCGCCGGCTCCTGAATTTTTGGCCCCTGTGCGGTCGTCAGCCCTTCCGCTTAAGCGGCGCTTCGGCCCCGTAGCGTCGTAGCCAAGCACCGTTTCATCATGTATAGTGCCGAGCAAAGCCACACGATTACGGACGACAGGCAGACCGATCTTGATTAGCTTTGGCGGACTTCTGGTTTTCGGAATACTGGCGGCGCTCGGCAACCTGATCGGCGGTCTGATGCTGGCCTCTTCGGGGCGTCTGCGCCTCAACGAGCGCCTGCTCCAGTACCTCGTCGCGCTCGGCGCGGGCTTCATGCTCGCGGCCATTTTTATAGAGATTGTCCCGGAAACGGTCGCCATCTGGACGGACGGGCTGACGGGCGAGGCGGCGGCCGAAGCGGTCCTCGGCGCGATGACGCTGCTCCTGGCGGGCTACCTCCTCCTACAGCTTTTCGAGCACACGATTGCCCCGCACTTCCACTTCGGCGCGGAGACGCACCCCGAGCACGTCATACGCCCTTCGGCGGCATACACGGCAATCGGCGGCCTCGTCATACACACCTTCTTCGACGGCGTCTCAATCGCCACGGCGTTCCTCGTCAGCAGCAAAGTCGGGTTCCTGGTCTTCATCGCGATTCTCCTGCACAAAGTGCCGGAGGGCTTCACCGTCGCTTCCATCATGCTGGCCTCGGGGCGCTCGGCCCGCAAGGCGCGCATCGCCTCGCTCGCGATTGGGGCGGCGACCATCGCGGGGGTCATTGCCGTCGCGCTGCTCAGAACCAGCATGGCCTCCGCCGTGCAGTACGCGCTCCCCTTCTCGGCCGGCGTGACCCTTTACGTCGCGGCCAGCGACCTGATTCCCGAAGTCAACCACAAAGAGGAGAAGAACCCTCTGGTCTCCGTCGTCGTCTTCGTCGGCGTGGCCCTCTTCTACCTGCTGCACCGCCTGATTGACGTGTGAGCCTCCCACCCGCCGGACGATCCCGCGCGACAACCGAAGCAAGCGTTTTGACTAGCGTCCGCTAGTTGGTATGATTAGTGTCATTGGGAAATCTTAATTACAGACGCACCCGACTCGCGCTCTTTCTCTTCGTCTGCCTGCTGGCGGGCGGCGCGCCCCTGCGCGCGCAGGAAGTGCAAGCGCCGATTCAGCAGCCCAACCCGCCCACGCCGGTCGTCGACTACGCGGACGTGATTGACCCGGCGACCGAGCAGCGGCTGAATAACATCCTCAAGAACCTGAGCGAGAACAAGCAGGCCAACGTCGAGATGGGCGTCGTCACCGTCAGGACGACGGGCGGCCAGGACATCTTCGATTACTCGCTGGCGATCATGCGCGGGTGGGGAGTCGGCTTGGGCGAGAAGGGCGGGCTGCTGCTCGTCGTCGCCGTCGACGACCGCAAGTACTTCACGCAGGTGAGCCGCCACCTCGAAGGCGATCTGCCCGACGGCGTCGTGGGCCAAATCCAGCGCGACAAGCTCGTCCCGCAGTTCAAGCAGGGCAACTACAGCAAAGGCATCTCCGACACGACCGACGCCTTCGTCGCGACGCTCGCTCAGAAGCGCGGCTTCAGCGTCGAGGGCATAGACCAGAGGAACGCCTACCGCGAGCGTACGACGCCGACGGGCGGTGGCGGCGGACGCCAGTCGCGCGGCCTGTTCTCCGGGGGCACGATTTTCATCATCATCCTCGTAGTGATTTTCCTTCTCATCTCCAGCCGCGGCGGCGGGGGAGGAGGAGGCGGCGGCTGCGGCGGCGGCGGTTGCCTGAACTTACTTTTACTCAACTCGCTTTTCAACAGCGGCCGCGGCGGCTGGGGCGGTTCGAGCGGCTGGGGCGGCGGCGGCTTCGGCGGAGGCAGCGGCTGGGGCGGTGGCGGCGGCGGCGGCAGCGACTGGGGAGGCTTCAGCGGCGGCGGCGGCGACGCGG
>DATMVE010000042.1:0-53942 GCA_035563515.1 Pyrinomonadaceae bacterium
CCTGCACTTTCACCATCTCCCCGACGAGCGCCACTTACACGGCGGCCGGCGGCACGGGCTCCGTCACAGTGACGACCGCGGCCGGCTGCGCGTGGACCGCGGCGAGCAACGTCACCTGGGCCAGAGTCACGGCGGGCGCGAGCGGCAGCGGCAACGGCACGGTCAGCTACGAGGTGGACGCCAACACGGCGACCTCCTCGCGCTCGGGGACGCTCACCATCGCCGGGAAGACTTTTACGATAACGCAGGCGGCCGCCGCGTGCGCTTTCACCATCTCGCCCACCAGCGCCTCGTTCGCGGCCGCGGGCGGCACGGGCTCGTTCTCCGTGACGACGACCGCCGGCTGCGCCCGGACGGCTAAGAGCAACGTCACGTGGATCACGATTACCGCGGGCGCGAGCGGCAGCGGGAGCGGGACCGTCAGTTACAAGGTCAACGCCAACACGGCCACCACCTCACGCACGGGGACCATCACCGCCGCCGGGAAGACTTTCACCGTCACGCAGGCCGGGGCCGTCACCTGCACGTTCACCCTCGCGACGACGAGCGCCTCTGTGCCCGCGGCCGGCGGCACGGGCACCATTACGGTGACGGGCCCCGCGGCCTGCACCTGGACGGCGGTAAGCAACGTCCCCTGGATTCGCATCACGGCCGGCGGCAGCGGCAGCGGCAACGGCACGGCCAGTTTCACGGTGGACGCCAACACGGCGACCGTCTCGCGCCGGGGCACGATCACCATCGCGGGGAAGACTTTCACGGTGAACCAGGCCGCCGCGGCCTGCACCTTCACCATCTCGCCGACGAGCGCGTCTTTCGCGGCGGCCGGCGGCACGGCCAGCATTTCCGTGACGACCACGGCGGGCTGCGCGTGGACGGCCAAGAGTAACGTCGCGTGGATCACGATCACGGCGGGCGCGAGCGGCAGCGGGAGCGGGACGGTGAGCTACAGAGTCAGCGCCAACACCGCGACGACCGCGCGCACGGGGACGATTACGGCAGCGGGGAAGACTTTCACCGTCACGCAGGCGGCCGCGCCGCCGGGCCTCGTCTCGCTCGTCGTCAACCCGGCGACCGTCATCGGCGGCTGCCAGACGGCAACCGGCACGGTGACGCTGAGCGCGCCGGCCCCCTCGGGCGGCATGGTCGTGTCGCTCTCCGACAACATCGCCGCAACCACAGTGCCCGCGAGCGTGACGGTCGCGGCGGGCACGACCACCAGGAATTTCAGCATCACTACGGTCGCCGTCACCGCCAACCAGGGCGGGACCGTCACGGCCTCGCTGAACGGCGTCAACAGGACCGACACGCTGGGGGTGCGGGCCATAGGCGTCAGGTCCGTGACCGTCAGCCCCAACCCGATCATCGGCGGCAACACCGCGATTGGCACGGTCACGCTCGAATGCCGGGCCGCCCCCGGCAACATCACCGTCACGCTCTCGGACAACCTGGCCGCGACCACGCTGCCCGCGAGCGTCGTCGTCACGGCGGGCTCGTCCACCAAGACTTTCAGCATCACGACGACCGCCGTCGCGAACAACCAGGTGGGCACGCTGACGGCCACGGCGGGCGGCGTCAGCAAGAGCGTGAGCCTGACGGTGCGCCGCATAGGCATCGCGTCTCTGACGCTCAACCCGACCGCCGTGACGGCCGGCCAGAATTCGACGGGCACGGTGACGCTTGAGCGCGCGGCCGGGTCGAGCGGCGTGGTGGTCACCCTGACGAGCAGTAACACGGCGGTCGCCACGGTCCCGTCGAGCATCACGATCCCGTCCGGGACGACGAGCAAGACGTTTACGGTGACCACCAGCGCGACGACCTCCACCGCCACCAACGTCACCATCACGGCGGCGGCCAACAGCACGAGCAAGACCGCGACGCTGACGGTCAACCCCGGAGGGGAGCAGTAAAACGTCTCGGCCTGAATTGAGTAGCTAAGAACCATCCCGTGAAAAAGGCGGGGCGACATGAATCCGTCTAAAGTCAAACCGAATGCAATCATCTGCGTCTTGATTGCCGCTTCGTTCCTCCTCAGTTCGCTGGCTCTGCCGCGCACGGCCCGCGCTCAGACAGTCCCTCCCCAACAGAATCAGCGGCTCGCGCGCGACATCTTCCGCGAGTTGGTCGAGATCAACACGACGCAGCAGTTCGGGAGCACGCGGGCGGCCGAGGCCGCGGCGGCGAGGCTTCGGGCCGCGGGGTTCTCGGGCGAGGACGTGCAGGTGGTGGGCGCGCGCGCGGACAGGGGCAACCTGGTCGCGCGCCTGAGGGGCAAGGGAAGCGGGAAGCCGATTCTGTTTCTGGCACACCTGGACGTGGTCGAGGCGCGGAAGGAGGACTGGTCGCCGGAGTTCGACCCGTTCAAGTTCACGGAGCGCGACGGCTACTTTTACGGGCGCGGGGCCGTGGACGTGAAGGACGAGGCGGCCGCGCTCGTCGCGACTCTGATTCGGCTCAGGCAGGAGAATTACGTGCCGTCGCGCGACATCATAGTGGCGCTGACGGCGGACGAGGAGACGGGCGACGCGAACGGCGTCGACTGGCTGCTCGCAAACCGCCGCGAATTGATTGACGCGGCCTACGCGATCAACACGGACGCGGGCGGCGGGCAGGTGGAACGGGGCCGGCGCGTGCGCTACAACGTGCAGACGAGCGAGAAGGCGTCGCTCACCTTCCGCCTGGAGGTGAAGAACGCGGGCGGCCACAGCTCGCAGCCCGTGCGCGACAACGCCATCTATCACCTCTCGGAGGGGCTGGCGCGGCTGGCGAAGTTCGACTTCCCCGTGCGGCTGAACGAGACGACGCGCTCGTTCTTCGAAAGAATGTCGGCGCGCGAGGCGGGGCAGACCGCGGCCGACATGAAGGCGGTGGCACAAAATGCGCCGGACCGAACGGCGGCCGCGCGCCTCAGCGCGGCCTCGCCCTTCTACAACAGCATGATGCGCACGACCTGCGTGGCGACGATGCTTGAGGCCGGGCACGCGCCGAACGCGCTGCCGCAGACGGCGCGCGCCATAGTCAACTGCCGCGTGCTGCCCGAAGACACGCAGGAGAACGTGACGAAGACGCTCGCGGATGTCCTGGCCGACAAGGAGATCACGCTGACGGCGCTCAACGACATACGCTCAAGCCCCGCGTCGCCGCTCGTGCCGGAAGTCATCCGGCCCGTCGAGCGCATCGCGGCCGAGATGTGGCCCGATGTCCCCGTCGTCCCCGTCATGGACCCGTGGGCGACCGACGGCCTCTACCTGCGCCGCGCCGGAATCCCCGTCTACGGCACGCCCAGCATCTTCTTCGACATAGACCCCATCCGCTCCCACGGCAAGGACGAGCGCGTCGGCGTCCAGGCTTTCTACGAAGGCGTCGAGTTCACCTACCGCCTGATGAAGGCGCTGACTTCACAGTAAGCAGGAACACTCGGGACTTTCGCGCCGAGTGCGTTCCTCTAAGTGAAGGATACGTGCTATAACATCGGAAACAAGTTTCAGCAGGGGGACTAAGAAGATGCGTTGGAGGGACCTGCGCCAGAGCGGTAATGTCGAAGACCGCCGCGGAATGTCCGGTAAGGGCTTGGCCTTCGGCGGGATCGGCTCCGTCGTCATCCTGATAGTGGCTTTCCTGCTCGGCGTGGACCCGCGCAAGTTGATGAACTCGGGCGGCGACGCAGGCCCCGCGCCCGGCGCGCAGGCCACGCGCCCGATGAACGCAGAGGAGCAGGAGCTGAGAGACTTCAGCGGCGCAGTCCTCGGCAGCACGGAGGACGTGTGGAACGACATCTTCCGCCAGCAGGGCCGCCAGTACGCCGAGCCCAAGCTCACGATCTTCTCAGACCAGGTGCGCTCGGCCTGCGGATTGTCGTCCGCGGCGGTCGGCCCCTTCTACTGCCCCGGCGACCAGAAGGTTTACCTCGACCTCTCTTTCTTCCGCGAGCTTCAGACGCGCTTCCGAGCGCCCGGCGATTTCGCGCAGGCTTACGTCATCGCGCACGAGGTCGGCCACCACGTCCAGAACCTGACGGGCACCATGGACCGCGTCAACCAACTGCAAGCGCGCGGCGGCGAGCGCGAGGCCAATCAGCTCTCCGTCAGACTCGAACTCCAGGCCGACTGCTACGCGGGCACCTGGGCCCACTACGCGCAGCGCCGCGGCGTCCTGGAGCCGGGCGACGTGGAAGAGGCTTTGCGCGCCGCGACGGCCATCGGCGACGACGCGCTACAGAAACAGGCGCAAGGCTACGTCGTCCCGGACTCCTTCACGCACGGCAGCTCCGAGCAGCGCATGCGCTGGTTCCGCAAGGGGCTTGAGACGGGCGACATACGCCAGTGCGACACCTTCAATACCAGAAGCCCGTAAGAGATGAACACCACGGTCGCCAACGCCAGCACCCGCGCTCTCCTGCGCTACTGCGAGAGCCGGGCCATTGACGTGGGGCGTCTGATTTCAGGCGCAGGGCTGGAGCGCCGGCTGGTCGTCGACCCGGACGCCAGGCTCGACTCCGAGCAGATGTTCGCCGTCTGGGGCGAGGCGCAGAGAGAGGTCCGCGACGAAATCATAGGCTTGCGCGTCGCGGAGCTCGTGCCCTTCGGGGCCTACAGGGCCCTGGACTATCTCCTGATGGCGAGCCCAAGCCTGCGCGAGGCGATCAGGAAGAGCGTGCGTTACTTTCACCTCGCCAACGGCGGGGCCGACCTGCACCTCTCGGCCGCGAGCGGGGGCCGCGCCTCGCTTGAGCTTCACCACGCGGGCGCGCCGCGCGAACACATACGCCGCTCGGCCGAGTACACGTTCACCATCCTCCTCGCCAGGTTCCGCCTCGCGACGGGCGTTCGACTGCGGCCCGCCGAAGTCCACTTCACTTTCAAGGCTCCGCCCGCCGTCTCGGACTACCACAGAATCTTCCAGGCCCCCGTGCGCTTCAACCAGCCCGTCAACCGTTTAGTTTTTGACGAGGCTTCGCTCGGCCTCCCTCATCCGGGCGCGGACCCGTCGCTGTGCGAGGTGCTTGAGCACCACGCGCGGCAGACGCTCGCGGGGCTGCAACCCGGCGTCGATTTTCTGGCACAGGTGCGCCGGGCGCTCGACGCCGGCCTGCGCCGCGGGGACGCGAAGGTCGCTTCCGTCGCCAGGGAACTGGCGATGAGCGAGCGCAGCCTACAGCGCCGGCTCAACTCCGAGGCCACCTCCTTCCGCGAAGTCCTGGACGAGGTGCGCGCCGACCTGTCCCTGCGCCTGTTGGGCGAAAACGAAATGGACGTGCGCGAGGTCGCCTTCACCCTGGGCTTCTCCGAGCCGAGCGCCTTCTACCGCGCGTTCCGCCGTTGGACGGGGAAGACCCCGGCCGCCTACCGCGGGCCTCGGGCGTAATCGGTCAACGGATTGGCGCAATCGGTCAGTCCGAAATCAAAATTCCATCGTCATAAGAGAGCGCGTGTGAAGCTCTTCCAATCCCGAAGTCCCGACGGAAAGTCCTATGAGTAGAATAAAGACAGTCGCCATCATTCTCTGCCTGACCCTCGTTCTCGCTTGCGCGCATAGTGCGCAGACGCCGCCGCCGAAGCCGCTCGTCCTGACGGGCGTCACGGTGATCGACGTAACGGGCGCGGCGCAGCCCGCGGCGGGCGTGACCGTGGTCATCGAGGGCGGGCGCATCAGGGAAGTGGGCTTGGCCGCGAAGGTGAAAGTTCCGAAGGGGGCGCGCGTCGTCAACGCCTCGGGCAAATATCTGATTCCGGGTCTGTGGGACATGCACGTTCACCTGAGTTGGACGAAGGCGTCGGCGCTGCCGGTGCTCGTCGCGAACGGCGTCACCTCGGTGCGCGACCTGGGCGGGCGGCTGGACGAGTTGGACGCGTGGCGGACGGAGATAGCCGCGGGGCTCAGGGTCGGCCCGCGAATCCTGCGCGCCGGGCCGATTCTGAACGGGCGCAGCTTCAACCCGCTCCAGATGGTCCCCGGCAACCCGGACGAGACGCGCGGCGTCATCCGCGCGCTCAAGTACGTCGGCGTGGACTTCATCAAAGTCCACCGCCGCATGGAGCGCGACTCCTACCTCGCGGCGATAGACGAGGCGAAGAAGCAGGGGCTCGCGCTCGTCGGCCACATCCCCATGACGGTCACGCCCGAGGAGGCGTCGGACGCGGGGCAGGTGACCATCGAGCACACGGAGACGCTCTTCGAGGGGACTTTCAGCGAGCGCAACAAGGACCGCAAGCTGCCCGACGCGATTCGACAGTTCCGCGACGGTGGGGAGGCCGAGAAGCTCTTCGCCCGCTTCGCCAAAAATGGCACAGTCGTGACGCCGACGCTCGTCGCCTTCAGCTCGATCATCGAAGCCTACGACCCCGCGCTTCCGCCGAACCCGCTCAAGCGCTACGTCGCGCTCTCGTACAAAGAGGAGGAGCGTAAGCGCGCGCAGACCATCTCGGCCGAAGACCTGGCCGAGACGAAAGCGACCTTCGCGGAATTGAAAGAGGTGGTGCGGCTGCTGCACAAGGCGGGGGTCACGCTCATGACCGGGAGCGACATCGCCGCGACGCGCGTCCCCGGCTTCACCCTCCACGACGAACTGGCCCTGCTCGTGGGGGCCGGGCTGACCCCGCTCGAAGCGCTCCGCGCGGCGACCGTCACGCCCGCTAGAGTAATGAAGAAGGAGAAAGACCTCGGCACGATCGAGGCGGGCAAGCTCGCGGACCTTGTGCTGCTCGACGCCAACCCGCTCGACGACATCGGCAACGCGCGGCGGATTCGCGCGGTGATAGTAAACGGCAAGCTGCTCGACAGGGCGGCGCTCGACCGCCTGCTCGCCGAAGCCGAGCGTGACGCGCTAAAAAATTAGAAGTTCGCCGCGTAGCGGCGCGTGATGAGTGGATTTACCATCGGGAAATCATGATGAGAAAATTTTCAACCGCCCTGCTCTTGCTCGCCGCGCTGGCCGCGACTCCTTTCCCTCAATCTAAACAGACCGGGACGCTCGCGCTGACGCACGTCACGTTGATTGACGGGAGGGGCGGGCCACCCGTGGCGGACGTGACAGTGCTGATTGAAGGCGGCCGCGTCACGAGAGTGGGCGAGAGCGGGAAGGTGAGCGTCCCGCGCGGCGCGCGCGTCGTGAACGCCCGCGGGAAATATCTGATTCCGGGTCTGTGGGACATGCACGTCCACCTCGCGAAGTTAGGCGAAGGCGTGCTCCCGCTGTTCATCGCGAACGGCGTCACCTCCGTGCGCGACATGGGCGGCGACTACTCGGTCGCGCCGCGCTTGAAGAGGGAGGTGGCCGCAGGCTCGCGCCTCGGGCCGCGCATCAAGACGGCCGGGCCGATTCTCGAAGCCGCGCGCAACGTCGAGCGCATGAAGGCGGAAAAGACCATCGAGTTCGACACCTTCGCGGTCGAGCGCACGAGGATAGCCGTCGGCACTCCCGAAGACGCGCGGCGCGCGGTCGACTTGGTCGCGAAGCTCGGCGCGGACTTCGTCAAAATCCGCACGGTCGAGTCGGTCGAGACTTACCGCGCCATCGCCGAGGCCGCGAAGCGCGCGGGCCTGACGTTCGTCGGCCACGCCAGCGTGCCGCCGGAGGAGGTCGCGCGCGCGGGCCAGCGCAGCATCGAGCACTCTTTCATCCCCCCGCTCAGTAACCTGAGCGCGGCCGAGCGCAAAGAGCTGTTCGAGAGATTGGCACAGAACGGCACGGCCGTAGTCCCGACCAACGTCACCGGCGTCAAATCTTTTCCGGCCTCTTACGAGCAGGCCGTCGAGATTATCAATGACAGCCGCGGGAGGATTGACGTCCGCCGCAAATATCTCTACGGCTATTTGCTGGCGGACTGGAAGGAGCAGGCGGAGGAGCGGCGCGGGGCGGGCCTGGACGCTTTGATAAAGAAACTGCGCCCGGACTTTATCAGGGACCTGAAGGAGATGCGCGCGGCGGGCGTGCGCGTCATGCCTGGGACGGACGCGGGCGTGCTCTTGATTTACCCAGGCTTCAGCCTGCACGACGAGTTGCAGGTCTTCGTCGGCGACCTCGGAATGACGCCGATGGAGGCCATCGTCAGCGCCACGCGACACCCCGCGGAGTTCTTCGGCATGCAGGATTCTTTGGGGACGGTGGAGGAAGGGAAGCTCGCCGACTTGGTCCTGCTCGACGCGAACCCGCTCGAACAGATTAGCAACACGCAGAGAATCGCGGGCGTCGTCGTCGCCGGGAGATACCTGCCGAAAGCGGAGCTGCGGCAGACGCTCAAAGGCGTCGAGGCCGCGGCGAGGCGCGCGAGTAAGAAGTAATGGGCGGGCGCGAAGTGTCCGGCGGCTAATTGTCTGTAGAAGTAATTATTCCTTTCAGACGTTTCCCGAAAGATTTGAGGCGCGATTCTTTCTGGCGCGGCGGGGCGGCTTCGGGGGTTGCCTCCGTCCGGTGCGCGGCCGTGCATGCCTGGCGGGGTTCCGCTCCGGCGGGGTAAGTCATGCGGCTTTTCGCGGGGCACGCGGGCGTCGCGAGTTGCCCCGTCGTGGGGTCAATCGTGACGGTCACGGTCGGGAGGGCGCGCACCTCTGCCGGCGCGGCGGGTGTGCCAATCTGCGGCGACTCTTTCTGCGCGTCCGCCTGTCTGGGGCGCGTCGGTTTGGGAGCGGCCGTGACGCCCTCGGGCTTTCGATTATCCTCACTCGTTTGGGGCTGTGACTGTGCGACGCTTTGCGCCTGGCGCTCGTCGGCCGAGGTCAGAAGGGCGCGGAAGGCGTAGAAGAAGACGACGCCGGAGATTGAGAGAGCGAGCAGGACTAGTTGCCAGCGGCCGCGCCGCGCGGGCGCGGGCTGTTGCGGCGCGTGAGCTTCTTGAGCGGGAGGGGCCGCCGGTCTCGGCCTGCGCCCGGTCCTGGCGGAGGTCAGTTGGTCGTAGGCTTCGTTAATCTCCTTGAGCTTCTCCTGCGCCTTCTGCTGTAGGCGCGGGTCGTGCGCGAAGCGGTCCGGGTGCCAGACCTTCGCCATGTCGCGGTGCGCCGTCTTCAGCTCCTGGACCGAAGCGCCCGGCCGCACGCCGAGCAGCTCGTAATATTTGTTCAGCTCGTCCACCAGGTTGATGTTCCCCGTCAGGATAAAATTTCCGCCAGGCGCGACACGCCCTTGAACTTGTCCAGCAGCTCCGCAGGCCCCGGCACGGGCAGGCCCATGTAGTTCATCGCCGCCAGGCAGGCGACGAAAATCAGGCACGCGATGACGAGCCGCGCGGCCGCCAGGCCCGCGCGCCGCATGAGCACGGAAGCACGCATAAAACTGAAACTCCTCGCTGATGCCGGTCTTTAATTATTGGAGAGGGTAAATGGGGCGTCCCGCTGGGTAAGATAACGCGAGGCCGTCGTCAACGTCTCTGACCAGGAGCTTGTGGCCGGCCTCGTGGAGTATTATCGCAGGGCGCGTGTTTGTTGACAACAGTCTTCTTGATGACCCAGGAGTTTGCCATGACCTTCCGCCAAACACCCCCGACGCTCGGCAACCAGTACGAGGACGACCGCGTCCTGCGCTCCTTTTTAAAGCGCGCGCTCCCGCCCGAAGTCCTGCGCGAGATTGAGCCGTCGCTCGCGGAGATGGGGCGTCTGGCGGGCGACCGGCTCTACCGCTTGCAGCTCGCGGATCGTCTCAACGAGCCCAGGCTCGTGCAGTGGGACGCGTGGGGGAATCGCGTCGACCTGATAGAGCTGACCCCTCTGTGGCGCGAGGCGGCGCGCATCGCTGCCGAGCACGGCGTGGTGGCCGTCGCGTACGAACGCAGGCACGCGCAGTTTTCCAGAATCCACCAGGCGGCGCTCGCCTATCTTTTCACCCCCTCGACGGACATCTACAGTTGCCCGCTCGCCATGACGGACGGCGCGGCGCGCACGCTCCTACAGTCCGGCAGCCGCGCGCTCATCAAACGCGCCGTCCCGCGCCTGACGACCCGCGACCCGGAAAAATTCTGGACGAGCGGACAGTGGATGACGGAGGCCACGGGCGGCTCTGACGTGGGCTTATCGGAGACGGTGGCGCGGCAGGACGACGAAGGGGCCTGGCGGCTTTACGGCAGGAAGTGGTTCACGTCCGCGACGACCTCTGAGATGGCGCTCACGCTTGCGCGCCCCGAGGGTAATCCGGGCGGCGGGCAGGGGCTAGCCCTCTTCTACGTCGAGACGCGCGACGAGCGGGGTCGCCTGCGCGGGATAGAGATAAATCGCCTCAAGGACAAGCTGGGGACGCGCAAAGTCCCGACCGCGGAGTTGACGCTCGCGGGCACGCCGGCCCAGTTGGTTTTAGGGACGACGGACGGCGTGCGCAACATCACGCCGATGCTCAACGTCACGCGGCTGTGGAACGGCATCAGCGCCGCCTCGCTGATGAGGCGCGGGATGGCGCTCGCCATCGACTACGCGCGCAGGCGCGCGGCCTTCGGGTCGTTGCTCTCGGAGAAGCCGCTGCACCTGGACACGCTCGCGGGCTTGCAGGCCGAGACCGAAGCCGCCTTTCACCTGGCCTTCCGCGTGGCAGAGTTGTCCGGTCGAAGCGAGGCGGGCGAGATTAACGACGACGAAGCCCAGTTGCTGCGCCTCATCACTCCGCTGATGAAGCTCGTCACGGGGAAGCAGGCGGTCGCGGTCGCGAGCGAGGTGCTCGAAGCCTTCGGCGGCGCGGGCTACGTCGAAGACACCGGGCTGCCCGTGCTCCTGCGCGACAGCCAGGTCCTGCCCATCTGGGAGGGGACGACGAACGTACTGGCGCTCGACGCCCTGCGCGCGCTGGGGCCGGACAATCGAGCGCTTCAACTGTTGAAGGCGGAGGTGAATCGATGCGTGGAGTCCGTCGGCGACGGCGGGCTCGCGGCCCCCGCGCGGGCCGCGCGGGTGGCGCTGGAACACGCGGAGTCCTGGCTGTCTGAGGCGGCGAAAGAGAGGCGGCCGGCGGTGGAAGCGGGCGCGCGCAGGTTCAGTCTGACGCTCGGGCGCGCTCTGGCCGCGGCGCTGCTCGTCAGACACGCCCGGTGGTCGCAGGAGCACGAACGGGACGGGCGGGCCGCTGCCGCCGCGCGCCGTTTCGCCGCCTCCGGCTTAGACCTGCTCGCCCCGCAGGACCAGGGCGACGCGCGCCTGCTGCTCGGTGTCCACTAATTTTGGCACGGCTGGCCCAGGTTTATTTGACAACCCGAGGCGTTGCCCTCTATATTGCACTGTCGCTTTCAGGTTTCTCGTCAGCGAGTTACCCTTCGAGTCACCCTCCGGCGTCAATTCGCCCGAATTTCAATTAGGAAATACAGCGACTTTCTTGCCTGCACCAGTTCTAACGTAAAACACCGGCGCCGTAAGTGGGAGCGGCGTTATTTCTTAACAAGCGCCCGGATGGGCCGACCGGCATTACCGTTCGCGCAGGCGAGCCGTCAAGCGAGAAGATTGGGGCTTTAGTAATACCACCACCTTGTTGGTTCTCTTCTAAGCTCCGTACCGTTCAACTTTGCTGTCAACTTAGGCGCTACTCGCCCGCCAGGGCGGTGTGTGCCGAAACCCCCAACTTTGACTGTCCGACTTACCCCAGAGAAAGAAAATTAAGAATGAGACGACGTACCCTATACGTGTGCGCGCTGCTGCTGATCGCCGCCATCGCACTCTATTTCCCCCTGGCCGGGAGCACCGCCCCGCGCGGGCAAAGCTCCGGCGCCGCTTCCAAGAAGCGCGAACTCCCCAACTTTGACGCCTTCGCTTCCGGCGGGAAACGCTCGTCGGGCGGCGCGTCGGCCACCGGCGTGGCCGAGTCCCCTGGGCTTCAGGAAGACGCAAGCCCGCAGATGGAAGCGGGCCACCCGGTCCAGATGGAGCAGCGCCTGGGCGTGCCGACTTTCCTCTGGGCCGTAAATTCCGGCAAGGCCAGGACGCTCTCGGCCCGCGCCGAGACGCGGCGTGCCGACGCGGCGGCCGCGGCCTACGAGCACCTGGGCAATTACGGCGCACGCTACCGCCTGTCCGGCCCGGACATCGCGGGGATCAGCATCGCGGGCGTCCACGACACGGGCCGGGGTGCCATCATCGTCAAGCTCAAGCAGTCAATCGGCGGCATCGAAGTCTTCCGCGACGAGATGAATGTCATCATGAACCGGAAGCTCCAGCTCCTAGCCATCTCCGGCTACCTGACGGGCGGCGGGAGCGACGCGGTCTCCATCGACGGGTCCGGCTTCAGTCTGACCAGGGAGCAGGCCGTGGCCCGCGCCGTCGGCCAACTGTCCGACAGCGCCGTCTCGCCGTCGGCCGTGCGCGGCACGACTAACGCGAAGGCGACACCCGGTTACAGCTACTTCACGGCCGACCTCGGGGACGGGGCCAGGGTGGGAGACCCGGCGCGCGTCAAGCAGGTGATGTTCCACACGGCGGAGGGGTTCGTGCCCGCCTACTACATCGAGGCCGAGGTGCTCGTGCCCTCGACGGACCAGACGCTCATCACGCTCGACGGCACGACGCCGAGCGAATCGCTCTACTACTCTTTCGTCATCTCGGCCGTCGACGGCCAACTGCTCTTCAGGAAGAACCTGGTTCAGAAGGACGGCTTCACCTACCGCGTCTGGGCCGACGCGAACGGCGTGCCCTACGACGGGCCGAATGGCCCCTACGGGCCGTACCCGACGGCGACGCCGAGCGGCTTCGTCCCGCCGTTCATCGCGCCCAACGACGTGACGCTCCAGAACTTCCCGTTCAGCAAGAACGACCCGTGGCTCGCGCCCGGCGCGACCGAGACGAACGGCAACAACGTTGACGCGTTCGTGAATCTCTACAGCCCGGACGGCTTCGGCAACCCGATCACGACCACGCCGACCGATATTGCGAACGGCGACCACCGCGCGCAGATCACGGCCGCGGGACAGTTCCTCCACACGCACCAGCCGGACGTGGACGCGTTCAGCGCCAGCGCCCGGCAGGCGTCAATCACGCAGCTCTTCTTCAACGTCAACTTCCTGCACGACTGGTTCTACGACTCCGGCTTCGACGAGGCTTCCGGCAACGGGCAGAAGAGCAACTACGGCCGCGGCGGCATTGAGAACGACGACATCAAGGCGCAGGCGCAGGATTTTCAGAGCTTCAACAACGCGAACATGCTGACGCCGGCCGACGGCACCCGTCCCCGCATGCGCATGTACAACTTCCCGAACCTGTCGAACAAGCTGGACATCTCAGCGCCCGCGGCCATCGCCGGCGCGTATAATATCGGGATTTCCCAGACCGGCATCCGAAACTTCGATGTCACCAACGACATCGTCCGCGCGACGTTCACCGCCGGGCCGACCACCTGCACCATCACCAACGCGGCGGCGCTCGACGGCAAGATCGCGATGTTCGACTTCGACAACACGGACGGCACGGGCTGCGGGTTCTCCACGCGCATCGCGCGCATCCACGCGACGAACGCCGCGGCCGCGCTGATGGTGTACACCTCGGCCGCTCCCACAATCGTGGCTAACATCACCGGCATCAACTCCACGCACACGAAGCCAATCGGCATCATCTCCTGGAACACAGGCCAGGTGATCAAGCCGCAGCTCGCCGTCCCCGAAACGGTCACGGCGCGCCTGCTCCGCGTGGCCGACCGCGACGGCGCGCTCGACAACCAGATCGTCGCCCACGAGTGGGGCCACTACCTCAGCAACCGCCTGATCGCCAATGCCGGCGGCCTCAACAACCAGCAGGGCGGCTCGATGGGCGAGGGCTGGGGCGACTTCGTCTCCATGCTACTGACCGTCAGGGAAGGCGACGACCTCAAGCCGAATAACGCCAACTTCAGCGGGGTTTATATCATGGGCAGCTACGCCTCGGGGCATCACGAGATTCCGCTCACCTACTGGTACGGCTCCCGCCGCGCCCCGTACTCGACCGACATGACGAAGAACGGGTACACCTTCAGGCACATCAGCGACGGTCAGACGCTGCCCGTCACGACGCCGATCACCCTGAACTCCCCCCCCAACTCGGAAGTCCATAACTCGGGCGAGGTCTGGGCCACAATGCTTTGGGAGTGCTACGCCGCTCTCTTGAACGACACCGGCCGCCTGACGTTCAGTGAGGCCCAGCAGCGGATGAGGGATTACCTCGTCGCCTCGCTCAAGATGACGCCGGCGAGTCCGACGTTCACGGAGGCGCGCGACGCCGTGCTGGCCGCGGCCTACGCCAACGACCCCCTTGACGGCGACCTCTTCGCACAGGCTTTCGCCAAACGCGGAATCGGCGTCAACGCCGTCTCCCCCGACCGCTACTCGTCCAACCACGCCGGCGTGGTCGAGAGCTACGAGGTCGGCAGCAACCTCTCGTTCGTCAGCGCCAGCTTCGACGACAACATCGTCTCCTGCGACAATGACGACTATCTCGACAACAATGAGAAGGGCACGCTCAGCGTCACGCTGAAGAACATCGGCGGGCAGACGCTCTCCAACACAATCGCCACGGTGACGAGCAGCAACGCCGGGGTCAACTTCCCGGACGGCAACGTCATCAACTTCGGCCCCTCGGACCCGTTCGGGACCGTGACGGGCACCGTGGCCGTGGAAGGGAAGAATCTGTCCGGCATGCAGGCTACGGACTACACCATCACCTTCTCCGACACCGGCTCTGCCAGCGGGCTGACAGGCACGGCGCACCACTACGCCAAGCTGAACGTGGACGAAGCCCCGACCAGCTCCAAGAACGAGGACTTTGAAAGCCATGCCCCGGTCTGGACGAAAGGCTTCAACGCTACGTTCGGCAACTTCGCGCCGTGGACGCTGACGAACGTCGGCCCCGACTACGTCTTCCACGCGGACAACTTCGCGGCCGCTTCTGACCAGTACCTGATCTCGCCCGCGCTGAACGTGTCCGCGACGGGCAACTTCGTCATCAGCTTCTCGCACCGGCACAGTTTCGAGGCACCCAACTGGGACGGCGGCCGCCTCGAAATCACCACTAACGGGGGAACTAACTGGACTCCCATCGGGACCGCCCCGACCTTCTACAACGGCACGCTGATCAACAACAGCGGCAACCCGTTGCAGAATCAGCAGGCCTTCATCGGTCAGAGCGCGGGCTACCCCGCTTTCACCACCGCGACGCTCGACCTCGGGACCACTTACCAGGGCCAGACCGTGCAGATTCGCTTCCGCGCGGCGAGCGACGGCGCTGCCGGCGCGCCCGGCTGGGACGTGGCTTCCGTCAACTTCACGGGCATTGACAACACGCCCTTCACGACGCTGGTGGCCGAAGCCGGCCCGTGCGCGGCCACGGTCACGCTCGAGCTCAACCCCGCGACCATCCCCGGCGCGACCGTGAACACCCCCTACTCGGTGTTGTTCAACGCCTCGGGCGGGACCGGCCCCTACACCTACGACGCGCCCTCGGGTCTGCCCGCCGGTCTGTCGTCCGCGCCTTTCGGGGCCGGCTATAAGATCAGCGGCACGCCCACGGAAGCTGGCTCGTTCCCGTTCACCATCAACTACCACGACAGCGCCTCGCACAACGGCAGCGCGAACTACACGCTCGTCGTCAGCAAGTCAACCGCGACCATCACGCTCGCCAACCTCTCGCACGTCTACGATGGGACGGCGAAGTTTGCGACGGCGGCGACCAACCCGCCGGGGCTGGATACGGTGACCATCACCTACAGCCAGAACGGCAACCCCGTCGCGAACCCGACCGACGCGGGCACCTACGCGGTTCTGGCACACCTCGACAACCCGAACTTCGCTGCGCCGGACAAGACGAGCACGCTCTCCATCTCGAAGGCGACGCAGACGATCGACTTCGGGCCGCTGGCGGGCAAGGTCTTCAAAGACCCGCCGTTCACCATCAGCGCCACGGCGACCTCCGGGCTGCCCGTGACCCTCAAGGTGGTATCGGGTCCGGCCTACCTTTCGGGCGCGGGTGGTACCACCGTCAACCTGACGGGGGCCGGCACGGTGAAGATCAGGGCCACGCAGGCGGGCAACAATAACTACAAGCCCGCGCTCGCCGTGGATCAGACCTTCACCGTCGCCAAGGCCACAGCGACCATCAGCGTGGGCAGCCTGACGCAGGCTTACACGGGGACGGCGCGGAGGGTGACGGTCGTCACCAGCCCTGTCACCCTGGCCGGCGTCAAGATCGTTTACAGGCAGAGCGGCAACCCCGTGGTGCCGATCAACGTCGGCAGTTACGACGTCGAGGTGACGCTGACGAACGCCAACTACCAGGCCACCCCTGTCAACACCACGCTGGTGATTACGAAGGCGAAGCAGGGAATCACCTTCCCGCCGATAGCCAGCCGGCAGTTCTCCCCGACGCCGTTCAACATCAGTGCGACGGCAACGTCGGGGCTGCCCGTGACCTTCCAGGTCATGGCGGGCCCGGCCACGATCTCGGGCAACAGCGTGACGATGACGGGGACCGGCACCGTCAGGATACGCGCCTCGCAGGCGGGCAACAGTAACTACAACGCCGCGCCCGCGGTGGACCGTACCTTCAAGATCACCCCGTAGTCCTGGGGCCGGGTCGGGCGACGGTAAAGCCCGACTCTGCATCCGACTCAAAAGGGTGAAATAACCCGAGGGCGGCGCGAGACGAGTGTCTCGCGCCGCCCTCGGCCTTATCGGATAGGGAAAAACAGGAACCACGAAACAACACGAGACCGCACGAACGATTCTTCGCTTCGTGCGGTCTCGCGGTCCCTGTTTTTCGCCCGCTGTCTTCTAGTTGTTTTTAGCAGGACGCGCCTGCTTGATTCTCCGGGCCGCGTCCTCGTAGTAAGACTTCAGGCTGGAGTCTAGCTTGAAGCACTTCTCGAAATCCTCCTGGGCCTCCGCGTCCTTGCCCTGTGCCAATCGCGCCAGCCCGCGGTTGCCGTAGGCGTCCGCCAGTTGGGGACTGAGTTCCAGCGCCCTATCGAAGTCCGCAATCGCCGCGTCGTAATCGCCCTTGCTCTCGCGCGCCACGCCGCGGTTGTTGTAGGCTTCGGCGTCCTTCGGGTCGAGTTCAATCGCCTTGCTGTAATCGGCAATCGCCCCGTCCTGGTCGCCCTTCTCGTCCCGCACCAGGCCGCGGTTGTAGTACGTCCTCGCGTCCTGCGCGTTAATCTCCACGGCCTTGTCCAGGTCGGCCAGCGCGCCATCCACGTCGCCCGTGTTCTTCAGCGCCAGGCCGCGGTTGTTGTAGGCGGCGGCCAACTGCGAATCGAGCCCGATGGCCTTCGTGTAGTCGGCTATCGCCTCCTCCAACTCGCCCCTGTAGTCGCGCACGCGCCCGCGGTTGTAAAACGCTTTGGCGAGCTTCGGGTTAATCTCCACGGCCTTGTCGTAGTCCTTCAGGGCCGCGTCCAAATCGCCTTTGCGCGAGCGGGCGTTCCCGCGGTTGAGGTACGCCTCGGCCAGTTGCGGGTCCATCTCGATGGCCTTGTTGAGGTCCGCAATCGCCCCGTCCTGGTCGCCCTTCTGGTGGCGCGCCAGCCCCCGCTTGTTGTATTCCTCCGCCGAACTCGGCGCGCTCTCCGTCTGCGCCGCCGCGTTCGTCAACAGCAGCGCCAACAGAAATGGCACAGCGATGTGTCGCATGGCTCGACTCCAAATCCGCAAAGCATTCGTCATCAAAAATCCTTTTACTCTTATCCGGTCACACTGACAAGCGGAAAACTCCTCCCCGGAAAAAGCTTCGGGGCGCGCGGTAATATCGCGCCCCGTCGGACATCGCTCGTCTGTGGCAGCAAGGCGTGGGCGAGTCGGACCCGCGCCCGAGAAGATGAAAGAAAAGGAGCAATCAAAGTGAGAAAACTTTTCCTGGTCGTGGCCGCGCTCACGCTCTCCCTCGCGCCGCCGGTCTCGGCGCGCGCCGCCGAGCCCATCTGCGGGAGCGTCGAGGCTTTCCAGAGGACGCACCGCTGGCAGGACTTGCCCGGCTGCACGGAGGAGCGCGACTACGAAGACCCCCTGAGCGCCGTCACCCTGCTCGGGCGCGCGAAGGACGCCTTCAAGGATTTCTTCGAGAACTGGGACAGGGGCGAGATTGACGACGCGGAGCATTCGGCCGGCGGCGCGCTCGGCTACATGAACGGGGCCGACGAGCAGTGGGCCTCCGACCCGGTGCTGGCCGCGGCGCGACCCGCCTACGAGGAGATGAAGAACAAGGTCAGGCAGTACGAGGAGTGGGCACCGCTCGTCAAGGATTTGGCACAGAGGTATTTCAGGACCGTCGTCATGATTGACGAGGCGCGCAAATCTGGGACGAACGCCGCGCAGACGGCGAAGATGGAGGCGTTGGAGTTGAAGCAGACGGTCGCGCGCGCCGAGGCCGCGCGCGTCCCGGAGACGTTTGTCGTCCCCGGCATAGGCGAGGTCAAGCCAGCCACGGTCGCGGAGATCAAAGGCGTCGTCGCGTCCTTAATCGGCCAGGCGGAGGGCGAGGTCGCGCGCGAGAAGGCCGAGGAGGAGGCCAAGTGGCGGCCCTACACGAGCCTGCTCGGCGGCGACCGCCTGAAGTTCTTCAACGAGACCTACCGCATCGGGACGAACGTCTACGGCGCGGGCGGCAAGTACCTGGACACGCCCGAGGAGTTCCGCGCGGCGTCCGTCATGTGCACAGAAACGTCCACGACGGACCGACTCGTCGAGCGTTGGACCGTGCGCTGCTACAGCTTCCGCGGCAACACGCAGGTGGGCGGCCCCCGCGTCAAAAGCGGATACGGTTCCGTGCCGTCTTCGGCCTACAGGTAAACTGAAACCGTTACGCGAAGGAAAGGTTAAGGGCGACCCCTTCGGAGGCCGCCCTTTCGCTTTGACTTTACCGCGCCGGTGAAATTCGGAACCGCGGGCGGGCGCGCGTCGTTCAGCCGGGAAGGGAAGCCGGCTGATAAATTTTCGCGTGCTTGAAATAAGCGCGCCCGGCGACCGTTATTAAGTTATGTCTAGAAGAATCTTGCGATTTCCGGGAGGTCAGTTCTCATGTCACTCAGGTCGGCCGCCGCGAGGCTCTCGCTCTTTTCGCTCCTTTTAATCGTGCCGCTCACCATATCCGCACAGCAGCCCGTGGGCGGGGGTGCCCCGCCGTCGAAGCCCGACGAACACCTGCGCGTGCTGAAGGTGCACCTCGCCGCCTTCAACGCGGGCGACGCCGCGGCGCTCAAAAAATTCGCCGCCGAGCACCTCTCCGAGGGTGAGCGCCGCGGGCAGCCGCCCGAGCGCGTCGTCGAGTTCGAGCTGGGGTTCCGCAGGATGATCGGCGGCGGCTTCGAGCTTTACGAGGTGGAAAAGAACACGGACGCGGAACTGATCGCCACGCTCAGGGTGGCGGGCGACTTCCCCCTGTACGCGCGCATGGTCTGGGCGTTCGACCCCAACAACCCGGCCATGATTACGAGCCGCCGCGTCATGCCGACGGCGACGCCGAAGAGCGCGCTGCCCGCGAAGATGACGGCTCAGCGTCTGGCCGAGGACGTGGACGCGAGGCTCACGAAGATGGCCGCGGCCGACAAGTTCTCCGGCGTCGTGCTGATAGCCAAAGACGGGAAGCCCGTCTTCCAGAAGGCGTACGGCTACGCCGACCGCGAGACGAAGACCTCTAACAACCTGGACACGCGCTTCCGGCTCGGCTCGATGAACAAGATGTTCACCTCGGTCGCCATCGCGCAGCTCGTGGAGGCCGGCAAGCTGAAGTACACGGACAAGCTCGCGCAGGTGCTGCCCGACTACCCGAACAAGGAAGTGGCACAGAAAATCACCGTCCACCATTTGCTGACGCACACCTCCGGCCTCGGCGACATCTTCGGCCCGGAGTTCGACAAGAGGAAAGACGAGCTGCGTGAGATCAAGGATTACGTTTCACTCTTCGCCAACCAGCCGCTCAGGTTCGAGCCGGGCGCGGGCTGGTCGTACAGCAACGGCGGCTTCATCGTGCTCGGCCTCATCATCGAAAAGCTGTCGGGCCAGAGCTACTACGACTACGTCCAGAAGTACATCTACGACGCGGCGGGCATGAAACTCTCCGGCAGCGTCCCGAAGACGGAGAAGGTGACGAACCTGGCCGTAGGCTACATGAAGCGGCCCCCGGCGGGACAACTCGCGCCCAACTGGGAGACGCTGCCGTGGCGCGGCATGTCGGCCGGGGGCGGCGACTCGACGGCCGGCGACCTGCTGCGCTTCGCAGAGGCCCTGCGCAATCACAAGCTGCTCGGCGCGCAACTGACCGAGACAATCGTCACGGGCAAGACGCAGCCGGGGTCCGGCGCGGACAGCAAGTACGCCTACGGCTTCGAGGACGACCTCGTCGCGGGCCACAGGGTCGTGGGCCACGGCGGCGGCGCGCCGGGCATGAACGGCCAACTGGACATCTACCTGGACAACGGCTACACGGTCGTCGTGCTCGCCAACCTGGACCCGCCCGTCGCGCAGAACGTCACAGGCTACATCCGCGAGCGGCTTCAGTGAAGAGCGCGCGCGTCTAATTCAGTGCCGCCTGCGGCAGGCGGCACTGACATAAGTCTTCAAACGTGAAAGAGCCGCCCGAGAGCGGCTCTTTCGCGTTGAATTGTTAACGGGAATGTTCGGGCGGGGGAAGGCCGGCCGAGCCGCGCCTCCGCGCTTCGGAAATGCGACCTCCCGACGTGGACTCTTCCCCCACCCTCACCGCCGGAGGCGAGAAAGGAACTCGAAAGACACTCCGGCGATGTTCCGCAAAGACCCTTCGTTGATGCCCCGTGCTGCCCCGCGTTCAGCTTACTTCTGCTGTGAGGCGACGACGGCGACCCGCGCGGGTTGAGCCGCGCCGCGTGCCGCCTCGCGCTCGACGGCGCGCTCCTCGCCTGACTTAATCAACTTGCGCCCGCTCGTCTGGCCCGCGGTCCAGAACTCCGAGAGGAAGTAACGGTCCTGGTAGCGGTTGAAGACCAGCTTGGAGTCCGAAGCCCTTTCGCCCGACTCCAGCGCGGCGGTCAGGACGTAAACGCCCGCGTTTCTTTCGACGCTCCTGATGCTCAGCCCGGACGCCGAGAAGTTCGTGCTGCGCTCGACCACGTACTCGCCCGCCGGCAGCGTCTTGCCGGCGATGACGAAGTCGAAGGGGATGCGGAAGCTTGCGCCGGGCGCAGGCGTCGCGGCCGCGTGGGAGGCGACGGCCGCGGCCAACAGAACCAGGATTGTCAGGATGCTCAGTGCGCGTCTCGAAATCTGTACTCTCATAATTTTTCCTTTGCGACTGCTGAATGTTCGTGCCCTTTGTGCGAGGCCACGCGCAAAGTAATCTTCCGCCGTGTAAATGTCATCAAAGAGGCGTAAAGAGTCGTAAATCTTGTAAAAGGTTTGTAAAAAGGCGCGCGCGCACGGTGCGAGACGTTCCGAGTTGTTGTATGTTACGGCCTGCACGCGGGAGTTGAGCTGTTGCGAAAGGCCCTGACGAAATTTCAGAAGTTCCTGCGGGACCACGTCCTGCTGGTCGGACTCGCCGCCGTCCTCATCCCGCTGCTCAGCCTGCTCGTCCTCCAATACTGGTCGCTCTCGAAACTGGAGAGGACTTCGACCGCGGCCGACGTGGTGTGGAGGAAGAACTACCTCAACGACGTTTCCAAAGAGATAAAGTTCTTCTACCGCAACAGCGCCGAGCAGGTCCTGAACATCCCGGCCGCCTCCGTCGAGAACGGCGTGCTCCTCAGTAACTACCCCTTCGGCAAGTGCTCGGCCGAGGGCGCGAAGCGGCTCTTCATGGCGACGTTCGACGGGCAGGGCGGCGCGAAAATCCACTTCTACGACGCCTACGAGCACACGCGCGTCGACGACCCGCCCGCGGACGAGGTGCGCGCCGCCCACATGCTCGTCGCGCACCTCAAGATTCTGAATGAAGAGGGCAAGCCGACGAGCCCCGAGCTGACCTTCGAAGACCGCGACCCCTCGAACCTCGTCGCGCTCAAACCCATCGTCGACAACCGGGCGCGGGTCATCGGCGCGGCCGGGATGATTATCGACAGGGGGCTTTTCAGCAACGTCCACCTGCCGCGGATCATACGCAACACGCAGCCCCGCTTCTTCCCGGACGAGAAGCAGGCGGCCGTCATCGTCACGGCCTACGACGAGAAGGGCCGCGTGGTCTTCTCCACGCAGCCGGTCAGGGGGCCGGGCGACGAAACGTCCGTTCACCTGCCGCCCTACTCGGACTGGCGGCTGGCCGTGAGCAGCAGCAGCCTGACGCCCGAGCAGTGGGCACACTGGAATTTCAAGCTGAGCCTGACGCTCTCGGTCCTGATGACCTTAGCGCTCCTGGCGGCCGTCTTCCTGGCCCTGCGCGCCGCGCAGCGCGAGATCAAGCTCTCGCAGATGAAGACGGACTTCGTCTCGAACGTCTCGCACGAGTTGCGCACACCGCTCGCCTCCATCCGCGTCTTCGGCGAGTTCCTCAGGATGGGCCGCGTGCAGGAGCAGGAGACGGTCCGCAAGTACGGCGAATACATAGAGACTGAGAGCCAGCGCCTGACGCAGCTCGTCGGCAACATCCTCGATTTCTCCAGGAGCGAGTCGGGCCGAAAGACCTACGACTTCGGCCCGGCGAACGTCTCCGACCTGGTCCGCGCGGCCGTGAAGACCCTCGACGTTCAGCTCAGGCAGCACGGGTTCTCGGTCACGATCAAAGAGCCGCCGCGGCCGCTGCCCGCGGTCTTCGTCGACGCGGCCGCCATCACGCAGGCGCTCCTGAACCTCCTGGACAACGCCGTCAAATACTCCGGCTCGTCGCGCGAGATAGAAGTCTGGCTGGGCCAGGAGAGAAACTTCGTCACCGTCGCCGTGCGCGACCACGGCATCGGCTTGAGCCGCAAAGACCAGCAGAAAGTCTTCGAGAAGTTCTACCGCGTTTGCCGCGGGCTCGTGCACGAGTCGCGCGGCAGCGGCCTCGGCCTCGCGCTCGTCAAGCAGATCGTCAAGGCGCACCGCGGGCGCATCGTCGTCGAGAGCCAGTTGGGGCGCGGCAGCACGTTCAGGATGTACCTGCCCGTCAAGGAGAAGTTGACGGAGGGCACAATCGGCCGAGGGCACGACCCGCCCGTCGGCAGCGGCCCCGTGCTCCAGGCCGGCGACTGAAAGAGCGAACCGGCCGCCCGTTTAATCGTATATGGATGGTGAAGACACACACGGACCCCGGCAGATGAATCAGGATTCTGTTGCGGCGGTAGACATATTCCAGAATCTCGTACAAACGGAATCCGGTTCTTCACCATCCATGCGGAAAGTGCTCATCATCGAAGACGATCAGGCGATAGCCGTGGCGCTGCGCGACGGCTTCAACTACGAGGGCTACGGGGTCGAGGTGGCGCGCGACGGGGCCGCCGGCCTCAAGCTCGCGGAGGCCAGGAACCACGACCTCATCATCCTCGACGTGATGCTGCCGAAACTCTGCGGCCTTGACGTCTGCAAGCGGCTGCGCGAGGGCGGCCGCCAGACGCCCATCATCATGCTGAGCGCGCGCGGGCAGGAGATAGACAAGGTGGTCGGCCTCAAGACGGGCGCGGACGACTACGTGACCAAGCCTTTCAGCTTTCTGGAACTGATGGCGCGCGTCGAGGCCGTCCTGCGGCGCGCCGTGAGGCCGGACGAAACCTTCGAGCGCGCGCAGTTCGGCGACATCGCGCTCAACTTCAAGACCCTGGACGCGTGGAAGGGCGGGAGCCAGTTGGAGCTTTCCCCGCGCGAGTTCAAAATCCTGAAATACTTCCTTGAGCACAGGGGCGAGGTCATCACGCGCAACCAACTGCTCGACGCCGTCTGGGGCTACGACGGCTTCCCACTGACGCGCACCGTGGACATGCACATCGCCAAGCTGCGCCACAAAATCGAAGACAATCCCGCGGCCCCGCGCTACATCGTCACCCTGCACCGCGTGGGGTATAAATTCGTCGGCTGAAAGAGCCGCGAATTCTCTGACAGCACGCTCGACGCTAAAAACTGGAAGGTGAAGAATCAATGAAGAAAACTCTAGGTCTGCTCGTCCTGACCCTCGCCCTCTGCGCGTGCGCGGCGGCGCAAGCCCCGCGCACGCGTGGCGACAGGCAGGAGGCTGCGGCGGTCGCGAATAAACTGTTCGAGGCGATGCGCGCGAAGAACGCCGAAGCGATTCGCGCCCTCTTCACGCCCGAAGGCCAACTCGTCGCCATAGACAGGCCGCGCACCGGGGCGGGTCCGTCAACGACGCGCGTCTTCACCCCCGAAGCCTTCGCCAGACTGATCGCCGAAGCCAAAGCGCCCGAGCTCGTAGAGAGGATGTCCCGCTTCAACGTCCGAATCTTCGGCGACATGGCGCTCGTCTTCGGCCCCTACACCTTCCACGTCGGCGACAAATTCTCACACTGCGGCACCAACTCCTTCCACCTCGTCCGCACCCCCGGCGGCTGGAAGATAGCCAACGCCGCCTCGACCCTCGAATTCAACTGCGGCCGACAGCGGTAACGAGCGCGCAAAGAAAAACGGCAAGCCCTGTGGCCTGCCGCTTCCCGAAATTTTTGGTGCGGAAGAGAAGGCCGGACCCTGACCTCCGCTTTGCGAACACCTCCGAAGCCGGACTCGCGCCGGCTTACGAATCATCCTCTTCAGGAGTAATCCTCACTTGCTCCGAGCTATTCGGGCGCAGGGCTTGAAGCTTGGCCGAAATCTGGCTGCTCAACCGCTCGGCCCTGCTTTTCGTTTCCACGGGGGCGTTGAAGAAATCTTCGAACCACGACTGAGGCTCTGCCGGTCCAGGCTCTCCCCTGTCTCCTCCTTCGCTAACAGCCCCGCCCTGAGTGTCTGAGTATTTCGAGAGGAGGGGCTGTATTTCATTCTCGTAATGGTCTCTCAGGCTCTGCATCTCGTCGGCTATGTTCAAGGCCGCCAGGATGGCTATCTTCGCAACGTCATGAGTCGTGATTCGGGAAGAGATCAAACGCATCCTCTCGTCAACCAGGCGGGCGACCTGCTCGACGTGCTCCCTGCTGTTTTCGGAACGGAGCCGCAGCGTCCTGTTTAAGATGGTGACCTCCACAGTTCCGGGGGGCGTAAGGTTAAAGTCTTGTTCGCTCATGAAAGTGATGATGCCTGAAGAAGGGGCCCGCAGTAAACCGGGCCAGAAACGGGGCAAGCGGGACCCCTTACCTATATAATGCGGGGGCGGGCATGACTAACGAAAATCACGGCGGGCTGAGAATGAAGAGAACTGAGTCGGCGGGCGGCATCGTCATCAACAGAGAGGGATTGATTCTCGTCGTCAATCAGAACGGGACCTCCTGGTCTTTACCGAAAGGGCACATCGAAAGCGGGGAGGATAAACTTTCGGCCGCCAGAAGAGAGATTTACGAAGAGAGCGGGGTGACGGAGTTATCCCTGGTGAAAGAACTCGGCTCGTACCAGCGGAACCGGATAGGGCTGCGCGGCGGCGAGGAAAAGTCGGAACAGAAAGTCATACACATGTTCCTGTTCACGACGAGCCAGCACGAGTTGTCCCCGGTCGACCCTCAGAACCCGGAAGCCAGGTGGGTCGAAAAGGAAAAGGTCGTCGAGCTATTAACCCACCAGAAAGATAAAGAATTTTTTCTCGCCCACTGCCCTCCGGGCTATTAGGCCGCAGTCGTGCTAAAAGTAATAGGCCGAACCGTTCGGTCTTAACCGGCGTCAGTCAGCTTTCATTAATCAGTAAGGAATAGTGATGAACCATTTGATTCGAATAATCCTCTTGCTTGTCGTGCTTCCTGTCATCTCGTACGCGCAATCCGATTGGCATACTTATCCCGTCCGAACAATCGCCGACCTTATCGAGTCGCATTCTGGAGAAGCCTCCAGCAAGTCAGACCTTATTATTTCCGCGGACCCATTTCCCTCTAAAACGTTGGTGACATACGCAGGAAAGCGTCGCCCCGTGAGCGAATACACGAAATTCTTTATTAAAATTTGGGCGGAAAGCAGAAATCTGCCGCCGGAAAATGCCGGCATGCTTGTGGAAGAATATTTGTTCAGGGAGAAAGACAAAGAGTATTGGATACCCGTCCTCAAGACCCTCGCCCCGTTCTTTGATAAGGAATTGAAAGAGGGAACTGAGATTCAGATTTATTACTTTTTCCTGGGCGGCTACAACGAAAAGACATTGAGAGAGAAGGACACGAGCAAGGATAAGACGAAGGAGAAGGAGAGAGGGATAATCGAGGCTAAAGTTACCTGGGTATTCGCAGTAGAGGAGTTCCAGAGACCGAATTCGGGGCCGCAGGATAATTCTGCCGGGAGCGCATACATCAGTCAGCCGCTCGCTGCCGCCATAGATAAAAGCCTGGAGGATTCAGGAAAGAAACTCGATCTCGTGATAGATGCTCGACAGGTAAAATCGAAATCCAAGGTGATTTATACAGGGGACGTACGAGAGGCCGGTGAAAAGAAAATGCGCTTCCTGGAGCGCTGGTTAGAGAGTCTTGGGCTTCCGCTACAGGTCATTGGGCTGTTGCAACAGGAAGCGCGTTTCCGCGAAGGCGATAAAGATTACTGGCTTCCCGTTCGGAAGAAGATTCTCGACGACATGGCGGGGCAAGTGAAGAAAGGGGATGAAATAGTAATTCACACGATCCTCGCCGGCGGACTGCCCCAGGCGGATTCCGTCGAATGGGTATTTGTCGTAGGCGAGTTCTCCAGGTAGTCGCTTTTCTTCTGGGCGCTGCCCGACAACTCATTCGGCCAGACGCCTCGATAGCCTTCCGCTCCGCTGCCTTAAAAAGCATCTCGCCCTACTTTCCATCCAGGGAGTAGGGCGAGATGCTTTCAGAAATGCGTTAGACGCGGCGGGTTATCCTTGCGGGCGTCTCATCACTCACCGCACACAAACTTGACGGTCTTGGTCATGGTCGAAGCCTGTCTTTGCCCAGTCACGCGGGCCGTGATTTTAAGGGTGTCGCAGAGAACGTTACTGGCTATCCAGAAAGGGGCGTAGAACTTTTTCCCGTCCTCGCTAGCGCCTTGATAAGGGCCGGGCCCGAATGTCCCTCTGAAGGCCGTCCGGCGGCCCTCTGTGGCGGTTAAGGCGATTGATTTGCCCTGGCCCGCTTCCAATTCCCCTGTGACTTCTACGATGACCAGGACAGGCCCGAACGGCGCGTTCGCCGAACTGCTCAGCGTCTCCTCTAAACTCACTTCGGCCAGATCGCCCGTCGCCTGGTCATATTCCTTCACCTTGATGCCCGTGATCTCCCAAGTTTTATTCTGGGCCGCGCGTGCGTTGGGGATGATGCTCGCGGCCGGTTGGGTGCGGCTCTTCTGTGACAGTGCGGTGGTCGGCGCAATGAGCAAGCAAACGACGCAGACCAAGAGAGCGCGAACTGAGAGCTTCATAAGAATCTCCTTCAGAGTAGGGGTTATAACGCCTCTTGCCATCCCTTCGGGATCGGGGCGACCATGTTATCACAGGCGCCTCTGTCTTCAGGCGCGGCCTGTCGCACGGGGCGGCGGCCCTCAAAAAATAAGCTGTAGAAAACTGACGCGAGCCCGTTGTATATTGGCTGAGGCGGCCCGAACTTATGCTCCAGACCTTAGCGCCGCCGCGACTGATTCGCCGGTAGCTTGCCCCGAGTTACAGGTCTCACCACACGCGACAGCACCACTGAAATTTTCTCCGCGGAGTTTTTTATAAATCGCTCTCGCAGATTCTGGAAGAACATCGCCATTGATAGTGTTGTTTCATACGTGAAACAAAGTATTGCGCGCAGGACGCAAGTGTGATATACAGGGAGTCAGAGGTCGTTCGGGCCGGTTAGTCCCTTCGGCCCCGGTTAAAAGTTCCAGAGCCGACTTCGTGTGCGTGAAGACGTGAAGCTGATCAAGCAAACAGTCCTGAGTTTCCGCGAGGGCAGCTCCGACAAGCTGTATGAGGTTGACCTCTGCGAGGTCGGCCCCGACGCTTTCGTCGTCAACTTTCGCTACGGCCGCCGCGGCTCGCGCCTGAAGGAGGGCGTGAAGACTGTTTCGCCCGTCCCGCGCCGCGAGGCGCAGGAGATTTACAACGACCTCGTTCACTCGAAGACTAAGAAGGGCTACCGCGAAGTCGGGGGCCAGTCGGCGGAGCAGGAGCGGCCCGCGCGTCTCGTGGTTTCACGCGGCGGCGACGAAGATGCACGCTCGCGCGCGGTCCTCGCGCGCCTGAGAGACGCCGCGGCCGGCGGGAAGGGGGACTGGCCTCTGGAGCGCGTGGTCTGGCGCGCGGGCGAGTTGGGCTTACGCGACGCGGCCCCCCTGCTCATAGAACTCATCGGCAGCGGCGGGCCCCTGCGCGACTACTGCATAGCCTGGTCGCTGGGCCTTTGCGGCGACGACCGCGCCGTCTCCGCGCTCGGCCGTCTCTACACGGACTCCGCCACCACGGACTTCGTACGGCGCATCGCCGGCGAGGCCCTTCTAAAACTGTCCGACGACGCGACGCGCGCCGAGTTCCGTGCGGCCATCGTGGAGAGCCTCCCGCATGAGCTGCGCGCCCTCGCGCAGTCCGGCCCGGCGGACGCTTTCGCGAAGGCGCTCCGCGGTTACCTGGACGCGGGCGATCACCATCACTACGCCGTCCTCGACACGCTCTACCTGATAGACAACGGGCAGGTGCGCCCCGCGCTGCTGGAACTTCTGCGCACGGCCCCGCTCAGGCCCAATTACTTCCAGCGCATACGCCACATCTTCAAGGCCGCAGAGTACCGCCGCGACGCCGAAGTCTACGGCCTCATCGCCTACCGCTTCGAAAAAGGGCGGGCCATGTTCGACGGCAGCTACCACCCGCTGTCCAAAGAGCAGCGCTACTCTTACGTCTCGCTGGCGGACGGGCGTTACCTGGCGGAAGCGTATAAAGAGATCAAGAAGGATTCGTCGCAGATTGCCTACGGCAGCCGGACGCGCGCCTACCTGCGCCAGCGCGCCTGGCGCACGCTCCGCCGCCTGGGCGCGCGCGGCGACGCCGAGTACGTGCGGATGGCGGTCGGCGTCCTGCTCCCCTTTACGGACGCGGACGCGCAAGCCCCGCGCGAGTCGAGTGCGCTCAACTGGCGCACGAACCGTAAGCAGCAGGTGCACTGGGACGCCTACGCGACCTACTGGGCTTTCAACCACGTCCTCTACGCCAACAGCCCGCGCTACGTGCACAGGGAGAACACTGTCGCGTGGCGCTGCCGGCCGCCCTACAAGCCCGGCGACGAGGAGCCTGCCGTTCGCGAAGAGGCGTTCCCGGAATTGTGGGAGCGCGTCCCGGAGGGGCTCCTGCACCTCGTCGCGGAGAGCGACTGCCGGCCCGTGCAGCACTTCGCCGTCAAGGCGCTCAGGGCTTGCGGGCAGTTCTGCGCGGAACTGGACCGCGAGGCGCTGTTGATGATTCTGGGCAGGCCCTACGAGGTGACGGCCCGCTTCGGCTTCGAGCTGTTCAGGGCGCGGTACAACCCCGCCGAGCCCGACCGCGAACTCGTCCTCGCCGTCGCCAACAGCGCCTCCCCGGACGCGCGCGCCGAGGCGCACCGCTGGGTTGACGAGCGGCGCGAGCAGTACCTCCGCGACGGCGACTTCCTGTTCTCGCTGGCGGCGAGCCCGCACGCCGACACGCGCGCCTTCGCGCGCCGCCTGCTCAGCTCTTCGTCAATCCCGGACGCCGCCGCACGCACACTCGTGGTCCGTTTCATCGCGCACCTGACGGGGTTGACCGCGGGGCGCGCGGAAGAGGCGCGCGACACGGCCGAGACGCTGCTGAAAGGTTTCGGACGGCAGCTACGCTCCCTGGGCTTCGGCGTCATCCTGGACCTGCTCGCGCACCCGCTCGCGGAAGTGCAGGAACTCGGCGGCAACATCCTCCTCCTGCACGAGGTGCGCCCCGCCGAGCTGCCGGAAGAGATCATCATCTCCCTGATTAACTCGCCGCACGAGCCGCTGCGAGGCATCGGCGTCCGCCTGCTCGGCGAACTGCCGGACGAGGCGCTCGTCGCGCGCGAGAAGCTGCTCGCGGCGCTCTCCGAGCACCAGCTCGACGACCTGCGCAACGCCGTCCGACCCGTCATCCGCCGCCTGGCCTCCGCGGACGCGGACTTCGCCCTGCGCCTCTCGCGCCGCTTCCTGGAGACGCTCTCCAAACCGGACGCGCACGGCGGCATCCACCGTAGCGTCGCGCAACTCTTGCGGGACGAGCTGGGCGAGGGCTGGGTCAACGAGGCGGACACGGAAGTGGCACTGCGGCTGGCCCACGCGCCTTCAATCGCGGCGCAGGAGCTGGGCGGGTGGCTCGTCGAGAGGAGGGCGCGCGCGGACGCAGCCTGGGCGCGCGAGTTTACGACCGAGGAGATAGTGCAGCTTGCCGACGGCGAAACGCGCGTCGTGCGCGGGGCCGCGCAGACGCTCTTCACCCAAGCCCTGGACCGCTACCGGCAGGCCGCCAACCCCGAAGGCCACCTGGGCGAGATGGCGCGGGCCGTCCGCCTGCTCGACGCGAAGTGGGACGACACGCGCGCCTTCTTCTTCGCGGCCTTCCGCACGCACTTCGGGGCGGAGGACTTCACGCCCGGCATCCTCGTCAGCGTCTGCGACAGCGTGCGCGAGGACGTGCAGCAGTTCGGCCGCGAGCTGGTCACCAAGTATTTCGCGGAGGAAGCAGGCCAGGAGTACATGCTCAGGCTGAGCGAGCACCCGTCCGCGGACTTGCAGCTCTTCGTGACGAACTACCTTGAGCGGTACTGCGCCGGCAGCCCCGAGCGCCTCGGCGAGATGTCTTACTACTTCACGAGCGTGCTCTCGCGCGTCAACAAGGCCCGCGTGGCGAAGGCGCGCGTCATCAGTTTCCTCGCGGCGGAGGCGCAGAAGAGCGAGGCCGCGGCGCGCGTCGTCGCCGGCGTTCTCGCGCGGCAGTCCGCGACCATCGCCGTGGGCCAAAAAGCCGCGGCCATAGAGGCCATGCTCGCCGTCCGCCGCGCTTACCCGTTCATTCAGCTCCCGCTCCAGGTCAGACCCGCGGAGGTGCGCCGTGCAGTTTGATTACGCCTACAAAGGGAGCACCAGTGTGGCGAGCACGGCCGACCGCACGCGCATGTCTTTCGCGCCCGACTTGAAGCGCGAGCCGACGTTCTTCACGGGCGAGCTGGGCCGCAAGCTTGAGTTCCGCGAGGCCATCAGCGCGCTCCACGACGTGGTCGTCTCGGACCTCAGGTTCAAGCCGAAGGACAAGACGGCTTACAAGGAGTGGGCCGCGCGGCAGGAGGAGATCGACTGGCAGCTCGTCGCCTCGCAGCGCGCGGAGGTCGCCGGCCGGGTCAGGGAGTTGCAGTCCGAGCTGCGCGAGCTTTACGACCGCTCAAGCCGCCGCATGGGGCCTTACAACAAGGCGCGGGCGGAGTACTTCAAGTACATCTACGAGAAGGAGCGTGACGTCTGGTTCGTCCTCGACCCGGTCATCACAGTCCACCCGGACGAGGTCTTCTTCGAGTGCTTCAGCCAGGACGAGGCGAGCTACGGGCGGCTCGGCGCGAGCTACGAGGTCTTCGACCGCGTGGGAGAGTTCGCCTGCGGCACGACGAACATAGACTACTCGGCGGCGCTCTACGACGAGTTCCAGAAGATACGCACTTACAAGGCGACCCGGTTCGAGATAGACCCGACGGGCTTCGACGTGCGGACCGCGGGCGAGGCGGACTTCAAAGAGGTCAAGATTGATCTGCCCGACACCTGGGTGCGCGGCTTCCTGCAAGTCAGCTCGGCGATGTCGCTCCCGACCGTGAGCTTCGACCTGCACCCGATGGACGTGCACAACCTCTGCTTCGTCCTGCGCCGCCGCCGCGAGCAGAAGGGGCCGCGCTCCATGCGCTATCACCTCACGCCGGGCGAACCTGTGCGCGTGGTCTTCGAGCCGTGGGAGCTGGAGGTCAACTGCCCGCGCTCAATCTACGCGGGCGCGGACGCGGACGTGATTCGCGTCTGGGGCCGCCGCCGGATTCACATTCTCGAACGGCTGATTCCGCTGGCGCGCAAGTTCACCGTTCACCTCCTGGGGACGGGGCTGCCGTCCTTCTACATCGCGGACCTCGGCGAGATGTCATTCACGCTGGGGCTCTCGGGCTGGACCGCGAACGACTGGTCGCGCGCGGGAAATTTCGACCTCATGGCCCCGCGCGCGGAGGTGGACGAGATGACCAAGCGGCGCGTGTTCGACGCGCTCCGCCAGGAGTGGAGCGCGTCGCCGGACAAGTTGGCCTCGCGCCTCGGCCTGAGCCGCGCCACGGTCCTCGGCGCACTCGGGGCCTACACGCAGGCGGGCCGGGCCATCTTCGATTTGAACAAGCGCGTCTACCGCGCGCGCGAGCTGAGCCGCGAGCCGCTGCCGCTTGAGAGCCTCCGCTTCGCCAACCCGCGCGAGGAGGCGGCCTCCGAGTTCCTGGCGCAAGGCGCGGTCGCCGTCGCCGCGAGGGACGTGGACGCCGACGGGCAGCTCAAGCTGCTCGGCTCTGTGAAGCACAAGGAGAAGACTTTTCACCCGTCTCTGACGGTTGACCGCGACCAGCGGATGGTGCGCGCCGAGTGCACCTGCAACTGGCACCAGCAGCACAAGCTCTTCCAGGGGCCGTGCGAACACATCCTGGCGCTGCGCATGGAAGACGCGCGCAGGCTTGTTTGACAACTTGGTCTGATTGCCAGACGCGACGGCCGGAGCGTGGCGAGCCTTGCAACCCGGGCGGTGGATCGCCGTCCATGCGCAAAGCTTAGGGCACGCATCACTGGTCCGCTCGTGACTGTGCGTGGGTTGCCCCGGTAGTGCTATTCCGGTATGGCTTCCGCGAAGCGGATGAGCACTACCGGGGCACCCACGCTCGAGTTGAGCGGCCCAGTCCTCGGGGGTTTTCGAAGGGGACGCGCGCGCCCCGGCCGTCACGTGTGGCAATCAGACCTCGCTTTTCTGGCACAAAACTTTTATGTCCGCCGAACCTCCGAGAACACGCCAAGAGCTCTACGAGCGCATCCGCCAGACCTCCAGGGAGGAGTTCATCCTGGAGGAGATGATCCGCCTCGGCTTCTGGCCCGAGCAGGGCGTGATGCCGCAGGATCCGGCGGAGGAAATCCGCCACCGCGCCCAGCTCCAGCGCGAGCTGAACGACTTGCGCCAGGAGAACCGCCGCCTGCACGACGAGGAGGGGCTCCTCAAGGAGTTGCGCAGGCAGCGGCTCGCGGAGTCGCGCCGCAAGCGGAAGGAGACCAAGGAGCGGCGCGAGCGCGAGCGGCAGGAGCGCGCGGCGGCCTGGCGCGAGAAGCAGGGGAAAGAGATCGTCTTCCTGGGCGAGGCGGTCTCGGGCGGCCTCAACCACACGGAGTGCGACGCGGCGCGGTTGCAGAGTTACGGCCTGCCGCAGTTCTCCACCGCGGCCGAGATAGCCGCGGCCGCCGGGCTCACCGTGGGCGAGCTGCGCTTTCTAATCTTCGACCGCAAGACTTCCACCGTGAACCACTACGTGCGCTTCCAGGTGCCTAAGAAGACGGGAGGCTTCCGCCAGATTTCGTCGCCCATGCCGCGCCTGAAGGCCGTGCAGCACTGGCTCCTCGGCCACGTCCTGGAGCGTGTGGAGCTTCACGACTGCGCGCACGGCTTCCGCCAGGGGCGCTCGATTGTCTCGAACGCGCGCCCGCACGTCGGGGCCGAGACCATCATCAACTTAGACCTCCAGGACTTCTTCCCCTCGATCAGTTATCGCAGGGTCAAAGGGCTCTTCCGCTCGTTCGGCTACTCCGAGGCCGCGGCCACCGTCTTCGGCCTCCTGTGCACGGAGCCGACCGTCGAAGAGGTGGAGCTGGACGGCCGGAAATATTTCGTCGCCACGGGCGAGCGCCACCTGCCTCAGGGCGCGCCGACGAGCCCGGCCGTCACCAACGCGCTCTGCCGCCGCCTGGACCGCAGGCTGCTGAAGGCCGCGGGCGACCTCGGCTTCGCCTACACGCGCTACGCGGACGACCTGACGTTTTCGGCCTCGGGCGAGAGCCTGCGCCACCTGGGCGACGTGCTGGCGCGCGCGCGCGCCGTCGTCGAGCACGAAGGGTTCAGCGTGCACCCCGCCAAGACCCGCGTGATCCGCCGCTCGCGCCGGCAGGACGTGACGGGCGTGGTCGTCAACAGCCGCCCGAACGTCTCGCGCCAGGAGTTGAAGCGGTTCCGCGCCGCCCTCTACCAGATCGAAAAGGACGGCCCCGCGGGGAAGCGCTGGGGCAATGCCCCGGACGTCATCGCCTCGATTCAGGGCTTCGCCAATTTCGTCTACATGGTGAACCCAGACAAGGGCGCGGAACTCCAAAGGCGTGTGCGCTCTATAATCGGCAAGTACGGGTGGGAACCCGTCACCCTCCCGCGTCAGACCGCGCGGCCAAAATCCGAACCGCCGCAGGCACACACTGACTCTTCCGAGGCCAATCCGAGCCAGGTCCAGCCCGCCGAGAAAAAGTGGTGGAAGCTTTGGTGAGACAGGTTTGCGCGGCATGAGGGCGCGCAGCCCTCAACTCGTGTCAGTGGCGAGGGCGTGCCGCCCTTCCTTCAGAACGCGGTCGTAGAACTCCTCCAGCGACGGGTTACAGCCGCGGCACCCCTCGACCACACGCTCGGTCCAGTCTAAATATTCCAGACGCCGTTCTAACGACCAGCCGGCGGGGGGCGTCCGCGTGACCCCCAGGACGTTGGAGATTTTATCTGCCAGCTTGATCTGCCGGGCCCGCTCTGAGAGGTGCGGCGCGTGCTCTATTTGCAGGCGCTTCCGCTCTTGCTTCGGGAGCCGTTTGTCGTCGGTGACCTCTTCGACCACGCGCCGCACCTCGGGGCCGAACGCCGCCTCTAATTCTTCGGGCGTGGTCTTGGTGTCTTCCAGGGTGTCGTGCAGGATGGCACCCCGCAGGGTGATCGTGTCGGTAACATTGCCCACGCGTGCGAGCAGCTCGGCGACCTCAATCGGGTGATTGATGTAGGGCGACGCCTCCACGTCTTTGCGGCGCTGGTCGCGGTGTTTGGCCGCGGCGAAATGTAGCGCCCCGAGGACCGCGGCGATTGTGTTTGAGGCTTCCATAGGTGGCCCGCACGGTCGGAGTATATGGTTTAGGAATTGAGGGCTTGAGCAGCTTCTCGCGTCAGTCGCCGTAGGCGAGTTCGTCCATCAGTTCGGCGAATCTGCTCCAGGAGATGTTCTTCTCCTTCTGCCGCCGCCCGCCCCTCCAGGTCAAAGACCCGCGCCCGATGACGAGCGTCCCGATCTTCTCGCCGCTGGCGTAGATTTCGAACTCGATGGACGTGCCGGCCTTCGAGAGTTCGTGCACTTGGATGCTGGCCTTGACGGCGTGTTTGCGGACGACCCTTTTACTTGCCATCTGTCTCCCTCCGATTGTCACTCTAAAGCTGTTCCGTTTCGGTGGCCCGGATGATGAGCTCCTCTTGCCTGAACCTCTTTTCGAGGTCTGCGCGGTAATCGGCCCACCAAGTCCTGTCGAGCTGCTCCGCCATCACCTCGAAGATGATGATTTCGTCGCGGCTGATTTCGCCCCCGTCCTTCCAGACGCCTTCGGCCGGGGACCGGCGGAAAGCCGTGACGCCGCCGAACCCCTCTGTCAATTCGGCGCGCACGCGATCAAGATGTTCCCGCGCGAAAGGCCGCTTCTCGTTATCATAGAGCGGCAGAAGTAGCTGAATGAGATGCATAAATGAAAGACGTTAAGCTTATGGAATTTGGTTTTATATCACAGCCGCGAGTGGATAGCAGCCACGAAAATCAATCGTCGGGAAACGCGGATGACGTGCCGATACCCTCGAACCCCTGCCGGAAAGCTGTCGAAAGCGGACAAAGCAAAACGGCAGGCTGGCCGGCCTGCCGTTTCTTGAAATTTCCTGAGAGTTTTTGGTGGAGCAGAGGGGGGTCGAACCCCTGACCTCCGCATTGCGAACGCGGCGCTCTGCCAAACTGAGCTACTGCCCCACGCGCGATACGGAATGATAGGGAGAGCGCGCGGATGTGTCAAGAGGCGAACGGAAGTGATGTCCGCGCGCTCAGTAGGTCAGGCGGAGGGCGAACTGTAGGTTGCGGGGGCCGCCGCCGCCGAGGAAGGGGTTGCCGATGCCGACGTCGGGCGTCACGGTGATGGGCAGAAAACCTGTGCCGCGGCCGGTGACGGGGTCTATGCCGTTGAAGCTTGCGTCGGCCGCGAAGCCTGGGAGCAGGGGCGAGGCGAAGTTCGGGTGGTTGAAGATGTTGAAGACTTCGGCGCGGAACTGGAGCTGCACGCGCTCGGTGATCGGCGTCGTCTTGAAGAGCGAGAAATCGAAGTTGCTGTAGCCCGGCCCGCGCAGGGAGTTGCGGCCCAGGCTGCCGAAGTGCTGCGTGCCCGGTATGCAGGAGGCCGCGCTCCCGTCGCCCGAGGGGTCGAGCGTGCACGGCACGGCGAAGGCCGAGAGGTTCAGAAAATTATCCGGCGTGCTCGTGCCCGCGTAGGGGTCGCCCACCAAATCCGGGCGCGGGAAGAACTCGCCCGTGCCGTTGTAGTCGTCGAACAGATTCACGTGGAACGGGCTGCCGCTGCGCAGGGTGAGGATGCCGTTCAACTGCCAGCCGCCGCCGATGCGCGGGTGGCTCTTGATGAAGTTCGGCAACTCGTAAGAGAAGGTGGCGACGAAGCGGTGGCGCACGTCGAAGTTGGAATTGGCCCTCTCCAAATCCGTCCTGAAACTGTTGTCGGGCTGCGTGGCGTTGGCGACGTAGTCCTGCCCGTCCGAGGCGTTGTCAATCGAGTGCGACCAGGTGTAGTTGACGGCCGACGTGAAGCCGCGGCGCTGGCGCATCGTCAGACTCGCCTGCAAGGCGTTGTAGTTTGAGTTGGCCGTCGTTTCGAGTTGGTTGACGTAGAAGAACGTGCCGCCCGAGGGCGCGAACGGGCCGTTGTCGAAGGGGCGCGCGGTCGAGACAGCGGGGTTGACCGGCTGGTTAATGTCGCGGTAGCGGAACAGCTTTCTCCCCTGCGAGCCGACGTAGCCGACTTGCAGCACGACATCCCTCGCGAGTTCCTGCTGGATGTTGAAATTAAAATTCTGCACGTAGGGCGTCCGCAGGTTGCGGTCGACGGCGAAAACGTCCGAGTCCAGGAAGTCCGTGAAGATCGGCACGTCGGGCTCAATCTGCGCGACGGTCGAGAAGGAGAAGAGGACCGGCGCGGGGCCGACGGGGTTGTAGGCGGGGCCGGGGTTGAAGGTGTTGAAGGGCAGTTGGCCCACGAAGAAGTCCTGCGAGTAGGCGTCGTAAAAGAGGCCCCAGCCCGCGCGAATGACGGTCTTGCCTCTGCCCGTCACATCCCAGGCCAGCCCGACGCGTGGACTGAAGTTGTTGAGGTCGCGGCGGTAGAGCGTGTCGAGCCCGTTCGTCCCCACCAGCACGAGGCCGAGTTGCGGGTCGAAGTTACTCAGGAGCCCGCTCTTCTCGTCAATCACGCCGTAGTAGTCGTAGCGCAGGCCGAGGTTCAATGTCAGACGGCGGCTCGCGCGCCAACCGTCCTGGATGTAGAGCGCGTGCGAGTTCTGAAACGTCTCGCGGTCGGAGTCGCCGCGCGCGGCGCGCCCGCCGCTCAGTGTGCCCGACAGAAAATCCTCCAGCGAGGCGAAGTCGAGTCGGCCGCGGTAGCCCGCGTCGAAGAAGGCGTCGACGAAGGTGCGGCGGAACTCGTAGCCGAACTTCAAGTCGTGCCCAGTCAGCTTCCAGGAGAAGTTGTCTATGAAATGCCAGTTGGTGTCCACGCGCGCGCGCGGGACCGAAAGGGTCGCGCCGAGCGAGGCGAGCGACGAGCCGAAGTTCGGGTCATTGCGGATGCGTATGAAAGGCAGGCCGAAGTCGCGCTCGTTCGTGACGCCCGTGTTGAGGCCGATGGAGCGCGGGTCGAAGCCCTGGTCTTCGGGGAAGAAGCCCTCGTCGAAGCGGTTGTAGCCGAAGCGCACCTCGTTGACCTTCGTCTGCGAAAAAATCTTCAGGTACGAGAGCGAGACCAGGTGCACCTCGGTAGGGGTCACGGTGTTGAAGCCGGGCAGGACGTTGCCCGCCAGGAGCGCGAGCGGGAACGACTGGTCGCTCGTCCCGAAAAAGTAGCGGCCAGTCAGTTGATTCCGCTCGTTGAACGAGTGGTCGATCTTGCCGATAAAACTGTCCACGTCGTTCAGGGCGCGAGTCGTGACCAGAAGGTTCGGGCTCGGGTCGAAGAGCGGGACGGGGTCGTTCGCCGCGGGCCAGGGGTTGCGCGCGAGCAACTGCGCGATGACGGGGTTGGTCGCGCCGCCGAGCGCCGCTATCTCCTTGGGCGTGGGCACGCGCGCCACGGAACTCAGGCCGACGCGCTCGCGCTGCCCCTCGTAGGCCGCGAAGAAGAAGGTGCGGTTTCTGACGATTGGCCCACCGATTGAGAAGCCGAACTGGTTATTGCGGAAGGCCGTCTTCGGCGCGGGCTCGCGGTTGAAGACGTTGCGCGCGTCGAGCTTGTCGTTGCGTATGTACTCGAAGAGCGAGCCGTGGAACTCGTTCGTGCCCGACTTGGTGACGATGTTGACGATTGCGCCGGAGTTGCGGCCGAACTCGGCCTCGAAGTCCGCCAGCACCGCGACCTCCGCAATCGCCTCGACGGGCAGGATGGTGGCGGGCGTGCCGAAGACGCCTGCCTCGTTGATGGCCGGCAGGTTGCGGTAGCCGTCGTTCATGTCCGTGCCGTCTAGCAGGTAGTTGTTCGAGCGCCCGCGATTGCCGTTCGAGCTGAAGAGGCCGAACGAGCCCGGAGAGTCCGTCGCGCCCGAGGGGTCGCCGGTCGCGCCCGGAACCATCACGAGGAACTTCGTGAAGTCGCGCCCGTTGACCGGCAAGTCCTGGACCTGCCTGGTCGGGATGGTTCCGCCGAGCGTCGTGTTGGTCGTCTCGACCTGCGCGGCGGGCGCGATTGTGACGACCGTGTCGACGCCGGAGAGCGCCATCTCCACGTCCACGCGCCGCTCGCCCGCGACCTCCACGACGACGTTCTTCACCGTCGCGTTCTGAAACCCAGTCACCTGCACCCTGATCTCGTACGTGCCCGTCGGCAGCTCGCTGACGGTGTAGTTGCCGTCCGCGTCCGTCACGGTCGAGCGCATGATGCCCGTGCCCGTGTTGACCGCCATGACGCTCGCGCCGGGTATGACAGCCCCCTTCGGGTCGGTCACTGTGCCAAGAATCGTGCCGCGGAAAGTCTGCGCCGAGAGCGACGCGGCGGAGAGGCACGCGAGCGCGAAGACGAAGATCAGGGTGAAACGAGGGGAACAGTTGCGGCGGGAAGTTTGCTGAGTCACGGGACGGAGGGCCTCCTGTCAGGATGAGAATCGGATGAGCTTCCCTCCCTGGCTCGGAGTTGCGATGACTGCCTTACGTCGGACGGGCATTCGGCCGAAGCTTCGAGACGCCTTAAGGCCCGGGTTAGTTCGCGGGCGATAATATACCAACACCTTCAGGAATTCCCAGATGAATTCTGCCGCAAGCTGCCCGCCGCCGCTTCGATTGCTTCTCCGAGCTTCTCGACGTTGTGGCCTCCGCCCTGTGCCATTTCGGGGCGGCCGCCGCCGCGCCCGTCGAGCGCCTGGCAGGCTTCGCGCAGGAGCGCGTTCATGTCGCCGGGCGCGTCCGCCGAGCGGGCGAAGACCAGGCGCGCGGCGTCGCCGTCGCGCGAGCCGAGCAGGGCGACCGTCTGCGCGTGGGCGACGATTGATTGCGCGAGCTTCTTCAAAGACTCCGCGTCGCGCCCTTCGAAGACTCGCGCGCAGAGCCGCGCGCCATCCGCGAGCCGCTCGGCCTCGTTCAGCAACTCCTCGGCCTCGACCCGCGCCGCGACCTCTTCGAGCGCGCGCACGCGCCGCGCGAGCTGCCTGTTCTCTTCGAACATGCGGGCGACGGCCGCAGGGGTCTCGTCGCGCGCGGTGCTGAAGAGGGCGGCCACGCCGCGGGCCGTGCTGTTGGCCCGGCGGTAGTCCGCGAGCGCGCGCCCGCCCGCGACGAACTCGACGCGCGTCAGGCCCTTCGCGCGCTCGAAGGAGCGCGCACAGATGATGCCGACTTCGCCCGTGCGGCGCGCGTGCGTGCCGCCGCACGGCGTCAGGTCGAAGCCCTCAATCTCGATCAGCCGCAGCTCGCCCTCGCGCTCGGATTCTTTGCGCAAGCTTAGGCCCGCGGCCTCCTCCTTCGTCACCTGGCGGACGGTGACGGCGCGGTCCTCCCAGATAATCTTGTTAGCCAGCTCGACCGCCTGCTCGACCTTCTCCTCCGAAGGGTCTTCGAGCGCCACGTCCACCTCGCAATACTGTTCGAGCATGCGGAAGCCGCGCGTCTCGGCGTCGAAGAGTTCTATGAAAGCCTGCGAGAGGATGTGCTGGCCCGTGTGCTGCTGTATGTGGTCCAGGCGGCGCGGCCAGTCGACGCGGCCCACGACGGGCGCGCCGACTTCGAGCCCCCGGCCCTGCACGACGTGGAGCACGCCCTTGTCTTCGGCGTCTATGCACTCGACGACGCGCGCGTCGTTAATCGTGCCCGTGTCGCTCGCCTGCCCGCCGCCCGTGGGGTAGAAGGCCGTGCGGTCGAGCGTCACGGCAGTCCACCCGCTGACGCGCTCCGTCACCCCCGTCACGCGCGCCTCGAACTCCGTCAGATGTGAATCCGTGTAGTAAAGACGTTCCGTCATAAAAACTAATGCGGAATGCGGAGTGATGATTGATGAATAGAAGACAACTACTTTTTAATTCATCACTCATCGTTCATCATTCCGCATTCTAATTCCCCCTCCCTGACTCCAGCACGCCGAAGTAGTCTCCGTGGTCGCTCGCGCAGAAGCCCCAATATTTGTTTTCGTCCCTGAGGCTCGTGACGACGGGGACGTTCGGGCCGGAGACGTACCGGATGATGGTGTCCGGCTCGTCGCCGCCGACGGGGCGGTCAACCCACGCGCATTCGCCTGGGTTCAGGCCCGCGGCCGCCGGCTTCGACCCTCTCTTGAAGCGTATCCTCAACATGCGGCGGCCGGACTCGCCCGGCTCGTCGAGCGAGAGTTTCATCTCGCCCCCGCCGCGGCAGCGCAGCTCGTAGTTCTCCGGCGGCGTGCAGTGCGCCGCGGAGTCTGCCTGACGGTTCGCGCCGCCGCCGCCGCTCCGGCTCCACCTGTACGCCAGGATACCTGTGAGCGCGGCCAGCGCAAGCACGCCGAGCACGCTGGTCGCCAGCAAGACCTTGTTGACGCCGCGCCGCCCGCGCGCCGCGTCTTGAGGAGTTTCGGCGACCGGCGCGTCGTCATCGTGCTCACTTTCGTCGAGCAGCCGCGTGAGGTCGTCGGCGAGCCTGTCCGTGTGCGCTTCGGGCGGCGGGGTCAGGGCGTCCAGCCAGTGCGTCTTATCCAGGTAATCTTTCAGGGGGCCGGAGGGCATCGCGTCCTCTATGCGGAACGTGATGATGGGAAGCTTTCTTTCGGCGGCGAGGTCGGCCTTGCGCCTGACCTGCTGCGACTCGTCGGCGCGCGAGGAGAAGACGAGCACCATCACACGGCTCTCCGCGACGGCGCGCACGTTCGCCTCGTCCCAGTCCGCGCCGGGCGGCACGTCGCGCGGCGCGATCCAACAGCTTATGTCTCTCGATTCGAGCGCGGCGCAGACGGCGTCCGCGACCGCCTTGTCCTTCGAGCTGTAGTTGACGAAAACGTCGTGCGCCATCCTCGGGGAAACTCCTTAAAGCACTTCTAAGCCAAACCCGCCGGGCGAGTCAATCGCTATTTTCGCGGGGGCCTGCGGGCGATTTGATTTCTTTTGACAGACGGGCGGGAAACGCAGATAATCACGCGACCCTTTGGACCTCAAACCTCGCTGGGCCACAAAATGTCCTTACCCGATTGGAGACAAACCATGACCCGCCGCCTCCCACGATTCTACGTCTGCGCCGCAAGCCTCCTCCTTCTCCTTCTCTCCTGCGCGCCGCTCTCGGCCGCGCAAGGTGATGACGCGCCGCTCGCCTCGCTCAACTACCGACTAGCCATGTCGCGCCCCGTCTCGCACCTCTTCGAGGTGACGATCACGGCCGAGCTGGCCGCGGGCGCGCGCGCCTCTCACCTGGACTTCCAGATGCCCAAGTGGTCGCCCGGCCGCTACGCCGTCTACAATTTCGCGAAGAACGTGCAGGAGGCGCAGGCCGCGAGCGGCGCGTGCCCCGTTGGCGCGCAGTGCAAGCTCGCGCCGCTCGCGGTCGCGCGCCTGGACGACCAGACGTGGCGCGTCCCCTTGCAGGGCGGCCGCGCCGTGACCTTCAAGTACAAGGTCTTCGGCGACGACCTCTCGGGGACCTTCTCGCAACTGGACGAGCGCCACGCCAACTTCAACGGCGGCTCAGTCTTCATGTACGTCGTGGGCCACAAGCAAGACCCGCTTCGCCTGACGATTGACCCGCCGCCGGGCTGGCGAGCCGTCAACGCGAGCAGCACGAGCGCGGACCAGCGCGAGTGGCGGTTCGGTAACTACGACCTGCTGATCGACGAGCCGACGGAGATCGCGCCCGACTGGACTGTGGACGAGTTCAAGGCGGACGGGAAGACTTACCGCGTCGTCGTGCATTCCTACGGCGTCGAGGGCGGGAAACGCGCGCAGCTCGCCCGCGACCTGGAAAAGATCGTGCGCGCGCAAGTGGCGATGTGGGGCGCGCCCGAGTTCGACTCCTACACCTTCATGATTCACTTCGCCAACGACGGGCGCTCGGTCGACGGGATGGAGCACCTGAACTCCACGAACATGATCGTCTCGGGGACGCTCGCGGACAAGGACACCTACGACCTCACGCTTGAGCTGGCGTCGCACGAGTTCTTCCACGTCTGGAACGCCAAGCGGCTGCGCCCCGCCGAGCTTGGCCCGTGGGACTTCACGCGCCCGGTCTCGACGCGCGGCCTGTGGGTCGCCGAAGGCGTGACGGAATATTACGGCGAGCTGATGCTACGCCGCGCGGGGCTCTGGACCGACGCGCAGCTCTTGCGGCGGCTCGGCGAGGTCATACAGGGCGTGGAGAACAGCCAGGGCAGCCGCCTGATGAGCGCCGAAGACTCGTCGCTGCTCGCGCCGTTCCTCGACGGTGACCCCGAAGCGCAGCGCACGAACCTGGCGAACACCTCCGTCAGCTACTACTACAAGGGCGAGGTGCTGGCCCTCGCGCTCGACCTGCTCATCAGGAAGCAGACTGGCGGGCGTGCCTCGCTCGACGACGTGCTGCGGCGGCTGTACGAGGAGCTTTACGTGAAGAGTCCGAACGCGAGCTACTACCTGCGCGGGCGCGGCTTCACGAGCGAGGACTTCGAGCGCGTGACGGCGGAGGTCGGCGGCGCGGGGGTCAAAGATTTCTTCGCACGCTACGTGCGCGGCGTGGAGGTGCCGCCCTACGACGAGGCGTTCGGCGCGGTCGGCCTGCGGCTCGCGCGCGAGCCCTCGGCCAAGCCCGCGGTCGGCATCAGCGCGGGGTCGGACGGCGGGCGCGCGGTGAAGGTCAAGAACGTGCGCAACGACTCCCCGGCCGAAGACGCGGGAATCAAGAAGGACGACTTGATCGTCGCCGTCGGCGACACGAAAGTCACGGACGAAAATTTCGCCGCGACCGTCGGCCGCTTCAGGCAGGGCGAGCGCATGTCACTGACCGTCAACCGCGACGGGCAGACCCTCCAAAAAGTCATCACGCCCGGCCCGCCCGACACGCACACCTACCGCATCGAAGAACTCCCCGACACCACGCCCGAGCAAAGGCGGATGCGCGCCGAATGGATGAAAGGTGACTAGCTGATAATTTCGATTGGCGAGGGCGCGATCTCGAAGGTCATGGGGAGGCGGCCGGTCAGCTCGCCGTCGATCTGGACGGGGGCGTCGCCCGTGACGCGCGCGCGGTCGGTGCGTATGAAGTGGACGCCGCGCATCTCCTCGGCGACGCCGCGGCGGCGTATCGCGTGCGAGAGCAGGTAGAGGAAGTGCAGCCGGCTCGTGGAGTCTACGACGCAGACCTCGAAGAGCGGCTCCTCCATCTGCGCGCGCGGCGTGATGGCGAGGTTACCGCCGTAGTGCGCGGCCTTGCCGATGGCGGCGAAGGTCGCTGGCAGCGTGCGCCCGGCGACCTCGACGTTGAACGAGACGGGCTGCCAGTGTGCCAAATGTCCGAAGCCGGAGTACCAGAACGCGGCCTCGCCGACGCGCCGCTTCAGGCGCGGGCGCACGCGGCTCACGATCTCCGCGTCGAGCCCTATGCCGGCCATCAGGAAGAAGTAGCGCCGCTCGCCGGTCCGCTCGGCGTGCGCGCAGCCGACGTGCACGCGGACGGAGCGCCCGCGCGCGATCACGTCGGCCGCGCGCTCCGCGTCGAAGGGCAGCTTCAGCTCGCGCGCCAGCACGTTGGCCGTCCCCCTGGGCCAGACGGCGAGGCGCGCGCCCGTCCCGACCAGTCCTTGCAGCGCCTCGTTAATCGTCCCGTCGCCGCCCGACACGATCACGTCGCGCGCGCCCTCGCGCGTCAAACGCGCGGCGAGACGCGCCGCGTCGTTCGGCCCGCTCGTGTCGAACGCCTCGACCGCGATCCCGCGCTTCTTCAGAGCTTCGAGGAAGCGCGCCACCTCGCGCGCACGGCTCGCCCCGCCGCGCCCCGCGTTCGGATTCGAAATGAGAACTGCCTTTCGTTTCTTCATCACACTCGCGCCGACAAGAGCAACCTCGATGCCGCGGAAGAGCAGGGATGAGGGATGAAGTGAAAGCCGTCGAATCGACGACCCGGCGGGCGGTTCACTCAACCCCTTTCAGCCCTCAGCCCTCATCCCTTGCCGACACCTGTCGGATGATTCGTGCAGGGGCTAGCTTACAGTCATTACACGCAAAGGTGAAAACGGGGCGGGAACTTTTTAAGAGTCCCCGCCCCGTCGCCGCCTCGTTGCTGTTGACCGCTTTACGGGTCTACGCCCGTGACTTTCTTGACCGTTTGCGGCGGCGACTCGCCGCCGCAGACCGTGCCGCTGAAAGTCCGCAGCGTGTTGAGCGCCACCTCAATGTAAGCGGAGCCGTTCCAGCGGTAGACGTGCGGGACGGCCGAGCCGGAGCCGCCGGAGCCCTGCATCTCGAAGGTCAGGAGCACGTCGTTGATTGTGCGCACGGGGACGTAGCCGCCGACGCTGCCCTTCTGGTTGAACTCGAAGTCGAAGGCGGTCGTGCCGTTGTTCCCGCGCCGCTCCATGCCGAAGAAGATGGTGCTCTGGTTGTTGGCGATGTAAGCCTGCGTGATGTCGTACTTGGAAGAGCCGACGCTGCCCGCGCCGACGTTCCACGTCGTGGTGTCGTTCTCCTTGCCGCCCGTCAGAAAAATGTCCTGGTCGCCCTGGGCTACGCCGTCGACGATGCGCAGGCCGTTCCAGTGGCCCTTGCCTCCGACCGCGCCCGTGAAGTTCGGGACGATGCCGACGGCTACGGGGTCGTTGGGGTCCGGGTCGGTGTCCGTGTTCTGCAAAGAATCTTTCACCCAGTCGGCGACCGCGCCGGGGTTGAGGATGTTGCTGCTGCCGTCGCCCGGATAAAGGTTGGCGTTCTTATCAATCTCTATGGCGTTGGGGTGTATGTTTCCGCTCTGCGCGAAGGCGGCCGGCGCGAGGCCGAACGTCGCGACGACCAGCATCAGGCAGGTGGCAAGCGAGCGCCTGAGCCTGGGGGCAAGTGCTCTGGGGTGCATCTATTGTTTCCTTTCGTCTGGAAAAAATTTGGGTTATCGGGTCACAGGCGAGGCTGGCAATGTTAAGGCGAGTTACAAGAACCTGAACTCGGCATGAAAAAGCCGAGTGCTTTGACTTTCTTTCTCCTTGCGAAGAGAAGAAAGCGAAAATAGCCCCGGATTTCCACACTCCGGCCCGGATTCAGTCAATTCTTTGCAGCTCTGGTTTTCTGTTTCTGCGCCTTTGCGTGAAACCGTTTCTTTCGCAAAGGCGCGACGAAAGAAAGACGGAAGCAGCAAAGGGGTTGAGTCAGAGCGAGAGCAGGCGGGCGACGACTTCGCGGGCGGCGTCGGGGCGCGCGAGGCGGCGAGCGTTGGCGCGCATCGCGTCCATGCGCGCGGGGTCGGAGAGCAGGCGGTCTATTTTATGTGCCAGCACGGGCAGGTTGTTGCAGCGTATGGCGACGCCCTCTTCGAGCAGGTGGTCCGAGTTGCGCTCCTCCTGTCCCGGAATGGGATTGACGATGACGAAAATCAGATTCCTGGCGAGGGCCTCGGAGGTGGTCAGGCCGCCGGGCTTGCCGAGCAGTATGTCCGAGGCGGCCATGTATTCGTCCACCGCGGTCGTGTAGCCCACGGCCTTGATTGAGAATCGACTCTCCGGCGGGATGCCGGACGCCAGGCGTCCGACGCGCTGCTTCAGCTTCTCGTTGCGGCCGCAGAGCGCGATGACCTGCGCGGGGCTTTGGAGGTCCGCCGCGAGGAGGCGCAGGATATTTTCCATCGGGCCGACGCCGAAGCCGCCGGCCGAGAGCAGTATGGTCGTCACGTCCTGCCGCAGGCCGTACCTGGCCCGCATCTCGCGCTTGTCTTTCTGTTCGCTGAACACGGGGTCGATGGGGATGCCGGAGACAGTGATTTTGCTTGCGGGGACGCCGAGCTTCTCCATGTGCAGGCGCGTCTCGTCGAGCGCGACGAAGTAGTGCTCGTAGTGGCGGCAGAGCCACATGGCGTGAACGTCGAAGTCCGTGACGACGATTGCCTGCCGGCAGTTGATGCGCCCCTTGGCCTTGAGCCAGGAGATGATTTCGGCCGGGAGGAAGTGCGTGCAGACGGTGATGTCCGGCTCGTAGTCTGCGAGCAGCTTGACGAAGGGGCGCGCGTTGAGTTTGTCCAGGGCGAGGCGACGGCGCTCGTTCTTCCAGGGCTTGTCCAGGTGGTCGTAGAGCCAGCCGAGCACTTCTGGCATCTTGTTGACCATCTCTATGTAAGCCTTCGAGTGCAGGTGGCGGAAGAGCTTGTTGGTGTAGTCGAGCGTGTCCACGTTGCGGACTTCCGCGGCGGCGGTCGTCTCCCTGAACGCGCGCTCAAGCGCCTCGGCCGCGCGCAGGTGGCCCGCGCCGGCTGACGCCGAGAGGATTAAGACTTTCTTGAACACGGGCGCGGGCGTCTCTACTCCAAACGATAGTTCGGCGCTTCCTTAAGGGCGGCGCTCGGGTTAGAGAAAACTTCTAACCGAATTCCCCGATCTGAAGTATATTAATGATTAGGCAGATAAGCGAGGGTTAAAACTATGAATACTGTCACCCTTGACCAACCTGTGACAGGCTCCATTATTCAAGGCAGTGTTCCTATCTCTCTGCCTTTGCCCAAGCCGGATTCTAACCTCTCTTTGCTTATCAATGCCCCGGGAATCCTTTACCGATTAGAGGCTCCTATTGTAGATAGACCGGTTATAGAAGATGGCAAGATTTCAGCCCGGTTCATCGTTGATGATGATGTGTATCTTCACCTGAATCTCATAGGGCAAAGCATCGAGCAAGAAAATAAGTTCAAGTCGGGGCAATTCTCCCTAGTCTACATAATCGAAGAGCAACGACCGCGCGCCCACTTCGTCGCGAACACCCTCTTGGCCGCAATCGGATTGGTCGGCAGATTTGAATTGAAAATTTCTGAGCCGGCGGTGAACACTGATTTGAACTTCGAGGCTTCTCCTTTAGAGATTAGCAGGATGCTGAAGAGGAGACAGACGGCATACAGGTTAATGGTCATCGAGAAGGTGACGGGTAAGCAGTTCTTACTTCCTTCCGCCTTCTCGGAAAGGGAGATCGAGAGAATTGCCTTTGTCTATCACGCCATAGTTGACCGCTCCTTCATTTGGCCGGGCGGGAGCTTGAATATATCAGCGACCGCCACGCAAGAGAATGCTTTCCTATTTGCCCAAGCTGCTCAATCTCCAAGCTGGCCGATACCAGAACAGCCTTTTAGTGAGATCATACTCGGCCAGCCTATCAACCTCGGGCGCGCCGTGGTCACTATCGAAGACGCGGTTGTTAGGAACGCCGACGAGGTCCGCAAGCAACTAGAGGCCGGAGACGGTCGCGAAGTTACTACCGAGGTTCACTCTCTTAGTGGGCGAGACAGATATGAATTTACAGAGATGCCTTATTCAGCTCAGGTGTCGTGGGAGCCAAAAATACAGGCGCTAATTGATTTGGAGCCGCACCTCGACGCAGCTATAACCGAGCGCTATCACGGTCTGGCTGCGGCAACGTTGGAAGGTCTGACAGAGAAAGAGAAGGAAGAAATTACCACCCGTCCTGAGTTAGGCGAAGCGTTTCTGATTGATGACTCGGATGGAGAGTAACGATGACAGTCGGGCCTGCGCTTCCTGAAACGTCTCTCGTTTTAGACAGCAACATCGTAACAGCGTGGCGTTACGGGAAACGCGGAATTCTGGAAGCGATAGCCTCATATCAGGCAAGACTCAAACTTCCACCGGCATTAAGCGCATTGACTGTTTATGAGGTACTTTACGGATTTGAGAATTCCTTAGCGAAAGCTCAAGGTGATGCCGAGCAAACAATGTTGGATTTCGTCAGGACAGAGCAGCTGATTAACGCTTGCACTGTACTTCCCTTTGATAGCAGCTCAGCGAAAATAGCCGCCCACATAGTGCCGCGCTTACCCAAAAACATCCCCAAAAACACGCTGCTGGACGCGCTTATTGCCGCGACAGCGTTAGCACACGTCCACGGTGTCGCAACTCGCAACAGAGATGATTTTGAGCTTGTCGGCCTACATGCCCCGGCCGATATGATTCTACGTTTGGCTATCTGGACACCTTAAACGTTCTCTGCCTGTGCCCAAATCTATCACCAAGACGTCTACTCTAACCTGTAGTTCGGCGCTTCCTTCGTGATGATGACGTCGTGGACGTGCGACTCGCGCAGGCCGGCCGAGGTGATGCGGACGAAGCGCGTGTTCTCCTGGAACTCGCGTATATTGCGGCAGCCCGTGTAGCCCATCCCGGCGCGCAGGCCGCCGACGAGTTGCGTCACCATGTCCGCCAGCGTCCCCTTGTAGGGCACGCGACCCTCTATGCCTTCGGGGACGAGCTTCGACTCCATCTCGGTGCGCTCCTGACTGTAGCGGTCGCGCGAGCCCTCGCGCATCGCGCCGATGGAGCCCATCCCGCGGTAAGTCTTGAACGAGCGGCCCTGGAAGAGAATCACTTCGCCCGGCGCTTCCTCCGTGCCCGCGAAGAGCGACCCGATCATCACCACGTCCGCGCCCGACGCAATCGCCTTCGCCACGTCGCCCGAAAACTTGACGCCGCCGTCTGAGATAATTGGCACACCGCTCCCCTTCGCCGCCTCCACGGCGTCGCGTATCGCCGAAATCTGCGGCACGCCCGCGCCCGTCACGACGCGCGTCGTGCAGATGCTCCCAGGGCCTATCCCGACCTTGACGGCGTCGACGCCCGCGTCAATCAGTTCGCGCGTGCCCTCGGCCGTGCCGACGTTGCCGGCGATGAGTTGAACGTCCGCGTAGCGGCGCTTGATTTCGCGCACCGCCTCGATGACGCGGGAGGAGTGGCCGTGGGCCGTGTCTATCACCAAACAGTCGGCGCGCGCGCGGACCAGTTCGTCGGCGCGCTCGCGGAAGTCGCCGGTCGCGCCGATGGCGGCCGCGACACGCAGGCGGCCGAGGTCGTCCTTCGCGGCGTTCGGGTACTTGATGGCCTTCTGAATGTCCTTGACCGTAATCAACCCCTTGATGTGTTTGGCGTCGTCGATGACGAGCAGTTTTTCGATGCGGTGCTTTTGCAGCACGGCCTTCGCCTGGTCGAGTGTCGTGCCGACGGGGACGGTGACGAGCGGCTGCTTGGTCATCACCTCGGAGACGGGAATCTCGAACCGCGTCTCGAAGCGCAGGTCGCGGTTGGTGATGATGCCCACGAGGTGGCCGTCCTCGTCCACGACGGGCACGCCGCTGATCTTGTAGCGCTCCATCACGCTCAGCGCCTCGGAGACGGGGCGGTCGGGCCGGATCGTCACCGGGTCGACGATCATCCCGGACTCCGAGCGCTTGACCTTGTCCACCTCTTCCGCTTGCCGCTCGACGGAGAGGTTCTTGTGTATGACGCCGATGCCGCCCTGCTGGGCGAGGGCGATGGCGAGCGCGGCTTCGGTCACGGTGTCCATCGCGCTCGAACAGAGCGGGATTTGCAGGCGTATGCCGCGCGTGAACTGCGTTGAGGTGTCTGTCTCTGTCGGCAGCACGTCCGAGCGCGCGGGCACCAGCAGCACGTCGTCGAACGTCAGCCCCTCTGGAATGTTTGACGTTATCATGGCTTGTTCTCGCTCCTCTGCATATCGTAAATCGTGAATCATAAATCGTAAATGGTAAAACCGCCCTCCGACGGCTCACGACTTACGATTGACGAAAACAAAATTGCCCGCCAGCCACCGGCCGCGGGCATTCGTTTGACACTCTCTTTATCAGTTGAAGGGCAGCCCTGAAGATTGCGCGCCGGGAACGCGGGCGCGACACGGGGCGGCCAGCTTTTATCGTACAAACTCTGCGTAATTGTCCTTCGTGATCTCGAACTGAGTCTGGTCGCCGGGCAGCCCCTTGAGGGGGCGGCCGTCTATTGTGACCTCGATCTGCGGCGCGTCTTTCCTGTCGTAGCGAATGGTAAAGCGGTCCGTGGGATTCAGCGAGACGGCGGGCTTGTCCGGCCCGACGAACCTCCCGGAAGATTTCTTGCCGTCCACCACCCAACTGACGTAGACGTTCTCCTTCGCCGTGATGTTGACGTTCCTGAACTCGGGGGCGGGCAGACTCTGCGTCGGCTGCGGCGCGGGGCCGTTCGCCGCCTGCGTGTTGTTCGCGACGGGCGCTTGCGGCGGGCTCGGCTCGCGCGCGGCCTCGCGGCGCTGATACCAGTGCAGGACGGCCCACGCGCCGAGGACCAGAATCGCCAGAATCAGGGCCGAGAGCAGCACGGTGACGAGCGGCGAGCGCGTGCCGCCGTCCGTGTAGACGTGCGACTTGTAGGGCGTGCTCGTGACCTCGTCGGGCGACTCGCCCTGCTCGCGCGCCGTCTTCAAGTAGCCTTCGAGCGCGGCCTTCTCGTCGAACCCGATCTGCTTGGCGTAGGCTTTGATGAAACTGCGGTTGAAGATGCCGCCGGGCAGGCGCTTGTAGTCGTTGGCCTCGATGGCTTCGAGGTAGCGTATGGAGATACGCGTCTGGTCAGAGATTTGGCGCAGAGTAACCCCGCGCGCCTCGCGTGCGAGCCGCAATTCCTCTCCGAAAGAAGCTGCCATCACCAATCTACTTCCGCCCCTAGAGGGTTAGTCGGGCAGAACTGAAGTTCGCTCGGAATTAGTCTTGAAAGAAAATTCGTTCGACCGGCCGCCGTCGCTGCCGTCTCCCACTCGCGCTCGTCGCTCCCGCGGCCGATTCGGAACAAACCCATTGGCGCGCACTATAACGTGCCGTGCAAAACGTTGTCAAACTATTATTAGTGAAGCCCCTAGCTCTCCCAGCAAGCGCGCAGGCTTAGCGTCTTAGCGCCTTTGCGCCTCCGCGTGGAAATAAAAAAACAGTCACGCGGAGGCGCAAAGGCGCTAAGGGTCTGAGCTTTGGTTTTCAAACGCGCCCTCGGGCTCGCCGTCATACTTGATTCTTGCGGCACAGAGGAATACGATTGCGAAGTCAGATTACACAAGGCAAGTCGCTTTTAACTTCTACAACAGAAAGAGGAGAGCAAAGTCATGCCTCTCGAAGCACTGGGCATGGTCGAGACCAAAGGGTTCGTCGGCGCGGTCGAGGCCGCGGACGCGATGGTCAAGGCGGCCAACGTACAGCTTTTAGGAAAAGAGTATATCGGCGCGGGCTACGTGACGATCTTCGTGCGCGGCGACGTCGGCGCGGTCAAGGCGGCGACGGACGCGGGCGCGGCCGCGGCCCGGCGCGTCGGCGAACTGATCAGCGTCCACGTCATCCCCCGCCCGCACATGGAAGTCGAGCGCGTGCTCCCGAGCAACGGCCGCACGGGCTTCAGCCCCGACGAGCGCGCCATAGGCCCCGGCAGCGCCGGCCAACTCAGCGAAGGCGACCAGGGCCGCGCGGGCGCGGGCGCGCGCGAGAACAACAGGGAAAGGGCGAAATGATTTTTGATTTTTGAATTGCGATTTTTGATTGGCCGGGGATGAAGTCTGAGATTTCAGCCTTAGACTTTCTTATCCTCCGCCAATCAAAAATCAAAAATCGCAATTCAAAAATTCCGCGAAGGGGGTGTCGTCATGTCAGTTGATAAAGACCTGGTGTCCGTGCAGCAGGCGCGCGATCTGGTCGAGGCGGCGCACCGCGCGCAGGTGGAATTGGCGCGCTTCGACCAGGCGAAGATTGACCGCATCTGCGAGGCGATGGCGAAGGCCGCACTCCGCGAGGCCGCGCGCCTCGGCGCGATGGCCGTCGAGGAGACGGGCTTCGGCGTCGCCGACGACAAGCGCGAGAAGAACCGCTTCGCCTCCGAAGACGTCTGGAACTACTTCAAGGGCTTGCGCACCGTCGGCGTCGTCAATGAGACGAAAGACGTGGTGGAGATCGCCAGCCCGCGCGGCGTCGTCGCGGGCATCATCCCTTCCACGAACCCCACCTCGACGGCCATCTTCAAGTGTCTCATCAGTATCAAGTCGCGCAACGCCATCGTGCTCAGCCCGCACCCCTCGGCCGCGCGCTGCATCAACGAGACGGTCAAGGTCGTGCGCGACGCGGCCATCAAGGAAGGCTTGCCGGCGGACGCCATAGGCTGCATGACCTCCGCGACCATCGAAGGCACTGAAGCCCTGATGAAGCACAAGCAGACGGCCGTCATCCTCGCGACGGGCGGCATAGGGCTCGTGCGCGCGGCCTACTCTTCGGGCAAGCCCGCGTTCGGCGTCGGACCGGGAAATGTGCCAGCCTTCGTCGAGCGCACGGCCGACGTGGCGAAAGCCGCGCAGGACATACTCACCGGCACCTGCTTCGACAACGGCACCATCTGCGCCTCCGAGCAATCGGTCGTCGCGGACGCGCCCATCGAAAAAGCCTTGCGCGAGCAGTTCAAGTTGCAGGGCGGGCATTTCCTGACCGCCGCGGAAGCGGACCAGTTGGCGAAGGTCGTCGCCACGCCGCAGCGCTCGCTGAACCCTGCCATCGTCGGCAAGTCCGCCGAGCACATCGCCAAGCTTGCCGGCATCAGCATCCCGCCGGGCACGCGCTGCCTGATCGCGGACGTGGGCGGCGTGGGGCGCGAGCACCCGCTCTCTATGGAGAAGCTCTCGCCGACGCTGGCCTTCTACGTCGTGGACGGCATAGAGCAGGGCGCGGCCCGCTGCTTCGAAGTCCTGAGCTACGGCGGCATGGGCCACACCGCGGGCGTGCACACGCGCTCGCGCGACGCGGCCGTCCGCTACGGGCGCGAGATGCCCGCCTCGCGCGTCATCGTCAACTCGCCGACGACGCACGGGGCCATAGGGTTCTCGACGGGGCTGCCCCCTTCGATGACTCTGGGCTGCGGTTCCTGGGGCGGCAACGTCACGTCGGACAACGTCTCGCCGCTTCACCTGATGGACATCAAACGCGTCGCGTTCGAGACGCGCCCCGTCAAGAGCGCCAGGCCCGCCGTCTCAGCGCACAAGGCGACCGGGGACGCCCCGCAGCCTGCGCTCGCCGCGTCTTCCTCCGCGCCGCAGCGCCCGATAGCCCGCGAAGAGATCGCGGCCATCGTCGACCGCTTCCTCGCCGGGCGCGAGACGCGCGGCGGCGCGCAGCACGCGGAGCTGCACGCGTCGTCTTCGCCCGCGCCCGCGCAGCCCGTGATTGACGTAGAAGCCGGCAGCATGTACGCGCAGCCCGCGGCCGCGCCGCACGCCGAGGCCGCGCCGACCGCGGTGGAAACGAACGGCGGCGGCGGCGACCGGGCGCGCGA